>JADBYA010000009.1 GCA_020403245.1 Flavobacterium sp. | reverse complement strand
TTAATCTCTCGATTACATTACTCTCTTTTGTTGTCTCGTCTTATAAACGAGACGGCTGTCAATTCAATATGTCTAGGAACGTGTTCTTCTTTGTATTTAACCTGAAATTGTTTCAGATTCTCTAATTTCATTCTCAAAGACAAGTCTCAACTTGTCTCTACATTCATTCTCAAAGCGGGTGCAAAAGTAATTATTCTTTTTTAAACAACAAGAAATTTTAAAATTATTTTTGAATTTATTCTAAATCCTCGTTTTTACAGTTTTTAAAGAACTTTTATCCCTTTGCAGGGGGGCAAATATAAGTACTAAATCAAACTCAATCCAAATAAATTTCATGCTTTTTTTGAAGTTTGTTTAATCTGTTGATAACTTGTTGTTTACAAAGCTACACCTACTAGCTACCTAGGGCAGCCCTCTTCCTGATGAAAGTAGAAAGTCTACTCTAGCCCCGACCTTCCGGCAGGCAGATAGGTCCTTTTTAGTTTGTGCTTCGAAAGGCTCAGCATGACAAACTAAAAAGATATAGCGGATAGCGGGACTAAACATCCTGAAGACGGGAAATCTTGTGCTTCAAATCACTCGAAGCGAATGGATTTAGAGGGTGTAATTTTAGTAATGATAAAAGAAGGAATAAGCAGAACTAAAAGACAGATTACAACAGTTCCGATATTGAGTAAAAAAATGTAGAACAAATTAATATCTACTGGTGCTACATTGACATAATAACTCTCGGGGTTAAGTTTGATGATGCCAAAATATTTTTGAATTAAAAGCAGCCCAATTCCAATAACATTTCCCCAAAGTAATCCGCGACCGATTAAGTAGGCGGCGTTGTAGAGAAACACTTTTCGTATGGACCAATTGTTGGCACCGAGTGATTTTAGGATTCCGATCATCTGGGTTCTTTCCAGAATTAAAACCAAAAGCGCCACGACCATATTAATAGTAGATACTGCTATCATGACTATTAAAATAATAATAATATTGAAATCGAAAAGTTTAAGCCATTCGAAAATATAATAGTATTTTTCGACAATGGTTTGGGAATCTAAAATGGAGGAGGTTTCTTGATACACCTGCTGTCCTATTGGTTCAATTTGGGTAAAATTGTTAACAAACACTTCGAATGCACCAATTTGATCGGGTTTCCATTTGTTGATACGTTGCAAATGGCGAATATCGCCAATGACGTAACTAGCGTCGAATTCTTGAAAGCCGGAATTGTATATTCCGACTATTTTGAAATTGCGCAGGTTAAAACCTTCGTCATTCTCTTTCATGAAGTAGGTTACAAACTTGTCTCCGAGTTTTAACCCCAACCTGTTACATAAATATTGAGAAATAAGCACTTCTTCGTTGAGATTGGACTTGAAATTGGGTAGTCTTCCTTCGGTTAAATACTCTTTTAAATTTTCAGTTTGATAATCATTGCCTACGCCTTTGAAAATAATTCCCTCGAAAGCCGATTCGGTTCTGATGAATCCAGCTTTGCTTGCAACAGCTTGAACGTGTTGAATACCGTCAACGTTTTTAAAATTTGGATAAAAACTTTGTTGAATAGAAATTGGTTTAGTACTAACATCCGAATTGTTATCGTTATATCCGGAGATAATTATATGTCCGTTAAAAGCCGATACTTTTTGGCGTATTTTTTGTTGCAAACCTATACCAGTAGCAATGGAAACAATCATCATAATCATTCCGAGGGCGATGGCAATGATGGCAATTTTTATTATTGGCGCGGATATACTACTTTTATGGTCTTTAGCAGTAATGAGTCGTTTTGCTATAAAATATTCTAATTTCAATGGAATGATTTCAAATTTAGTGTTCAAAATTACAGTTTTATTCTCGGTTTTGCTAATGGTTTCTTGTGGAAGCCTCACCCCCAACCCCTCTCCAAAGGAGATGGGAGCTGAAACCGAATATAATAAAGACATTATAACTGGCGCTGACAATTATATTGCTTATTTACCTTTTTTAAAAGATAATAAAATTGGGATTGTGACTAATCAGACGGGGATTATTTCAATAAAAGAATTTACAGAAGTGAAAAATAATACTAATATAGGAAGTGAAGAAGCTGTTAGGTTTATTAAAACTTCTATAGTCGACTATTTACTTTCTGAAAAAATAAATCTCCAAAAAATCTTTGCTCCCGAACATGGTTTTCGAGGAACAGCGGATGCGGGCGAACAAGTAGTAGATGGCAAAGACACCAAAACCGGATTACCAATTATTTCGCTTTACGGCGATAATAAAAAACCAAAACCGGAACAATTAGCTGGTCTTGATATTTTGGTTTTTGATTTGCAGGATGTAGGTGCCCGTTTTTACACGTATATCTCCTCGTTACATTATGTGATGGAGGCTTGTGCAGAGAATAATATTCAACTTATTGTTCTTGACAGACCCAATCCGAATGGCGGAATTGTAGATGGACCGATTTTAGAAAAAGAATATACGAGTTTTGTTGGGATGCATCCCATTCCATTACTACACGGAATGACCATTGGTGAGTATGCTAAAATGATTAATGGAGAAAAATGGTTGAATCCTTTGACAAGCTCAGGACCGGGAATTCAATGTAATTTAACTGTAATTCCTTGTCTCAATTACAAACGAGAAAAGTACTATAGTTTACCCGTAAAACCTTCTCCAAATTTACCTAATGACCAAGCCATAAACTTGTATGCTAGTTTGTGTTTGTTTGAAGGAACGAATGTGAGTGTGGGTCGAGGCACCGAAAAGCAATTCCAGATTTATGGTTCTCCTTTTTTACCAAAGAGTAATTTTAGTTTTACTCCGATTCCGAATTTTGGCGCCAAAGAACCAATGCATAAAGGACAATTATGTTATGGAGAAGATTTATCCAAAATAGAAAAAGTAAAACAATTAGAATTGAAATGGTTAATAAAAGCGTACAATACCACTTCGGATAAAAACAAATTTTTCAATTCATTTTTTACCAAACTTGCTGGAACCAAAAAACTACAACAGCAAATTGAAGCTGGAACTTCGGAAAATGAAATTCGAAAATCCTGGGAAAAGGGATTGAATGAATTTAAAGTGATGAGAAAAAAGTATTTGATTTATTAAACCTCACCCCAACCCCTCTCCAAAGTAGAGGGGAGCTAAGATTACAAAGGCAATTTTTTTTTCATTTCTTCTACAATATTATAAGCTGCTGGGCAAATAGCTACATTCTTTAATGTCAAATCAGCTATTTGCTGAAATTTTTTTCTGTCGGTATGCGGGAATTCGCGACACGCTTTTGGTCGCAAATCGTATATCATACAATAGTTTTGGTCATCCAAAAAAGTACACGGAACGCTTTGCAACACATAATCCTTATCTTCATCAATGCGAAGATATTGGTCGATGAATTGTTGTGGTTTTTGTTTCAAATGCTTTGAAATTCTTTCAATATCAGCCGAAGTAAATAAAGGTCCTGTCGTTTTACAACAATTAGCACAATTCAAACAATTGGTTCGTTTGAACTCGGTATCGTGTAAATCCTGCATTACATAATCCAAATTCTTAGGTGTTTTCTTTTTGAGCTTATCAAAATACTTTTTGTTTTCGATATGCTTATCTTTGGCAAGCTTTTGTAATTGTTCGAGTTGGTTTAACATTGTTTAAAATTGTTTAAGGTTGTTAAATCCTTATTTGTAAACAAAATTACACAAAACGAATAACCAAATAACTTAAAAATAGAATCTTTAAAAAAGATTCTGAAATAAATTCAGAATAAATGAAAGATATATTCGGCAAAGCCATACTCGATTTTCAAACTAGTAATTCACCCGAAGACTTAGTCACAGAAACCAACATTTCGGAAGCCGATGAAATGAGTGTGGAATATCTTTTTAGAAGTTACAAGGAAATGCCTAAACTGGAAAAAAAAGCGTTACAACTTGCCAAAGGAAAAGTTCTCGACATTGGTTGCGGCGCTGGAAGTCATAGTTTGCATCTTCAGAAAAAAGGATTTGATGTTACTTCGATAGACATCTCCGAAAACGCTATTAAAGCTTGTCAACTTCGTGGGTTGCAAAATGCACGAGTTCAAAATCTCTTAGAGGTTGAAAACGAAAAATTCGATACCATTATTTTACTGATGAATGGCACCGGAATATTTAGAACATTGGCTAAGACTTCGAACTATTTGCAAAAACTTAAGTCCCTTTTAAATACAAACGGGCAAATCCTTATTGATAGTTCCGATATCATTTATATGTTTGACCAAGAAGAAGATGGTGGTTTTATAGTTCCGACTGATGGTTATTATGGCGAATTGATTTTTACTGTTACTTACAAAGGAGAAACCGATGTTGCTTTTCCTTGGTTGTATCTTGATTATAATACGTTGCAAAATGCAGCACATGACAACGGTTTGCAATGCGAATTAATTTTGGAAGGAAAACACTTTGATTATTTAGCTAAACTATTTTGAAACTATTTGCTTCGCCAGTTCACTCTTTTGGAGCTATTTCCAGCTATCCGTTACAATCTTTTTTAAACTTTAAAGATTTTGAAAACCTTTCAAGTTTAAAAAAGGATTTCCACTTTAAATGAAATTCACTGAACTCCTATGAAAATAAAAGTTATGTGAAATAATCTGGGCTAGGGCATCATGATTCTATCAAATCGGTTGTTTTAATAATCTCTTCCAAAGCATTGTATAAAATATCTAAATCGGCTTCTGAGTTATAAACATTTATCGAATATCTTAAATAATAATTCCCATTCAAAGGCATCACCGGAATTTGAATTTTATATTTAGAGTACAATATTTCTTTAAGTTCAGCCGGTTTTTTGGTATTAATAGGAATACTTACCATTTGTCCTAAAAAATCAGAGCTAATTGGACACAACGGATTGGTGTTTACCAAATCACAAAACCGTTGGTAATTATCCAACACTATTTTTTTGCATGCTTTTGAAACTTCATTCCAATTATTATCTTCTAAAAATTCCACCACTTTTGGTGTACACAAAAACGCCGAAACATCACGAGTGCCTTGTAATTCATGATAATCTAAAAACTGACTTTCGCCCGGCGACACACTTTCATAACCCCAACTCACTACCAAAGGTTCTAAATCATTTTGCAGTTCTGGTTTTACATATAAGAACGAACTTCCTTTGGGAGCCAACATCCATTTGTGCAAGGTTCCTGTGTAGTAATCAGGGTTTAGATCTGAAATATCTAAATCAATATGACCAGGAACATGAGCGCCATCAACAATGGTAATCAAACCCAATGCTGCGGCTTTGTCGCAAATTTCTTTTACGGGAAAAATTAATGCTGTGGCACTTGAAATTTGATTTAAAAAAATTACTTTGGTTTTGGAAGTATATCCTTTCCAAAATTCCTCTATCATTTGTTTTTTAGAAACTACTGGCAAACTTATATTTTGTCGAATGTATTTGGCTCCAGATTTTTTGCAATAAAAATTCCACGTTCTGTCCATGGCGCCATACTCGTGATTGGTGGCTAAAATTTCATCGCCTGCATTTAGCTTTATGCTACGCATAATTATGTTAATCGCAAACGTTGGGTTAGATGTAAAGAACAAATCTCCAGCTTGACAACCCACAAATTTAGCTAAACTTTCTCGAGCAATTTTTAAATACTTGGGTTGCTTTATTTGAATAAACTCAACAGGTTCCGTTTCGAGTTCCAATTGAATGCGCTGGTGTTCCTCAAAAATGGGTTTTGGACAAGCCCCAAAGGAACCATGATTAAGAAAAGTAATTGTTGGGTCAAGTAAAAATTGTGGTTTCATTATTAATGATTTTTGGTAAAAATAAAAATCCCAATCAAAAATGATTAGGATTAACTTTATTTTGTTTGAATCACAATGGGTAAAGAATATAAAACTCTAACTTTCTTACCAGATTGTTCACCGGGCAACCATTTCGGACTCATTTCCAAAACTCTTTTTGCTTCTTCACCAGTTCCATATCCAATATCCCTAATGACTTTAATTTCCGTAATACTGCCGTCTTTTTCAATCACGAAAGTAACAAAGATTTTGCCTGCAAGTCCTTTAACATTGGGAACTCTAAAATTTTTACCAATAAAATTATAAAACTCTGTCATTCCTCCCGGATATTCAGGTTTTATCTCGATACCGGCTGTATTGTAAATTGCGCTTTCATCAATACCTTTATCTGTCTCGACTTTTATTTCTTGAGCAACTGTAATTTGCATTGTAAAAAAAACAACTGCTAATAAATGTATGTGTTTCATGAAAAAAAATTTAGGATTTTTCAAATATTTAGGCATTTGTAACTTCACATGTCGTTATGGATTTTTCATCACATAATCTAAAATAAGCGATGTCATTTCTTCTTTTTTGCTCCACTCGGGTTACAGCAAAAGAATAGCACAAACAATTACTTTAGCGCTTGTCCCTCAGCAAAAATAAAATAGAGTTTGGTATAACTGATTACTTTTAATTCATTGAAAATTGTATAAGCATCAGGAAGCTTATTTTATTTGTTGAAAGGCAAAACCAATCCCAATCAATTAAAAATTAAAAATTAATTTTCAATAAAAAATTATTGTGCATATTTCATCATCATGGTTTGCATTTCTCCTTGCAAACTCATCATTGCTGCTTGCGATTTTTCAGTAATTACTTCTGATTTCTCAGCCATTTTTTTTCCTACTGGACTGTTGTAAAACGCTAACATTGCTTTGACGTCCTCTTTAGTATATTCATTCATATAAATTTCGGCTGTTGCATCATTAACTTTTTTTATCAGTACATCAAATTCAACTATAAATGCTGCTTGTTTATCAGCGGGTACCATACCCAGTAATTGTTTTTTAGCAGCATTTAATTGGCCTGAACCTCCACTTTTCTCTATTACTTGTAATACTTCTTCTTTACTTGGTTTGTCTTGTGCAAAACCAACTTGAGTTACAAACGCAAAGGCAACTGCCACTAGTAATTTTTTCATTTTTGTTATATTTAAAATTTTTCTTAAAAATAGTATTTATTTTGATTCAAAAAAAGAATTTATCAATAATACTTAAAAAAAAATTAAGGAATATTCAAATATTTATGGGTTTGCAATGACACGCGCCATTTTGGGTTATTCATCACATAGTCAACAATTAATGGAGTCATTTCTTCTTTTTTGCTCCACTCGGGTTGCAAGAAAAGAATGGCGTTATTGTTAACTTTCACTGCTTGTTCTTCGGCAAAAATGAAATCGTGTTTGTTATACACAATCACTTTTAATTCATTGGCAATTGCATACGCATCGTCGACTGGTAATTTATTTTTCTTGGGAGAAAGACAAAACCAATCCCAAGATCCAGTTACAGGATACGCTCCCGAAGTTTCGATGTGCACTTTTAAATTGTTATCTTTTAATTTTTGTGTAAGCAATGACATATCCCAAGTCAAGGGTTCGCCACCAGTAACCACAACCGTGTCTGCATATTTTTTAGCATTGGCAACAATAATATCTGTGGCAGTTGGCGGATGCAACGCTGCATTCCAGCTTTCTTTCACATCACACCAATGACAACCTACATCGCAACCACCAATTCTAATAAAATAAGCAGCAGTACCCGTGTGATATCCTTCGCCTTGAATGGTGTAAAACTCTTCCATTAACGGAAGCATTTCTCCTTTATCGACTGCTAATTGTGTTTCTTTTGATAACATTTTTTAAACTCTAGTGGGCAAAGATACTTAATTTGCAAATTGCCGTAATAAAAAAACCGCCCTGAAAAATCAGAACGGTTCTAAAATATAATTTTTAAATTTTATTTCAACATTTTCAATGCCTCAAGCGCATAAGCATTTGCAGGATCAAGAGCTAAAGTTTTGTTCAACAACTCAATTGCCTTTGCTTTATCTGTATTTGCATAAAAAGAAGCTATGCTGTTGTAAGATTCGATGAACTTGTTTTTATTTTTTGTGATTTCTGCCTCGCCTTTTGCAGTCACAGTATCGATATATTGTTGATAATAGGTCGCCATCAAATCATCTTTTTCTAACAAGTTATTGGTTCTTGCTCTGAATAAATAGGCATCTTGTGTTGTTGGAGAAGCGGTGATTACATTTCCGAAAGCCACATCTGCTTTTTGCAAAGCAATTGGATCTGGTTTTACGACATCTTTTCTGGTATTATCATAATATAATGAATTCCCTAAATAAAAATTATCGAGTAAATAGTTCTTTGATGTTGGAACTGTTACGGCAACTTCAAAAACTGCTGCTGCTGCGGCAAACGCTTTTTGGTCGTATAATTTTTTACCCAATTCGTTTAATTCGTTGGCTGCTAATGGCTCCATTGCAACAGCTTTTTTAATATCTTCAATTGCAGAAGCTAATAAAGTGGCATCAACCGTTTTCCCATCGGCACTAGTTCCTTTTTTTATTTTGGCTTGTGCCAAATACAAATAATCACGTGGTATAATTTTGTTTGATGAATTTGAAGTAAACTTTTGTAATGCGTCTAAAGCGACATCTGGGTTTCCATTTTCATACGCTGAATATCCCAAATAACGAAGTATTCTTGGATTTACACCGTCTATTTCTTTCATTTTATTCGCTTCCAATTCTAATGCTTTATAATCTTTGGCTAATATTAAAAAATCAGCGTGACGCATACGAGAGTTAAGTGAGTAATCTGTTAAACTCATGTACTTTTCATAGAAACCAAGTGCTTTTTTAATATTCACATCGTATGTAGACGGCACATTACTTCCCCATAAATAGTAGGTTTCTGCCAATTCTCTGTAAACCGGACCATAATTTTGGTTGATTGCGATTACTTCATCATAAGCTTTTACAGCTTCTGTGTAAGCTTTGGCGCCTTTTAATAAAACACCCAATTGCATTTTTGCTCTTATCAATGAAGGATCCGTTTGGTAAGCATTTCTGTAGGCAACATAGGAGTCGTTTTGATTTTTGTCACCATAATAGGCATCGCCTAGAGCCAATTGCACTTGTGCGTCTGTGGGATTGGCAGCTTTTGCTTTCGTTAAAACCGCTATGGCGCTTTTATAATCTGGTTTATCAGCATTCATAAAGGCACGTGCTATATAAACATATTCTTCGGTGTCTTTCTTTTTCATGTCTTTGGTAACCAAATCAAATTTTGCTTGAGCTGCCGTTTTGTTATTAGCATCCAAATCCATTTGACCCAATCCAATGTTATTGAACTTTGCATCATCTTTAGAAGCCAATCCTTTTTGAAAATAAATAGAAGCTGAATCTGAAATGTTTTGTTTCAAATAAATATTTCCTAAAAGAAAGGACGCCTTTCCATTTGTTGGTTTTGCCTGTATCACTGATTTCAGCATTGATTTTGCTTTTTCAAACTGCTCTGCATCAATCGCTTTCTTCGCTGGCTCTAATTCTTGTGCTTTCGCAATGGTAGTTGCTACTAACACTAAGCTGAAAATTTTAAACTTGTTCATCTTGCAGTATTTAATTTTTATCTTTAGTAATTTTATTTCTTATAATTATTTTTCTGGTTGGGACGCGCTCAGGCACTAAACCTGATTTTAAAATAATGCGTTGTCCTCTTTCGCCTGTCAGGAAGGAAGCAAATCCCATTCCCAATCCAGTATATCCTTGACAATTGATGATATACAAACGCCGTGCCAAAGGATACTTTCCTAATGCTAGATTATCTTGTGTTGGGAAAACATATTCGTTAGAATTCTTACCTCTAACTCCCATTACATTGACTTTATCTACAACTTCTTGTAAATCTAATGGCGGTTGAAAAATCCAATTCATTCCTATTACTCCTATCATACCTGAGTTTTCAGCTACATATTTAATTACCTCCTCATTTGTTTTAAATGAGAAGATGTTTTTTTGATTAGAAACTGCCATTCCGGCAATTTCAGAGATGTATCGTGCTGTACTCGAATTGGCATTGTCAAATACCAATCCTTTTATATTTGTAACAGATTTCCCGTGCACAAAATCAACAACGTCTTGTAACGCTATCAGAGTATCATTTGTAGTTTTATTTTTTATGAATGCCACAGCATCTGTTGCAAAAGGAGTAATTCTGGGTCGAATTTTTTTAGCTTTAAAAGATTTTAATTCATTTACTGATAATGTCCGAGTTAAGATGGCAATTTTAGCGGTATCATGTAACATTGAATTCAAAACTTCATTTTCTGATTTTGGGACCAAATGCAACTTTGCCTCATACTGGGTTTCAAAAACAGCTTCTTCATCTTCAACAATAGGCAATATGGACTCGTCTACATAAATAGTAGCTTTCCCCTTTATAATGGTTTCCTCATCGTTATCCGTTTTAGTTTGACAAGAGAAAACAAAAAGTAAAGTGAGTAGTAAAAAACCAATAATTGTTTTTGTTACTTTATTCATTTTAAAAATTATTCTTTATTAAAGAAACGCAAAAATCGGAAAAAAGAATATACAATTAACAAAATTCCGAAAACAATTCGATATTTATAATCTAATGCTAACGGTAACGACTTCCAAAAAATAATTATCAACCCAAATGTTAAATAAATCAAAAAAAACAAAATCCCTATAACGAAAAGAAATCGCTCTTTAAGCGATTTCTTCTGAAAGTTTTCTATAAATTTTGAAACCATTTATTCTGTTGATTGTATTGTTATCGGTAAGGAATATAAAACCCTAACTTTTTTTCCATTCTGCTCACCTGGATTCCATCTTGGACAAGATTTTAAAACTCTAATGGCTTCTTTTCCTGTACCATATCCAATATCTCGAATTACTTTGATATCGGTTAACGAGCCATCTTTTTCAACTACAAAGGTTACAAATACTCTTCCTTTTAAACCTTCCTCTTCTGGAACTTGGAAATTTTTACCAATAAATTTGTAGAATTTATCTAATCCACCAGGGAAATCAGGTTTTACCTCAATACCAGCCGTATTGTAGATGGTATTGTCCTCTTCAACAACACTTGGCCCATTACCCACTGGCTCTACTGTTAAAGGCGCATCGGGATCTCCTTTTATCGTTTCATCACCTAACTTTTTGTCTTTTATTTCCTCTACTTTAGGTGGTTCTTCAACAATTTCTTCTGTTTTAGCCACAACTGGCTTAACAAACTTCACCTGATCTACTTTTGGAGGAGGCGGTGGTGGTGGTGGGAGGTCTTTTGGTTGCTCTTTAGGAGGCAACTTAATAGTTACTATTTTTTGATCCAATACTTCTTCGTTTTTTGAAAAATCGGGAAGAAAACTGATGATAAGTGGAGCGCTAACCGCCAGTCCAAATATTATAGCACCAATAATTAGGGCACGTAAAGTTGTTTTTGGATTTTCTTTACGTAATTCATAGGCACCATAAGCTTTGTTTTTCCCTTCAAAAACGATGTCTATCCACTGTCTTTTAAATAAGTCTAATTTCATTTTTTAGTATATTTTTGATTAACATTGGATTATTTGTTCATTTCCTCAATGAGGGCTTTTTCCTCTGGTGTAATATCATTTACAATTGCATAGGTTGGAACTTTGCAAATTGCCATTTCATCTAAAACATCCACTAAGTTTCTATAAGTAGATTTCTTAGATGGTTTAATAATTACAATTAAACCTTTCTCTTTATCACCTGTTACTTGAGGTATAGAAACCACTCTCTTTAAAATTTCTTTCCTTAACCCGTTTTTACCATACTGGGCATCCGTTGGCTTTCCGTTTGGTTCAGGAGCTTCTAAAAGTCCGTGATACCATTTGATTTTATCATTATCACCCATGATAACTGTCATGGTTCTTCTTTGGTCAACTTTAATGTCAAGATCTTTTTTAAGAGGATCTTTTTCTTTATCTGGCAAACCTAAATCCATAGATTGAGGTTTTGATAACGATGTGGTCAACATAAAAAAGGTAATTAATAAAAATGCCAAATCCACCATGGCAGTTAAATCTACCTTCGCATTGGATTTTTTACTTCTTACTTTACCACTACCTTTTTTGCCTCCACCGTCGCCGGTATTTAATTCAGCCATTTTATAGTATTATTAAATTAATAATCTTTTCCTCTTAAACCCGTAACTAAGTTAAAGCTATTGATTTTTTGGTCTTGTAAAATATCCATCACTTTTTTGATTTGTGGATATTCTTCTTTCGCATCACCTTTGATAGCAAATTGCAACTCTTTGTCCGCTACTTCAATATTTGCTTGTCTTGCGGTATAAATCCAATCTTTTAATTGGTTATTGATAGAATCACATGGAATTCCTGGTTGAACTCCTTTTTTGGCTCTATCTGCTCCTTTCATGGCTAATAATTGTTTCATTGCTTCTATGGGAACTCCAAATTCATCCACTAATGAAAATTGCTTTAGTTCATCCTCTGTGAAGGTTAAATTATATTTTTGAGCCATTAACTCTAATGTTTTTATACGAACATCTCTACCTTTTACCCCAAAAAACACTTGCTCTTTGCCATCACTTTTCCCAACTGTTAAGGTTGCCAAATCTGTTTCTGGTAATTTGGTCTGAACCGTTGAAGAAGGGGTGTCTACTGGTAATGGCTCAGGCGCTTTGGCCGTTGCCGTAAGAATAAAGAATGTTAGCAAAAGGAAAGCTACATCACACATTGCCGTCATATCGATAGACGTTGCTTTTTTGGACATTTTTACTTTAGCCATTATTTATTTGTTTTATTACAACAATTAGATTCACTAATTTTTGCATTATGATTTTAAACTACCTCTGAATTTTCTGTAGGTATTTACTATAGTAGAACCTGCTTCATCAATTGAATATGTCAATGTATCTATTTTAGACGTAAAGAAATTGTAAGTTACAATAGCTAATGCCGAAGTTGAGATACCTGTTGCTGTATTAATCAATGCCTCAGAGATACCATTTGCTAGTGCTGCTTGGTCAGGAGAACCAGCAGTTGCTAATGCACCAAAAGCTTTAATCATCCCTGTAACCGTTCCTAATAAACCTGCTAGTGTTCCTAATGCAACTAAAGTTGATAAGATTGTCATGTTTTTCTCTAACATTGGCATTTCTAATGAAGTAGCTTCTTCAATTTCTTTATGAATTGTCTCAGATGCTTCTTCGCTGTTAAACCCTTCTTTTTTAACTTCTTGGTATTTAATCAAAGCTGCTTTTATTGAATTAGCTACTGATCCTTGTTGCTTATCACAAGCTGAAATAGCATCATCGATGTTTCCCCCTTTAATACTAGTTTGTACATTTCTCATAAATACATCTAAGTTTCCTTTTCCACCTGCTTTAGAGATAACAAAAAAACGCTCGATTGAGAATACAATTACCATCAAAAATAATCCCATCAAGACTGGTACGACTGCTCCTCCTTTATATACCATTGCCAAATAATTTCCTGGAATTGGATGACCTGTATTTACGCCACCTTCAAAGTTAGCTCCATTACCCATGATAAACTGCCAGATTAACCAACCAACAAAAATACATGTTACTATGATGATTCCTGACATCATCCCTAAACCATTTGAACCAGATTCTTTTTTAACGTTTGCCATTTTTTTAAATTTTAATAGTTTTAATTAATTTATAAGTTTTAGTTGTTAATAAACTTGATTGGTAGCAAATTTAATTTTTTACTTGATATAAAAAAACTTTTTTTTCTATTTATACTTTAACGAATTAAATCTACTCCCAAGTGCGATTTTATGAATACATACTAACATTATATAACACATAAAAATAGGGCTGATTTTTAAGGTTTTAATGAGTATTTTTTATACTATAACGCAAAAAGGATTGAAAATGTATTTTTAAATGAAACTTTTTTTATTTTTTTTTGATTTTTTATTAACGATAAGATAAAAATAAATTTACATTTCTTGCTTTCAAAAAAAATAGTAATTTGCAATACATTTATAATTTAATCAAAAAAACAACAAAAAATGGCAACAGCTACTGATTTTACGAAACACATTAACGAAAATTACACCTTCAAAGGAGAAAGTATTGTCCTAGGTGGCGCAATTTTAAATGGAGAAGCTGTAGCTAATACTTTTGTAAAAGTGCCTCTAAAAACGTTAAACCGTCATGGTTTAATTGCTGGTGCTACAGGAACTGGAAAAACAAAAACAATTCAGGTACTATCCGAACAATTGTCATCCTTTGGAATTCCTGTGTTGATGATGGATATCAAAGGTGATTTTTCGGGAATTGCGAAAGAAGGTGAAGAAAAACCTTTTATAACTGAACGTCATACCAAACTCAATATTCCATTTTCTGTTCAGAGTTTTCCCGTAGAATTGATGTCATTATCACAACAAGATGGTGTTCGATTGCGTGCCACAGTTTCGGAATTTGGTCCAGTATTGTTTTCGAGAATTCTTGATTTAAACGATACACAAGCTGGCGTAGTTGCCGTGATTTTCAAATATTGTGATGACAACCAAATGCCTTTATTGGATTTAAAAGACATTAAAAAGGTCATCAACTACATCACGGAAGATGGGAAAGATGAAATCACTGAAAATTATGTTAAAATTTCTACGGCAACAACCGGAATTATTCTGCGAAAGATTATTGAACTTGAACAACAAGGCGGTGCTATTTTCTTTGGCGAAAAGTCATTTGAAATTGATGATTTAATGCGCATTGATGAAAACGGAAAGGGATATGTGAATATTATTCGGCTAACGGATATTCAAGATAAACCTAAATTATTCTCCACTTTCATGTTGAGCTTGTTAGCAGAAATTTATCAGCAAATGCCCGAAAAAGGAGATGTAGAACAACCTGAATTGGTAATTTTTATAGACGAGGCCCATTTGATTTTTAATGAAGCCAGTAATGCTTTGTTGAACCAAATTGAAACCATCATCAAGTTAATTCGTTCGAAAGGTATTGGTGTATATTTTGTAACGCAAAATCCAATGGATGTTCCAGCAAGTGTTTTAGCACAATTAGGTTTAAAAATCCAACATGCCTTAAGAGCTTTTACTGCCAATGATAGGCAAGCCATCAAACAAACTGCCGAAAATTATCCGCTGTCTGATTACTATAAAACCGCCGAAGTTTTGACTTCGCTCGGAATTGGAGAAGCTTTTGTTACTGCTTTGAACGAAAAGGGAATTCCAACACCGTTAGCTGCTACTATGATGCGTGCACCTATGAGCCGAATGGATGTTTTGAGCGATACTGAAATTGATGAAATAAACAGCCAATCGAAATTAGTTAAAAAATATTCGGAAGAAATAGATCGTGAAAGCGCCTATGAAATGCTAACTAATAAAATAGAAGCCGCCAATCAACAAGTCGAAGCAGCACAAGAAACCCAACAAGAAGCAAAAAGAAAAAGCAGTGAACCCAGCACAACAGAAGTCATCGGAAAATCAGTCGTGAAAGTGGTTACCAGCGCTACTTTTATTCGGGGTGTTTTTGGGGTATTGAACAAAATTTTTAGAAAATAAGTATGAGCAAGTATACTATCCAAAAATCTCCCTTTATTGTTCCAACCAATGATGGCAAACTCATAGAAGAGCATCATGGGAAAGCCACAACCAACAATGCCGAAATCTCAATTGCACACATGATTGCGCCACCCAAATGGAGTGAACCATTTCAAACACCGGAGTTTGAAGAATACACTTATGTCATTTCGGGGAAAAAGCAGTTTTTTATTGAAGGCGAAATAGTTATTCTTGAAGCTGGCCAATCAATAAAAATTGAAGCCAATACTAGAGTGCAATACTCCAATCCGTTTGACGAACCTTGTGAATACATTGCGATTTGCAAACCTGCTTTTGATTTTAACAAAGTGCATCGGGAGGAATAAATTCCAAAAAGTCAAATTCCAAATTCCAATAAAAACCGAATTGGGATTTGGAATTTGTTATTTGGAGTTTAAAAGTCGAATAATTTTTTGCTCTACTTCCTGACTATTCCATTTTTCTGCAATATTTGGCATTTGCATCACTTCTTCCATGATTTTGTTTTGGAAATCGCCTATGGCCAAAGCTTCGGAATAGGGCTGTAAACTAAATGTTACTCTGCTGTATAAGGGCATCCATTTATCGGGATGTTTATCTGAAAACCATTTTTCTATTTTCTTCTGTAATAAAAAATTGGCATCTGCGGTTTTGGTACTCATTTCCATGAAATTTCTAAATGATAATTCCGCTATTGCATCAGCATTTGGTTTTCTAGAATTTTCATAATCGTTGAGTAAGTTTGCCCAATCATCGCCATATTTTTCCATCATTTCTTCTAAGACAGTAATGTCTTCAAAGCCTGAATTCATTCCGTGTCCATAAAACGGTACAATAGCATGGCAGGCATCACCGATAAGGGCAACTTTATCACTAAATGTCCACGGAAAACATTTCATCGTAACCAAATAACTGGTTGGGTTTTTGAAAAAATCATCTACTAAGTCCGGAATAACTTCTTTGGTATCGGGGAAGTTTTTGGCAAAAAAATCGACCAATTGTTCTATCGTTTTTAAAGATGCAAATGAATTTTCACCATCATGAGGCATAAATAACGTGCAGGTAAAACTTCCGTCTAAATTGGCTAAAGCCATCAACATAAAATTACCGCGTGGCCAAATGTGTAAAGCATTTTTGTTTAATTTATGACTTCCGTCTGCATTAGCAGGAATATGCAATTCTTTATAGCCCATTTTCATAAACTCCTGCGAGTAATCAAACATACTCTGACGCTGCATTCTATGTCGAATTCTTGAAAAAGCGCCATCGGCACCAAAAGTTAGATCATAATTATGGGTTGTCCATTCGCCTCGCTCTGTTTCACCAATAGAAATAGTGGCGGTTGTAAGATCGACATCCCATACTTTTTCTTCAAAGAAAAATTCAACTCCGGCTTTCTCTGCCAAATCGACCATTTTTTTATTCAAAAGTCCTCTTGAAATGGAGTAGATTACCTCTCCGTTTTGTCCGTAAAACTGTTCGTTAACCGTATCTTTCCCAACGTGTATGGCGCGTCTGTCAACAGGAATTCCTATTGCTAAAACTTCCTTTTCTAATCCAACATCCTGAAGGGTTTTTATGCCTCTGTTGGATAAAACTAAATTGATAGAACGTCCCGAAAAATTGATTTTTCTTATATCTGGACTCCTGTCATACACATGTACGGTATGCCCTCTTTTTTTTAGATAAATTCCTAACAAAGAACCAACTAATCCGGAACCAACAACAGCAATTTTTTTGGGTGTTTGCATTTAATTTTACTAACGGTTTTTATTTAACTTCGTTCCGTTCGCCGCTTCGCAGCTCGGGTCATACAATTCGGCCTTTCGGCCTCGGGTGCAAATTTATGTTATTTTGAGAACTTTTATTTAACATTAATTTTAACATTAAGAAATTAAGTCAAATTAAGGTTTTCATTAAGGATGCTAGTTAATTTACTTCATCAGATTTCTCTCTCGTCCCAAAAGACGAGACGGAATGATAAAATTGGTGGTGTTACTTTGGCTTGAAAATTATTTTTGTTGATGTCGCTTCGATTTCCCTTTTATTGAGTTTCATTTTTCTGAATTTTCCTTTTACAAATAAATCGGTTTGATCGTCGTAATGTTTACTCATAGGGTTTCCTGATTGCCCTGTTGGCAATACACTCCAGCTGTTTTCAATATCGGAAAAGTCAATTATTCTTCTCGTTGATGGTCCGCCTTTGGTATTAATTTGTGCATCATCAGTGTAAATGAAGAGTTGGTTATTGATGACTTCGTTTGTTCCTGCAATTGGAAATGTACCTACGTTAAAAAACTTACTAAGTAGTTTCACTTTCCCAATTGGGTGTTGGAACGCTACTTGGTGAACTTTTCCCCATTGCCATTGATTGATATCGGGACCTAATTGATGTTCTAAAGAGGTTATTGCTTCCTTGAACGATTGGGTTAAGATTTCAGATTGTGTTTCTTTTTTGTTTTTTGTATTGATGTTGTCCCACCAAACGGATGATATGTTTTGAGATTGATTTTCAATCACTTGTTTGATGATATGCGTACTCAATAGCAATTTAAAATTATCAACTCCGAATTCGTCTTCAAAAGTATCTTTTAAGTAAAAATAAATCCATTTGTTGTAGATGCTTGGCGCAATGTCTTCTAGAGTATGCGTGGCTTTCCATTCGTTTAAAACGGCAAAAGCTTTGTTTTCATTTTCAGAAAACTGGGAAACGTTTACTGGTTTAGTCATGTTTGCCACTATGGTTTTGGCTGATGCCGATGTATTATCGACTATCATCTTGCTGACCTCTTCTTTAGTCCAGTTATTTTTTGTTGACAATAATCCGTCTATCCGCAACGCTCTGTCTTTAGGAAGATAATAACCCGGATACAAATACCCGTCAATCGCTTGGGGCTGGTTGTTGGAGCTGTATACATAATTCCACGGTGGATTTATAGCTGCTGGGTTTTTGGTAAACGGAATAAACTCTTTCTTATCATCAATCCCGTTAGCACCATTTAAAATAAAATTGGTATTAACACTTTTGTCCACTTTATATAATTTGCCCGAAGTAATCCAAGCGATGTTGCCTTTAGCATCGCCATACATAATGTTTAATCCTGGTGCTTTAATGAGCTCAATATTTTTGTGGAAACTTTCCAGATTTTTGGCATGCGATAATTCATAAACCGCATCGAGGATTTCGTTTTTTTGCTGCGTATAAATCCATGACATGGCTACTGATTTCTCTGTTTTTAGCCCTTCCAGTAATCCGGTAATAATTGGTCCGTGTTGGCTGGTTTTTATGTTAATTTTTACATCGGAGCTGTCTTTTACTTTGATGGTCTTTTGTTTGTAGGTATAGCTTTTAAATCCCTCGATGGTTTTGTATTGTTTGTCATTATTCGCCACTAAGCTTTGGGGTTCTTCAAGAAAAAAATCAATGTCGTCGTTTTCGAACATCGTCAGTCCATAAGCATAATCACGGTTATGTCCTAAAAGCGGAAAGGGTGTTCCGGCAATATAGTAGCCATACATCTCATAATTGGGACACACTATATGGGCTTCGTACCATGTGCCAGGTTGCGAGTACATAATATGTGGGTCATTGGCTAAAATTACTTTACCACTTTTGGTTTTAGCACCAGCAATTACCCAACTATTACTCCCAATAAATGCCGGAACTGGTGATGATTCTAATAAACTAGCAACTGATTTTGATATTTCAGTATATGCTTTATAATCGCCTTTAAAGGGTTTTAATTGTTTGGTTCCGAATTCGCCACAAATACCAAAATCCTTTAGATATTCCATCCCAAAACGATCTCGGATATCGGTTAATAATGGGTCGGTTTTTTGCGCCATGGCAAAGCTGAATGACATAAATCCAAAAATATTATAAACATCTTTTAACGTGAACTTTTCTTTTTTGATACCAAGTAATGAAAACTCCACTGGCGTTGTTCCTACATCCATGTATTGGTTGATGCCGTCTAGGTAGGCATTCGCTAAAATGTAGGTTTGGGAGTTTTTGTTGAGTTGGGCAACTGCTTTTGCTGAGTTTTCGTCTATTCCAATTCCGGAAAAGAACATATCGGTTTTTAGCGCTGGGGCGCCAAAGATTTCGGATAGTCTTCCTGGCGCAATGCGACGCATGAGTTCCATTTGCCACAATCGATCTTGCGCATGTACATATCCCAATGTAGTCATGGCATCTTTTTGATTATCGGCATAGATATGAGGAACACCGTACTCGTCAAAATAAACGGTAGTTGGTTTACTGATGTTTTTTAGTGTTGCTTCTCCTTCGCAATTGGGTTTAGTGAATTGAAGATAAGCGTATAGTGAAAGAAAAATTACAATTATAATTATTAGAATAATTAAGGCAACTTTTTTTATTTTTTTCATCAGGAGTACATTGAATTCCAAATGTAAAAAATAAACCATTAAGATAGTGAAGATGAATTAAGTTTTGTCTTAAGTTTTCTTAAGTTTAATGGTTTAAAAATAGAAGTAGTTTTTTATTTTCTGGGAAATTGAATTGGATTACCTGTATTCATTCCGTTATTTTTTGCCAACACACCACACATGTGAAATAACATTCGGGCACCAACATTGCCATCCCAATCGGTTTCACCTGGTGCTACTTCTACCAAATCAAAACCGATGATTTCCTTACCGCTTTCGGCTAATTTGTTAAACAAATAAGTAGCTTGTTCGAATGAAAATCCACCTGGGACGGGTGTTCCTGTGTTTGGTGCATACCATTGGTACATTCCGTCAATATCAAAACTGATGCATACTTTTTGTGGAAGTGTTGCGATGATCTCATCGCATTGTTTTGCCCACGTTTTGCCTTCAAAAGCTCCCGTTTGTAAATCGGCACTTGTATTAATAAGCACTCTTCCTTTTGATTGTTGAACTACTGCTACTTCTTGCTCACAGAAATCGCGAATACCAACTTGAACAATTTTTGAAATCTGAGGAATTTGCAATGCATTGTACATTATGGATGCGTGTGAATAGGTAAACCCTTCGTAAGCTATACGCAAATCCATGTGGGCATCGAGATGCAATATTCCAAAGGTATCATGAATAGAAGCCAAAGCTTCGTAATATCCGAATGGTGTAGAATGGTCGCCTCCCAATAAGGCCACTTTTTTGCCTTGGTTCATCCAAAACAAAACTTTTTCTTTTACTTCGGTATGTAGATCGCGACATACTTTGTTGATGATGGCTAGATCGGCTTCTAAATTTGGATGATTATTAAGATCTTCCCCTTTTTCCAGTGCCTGAATGATAGGTTGCGCTAAGGCTTTGTAGGAATTGGAATTGATTTTCCAATGCTCAGGTGCTTCATCAAAATACATTCCTAATTTCCATAATTCTGGAAACTCTTGATGATGTAAATCAACTTGAAATGAAGCATTCAGAACAGCCTCTGGCCCATCTGAAGCTCCGGCACCATAACTTACCGTTACTTCCCAAGGAACGGGAATAATAATTATTTCTGATTGTTCGGCTGAGAACGGCAATCCAAAAATGGTAGCATCTGCTAGTCCGGGTTGAGAGGGATCAAAAGTGTCAATGATTTGTTGTTTGTTCATTTCTTTTTAAGTTCATTTTTGTCATCGCATGGAAGGAGGAATCTCATTAAATTGATGATTTGTGTGATGTTATTTATTTTATCTGTTCGTTACGTTCGGGCCTCCTTTGTCGAAATGACACTATTGTAAATTATTTATTTAATGATAGTATTCCGTTTTTTAATATTTGCCCAAAATTATACATGTCTTCATAGGAACAATAAAAAGGTACAGGTGCAAATCGAATTACATGAGGTTCTCGCCAATCGGTGATCACCCCATTTTTCATTAAATAATCAAATAAGCTTCTGCCTTGACCATGGAGAAAAACAGAAAGTTGACAGGCACGTTCTTCTTGATTTGATGGTGTTATAATTTCAAATTCAGTCCCTTCGATTTCATTATCGATTTCATGAAGGATGAATTCTAAGTAGGCCGTGATTTGATTTCTCTTTCTAATTAGTTTTTCCATTCCCACTTCGGCAAACATTTCTACTGAAGCTAAATAAGGTGCTAAAGATAAAATAGGTAAATTACTTACTTGCCAGCCATCAGCACCAATAATTGGGTCAAATTCTGGTTCCATTTTGAAACGACGTTCTTTATTTTGAGCCCACCAACCGCCAAACCTTGCCAAGTCTTTATTGGTATGATGCTTTTCATGAATAAAACAACCCGAAGCGTTTCCTGGTCCTGAATTCATGTATTTATAGGAACACCAAGAGGCAAAATCGACGTTCCAATCGTGGAGTTGTAATTCGATATTACCAGCGGCATGCGCTAAGTCAAAACCTACTATTGCGCCTACTTTATGACCTGCTTCGGTGATGGCTTTCATATCAAAAACCTGTCCGGTATAATAATTTACTCCACCAATTAATACTAATGCTAATTCATCACCAACTTCATTAATTTTAGCTATAATATCTTCTAATCGTATGTTGTGTTCTCCTTCTCTTCTGTTGATTTCAACTAGTGCGTCTTCTGTTTTATAACCCCTAAAGTTGAGTTGCGTTTGAAACATGTACTGGTCGGATGGGAATGCTTTCTCTTCGCAAATGATTTTATAGCGCGTTTTGGTTGGTTGATAAAACGACACCATAAGTAAATGTAAATTTACTGTTAGTGTATTCATTACCGTAATTTCGGATGGTTTTGCTCCCATTAATTTACCCAACGGATTGGCAAAACGTTCGTGGTAATCCCACCAAGGTTTTTCGGCATAAAAGTGTCCTTCGACTGCCATATTTGCCCAATCGTTCATGACCTCATCAACGTAATGTTTGGTTCGTTTTGGCTGCAATCCTAAGGAGTTTCCTGTAAAATAAATGACATCTTTACCCTTGTGTTGTGGAAAAATAAATTCGTTACGATAGCTTCTTAATTCGTCATGAGCATCGAGTTGTTGTGCAAATTCGAGAGTATTTTGAAAAGTCATTACATAGTTTGTTTGTGGTGTAAAAGTAGAAAAAAGAGTAAAGAGTAAAGAATAAAGAACAAAGAAAAAAACAAAGATTTTATCTAGCCCTGATGGATGCAGTGCCGTTAGGCGACAGGCAGGTTGAATCATAAAAAATCCCAATCACATCATAATAACGAGATTGGGGAATATTTAGTAAAGCACTTCGACTGCCTGTCTTCCGCCAGGTAGACGCTCAGTGTGACACTCTAATGATTAAATAATCAACATGGCATCACCATAAGAATAGAAACGGTATTTTTCTTTAACGGCTTCTTCGTATGCTTTTTTCATTAAATCATGTCCGCAGAATGCCGAAATCATCATTAACAAGGTTGATTTTGGGGTATGGAAATTTGTAACCATGCAATCGGCGATACTAAAATCATAAGGTGGAAAAATAAATTTATTCGTCCATCCAGTAAATGGATTTAGTGTCCTTTGTGATGAAACCGAGCTTTCGATGGCGCGCATAGAAGTTGTTCCAATGCAGCATACTTTATTTTTTCTTTCTTTGGCTTGATTGATAATATCACAAGCTTTTTGTGTAATAATCAATTCTTCAGAATCCATTTTGTGTTTAGATAAATCTTCTACTTCCACTGGATTGAACGTTCCTAAACCAACATGTAATGTAACTTCTGCAAAATCAATTCCTTTGATTTCTAATCTTTTTAAAAGATGTTTTGAGAAATGCAAACCAGCTGTTGGTGCGGCTACTGCTCCTTCTTCTTTGGCATAAATGGTTTGGTATCTTTCTGCGTCTTCTGCGGTAACTTCACGATTGATGTATTTTGGAATTGGCGTTTCACCGAGCTCAGTTAATTTTTTTCTGAATTCTTCATAAGAACCATCATATAAAAAACGTAAGGTTCTTCCGCGAGATGTCGTGTTATCGATTACCTCAGCGACCAATGAGTCATCATCACCAAAATATAGTTTGTTTCCAATTCTGATTTTACGAGCAGGATCCACTAAAACATCCCAAAGACGTTGCTCTGAATTCAATTCTCTTAATAAGAAAACTTCAATACGCGCTCCGGTTTTTTCTTTATTTCCATACATACGCGCCGGAAAAACTTTAGTATTGTTCAAAATCATGACATCTCCATCATCAAAATAATCGATAATGTCTTTGAATAACTTGTGTTCAATGGTTTTAGTTTTTCTGTTAACGACCATCAATCTTGATTCGTCTCTGTTTTCTGCTGGATATTCTGCTAATAATTCGGGTGGTAAATGGAACTGGAAATGAGATAATTTCATTTAAAAGTGTTTAAGAGTTTAAGATTTTAAGAGTTTAAAGGTTTAAGGTTGTTTCCTATAGACCTTTAAAATTCAGATTGCGAATATACGATTGTGAGATAGCCGATGTCAAGTGTTTTGATGTTTATTTTTATTTTTACTATTTTTGCAACAAAATTCGGGATGTAGCGCAGCCAGGTAGCGTACTAGCATGGGGTGTTAGGGGTCGCTGGTTCGAATCCAGTCATCCCGACTTTTATTCTTCTTTTATTGAAAAGCCAATCTTTTTTAAATCATCCCAGAAAGTTGGGTAGGATTTCGAAACCACTTCCGCTTCTTCAATGATGATAGGTTTTTTGAGTGCTAATGGTGCAAAGGCCATTGCCATTCGGTGGTCTTGATAGGTTTTTATAAGACAATTTTCGTTGATTTTTTTTGATGGTTCTAAAGTAAGACTATCATTGGTTACCGAAATCGTTGCTCCTAGTTTTGTCAATTCGTTTTTCAAGGCTACTAACCTGTCGGTTTCTTTTATTTTGAGTGTGTGTAAACCTGTTAGATGACAGCCAATGCCTAATCCGAAACAAGTTATGGCAATGGTTTGTGCAATGTCGGGAGAATTTGCCCCATCCCAACCTTCCTCGAAGGAGAAGGAGTTGTGAAAGTTGATTTTTTTTATTACAATTGAATTATTGTTTTTAAAAACAGTTTCTACACCAAAGTTTTTATAGATTTCTACCAATATAGAATCGCCTTGCAGACTGTTTTCTTTGTAACTAGCGAGTGTGATTTCGGTTCCGATTTCGGAAAGTGCTACAATAGAATAAAAATAAGAGGCGGAAGACCAATCGGATTCTATAATCCCCCTAACCCTCAAAGGGGGAATTTGTGGAAGATGATATACTTTAATTGTGTTTTCTTCAAAAGAAGTTTCAACACCTATTTGGTTTAGCAAAGCTAAGGTCATTTTGATATAGGGAACGGAAGTGATTTCGCCTTCAAGAGTTACTTCGATGCCGTTTTCTAGTTTTGGAGCAATTAGTAATAATGCCGAAATGTATTGACTACTAATATTAGCATCCAAAGAAACTTTATTTGAAGTTAGTTTTTTTCCTTTAATCTTGATGGGTGGAAAACCTTCATTTTCTTCATAAGTGATTTCGGCTCCCAATTGACGTAAAGCATCAACTAGGATTTTAATTGGGCGTTCTTTCATTCGGGATGAACCCATAAGAATGACTTCTCTATTTTCTTGAATAGCAAAAAAAGCGGTTAGAAATCGCATGGCAGTTCCTGCGTGGTGAACGTCTATAAGCTGGGAGATGGAAGTTGGGAGATGGAAGTTTTGTAATGCTTTTACCATCACTTCTGAATCATCGGAATTGGAGGTGTTTTCTAATGAAATATTTGGATACAACGCTTGTAGCAATAACAATCTATTGGTTTCGGATTTACTCCCTGTGATTTGTAGTTGAAAGCTGGAAGCTTGAAGCTGGAAGCTATGTTTTAAAAGTAGATTCATTTTTAGTTGTTTCACAGAGACACACAGAGTAGCGCAAAGATACACCGAGAAACTTCCATCTCCCAGCTTCCCTCTTATTTAAGTTTATCATTATTCTGATGCCTGTCGTGGTCGCGGTTGGTTTTAAGTTCCATTTTTTTGTCGAAAGCGGCTTGCAAGTCTATCCCGGTTTGATTGGCGAGACACAACACTACAAAAACGACATCGGCGAGTTCTTCGCCAAGGTCTTTGTTTTTATCGCTTTCTTTTTCGGATTGTTCGCCATATCTGCGAGCGATTATTCGGGCTACTTCGCCTACTTCTTCGGTGAGTTGCGCCATGTTGGTCAGTTCGTTAAAATAGCGAACACCGTGGTTTTTTATCCAGTTGTCTACTTCGAGTTGGGAGTTCTTTAGGTTCATGTTTTATTGTTTTTTTTTGAAAAATAGTTTCGAATTTTGGGATATATAAATACTTCGTACAAACCCATAAAAGTAACGAAAATAAATCCCGATTTAACAGCTTTATAGCCTGTCATGTTGTCCTCGATAATGAACATTAAAGTTCCAAACATCAGGCCATAAAGTATAAAACCTATACTAAATGTGATTATTTTTGGTCTCATTACCCTTTTTTCAGAACAATCTTTTCCGTTTGTACTTCAATGATTTTTTTATAAAAATTTTTCAATATTTCGTAATATCCCGATTCTATAGTCGCTTGATTAGTATCATGAGTATAAACCAATTGTATTTGTTTTCCAGTATTTGAAATAATGTACCTCAAATTTGCCAAATTATCAGGCATTGATAGCGCCATTTCCTTTGGCAACGTTTCAACTACATATCCTTCTGGAATGGTGAAATTGATTATCACTTTATCTTTATTTGGATAAATAAAATCTATTGGATATTCACGTTTTTCTTGTTTGAATGGATTCTCAGTTTTCATTAAAAACAAAAAAGGTGAAAAATACATTTTATCGCCTATAATCTCCACAACATTTGATGTAGTAAAATTGTAATTTTCAATAATTGGCAAATCTAATTCTTCACTATTTTGCACTGTGTAGGAACTTATTTCAATACCTGGATAAATTTTTTCTAATTTTTCAACCTGACTTTGAGACGAAAATCCGTTATAGTTTTTTCTGAATAGAAATGCATTATAATCAAAGTATTGTTCTCGAACTTTTCCCGCAACTTCTCCTTGTTGATTTATACTAGCAATGATGGTTGTTACATTATTTGAATTTGTTTTGGGCATTAAATCTATTTCTTCCGATGTTCCATCTTTTCTAATCAATCGTCCGCTTCCGTTTAAAACTCTCACTGGTAGTCTGTTACTATCGGACAGCTTCTCTGTGGCGTCCATCATTAAAATAGTGTTATTGACATTGACTGCAACAATAACGTAGTTGAAAAGAGTTTTATTAGGAAAATAAGCAATTCCATTTTCTCTTGTACTCACTAAAACGGGATTTGCATCAATTCCTGACATACGAAGCATGGAAACTAACATTAAATTTATTTCGGCAACATTACCTACTTTTTCGACATAGGCAATTTCAACTTTTTGTCGAGGGTAATACCCATATTTTTCATTCCAATTCATCCTATTTTTGACATAACTGAAAATGCGTTTGACTAATTCTTCCTGTGTTTGTGCACTATTCTTAATGGATAAAATATCATTTTTAAAGTATTCAAAACTTGTAATGGCTGAATTGAAATCTTTATCGTCATAAATAGATTTTGCAACGTCTTCCCAGGTCGTGGCAATTTGCTTTGGCTCTTGTTCTGGATATCTTATTGTTTGTAACTCTTGTTCAAGTTTACCATAATAATTAGCAATGTTATTGACAAAATCTTCTTCTATTAATGCAGGAATATTGGTTGCTTTATACTGACTTATAATTTGTTTGAATCTTAGAATTTTTGTTAGAGATGCATGGTCTACTTTCCCTTCAAATGATTGTGAGGTTGATTCAATCTTTTGATCTAGACTCAAATCAATGTATCCTTTACGTATGCTTTTATAAATATAAAATTCTGGTATAAATGAATTATATTCTGCATAATTAACCGGTATATTATATTGGTATTGAAATTCTGGCAGTGTTGTTAAATTTTCCGATTTCAACTTGTATTCTAATTCAATTATGGAACCCACTTTAACATTTGGAAAAGCAACTGACTTCATTTCCCAATATTCATTTATCTTTTCAATAAATTTACCGCCTGATGTCACTTTGGTTTTTATTACTTTATCATTCTCTAAATTGTAAGTGTACCCGCTGCTTATGTTTACATTTTCATCCTCTAGAGTTTCATAACCAATGTAGTAAGGGATTTTAAAGTTTGCCCAGTTTAATCCTTCTTTTTTATAAATCTTGATTTTTACTTGGAAAGTTGTAGTTGATGTAAATCCATTTTCTTCGGCATAAAGGAAATCCGTTTTTGCTTTTTTGAAAATATAAGCCGCCACGGCCGAAGTATCGCTTTTATGTTGCTTTTCCAGCAATTCTGCTTTGGTCACCTGTCCTAACTCGAGTTTTTGGGCAACAGAGGTTAGTGAAAACAGAAAAACCCAAAAAAAAATTAAAAAACAACTGCGCATATCTATCCTTTTTTGAGTACAATTTTTTCTGTTTGCTTATTGACAATTTCTTTAAAGAAATTCTTCAATGCTTCATAATCTTCGGAATTAATAATCGCTTGATTGATATCTACTGTAGAAACTAACTGAACTTGGCTGCCATTATTAGAAATATTATATTTGAAACTACCCAAATTATCGGGCATTGCAACAGAAATTGATTTTGGTAAAGTCTCCACAGTATATCCATCGGGTAGTTTTAAACTGATATTAAATTTATCCTGATTTGGGAAAACAAAATCAACTGGATATTCTCTTACTTCTTGTTTGAACGGATTTTCTGTCATGGCTAAAAACAAAAACGGAGAAAAATACATCTTATCACCTATTATTTCTACGACATTATTGGTTTTAAAATCATAATTTTCAATAATTTGCTTCGATAAATCGGTTGAGTTTTGTACTTCATATTCACCAATTTCTATTCCTGAATATTTCTTTTCGAGCCTATCAATGACGCTTTCTTTTGATAATCCGTTATGGCTATTTCTAAAAAGAAATGCGTTGTAATCAAAATATTGCTCTCTAATTTTTCCTGATACTTCGCCTTGCAAGTCGATTGTTGCCATTAGATTAATTACATCATTGGAATTAGTCTTTGGCATTAAATCAATTTGAGCTGAACTTTCATTTTTTCTGATAATTCGTCCAAACCAATTTAAGTCTCGAATTGGTAATATATTAGGTAATGAATACCTGTTGGTGGCGTCTAATAAAAGTACTTGATTTTGCAATTCAATACCCGAAATCACATAGTTGTAGGCTGATCTACTTGGGAAAATTGAAATTCCGTTAGAACGCGTACTGACCAATATAGGGTTTGCATCAACTCCTGCATATCTCAACATAGCGGTGAGCATTAAGTTGATTTCTGCTGCACTACCTTTTTTTTCTTGATAAGCTTTTTTTACTCCATCAGGACAGTAAACACCAAATGTTTCGTTCCAGTTTATCTTCGATTTTACGTAGTTAAATATAAGTCCTGCTCTTTCTTCTAGCGAAGAAATACTATTAATAATAGCATCTATGTCTTTTTCGAAATAACCTGTTTTGTTTAATTCTCCACCAAAATTTGGATCTTGATATATGGTTTTTACAACTGACTCCCAATTGGTTGAATAAGACTCATAATTAGCATTAGGAAATTTTGTTCCTGCTAATTCATGTACAACTGTACAGCGGTAATTGTTTATATTATTAACAAAAACTTCATTCTTTAATGGTGGAACATTTGCAATAAAAAACTTAGTTATCGTTTCAGAAAAATCTATGGATGAATTTACCTTGCCTGTGTTTAAACCTCTTTGTAACACTTCACTAGGACTTAATGTGTAGCTATAATTAATTTGTCTATTTTTAATTTCTTTTGAAGACTCTGGCGCGAAATACCCTTTAAAATAGGTGTTGTACGTAAAATACTCGGGAATATTTGTTCTATATTCTGAATAAATAACAGGAACATCTTTTTGAAACTCCCAATCGGGAAAATTACTAAAATAGGGTGATCGCAAAGTAATTCTATATTCGATAATAGAACCTTCTTTTACATTTGGCATTGTTATTTTTTTTCTATTCCAATATTGATTTACCTTTTCAACAAATTCGCCATCATTTGTTAATTTCGATTTTACAATTTTGTCGCCTACTAAATTATAAGTTGCTGCCTTAGATACATCTATTCTTTCAGTTCCTCTATTTCCGATGTACAAATCCTCTGATTGATTGGCATAATCATACCCTTCTTTTTTATAAATTTTGATCTTCACATCAATTTCTGTAATAATTTCAAAACCGTCGTCACCAGAATAATTAAAGTGTGTTTTCGCAATATTAAATAAATAAGCCGCAACGGCAGATGTATCTGTTGGACAGACTTTTTGTTTAAGCTCGTCGATGGTTACTTTTCCTAATTCGTACGCTTGTGAAAAACCAAATGTACTCGCCACTAATAAAGCGATGGTAAATATTTTCTTCATAATTTATGATTTTGTGATAACTACTTTCGAATTATCGGTTTTGGCAATGATTTCTCTAAACTTTCTATAACTTTCATATTTAGATTTGTCATAAATTCCCTTTTTTATTATTAATTTTCGTTTGCACAGTATTTTACTTGGGTTAATTAAATTAAATTCGATTTTATAAAACCCAAATTCGGTTTCTTGTTCAAACGCATTTGGTTTTGCTTCAACAATATACCCTTCCGGAATGGTAACTTCAATTTCTTCTTCATCGGTATAACCTCTATCGATTTCAAATGGAAGTTCGCGTATTCTATATTTTTTTGGAACATAATAACTTTGCGCAAACGCATTCACTACAAACATTAATTTTCCTCCAGAAATTTGAGCATAACCTTCGGCTTCTAGTTCTAGCTCTTCTGTAAATTCTATACCAGCTTGATTATTATTAAATGTAATTTTTGTTACGTTAAGATTATTAATATTGCTAAATTCTTCTTTATAGTTTTTAATTTGATTTTCTCTGCTTAAGCGTTCTTTTCCGAACTCATTATCATATTGCAGCCCTTTTGAAATGATTCTGACTTTCCCAATAAAATCTCCAGTTTCAGTAATTTGGTAAGCACCTTTTACAATTTGTAAATTATCTTTTTCTGTAAAGGTTTTAGTTTTTACAATTTCACCGCCATCGGGTTTTATCAAATATGCATTTCTATCATCGGTAAAATCACCCTGAAAACCAAACGGTTGTACTTGACTTGTACATTCTAACCAAACATAATCAGAGTTATCAGGAATTGCCAATATCACATGATTACTTTGAAAAGAAACAATATCGGTGTAGATTTCTCTTTTTTCTCTTTGCCCATATAATCTTGCATAGTAAGATGTAACACCTACTTCGTTAAGAAGTGTTCTTGTATAATTAGTTAAAGCTTTACAATCGCCATAACCCAATTTATCTACGTCTTTAGCCAACATAGGTTTCCATCCACCAATTCCCTCTTGAATACTAACATAGCGTGTTTTTTCTTGTACGTATTTGTAGACTACTTCAGCTTTTTTTAATGGGTCTTTTTCATTGCCAACTAAGTTTTTAATTTTGATTTTAGTTTCTTCGGGTAGCTCTACTGTTCCTGATAAAATCTCATCATAAAACCATTTGCCCATTTCTTTCCATGATTTTGCATTTCCTGTAATGCCTTCTAAATTGAATAACTCAAGACCAAACATAACTCTAGGAAATAATAAATCAAAAGACGGAGCTAATTCTTCATATTTATGAGCAACAATATTTTTTGCTGCGTAAGTTAAGGATGACTCCGTTTCTTTTTTTTCTATTGAATACTTGTTTGAAAAATTAAATTCTTTATACTTTAACCGTAAATCAGGAATAAAATTAATTGTCAAAGAAGCCTTTTCTGTACTAGCTAAATAATCATTTATAGGACGCCACGACGGAATAAATGCAGTATTCGATGTCTCGATTTCGACTTCAAAAACCATCGTAAAAGGATAAGTTGTTGGTGTATAATCTAAATATAGTAATCTATTATCAGAAAAAAGGGTTACACCATCTGCAGCAGATTGATCTTTGAAATCGCCTTTTCTGTATGCTTTCAATTGCTTACCAAAAGCGTCATATACCGTAGCTTCAATTTTATTTATTCGTCTGTTTTTGTCATAATTCTCAACAAGATCTAAATTTCTAAGTCCTAACTCATTCAACACCGTTGTTACTTGAAGTAACTTTATAGTCATAGATTTTTGGGAAGTAATGTCAATGTTAATTTGACTTAAACGCACTACTGCATTAGCATTTTGTTTTAAACTATCAGGAATATTAAAGGTAGCGTATTCTAACTTTTGTGCCGTTGAAAGAATGGAGAATAAAAATAGAATTGGTAAAAGTTTTAGTTTCATCTTTACTAAGTTTTTTCCAAATATAAAAAAATTATAATTTTATTAATAATCTTATTCTTTATTTTTTGTGTCAATAATTATCGTCACTGGTCCATCATTTTCCAGTGCTACTTTCATGTCGGCACCAAACTGTCCTGTTTGCACTTTTTTGCCCAGTTCGTTTTCCATTTGAGCGATGAAAGCTTCATATAATGGAATAGCTATTTCGGGTTTGGCCGCTTTGATGTAGGATGGACGATTGCCTTTTTTGGTTGAGGCATGAAGCGTAAATTGACTCACAATAATCATGTCGCCTTCAACATCTTTTAAAGATAAATTCATCACATTGTTCTCATCTCCAAAAATTCTGAGGTTAGCAATTTTTGCCGTGAGCCAATGGATGTCTTCTTGGGTATCGGCATCTTCAAAACCTATTAGGACTAATAGCCCTTTTTGGATTTGGGCAACTATTTTAGCATTGATAGTTACAGAAGATTCGGAAACGCGTTGAATGATTGCTTTCATAAGCCCCCTAACCCCTAGAGGGGGAATTAAAAATTGAAATAATAGCTTGTTTGTGCATTTTTTAGATTTATTTAGAGTTCCCTCTTTGGGGGTTAGGGGGCTTTTCTCGTTTCATCACTAGCAATTCGATCCTCATTATTAATATCAGAACGGTAATGTTCATCATCACCTTCTAGAATTTTGAGGTAACTGTTATAGCGTGACCAGGCAATTTTGTTTTCTTCTAAGGCCTTTTTAACAGCACAATGCGGCTCTTCTTTATGCAAACAATTGTTGAATTTGCATTGGTCTTTCAGCTTGAAAAACTCAGGGAAAAACCCATTTATTTCTGTTGACTCCATGTCTACAATTCCGAAACCTTTAATGCCAGGCGTATCTATTATTTTGGCTTCAAATGATAAATCATACATTTCGGCAAAAGTCGTGGTGTGTTGTCCTTGTTTGCTTTGCTCGGAAATGTGTTTGGTTTTCAGATTTAGACTGGGTTCTAATGCATTGACCAAGGTAGATTTTCCAACACCTGAATGTCCAGAGAACATATTCACTTTTCCAATCATCATTTCCTTGAGCTGTTCCAATCCTTTTTTCTCTAAAGCAGAAACTTTCAAACATTTATAACCAATTTGTGAATAGATGTGTTGTAAATACAATTGTTCATCGAGCATGGCATCATCGTAGGTGTCAATTTTATTAAAAATCAATACCGCTTCAATACCATAGGCCTCGGCAGTAACCAAAAAACGGTCGATAAAACTAGTAGTGGTTGGCGGATTGTTGATAGTGACTAGTAGAAAAACGATATCGATATTGGAAGCGATTATATGGGTTTGCTTGGACAGGTTCACTGATTTTCGAACAATATAATTCTTTCGGTCGTGAATATTGTGAATAGTTCCTGTAGTTGTATCTGATGTTTCATCGAGTTCAAAATCTACTATATCGCCCACTGCAATTGGATTGGTACTTTTGATGCCTTGCATGCGGAACTTCCCTTTGATACGGCATTCTATAAAATCGCCTTGTTCCGATTTTACAGTGTACCAACTTCCGGTAGATTTATAAACGTGTCCAGTCATGTGGCAAAGATACCATTTCCTATTTATATTTTAAGTCATAAAAAAAGTTGCCATTTCTGACAACTTAAATTTTTAAAATCCTAAATTTATTAGTATTTGTAAGCTACTCCAGTTTTGATAGCTTGAGAACCTCCAAGTCCATTAGAATTAGCTCCAACAGTTGCTTTATCAGCCATTAACAAGACAAAAGCGCAACCCTGTTTTGCAGCGTCCATTTTTAATTTTTTAGCTGCTTTTTTATCTCCTGTATTTCCTGTCTGGAAGTTAATTAATCCAGTTTTCCCACGAACTTCCCCTACTTTTTTCAAACCAGAGATGTACGATTTATCTTCAAGGATTACCACTTTTTCCCAATCGTCTTCGCCATTGATTACGATTTTTTCTGTAACATCTTCTTGTCTTTTTGTTTTACCATAGATGATTTTTTCAACTGCATATTTACCAATGGTATTTTCTGCATCTTCTCCATCATACTTAAAAACAATTGTGTACTCATCTAAGCGAAGTACTTTCCCTTCAACAGTTTCGCCGCTGTGTTTGTAGATTTTGTCTAATTGTGCATTAGCTATTCCAAAGCTAAATACTAAGACAATAGATAAAATAATTTTTTTCATTTGTTTTAAGTTTTATTTGTTTTTTTGCAATGATACAAAAAATATATAAACAGAAATACATATATTATTGTATTCATCTAGAATTAATAATTTTTTCCTGATGACTAATACTTTCCTGATGAATGGCTTTGAACAGTTTTAGAATAAATTCCTCACTTAATCCTCTTTCACTACCGTCTAAAATCATTTTTCCTAAAATTTCATTCCACCTTTTATTTTGAAGTACAGCAATATTTTTTTCTTTTTTCAAGGCACCAATTTGTTCTGCTACTTTCATCCGATTCCCTAAAATTTCCAATAATTTACTATCAGCGATATCAATATTGACTCTTAGTTTTATCATTTTGGCATTAAAATCGTCATCTTCGGTAGTTACTTTTTTAACTTTTAAATCTACAAAAATCTGCTTTAAAACTTTTGGAGTTACTTGCTGGGCAACATCGCTCCAGGCATTATCAGGGTCGGTGTGGGTTTCAATCATCAATCCATCATAATTCAAATCAAGTGCCTGCTGTGCTACTTCTTGAATCATATCTCTTCTTCCTGTGATGTGAGAAGGATCACACAACAATGGCAAATCAGGAAATTTACTTTGCAGTTCAATAGCAATTTGCCATTCGGGAATGTTTCTGTATTTGGTTTTTTCATAGGTAGAAAACCCTCTATGAATTACACCCAATTTTTTTATTCCAGCATTATACAAACGTTCCACTCCACCAATCCACAAAGCCAAATCAGGGTTTACTGGATTTTTTACTAATACTATTTTATCGGTATTTTGCAAAGCATCGGCTATTTCCTGAACCGCAAACGGATTTACAGTTGTTCGTGCACCTATCCACAAAACATCAATATCATGCTCTAATGCTAATTTTGCATGAGTTGCATTTGCGACTTCTATGGCCATCAATAGTCCTGTTTCGGCTTTGGCTTTTTGCAACCATTTCAATCCTATCTCACCAACACCTTCAAAACCTCCGGGCCGCGTTCTGGGTTTCCATATTCCGGCTCTAAAAATAGATACATCAGAATTTTTCAATTCGTGTGCAATTTTCAATACTTGGTCTTCGGTTTCAGCACTGCATGGTCCAGCGATAACAAGTGGATGATGTAAGTTGAAATCATCTAACCATTTTCTGTTTTGTGTTGTTATATTCATAGTTTATGAGATGGAAGTTGGAAGCGGGAGTTGGAAGTTGGATGAGGGAAGTCTTTCTTCCAAGTTGTATCTTCTAACATCGTGCTATTTTAATTATTTTTTATTCTATTTGTATTTTGCATTTCCTCTAATAAACGCTTTCGAATTAAATTGCAACAAAATCAAATTTGCTGCTACAAATTTATAACCTATTCTTCTAAAGTTATCATAAGTTGGTTTCTATTCTTTTTATTTGGGTTAAAGTTTGACAAAAGATTTAATTTTTTAAAAAAAATCCTCCACTATTATTTACTTTTGTTCCAAATCGTGAAATGTGTCAATAGAAGTTCAAAATATTTCGAAAAGTTATGGTGCTCAAAAAGCGCTAGACAATGTTTCTTTTTCTATCAAAAAAGGAGAAATCGTTGGTTTTCTTGGTCCAAATGGTGCGGGAAAATCTACTTTAATGAAAATTTTAACCACCTTTATCCATGCTGATGAAGGAACTGCTTCGGTAAACGGGAGTAATGTTTCTGAAAACCAAAAAGCAGTACAACTTTCTGTAGGCTACCTACCCGAACACAACCCGTTGTATTTGGATTTGTATGTAAGAGAGTATTTAGCTTTCAATGCTGATGTCTATAAAGTGAGCAAAACCCGAATTGAAGAAGTAATTCAATTAACAGGTTTAACGCCCGAAAGTCATAAGAAAATTGGACAGTTATCCAAAGGGTATCGCCAAAGAGTTGGACTAGCAACAGCATTGTTACACAATCCAGATGTTTTGATTTTAGATGAGCCAACAACAGGTTTAGACCCAAATCAATTAGTCGAAATTAGAAATGTGATAAAAAATGTTGGTAAAGACAAAACCGTTTTTCTTTCCACACACATCATGCAGGAAGTGGAAGCAATTTGCGACCGTATCATTATTATTGATAATGGAAAAATTGTAACCGATAAAAAATTAAACAAATTAGTTTCTGAGGAAAAAGAACAAATTATAGAAGTGGAATTTGACAAAACTATTGATGCAACTTTATTGGCAAATTTAATAAACATTAAAACCTATAAAAACACTGCTGATAATATTTGGTTACTGACTTTCAATACCGCAGAAGACATGCGTCCAAAAGTATTCGATTTTGCTCATGACAATGGATTGAAAACACTACAAATTAGTCTGAAAAACAAAAATCTGGAACAAATTTTTAGAGAGAAAACTAAGAAGTAGTCCTTACGGATAAATTACGTTCCCCTGATACAATTCTTCAACATCTACACTAAGTGGCACATGTTTCAAGATTAAATTGCCTGTGCTGTTCAAAACACCAGTTACACTTTGGATAGGATTCACAATCATATCGTTTGAACCCCGATGGTAAACAACAATATCTTGTGCAATTAAGTTCTGGGCTTCAATTCTACCATCGCCAAAATAGAAATTAAAATTGGCGTTGATCGTTTGTCCCGAAAGATAAAACCGTGATACATTATTATTGCCAATAGTCAGTGTGGAATTATTGATATTCAAAATAAAATCGCCTGTCCCCGCGCCGCTTTCGCCATCGGCATCTTTATCTAGCGACAAAACTGTCAAGTTAGGAAAACTCAAAACACCATTAGAACTAATATTCCTATCGGTTTTCGAATAGACTTCTTCTAGTGTTGGCGTTGTGACTAAAATTTTGGTTTGACCATAATCGCGCACCCAATTGCAACTGGTATTGTCTTTGAAAATAAGTTGGTCACCATTTTGATTTACTTCAATATTATCAATAAAATTTTCGCCGGCAACAATTTGCACTTTGTATTCTGTTCCTTGAGTAATAATCACTTCAATTCCGCGATATACTTTTATTTTTTTGAAATTAGTTACAGGAATGTCTTTGATAATAATTGTTCCCGAACTTTCGATGCAATCGCTTGGTTTTTCGCAGGAATTTAAAAAAATATATAAAAATAGTAATAAAGATAGCTTTTTCATGGGTTTAATTTTAAATTCTATATCCGACACCAAATTCCAATGCTTCAGCTAAAAAAAGATGCGTTTTAATTGTAAATCCTAAAAATATTTTATCGGTAAAATAATATTTTATACCAACTCTATCATAAATTGGGATATCCTTTTTGAAAGGTTGATAAACATAATAACCAATTTGTGCTTCGAGAGAAATTCGGTTAATTATTAATTCGTGACCAATAAAAACTCCAATTCTTTTATAATCGGTGTTGGCGTCAATATTTTGATTTGGATAGGCAACAGAAAAATATTTTATGTATTCTTTGATGGATTGTGTTAAAAACAATTCGGCGCCAAACTGTAGCGCCGTTTTTCTATTCAATCTTTTGTCGGCATAAAAACCTATATGGTAAAAAGGAAATTGTCCGCTATTGACTATGGGGTTTTCATTGATACCAGTTCTAAGAATAACATTATATTTTATTGGTTCTTTGTATGATTTTTTGACTTGAGTTGTATCCGCTATTCGGTTAAAATTTTCAGAAAAATTATAATTAACCCCAAGATTTAAAAGGTAAGTATTAATGCCACTATTGGGCGATTTTACTCTTCCGTTGGAATAATGTGTAAATAAAATTCCGGCGTGAAAACCAATGTTTTTGAAAAGTGTTTGGTTATCATAGGAAAATCCGAAATTGGTATTTCCCATTAATTTGCTTCCAAATGCTTTATTTTTGCTATTATCTACTTTGTCATAAGGATTGGTAGTGAATGCAATTCCTTGAGAAATTTTGAATTGAAGTTGCCTTTTCCAAAAATAAAAATTATAAAAAGCACCTACAGCATAGTTTTGTCCCAATGGCTGACTTTTAAAATCTTGATACAAAAAATAACCGCCATATTCAGGATAATTATAAGCTTGATGCCATTCTTTGGAACCATCAGTTCTTTTGCCAAAATTAACCATTATCCCATCAGGATGACCATTAACTAGATGGTACATATCTTCTTTATGTGGCAAAGCATTTCCTCTTAACAGGGATACGTCTAAGGTGAAAGGATTTTTATTTTGGCCAAAAATCGAAAAAGAAAAAAACAAAAAAATAAGGTAAAACTTCCTCATTCAAAAAATTTAAGTCACAAATATAACAGATTATAATTTTGTGAATTCAGAATTAAAAAACTTCTTTCGCTATCGCCTTAATATTCTCGGCTTTTCCCATAGAATAATAATGCAAAACTGGAATTCCAGCAGCGACTAATTCTTTACTTTGTTGTGTACACCATTCTATTCCGATTTGCTTTACCGCGTCGTTATCTTTTGCTTTTACTACAGCCATAATCAAATCATCAGGCAATTCTAAAGAAAATCGATGGGGAATTAAATTCAATTGTTTCTTGGTTGCAATTGGTTTTAGACCCGGAATAATAGGAATGGTTATTCCGGCGGCACGAACTTTTTCTACATAATCAAAAAACTTTTTATTATCAAAAAACATTTGCGTAATAATATAATCGGCTCCGTTTTTAATTTTTTGTTTTAAGAAATGTATGTCGCTATCCAAACTCGGCGCTTCCATATGCTTTTCGGGATAGCCAGCAACTCCAATACAAAAATTTGTCTGCGCCGAGTTTTGTAAATCCTCGTCTAAATATATTCCCTTATTCAAATTACTAATTTGCAGGACCAAATCGGTAGCATACTCATTCCCATCCTTTTCTGGATGAAAATAGGTTTCGGTTTTCAGGGCATCGCCACGAAGTGCTACTACATTTTCAATTCCGAGAAAATCCAAATCAATCAATAAGTTCTCCGTGTCTTCTTTTGAAAACCCGCCGCACAAAATATGTGGAATAGCATCTACAGCATATCTATTTTGAATTGCTGCACAAATTCCAACGGTTCCGGGCCGTTTTTTGACAATTTTCTTTTCCAATAAACCGCTGGGCAATTCCTTATATTCATACTCTTCCCGATGGTAGGTCACATCAATAAACGGAGGTTGAAACTCTATCAATGGATCAATACTATCAAAAATGGATTGAATATTTTGTCCTTTCAAAGGCGGAAGGATTTCAAAAGAAAACAATGGTTTTCCGTTGGCGTTTTCTATATGTTGTGTTACTTTCATTTGCCTCCCCCGACCCCTCCAAAGGAGGGGCTTACTGACTGGGGTATATCAGGTTTTAAATTAAGTTTTTAATATCATTCATCGGGTTTATATTCCTCCCCTTTGGGGAGGTTAGGTGGGGCTTATATTCGGCGCAAGCCATTTGGCAGCCATTTCAGTGGAAATTCCTCTTCGTTTGGCGTAATCTATTACTTGGTCTTCTTTTATTTTTCCGAGTCCAAAATACTTACTATCAGGATGGGCAAAATAATATCCTGACACTGATGACGCTGGCCACATGGCCATACTTTCGGTTAATCGTACTCCGATTTCTTGTTCTACATTTAGCAATTTCCAAATCGTAGGTTTTTCTAGATGGTCTGGACATGCTGGATAACCGGGGGCAGGACGAATTCCTTTGTATTCTTCTTCGATTAAATCTTGATTAGATAAACTTTCTTCTGAAGCATAACCCCAAATTTCCGTTCTGACTTTCAGGTGCAAATATTCCGCGAAAGCTTCGGCCAATCTGTCGCCCAAAGCTTTTACTAAAATCGAATTATAATCGTCTAACTGTTTTTCAAATTCGGCAGCTTTTTCATCTACTCCAAATCCAGTGGTTACACAAAAACAACCTATATAATCTTGTTTACCAGAATCTTTTGGGGCTATAAAATCAGCTAAAGCGATGTTAGGTGCGCCAGCCGTTTTTTGGGATTGCTGACGTAAAGTAAGGAAATGGACTTCGACAAGCTCAGTCTGACAAACCGCTATGTCATCGTCATTTAATGTATTAGCAGGGAAAATTCCGAGAATTCCTTTGGCAGTCAACCACTTTTCGGAAACGATTTGTGTTAACATTTTTTGAGCATCAGCATATAAAGAAGTGGCTTGTTCGCCAACAACCTCATCCGTTAAGATTGCGGGATATTTTCCGTACAATTCCCATGAATTAAAAAAGGGTGTCCAGTCTATAAAATCAACCAATTCGGAAAGTTCAACGGCAACAGTTTTGGTGCCTATAAAATTTGGCTTCACGGGTTGAAAATTATTCCAATCCAACTGTAATTTGTTTTTACGAGCATCTTCAATAGATAGATAATCTTTATCCCGACTTCTATTTAAATACCCTTCACGCAACTTGTCGTATTCGGCACGAACGGTTTTAGTATATTCTTCTTTAGTTTCGGTTTGAAGTAAATTGCTAGCCACAGTAACCGCCCGTGAAGCATCGTTTACGTGAACCACTGTTGCTTGATATTCTGGCGCAATTTTAACGGCAGTATGAGCTCGAGAAGTTGTAGCACCACCAATCATAATTGGAATTTTGATGTTTAGTTTATTCAGTTCTTTGGCTAGATACACCATTTCGTCAAGCGAAGGTGTTATCAATCCGCTTAATCCAATGATATCCACATGATGTTCTATAGCTGCTTGTATGATTTTTTCGGGTGGTACCATCACACCCAAATCAATAATTTCAAAATTATTACAGCCCAAAACTACGGCTACTATATTTTTACCGATATCGTGTACATCGCCTTTTACCGTGGCCATCAGGATCCTCCCATTACTCGACGAAGTCGAGTCTCCTTTTTCATGTTCAATGAATGGAAGAAGATATGCCACAGCTTTTTTCATTACTCTCGCCGATTTTACAACTTGAGGCAAAAACATTTTTCCACTTCCAAATAAATCACCCACTACATTCATTCCTGCCATCAAATTGATTTCGATAACATCAATGGCTTTTTCAGCATTTAATCTGGCTTCTTCTACATCTATTTCTATAAATTCATCTATTCCTTTTACTAAGGAATGTGTTAGTCTATCTTGAACCGAACCATTACGCCATTCTGCCTCTCCCCCAGCACTTCTGCTAAGGATAGGGGAACTTTCCCCTTTAAAACTTTCGGCTAAACCTAATAATCTCTCGGTTGCGTCTTCTCTTCTGTTGAGCAAAACATCTTCAACATGTTCTAGTAGTGTTTTATCAATTTCATCATAAATCTCCAACATTTCTGGATTTACGATACCCATAGTCATCCCGTTTTGAATAGCATGATATAAGAAAGCAGAATGCATGGCTTCACGTACTTTATCGTTTCCACGAAAAGAAAAAGAAACGTTACTCACACCCCCAGAAATCCCAGCATAGGGTAGATTTTCCCGAATCCATTTGGTAGCTCGGAAAAAATCTAGTGCATTTAATTTGTGTTCGTCCATTCCGGTTGCCACCGGAAAAATATTTGGATCAAAAATGATATCTTCGGCAGGAAAATGTACTTCATTTACTAAAATATCATAGCTTCTTTTACAGATTTCAATTCTGCGTTCGTAAGTATCGGCTTGCCCATTTTCATCAAAAGCCATAACGATTACCGCTGCACCATATCTTTTTATTAATTTAGCGTGATGAATAAATGCCGCTTCGCCTTCTTTTAGGGAAATCGAATTTACAACACCTTTTCCCTGTATGACTTTTAATCCCGCTTCAATGATTTCCCATTTGGAACTATCAATCATTACGGGAACACGAGCGATATCGGGTTCGGCTGCAATAAGGTTTAAAAATTTGGTCATGGCGAAAACGCCATCCAACATTCCTTCGTCCATATTGACATCGATGATTTGTGCGCCACCTTCTACTTGATCACGAGCTACAGAAAGTGCTTCGTCGTATTTCTCCTCTTTAATTAATCGAAGGAATTTTCGTGAACCTGTAACGTTTGTTCGTTCGCCTACGTTAATAAAATTAGTTTCAGGAGTTACAACTAAAGGTTCGAGACCGGATAATTTTAAGTATTTATTTAACGACATTTTATTCTGATTAACCCTGTCAGAGTTTTAAACTCTGACAGGGTTGTTAATTGATCTTGGTTTAAACTTCTTAGCCACTTCTGCAATTGCATTGATATGTTCGGGTGTTGTCCCACAGCAACCGCCAATAATATTCACTAAATTATCTTCTAAATATTCTTTGATTAACGCCTGCATTTCTTCTGGAGTTTGGTCGTATTGCCCAAAAGCATTAGGTAAACCTGCGTTTGGGTGTGCGGAAATATTGAGTTGGGTGTTCATGGCCAAACGTTTTAAATACGGTTTTAATTGGTCAGCTCCTAGTGCGCAGTTAAATCCGATACTTAGTAAATCGATGTGGGCAATTGAAATTAGGAATGCTTCTACTGTTTGCCCTGAAAGTGTTCTTCCAGAAGCATCGGTAATGGTTCCCGAAACCATAACGGGAATATCGAGATTGCGTTCTTCTTTTACTTCTTCTATGGCAAATAATGCTGCTTTTGCATTTAAAGTATCGAAAATTGTTTCTACTAAAAGTACGTCAACGCCTCCATCAATTAGAGCTTCTACTTGTTGTTTGTAGGCAATTCGTAAATCGTCAAAAGTCACGGCACGAAATCCAGGATCGTTAACATCGGGAGACATACTTGCTGTTCGGTTTGTTGGACCAATAGAACCTGCAACAAAGCGGGGTTTATCTTTAAATTCGTTGGCCACTTCGCGGGCAATTTTGGCTGATTCAAAATTTAATTCATAAACCAAATCTTCCAGGTGATAATCGGCCATTCCGATGGTGGTTCCTGAAAATGTATTGGTTTCAACAATATCAGCACCGGCTGCAAAATACAGTCGGTGTACTTCTTTTACAGCTTCGGGTTGGGTTATGGAAAGCAAATCGTTGTTTCCTTTTAACGGATGTGGAAAAGTTGCGAATCGTTCGCCGCGGAAATCTTCTTCGGAAAAGTTATTGCGTTGTAACATGGTTCCCATGGCCCCGTCGAGGACAAGGATTCTTTCTTTTATGGCGTCTTGAATTTGTAGCATAATTTTCATTTTTAACCTAAATCCCGAAATTTTGGGACGTTGACTTTTATTTTATAATTCTCGCAGAGACGCAAAGCCCCAGCTCTTATTTTTAAACCATTAAGAAATTTAAGGTTCATTAAGAAATGGCTCTTTTGAAAACTTAATTATACAAAAATGGTTTGTTCTATAGCCCTGATGGAAGTGGAAAGCTCCCTTTTTTTTGGGACTTGCAACGTACAGCAGGTAGCTGCCGGCAGGCATGCAGGTATGGATTACAAAAAAACGCAATCCAATAGCTCATGACTTCGACAAGCTGAGTCTGACATTATGTTATTGGTTATCGTGAAAGGGAGGAGAATTCTCGGGTTATCTGTTCTCTATTTCTGATTTAACAGCTACTGAAACAAACTGAAACAAGTTCAGTTCAAGTGTTCAGCATAAAGATAGAATGTAGCACCTTTCCACGGAGGTGGAGGTTGCTAAGCTTTCATCGGGTCTATTCCCTCCAGCTTTCGTGATAACAATCAATAAGTTTATGAACGTTACAAAGTAATGATATAGATTTGGAATTTGCAAGGATTTTTTTTGATTTTAATTTTTCATTCGACTAATATTATAAAAAAAACAGATAATAATTTGCAATTCAATTTGATTTTATACATTTGCACTCGAAATTAAGAGGAAAAATTTGTACTGATTGCAACCTCTATTCGAACTTGAATCTTTTATGAGATTCTAAACAAGTTCAGAATAAAAAAATGCTAAAGCAGAATTTCTTCTTTAGCTTTCAAAGCAATCCGATTTTTTTTCTATACAATTAATTTTAACAGATGCTGAAATATATTCAGCATAAAAATAAAAAAATTATGGCTTATTTATTTACGTCGGAGTCAGTGAGTGAAGGACATCCGGACAAAGTTGCTGATCAAATTTCAGATGCATTAATCGACAATTTTTTGGCGTTTGACCCTGAGTCAAAAGTAGCTTGCGAAACACTAGTTACAACCGGACAAGTTATTTTGGCTGGTGAAGTAAAGTCAAGCACCTATCTTGATGTACAATCTATTGCAAGAGAAGTTATTCGTAAAATTGGATATACCAAAAGCGAATACATGTTTGAAGCTGATTCTTGTGGTGTATTATCGGCTATTCATGAGCAATCAGCCGATATTAATCAAGGTGTAGATAGAGCTAGTAAAGAAGAGCAAGGTGCTGGCGACCAAGGAATGATGTTTGGTTATGCTACTAATGAAACGGAAAACTACATGCCATTGGCTTTGGATATCGCACATGCTTTATTAATTGAATTAGCCAACTTAAGAAGAGAAAATAACGAAATTAAATACCTTCGCCCTGATGCAAAATCACAAGTAACTTTAGAGTATTCTGACGATAACAAACCACAACGTATAGATGCGATAGTAATTTCTACACAACACGATGATTTTGCCGCTGAAGCAGAAATGTTGGCCAAAATTAAAAGTGATTTAGTGTCTATTTTAATTCCAAGAATTAAGGCAAAATACCCTCAATATGCTCATTTCTTTAATGATAATATTACGTATCACATTAATCCAACTGGAAAATTTGTAATTGGTGGACCACATGGTGATACTGGCTTGACAGGAAGAAAAATCATTGTGGATACGTATGGTGGAAAAGGAGCTCATGGTGGCGGTGCTTTCTCTGGAAAAGATCCATCAAAAGTAGATCGTTCGGCGGCGTACGCTACCCGTCATATTGCAAAAAACTTAGTGGCTGCCGGATTGTGTGATGAAGTTTTAGTGCAGGTTTCCTATGCGATTGGAGTGGCTAAACCAACTTCTATCAATGTGGTTACTTATGGTACTTCCAAAGTGAATATGACCGATGGAGAAATTAGTAAAGTGGTAGAAAATGTATTTGATATGCGTCCGTACTTTATTGAGCAACGTTTGAAGTTGAGAAATCCAATTTATAGTGAAACGGCTGCTTATGGCCATATGGGAAGAACTCCGGAAACCGTTACTAAAACGTTCCAATTGCCAAATGGTGTGCCAAAAACTGTATCAGTAGAATTATTTACTTGGGAGAAATTAGATTTTGTAGATAAAGTAAAAGCAGCTTTTGGAATTTAATATTTAAACGCAAAGACTCAAAGATATTGGCGTAAAGAGCTAAAAACAAAAAACCTGTTCAATTGAACAGGTTTTTTGTTTTTAGCTCTGTCTACCGACAGGCAGGCCTGAAGGCAGCAGCATCCTTTTTTTGTTTTGTGCTTCGACAAGCTCAGCATGACAAAACAAAAAAAATAAATCGGACAGCAGGTTCTTGGCTACAAATTATATTTTAAACTAAAAATTATATATCTCGGCTGTACTTGATATTGAGAATTTCTAGTAGAAAACTGAGAGAAACTATCATCATTGATTGAAGTAGTATTCAAAATGTTAGTTGCAGCAATTTTATACTCCATATGACTGGCTTTTGTTTTTTGATAGGTCAAGCTTGCCGATAGAAAGTCGTATTCTTGATCAACGGTATTATCGTTATTGTAGTAATGAAAAAACTCATATTCAGAAACAAAGGAGAAACTTTTCAAGAAGAAATAATCCAATTTAACCGAAGGACTATCGGTATAAAAAGTGTCATTTGGATATTGATTAACCGTATAATTATAGGATAATTCAATATTTGGAATGTCTTTAAAATTAGTAGAAGCGCCTATTCTGTAATTTTGAGTAAAACTTTCGGTATTTACAACATCATCGACCAAGGTTTGAGGGTTTATTTGAATATTATAAAACTTACTCCAATTAACATTGGCACTAAAATTAGCTTTATAATATTTTAAAAAGGAACGACCGTAGCGAAAATTTCCTGAAATAACTTCGTCGCCGAAAGGAGAATTAAAAGGCGAACCTATTTGATTTACTCCTTCAAATAAGGCTCTTGTTTTAATTGCTTCGGTGGTTCGAGTGTAATTAATTGACCCTCCAAAATTTTCGAAATTAAACATGTTGAATTTTTGGTAAGTCAGTGTATGCGAATGAACTACTGAGTTTTCTAAGTCTCGATTTCCGGAAAACAAACTGTTATAGCTATTAAAAATCGTGCCTAATGCAAAGTTATTGACGTTGGTGAAATTGTTGGTCAACGCATAGTTAAAGGTTAATGATTCCGATTTCTTTATTTGATAAATCATTTGAAAATCGGGTAAAAATCGTGTCAATTCTTGCTTGGTATTAGTTGCTAGCTGTGAATTTGTTAAATTAAAACGATGCAATGTTACTCCTGGTGTAAAGGTAAATTTACCTGTTAACCATTTTAAATGAAACCCTAAGCTAGAGTCGTTAAAGCGATAACCCACATCATTGGTGTTTTCTGTGGCAGTCAAATTATTAATGGTTCCGTTATCCAAACGTTGAAAAACAGAAGAATTCAAACTTTGATATACATAGGAATTGGCCAAAGTAAAATTGAAGTTCACTTTTGGAGTAAGCACATAATAATAATCGAGTCTGCTGTCTAATTTATTAGTTTTGATAAAGCGACTTTGGGTAATATCGTTTCGATTTTGATCTGGATTATACCCAATGAAAACAAAGGGCTGAAATTCTAGATTGGCATTATACAAAGGGTCTTCGTTTTGATATAAATATTGACTTTCAAACGCAAAAATATGTTTGTCTGTAGGGGTGTAATAAAAACTAAGATTTTGATTGATATTTATTGGATCTTGCCTTTTTGAGGTTAAAATATTTTCACTCGAAGTGGTGTCTTCTAAATAATCAAATACTTGTCGGTTCAAATTATTATTTTCTCTTTGTGCCGAAAGTCGGGTTAGAATATCATAATCGAGTTGAAATTTGGTGCTTGGTTTATAGACAGAACTAAACTTAAACAATCCTAGATTATTTTTTTGATTACCAATATCATCTCTAATTTCGGCAGAAGCAACTTGTTCCGAATTTGGCTGTAAAAAATTTACAGTCGATTGTGTGTCGGTATCAACCAAAGTTGAAGTAGCAATGACAAATCCGCTGAAACTCCAGCTCTTTGAAGGATTATACGAAAAATTTGTGGCTCCAAAATGCGATTCGATTTCTTTTACTCTATCATCTTGAAAAAAGTTAATTCCCAATGAATTACTTCCTACATTTATGTTTCCGCCACCTTTTCCCATAATGTTTCTAAAACCGCCACTAAACCTAAAATAATCTTGTATTGTAAAAGCTTGTTCTCCTACATTATTGCTATTGCCCATGATGTTGATACTGTATTTTGGACTATAATAAAACGCTTTTGGCGCGATATTATATCGGGTATCCTCATGACCAACACCAATTCCGGCAGTCATATCGCCAAACCAAAAGTTTTTCTTTCCTTCTTTTAGTTTAATATTCATCGCAAGATTGTCTTGATTATTCTCTACGCCTTTAAGAATAGAGTTTTCATTGTAGTTTCTCAGTACTTGTACTTTATCGATAGCATCGGCAGGAATATTTTTTACGCCAAGTTTTGTATCGCCATCAAAGAAATCTTTTCCTTCTACCATCAACTTTGTAACCGCTTTACCTTCCACTTTTACTTGTCCATCAGCATCAACCTCTACTCCGGGAAGTTTTTTAAGAACGTCTTCCAATTTTCTTTCAGTTCCGTTGGTAAAAGAATCAGAATTATAAACGATGGTATCTCCTTTTATGGAAACAGGCATTTCGCGCACAATTTCAACCCCTTCAAGGTCAATTCCGCCGCTTTCCATTGTAATGGTTTGTGTAATATTTTGAGTTTGGGTAGTTATAGTAATCTCTTTGCTTTGCATTCCTAAATAACTCAATTTTATGATGTAGGTAGCATTGGTATTTAAATTCAAAATAAATTTACCTTTTTCATTGGTAATAGCATAAGCATCCATGGCTTTGGTGCCTTGGTTCATTGCCATGACATTGGCCATTTCTAATGGCACTTTATTATTGTCGAGAATGGTGCCTTCGAATCGAACGTTCTGAGCTATGGAAACTGATGAAACAAGAAGGAAAAAAAAGAGTATTTTGTTTTTCATGATTATGGCTTATAAAACTTGTATGTTAACGTTCAAAAATAATCACGCCATCTTCATTTTTCATGCTATCCATTTTTTTCTTTTCGATTTCGTCAAATTTCTTTTGGGTTACTTTTTCACCTGTATTAGGCACTTTAATCTTTGATTTTTCTTTGTTACTCAACGTTACTTTAGAACAAAGAATAATAGTCTCTTCTTCGTTGATTTCTAGAATTAATCCCGGTAAGCCCCAATACTTGTTTGGACCAAAACTCACAGGGATTTCAGGAGTGTACCATGCCATAATTACTTTGTCTTTAGGTTCATCCATTTTAAACAACGCTGGTTTTACTGCTTCTTTTTTGAGAAATTCTTCGTATTCTGTTCTTTGCTTCTCAGTAACTTGAACTACAAGTTCGGCTTTTAAGCAATTGTAATCGCCTATTTTCTTGGTTTCATTTAGTAGTTTCCAATTGGGTTTTTCAAGCGGTTCGACGATTAAAAATTCCTTGCCGAAAATATCTGCTTCTTCGATGCAGATTTTGTCTTTAAGATTGAGATACTTTTTTCCTTCTCCTGAGAAAGCAACAGAAATACTAAATCCTCCATTAGCTGCTTCAGGTTTTTGTAATTGTTCTTGTTCTTCATAAAGGCACTCTGATTTATTAAATGAAAGCAAATATTGCTTTTCACTAGCTTTTTTCATGGCTTCCTGAAGCGCTTTCCCCATTTCAGGACTCATTTCGTTTTCTCCTGTAGCTTTATTTAATTCTATTTTTTCAGTAAAAACTCTTTTCGAAAAATATTCCGCTTTTCCTTGAAATTCTTGTGCAGTAATTGCACTTGTAGTTACTAATAAAAATGCTGATGCTATTTTTGTTAATGTTGTATTCATATAATTTTTAATTTGTTGTTAATGATACAAATTAAAATATAATAAATCACACAAATTGTTAAATAAAGTTAACGTTTGTTAACGTTGATAATGAAACTCCTTTTGTTACTATTTTTGATTTATGAAAAGGGAAAAAAACTTCTATCTTGTTTTGTTTATTTCGATTACAATTGTTGCCACCATTGGACTTCAAGTATTTTGGAATATAAAAAACTATAATCAAAATAAAACAAGGTTAATTGCCGAAGTACAGACCGCTTTGGACAAAAGTATTGAATATTATTATGTTGATTATTTAAAGGATAATTTTGTAGCTTTTGTAAAAAATGATAAAAAGGTAAACTCGGAACAGTTTTTTGAATCGGTTGACCTAAAATCGGCATTAAAAAATATTCCTCAGCAGAAAAAAAAGAACAAAAAAAAGATTATAGATTCAAAAGTGGATACAACTTCCACTTTTGTAAGCGTAGAAATAAAATCAGATTCAAAAACCATTAAAAAATCAAGCGATTCGATAAAAATGCAAATTGAAAATGAAATTATTTCAAGCGAAACTTCATTACGTTCGCCAAAAGTTTCTTTTAAAGAAATCGAGCCAACTTCTATCAAAGCGATAAGTGTTTTTAAAGGGAAAAAAGACACAGACAGCATCATGGCTATTAAAAATCTTGCCAATAAAATTGTTATTTCAATGTTTCAAGATACTATCGAGTTTAAAGCATTAAGCAATGCTTTAGAAAAAGAACTAAACCGAAAAAACATACTTATTGATTATCAGCTTCAACATTATAAAGGCGATACATTATACAACACTTTTCAAACCAACAAAAATGGTTCTTTGTCATTGAAAAGCATATCAAAATCAGCGTATTTACCAAAAAAAGAAGAAATCGCAATTCTTTTTTCAAATCCAATTACACTGGTCCTAAAAAGAAGTTTATCAGAGATTTTGCTTTCTTTAGTACTCTCTTTATCTATTATTACTTGCTTACTTTATCTGTTAAAAACCATCAATAAACAGAAAAAAATAGATGAAATAAAGAATGATTTGATTAGCAATATTACTCATGAATTCAAAACGCCAATTACCACAATCGGAACAGCTATTGAAGGAATAAAAAGTTTTAATACCGAAAAAGATATAGAAAAAACGAATAGGTATTTAGAAATATCAGGCAATCAGCTCAAAAAATTGGAAGAAATGGTCGAACGATTACTAGAAACGGCAACACTAGAAACAAATCAGTTATCAATTAAAAAAGAAAAAGCAAACCTGCTTTTATTATTGCAAAACTGTATCGAAAAACACCAGTTAAATTTTCAGGAAAAAAATATTGTATTAGAAACAAAAACTACCGATTTTTTTGCCAATGTTGATAGTTTTCATTTGGAAAATGCCTTTTCGAATATTATAGATAACGCCGTAAAATATGGCGGAAATGAAATCAAGATTACCTTAAATTGTGACAAATTCCAAAATACTGTTTTGATTGAAGATAACGGATTTGGAATTGACAAAATTCATGAAGAAAAAATATTTGATAAGTTTTATCGAATTCCAAAAGGGAACATTCACAACGTAAAAGGATTTGGAATTGGCTTATATTATTCGAAAAAAATTATAGAAAAACACGGAGGTTCGCTTGAATTATTATCAAATTCAAATCCAACTTTATTTAAAATAACATTGCCAAATGAGTACTAAAATCAGAGTTTTATTAGCCGAAGATGAACTAGCATTGGCACAAATTATAAAAGAAAGTTTAGAAACACGAAACTTCGAGGTTATTCACGGAAAAAATGGTGAAGAAGCTTTTGATTTTTTCTTAAAAGAAAATCCAGATATTATAGTGCTTGATGTAATGATGCCTTTAAAAGATGGTTTTTCCGTTGCCAAAGATGTTCGAAAGATAAATAAAAATGTGCCTATCATTTTTTTAACTGCCAAATCGCAAACATTAGATGTTGTTGATGGATTTGCATTCGGAGGTAATGACTATTTGAAAAAACCCTTTAGCATGGAAGAATTAATTGTTAGAATGCAATCGCTATTAGGTAGAATTGAGAATAAAACGAACGATGACACTATTGCCATTGGAAATTATTTATTTTATCCAATAAAACAAATACTCGTTCATAATTATAAAATCGAAAACCTTACTCATCGTGAGACAGCTTTGCTACAATTATTGATTGAAAACAAAAATGAAATTATAGACAGAGAAGTGATTTTGAAAATAATTTGGAACAATACCGATTTTTTCTCAGGCAGAAGTATGGATGTATTTATTACTAAACTCAGAAAAAAATTAATTCTCGATACAACAATTCAAATCATTAACATTAGAAGTAAAGGATATAAATTGACATGCTAGAGGTACTTATCGTGTTGTTCTCATTTGAAAACCACCTCTTCCGCCATTCATTTCTTGCATTTCTTGCATTTTGTTGGTCACGGTTTCGTCATAGTCTTTTTGTGATATTTCTTTTCCGTTATTGGGTGCTTTGATTTCGACTTTGTCTTTCGAATTCAAAACAACTTTAGAACAAAGAATTACGGTTTTACCATCGTTAACTTCTAATATTAATCCTGGCAAACCCCAATACCCCTCTGGACCTTGGTTTATGGGTATTTCAGGTGTGTACCAAGCTGTTATTGTTATTTCTTTAGGCAACTCAAAATCATCCATGAAATTGGTTCTTTTTTCTTTTTCCTCTTTTTTAGCTTCGCCTTCTTTAACTTCTTCTTTCTTTTTGGGTTTGAAATTTCTAAAATCGGTTTTACTGGCTGGAATTACAGCTGTAGCTTTAAAACAATTATACCCGCCAATAACTCTTGTCTCAGAACTCATTTGCCATTTGTAGGTAGTTAATGTATCTTTGATTAAAAATTCTTTACCCATAAACTCTTTATCTACGGTATATTTTTTCTCTTTTACATTTTTATAGTAGGTTCCACCGCCACCCATAAAGGAAGACATCATTCGCATTCCTCCTTGACTTTGCCCTGGAGCATCTAACTTTTCCTCTTCTTTATAGATTGATGCCGATTTATCGAAGTTGAGAAAAAACGTTTTTTCAAACATTTTTTTCATTCGTTCTTCGATCATTTTTTGAATTTCGGGAGTGATTTCTTTGTTCCCTTCAAAACGAGATTTAAAATCAGATGTGCTGGTTTTGGATTCATAAACCGCCATGCCTTGAAAATCCTTTTGGGCATTAGCAGCTATAAATAATAATAAAAATACAGATGAATAATAAATTTTTTTCATGATATTGTTTTAATAAAAAAGCAAATATGACGAAACTATGTCCAAAATGTTACCAATATTTTGTTAAAATATTATTTTACAAAAGATAAAATCAACAAAGTTTATTGTAAATTAGCACTATGATGAAAAACATTGTTATATTTCTTTTTCTATATTCACAAACGGTTAGTTTTTGTCAAAACCAAAAACTCAAGACCTCGGCAATTCATTCAGAGGAAATAGAAAATAAAGTCTATTTAGGTTTTGATGGATTGGGTAATAATTATTTTATCAAAAATAATGTTTTCATCAAGCAGAATGAGACTCAAAAATGGGAATATAAGAATGTTCCTTTAGGCAAAATAACCTCTGTTGATTATATAAATCCTTTAAAAATTGTTGTTTTCTATGAAGATTTTAATACCATTATCATCGTAGACAATCAGCTAAACGAAATTCAAAAACTCAATCTTTTTGATATTGACAAAACCATTTTTGCTTCTAAAATAGGTATGGCTTCGCTAAACCAATTTTGGATTTATAATGCTTTAACACAGCAAATTCTTTTGTTTAATTATCTCAAGAGCACTTTTAAAAATATAGGAAATCCGATTCAAGAAAGTATAAAATATACACAATCTGATTTTAATAATTTTTATTGGATTGATGAAAATAACAATTGGTTTTCGATTGACATTTTCGGTAAAGTAAATTTGCTGGCTAACATTCCGCCTTGGGAAAATATTCAGATTATTGATACTGATAGACTTTTATTTTCTTACAACAATGTTCTTTATTGTTTGAACAACAAATCGAAAGTGATTTACGAAATAGAAATTGTTGAGAAATCGTTTCAAAAATTTTACTACAAAGACCAAATTTTAGCTATTTTTACCGACCAGCAGATTAAAAAATTAAAATTAAAATTACCATAATGCATATAGCAATAGCAGGAAACATAGGGGCAGGAAAGACAACCTTGACACGATTTTTAGCCAAACATTTTAAATGGGAACCCCATTTTGAAGATGTGGTTGACAATCCTTATTTGGATGATTTTTATCATCAAATGGAACGTTGGTCGTTCAACTTGCAAATTTATTTCTTGAACTCTCGTTTTCGTCAAGTATTACAAATTCGCGAAAGCGGTAAAAATATTATTCAGGACAGAACCATTTATGAAGATGCTCATATTTTTGCACCCAATTTACATGCCATGGGATTGATGACGAATCGCGATTTTCAAAACTACACTTCGTTGTTTGAATTGATGGAAGGATTGGTTGGAGCACCCGATTTATTGATTTACCTGAGAAGCTCAATTCCAAATTTAGTTTCTCAAATTCACAAACGCGGACGTGATTACGAAAACACAATTTCTATTGATTATTTGAGTAGATTAAATGAGCGTTATGAAGCATGGATTACTACTTATGACAAAGGGAAACTTTTAATTATTGATGTTGACAATGTTGATTTTGTCAATAATCCAGAAGATTTAGGAATTGTTATCAACAGAATTGATGCTGAGATAAATGGGCTTTTTTAAAGATTATTTAATATAAAAAAAAGCTCGTCTGGTTGTTAAAAACGAGACGAGTTTTCTTATATCCAAATTATTGAAATACTATTTCAATGCTTCCACTTTAGCTTTTACTTCAGCTTCAGTTCCTTCAAAAGTTTCTTCAGTTACTTTACCATTAATGGTTTTAGAAACAGTAGCTTTTACTTTACCGTTATCTGTTTTTTCCATAAAAACCATTTTTGAAATTTCATTTTTAAATTCACCTTTGAATTTACCATTCTCGTCATACATTGCCATACATTTTGCTTTATCTTCAGAAGAACATCCGTTTTTGTCGCACACAGCGGCACATTCTTCTTTAGTCATGGTAGCGCATTTGCTCATGTCGCATTTTGCCATCATCTTTTCACAATCAGATTTTGTACAACCTCTTGCTTTACATTCTTCTTCGCTCATAGAGGCACATTGTTCTGTTGGAGCACAACATGATGAACCCATTGCAGTATTAGCATGTCCTGAACCTAAGATTGGCGCAATAACCAATCCAATTAAACAAGTTAATTTAATCAAGATGTTCATGGATGGCCCAGATGTATCTTTAAACGGATCACCAACAGTATCACCAGTTACAGCAGCTTTGTGAGCATCAGAACCTTTGTATGTCATTTCACCGTTAATCATAACACCCGCTTCAAACGATTTTTTAGCATTATCCCAAGCACCACCTGCGTTGTTTTGAAACACAGCCCAAAGCACTCCAGAAACAGTAACTCCAGCCATATAACCCCCAAGCATTTCAGCGATTAACATATTGTTATCGCCATAAACTAATTTACCTAAAAGCACGATTGCAATTGGGAAACCAATAGTCATAACTCCAGGCAACATCATTTCGCGTAAAGCCGCTTTGGTGGAAATTTCAACACATTTACCATATTCGGGTTTGCCTGTTCCTTCCATAATTCCCGGAATTTCTTTAAACTGACGACGCACTTCATAGACCATGTCCATTGCCGCTTTACCTACAGAGTTCATGGCCAATGCCGAGAAAACTACAGGTATCATTCCACCAACAAATAGCATCGCTAGTACTGGTGCTTTGAAAATATTAATTCCATCAATTCCTGTAAACGTTACATACGCTGCAAATAATGCCAATGAGGTTAATGCCGCCGAAGCGATAGCAAAACCTTTTCCAGTGGCAGCCGTTGTGTTACCCACTGAATCCAAGATATCCGTTCTAGTTCTAACTTCTTTTGGCAATTCGCTCATTTCAGCAATTCCACCAGCGTTATCAGAGATTGGTCCGAAAGCATCGATGGCCAATTGCATGGCTGTTGTAGCCATCATAGCAGAAGCAGCAAGCGCAACTCCGTAAAATCCTGCCAATGCATAAGTTGACCATATTGCAGCAGCAAATAAAATTACTGTTGGAAAAGTAGAAATCATACCTGTTGCCAAACCAGCAATTACATTGGTTCCTGCACCAGTTGAAGATTTTTGTACAATTGCCAAAACCGGTTTAGTACCCAATCCTGTGTAATATTCCGTTACTGATGAAATAGCTCCACCAACAAATAATCCGATTAAAGTTGCATAGAAAACGCGCATTGAAGATATATCTTGTAATCCTTCACCAAAGAATTCCATTTTCATGGTTTGTGGCAACATATAATCTACAAGGAAGAAACACGCAATAGCGGTTAAAACAATAGAAACCCAGTTTCCTATGTTTAATGCTTTTTGAACTTGAGCTTCTTTAGCGTCATCACTTGTAATTTTCACCAACATTGTACCAATTATAGAAAACAAAATTCCAAAACCAGCAATAGCCATTGGTAATAAGATAGGTCCAATGCCACCAAAAGCATCCACAATTTTCCCGCCCATATCTTTGATAACATAGTTACCTAAAACCATTGCAGCAAGGACAGTTGCTACATAAGACCCAAATAAATCGGCACCCATTCCGGCAACGTCTCCCACATTGTCTCCCACGTTATCTGCAATTGTAGCAGGATTTCTTGGGTCATCTTCTGGAATACCCGCTTCTACTTTACCTACTAAATCAGCACCAACGTCGGCGGCTTTGGTATAGATACCACCACCAACACGAGCAAACAATGCAATAGATTCAGCACCAAGAGAGAAACCAGCTAGTGTTTCCAACACAACGGTCATGTCTTCAGTTGAAGTCCATACACCTCCCATGAATTTTTGAAAAAGTATAATGAAAAAACCTGTCAAACCTAAAACGGCTAATCCGGCAACTCCTAATCCCATTACGGTTCCACCACCAAAAGAAACTTTTAGCGCTTGTGGTAAACTGGTGCGGGCAGCTTGGGTAGTTCTAACATTGGTTTTAGTTGCAATTTTCATCCCCATGTTTCCAGCTAATGCCGAAAAGAAAGCGCCAAAAATAAAGGCAATTACAATTAATAAATGTGTTTTTACACCATCTATTTGGGTAATTCCAGCTAAAACAACACTTGCAATAAGTACGAATATTGCTAATAATCTGTATTCTGCTTTTAAGAATGCTAATGCACCTTCATAAATATAATCTGAAATGGCTGCCATCTTGCCATCTCCAGCGTCTTGTTTTAAAACCCAACTTCTTTTAACTGCCATAAAAAGCAGTCCAATTATTGCCATAACTATAGGCACATAAATCATCATTGACCCCATAAATATAAAATGTTTGTTATAAATTTAATCGGGTGCAAAAATAACAAAATTTTAAGAAAGAAAGCAACTTATATTGAAAATCTGATTCGGATTGAATTTATATTTTAAAATTTACGATTTTATCACTTTTCTTTATACTATCTATTATTTATATTTTTGAATTGAATAAACTATTTAGTTAAATAATTTTATAAACAAACTTTTTACTTTTTCAGCAAATTCGATTAATAGCGATTTTGGATTATTACTTATTCGATTAATGCTTGGCGTTATAATATCGTTTTATGGGTATGAAAAGTTAATTCATTTTAATGAAATGGCAGCTTCTGACTTTTGGGCTAAGAATGTTAGTTTTTTTGGAATTACTGGCGGAACATCTTTATTCTTAACTGTTTTTGCAGAATTCTTTTGTAGTTTTTTTTTTAATTTTGGGTTTATTTACTCGATTTAGTTTGTTTGTATTGATGTTTTGTATGGGTTATATTTTTGGGTCATTTTTCCAATGTCGATAGTTGATAAAGGCGAAAATGGCTTTCATTTTAACGATGCTTTTGTGAATTTTATTATTTATTTAGGTTTGTTTTTTACTGGGCCAGGAAAATACAGTTAAGATAAAAAATTATTCAATAAAAATACTTAAATTTTATCTTGCCCTTTAAGGTAATAATGTCCTATAATAATATACTAAGTCATTGTTCCGTAAATTTTCCAATTTTGTGAAAGTGTTTACTTGTCTTCATTTAAATTGTGAAATTACAATTCAATTATGGTGTTTTTGTTACCAATATCAGCAAAAGGAATAATGTCTTTCTAATGCAAGTAGACCATGAGAACAATCAATCGTCAATTTACCGATGGATATATTTGGGTTGAGTCTAGTTCTAACTTTGTTTGGATGGTTTTGAGAAAGGGCTTCTAAAACTAATGTATTGTCTAAAGTTTGAAAACGTTCAGATTGTAAGGAATAGTAGGATCGCCATATTGTTGATGCACCTTTTTCAAAACAACATCTTTATCAACTAGAAATGAAATGGCTACTTGTATAATGATTAGTAGTGAAGCTGAAATGAATTACTGCGTCAGTTCGCTACGCTCGTGTCAGCTTAAAAATAAAACCCAAACGACCCTTTTACAGTAAAGTTGTTGCCATCGGGTACGTCTCTGTAATTTCCTCTCCAAGTAAAATCAAGACGGAATACTTTAAAGATATTTCCTATCCCAACATTGTATTCCCAATAAGGATTTACAGGGGCTTTATAAACCAACCCAGAGGCGTTTAAAGCAATGTTTTCGTCGGATACTGTTCCATAAACCGCTCTTACTCCTACTAACTCTCTCCAGTTTAATTTTCGCATCATCGGAATTCTGGATAATAATCTACCGTTAAAGTTATGTTCCCATTGGAAAGTAGCATATTCATCGGTTACAAACTCATAAAAATTAAGATTACTAAACGTATTCTCAATCAAGAAATAAGTTTGATTCCCAGGTACAATACTCAACAAACCAAGTGGTACTTTGCCAAAGGTTTTTCCTAATTCCATAATCAAATTAGAACGCCCAAGTGCTCCAATTATAATGGGTTGCTTGTAGTAAAGTTGGAGTTTTTGATATTCAAAATCACTTTGAATAAACCCTTTAAAACCTTGTGTATAATTCACAAAAAAGCGACTGTACGGATTGTCAACATCGCGTCTCTCCACTCCATATCCAATGGTTTTTCTTTTAGGTGTGTACTCAACTTGCAGACTTAACTCTGCTTGTTTTACTTCGCTTGCCGTATTGGTAAAAGTATTATCGGTATAATAATCTAAACTAAATGTTGGCGATGCCGATTCTAGGGTTCGATAGGAATAACCTACTTGAAATACTAAATTTTTAACTGGCTCAATTTCTCCTGCTATAGTAGTTAGATTGATGTTGGTTAGCTTTCCGTTAGCTCCAGTGGTAAAAAAAGCCGAAGAAGCAAAACTTCTACCCAAAACATCGTTGGTATTTGTTAAACTAGCGCCTATTTGTTCTACATCTCTTCTGTTCCCTGCTGAGAGAATTATTCTATTTTTCTTATCCACCATCCATTTTCCTGAAATACCATATTTGAATTTATTATCTTCAAACCCATAAGCGGTATAACCTTGTAAACGCCAAAGGTCATTTGGTCCAAAATAGGTTCTTCCTCCAGCTCTAAGTCGAACACCTTCTACCTCGTTATAACCCACCGTTGAAAAGATGGGACCATAATCAAAATTTAATTTAGAAAACTCAATGTATCCACTTCCCAATACTGAAACAAGATTGTACATTTGCTTGAATTTTTTGACAGTTTTTAGAGTGTCAATCATTTTGTATATAGCAACCTCATCTTTATTTAACTTTTCAAAACGATTTTCCTCCCAAAATTCATCTGTTTTTTTATACACCAAATTGTCAATAAAATTAACTTCCTGTTTAAAGAATTTTTCAGGTTTTTTTTCATCAAACTTAAAATTTCGATAAAGCGTGCTGCGTTTACCATAAATTCCTTTTGACTCCTCTTTCTTTTTTAAAGCAAAGTCAGACATCATATAATCGCGGGTTGGAAGAAAAACCGAATCGTTTAAAACTTCAAATTCTTGTTCGATATAAATATCTTTTACCCAATTAATATTGGCACTTTTGGTGATTGCCATATTTATTTTTTTGATGGCAAATGTGGAGTCATTAACCCAAAAATCGCCTTTGAAAGTCAACTCGTTTTTTCGTCTTGGGTAAAAAACTATATTATAACACCATTTGTTATCGATAAAAGCGGTATCGGTAAGAACATAATTGTAAACATCTATTCCAGTTCTAGATAATGGACTTGTAAAGCTCTTGTCAAAAAAATATAAATAATTCTCATAAATATCAAAGTCATTATATAAATCCTTAATAAACATATTTACGCCATCTCCGTTCCCTAATCCGGAATTTTTGTTGGCTATAAGAACCTCTTTTGTTTTTTTGGTTTCATTATCTCCATAAAAATCTGAAATAGACTCATTAATAAAAATTGGCAAATAGGTTTTTCCAGTGACTTTTGAAGTATCAATATTCTTGAACACAAACTCCATTCCTTTGAAAATCTTGTTTTTCATAAAAGCACTGTCTATGGTGTTCATATCAAATTCTACTTTTTCATATTTTTCATATTGATATTGCTTGAACATTTTTAATCCGTTTTTCCTTCTTCGTTCCCATATTTTTCTAAGAATATCTAAAGCAGGATTGTTTTTTTTGGATGTTTTCCCTGCATAAACCACAATCTCTTTCAAGGCATTCCCTTCACTCAAAATAATTTTGAAATCATAATTAACGAGTTTCGGCAATTTGACTTCCTTAGTTGGAAATCCGACAAATGATACTAATAAAACACTATAATTATCGGACGACTCTATATAAAACCTTCCGTCTTCGTTAGATACAACTCCAGTCTTTGAACCCTTAAAAACAATGTTGGCATAAGGAAGTGGTTGATTCGTATTGTCCAAAACTATTCCGCTCACTTTTGTTTGTGCAGCAATAGTATTTGCAAAAGCAAAAAACAAAATAAATAGTGTAAATATCTTTTTCATGGAAAAAAAAACTTCATCAAAAAAGTTTTTTGATGAAGTTCAAATATAGTTATTATGATTACTAGTATTCAAGACTTCTTAGGTTTTTAGCTGCTTTTCTTATAAACTAAAAATCATACGGTCTATTTCTACTTGTAAGTTACTTTTTTTACAGCTTTGATAACATCTTCAGCATTCGGTAACCATTCTTTTAACAATGTTGGAGAGTATGGCGCTGGAGTGTCGGCTGTAGTAATTCTTTGTATTGGAGCATCCAAATAATCGAAAGCTCTCTCTTGAACCATATAAGTAATTTCAGAGGCAACACTAGCAAATGGCCATGCTTCCTCCAAAACCACTAATCGGTTTGTTTTTTTAACCGAATTGATAATACAATCATAATCCATTGGGCGAACAGTTCTCAAATCGATAATCTCACAAGAAATATTTTCTTTGGCCAATTCATCTGCCGCTATTAAAGCTTCTTTAATGATTTTACCAAAAGAAACAATGGTTACATCTGTTCCTTCTCTCTTGATATCAGCTACACCAAGAGGTATTGTATATTCTTCTTCTGGAACTTCTCCTTTGTCACCATACATTTGCTCACTTTCCATGAAAATAACTGGGTCATTATCTCGAATAGCAGCTTTTAATAAACCTTTGGCATCATAAACATTGGATGGCACAACCACTTTTAGTCCTGGCGTATTGGCAAACCAATTTTCAAAAGCTTGTGAATGTGTTGCTCCTAATTGTCCTGCAGAAGCTGTTGGCCCACGAAAAACCATTGGCATAGGAAATTGTCCAGCCGACATTTGACGCATTTTGGCTGCGTTATTGATAATTTGATCAATACCAACCAAGCAAAAGTTGAACGTCATGTATTCCACAATAGGGCGACAACCATTCATTGCTGAACCTACTGCAATTCCGGCAAATCCTAATTCAGCAATAGGCGTATCAATAACTCTTTTTGGTCCAAATTCATCCAACATTCCTTTCGAAGCTTTGTAAGCACCATTATATTCAGCAACTTCTTCACCCATTAAATATATAGATTCATCACGACGCATTTCTTCACTCATCGCTTCGGCAATCGCTTCTCTAAATTGTATTGTTCTCATATGAATATGACTTTGTCTCTATTTTGAAGAGCAAAAATAAAAATTAAAAGCGATAAAAATATTTTTTATTTAGAATTTATCCCTTGTTAAGGTAAAAAAGTGCTTGTCTTTTTATAAAATGATATAAATTAAATATAGCGTATATTATTCAAAGAAGTATTCCAAACTAAATCGTGCAAAAAGACTTCCTGAATTCAAGGTTTTAAAATCGCTAATTTGAGTTAAATTGTTATTAAAAGGCGTATTGGTAATATCAAATCCTATTCCGTCAAACGAAGTAATAAATGAATCCATCGTTTTTGGTGATACATTTCTGGAATTTATATTATTTATAGCACTAGTTTGAAGATGGTATAAAAGCATTAAAGTTTTTCGTCCAAAAGTAGCTTCCATAATCAATGCAAGGGGATTGATAAAATTTGAATAGGTTGCGGAATTAGTTAAATTTAAAATTAGGTCTCCATTGTTTAACACATTAAAATATTGCTCACTAAGCATGTTATTATTAGCGTCGTAAGTTGTCAATATTCTTTCTTCACTATTATTGGTCATGTCTTGATCTTCAAAGTAAGTCCTATTATTATTTTGGTCTAATACAATTTTAAAATTGGCTATGTTGGTATAACTGACACCATTGTTTATGCTTCTGTTCCATTGTGAAAAAATAGTGTCAGACGTATGTGTAAAAGTGTGTTTTTGTATGGCCGTGATTTGATTAGATGCATTATAAGATTCTTGTCTGAATTCAATAAGCTTATCATTCGTATCATATAAATAATTATTTTTTGAAGACATAATACCATTAACAAAACTTGTAGTATTAGCAATTTTATTTCCTAGATATTCATAAACCGTGTTATTTGATGCTGAAGTGGCCACATTAGTTTTAACAATACTGATAATTTTATTGTTTTGTAATTGATAGTAAGTTGAGTCAATAATAACATTCGGTATGCTACTTACATTATAATTCTTTTGCACAAAACCCGATAGGTTTACTTCTTGATTTGTACCCGAATTGTCATTATCATTAGAACACGAAAATAAAAACGGTAGTAGTAGTAATAATAAATAGTTTTGATTTTTCATAGTTTTTATAATTTATAAATTTTTAACAAGATAAGTTTATTTCAAAAAGTTGCTTCTTAAATTCAAAATATTCATATCATTATTTTGAACTTTCAATTTACTATTCTTAAAAATAATGTAAAGCCATAGTACATCTATAGGCAAATTTACAATTATAAATGATTAAAAAAGACATTTGAGTCATAAATAATCTTATCGTTGATAATGATTATTTGGCGAATAAACATTGTAAACAATTTACATTTTACGAAATCGATATAATATTGAAAATTTATTATGCGCGCATACAAAAATTAGAATTTTATTTTATACTTTTACAGCAGAAATTTTTTTAATCAAATTATATGAAAATATTAGTTTGTATCAGTCATGTGCCTGATACTACATCAAAAATTAATTTTGTTAATGGTGATAGCGAATTCGATTCAAATGGAGTTCAATTTGTAATTAATCCCAATGATGAATTTGGATTAACAAGGGCCATTTGGTTTCAAGAACAACAAGCTGCAACAGTAACAGTTGTCAATGTTGGTGGACCAGATACTGAACCTACTTTGAGAAAAGCTTTGGCTATTGGAGCAAATGAAGCTATTCGGGTAAACGCAACTCCAACTGATGGTTTTTTTGTTGCAAAGCAATTAGCAGAAGTAGTAAAATCTGGAAATTATGATTTAGTAATCTGTGGAAAAGAATCTTTAGATTATAATGGTGGAATGGTTCCAGGAATGTTAGCAAGTTTACTAGATTTCAACTTTGTGAATTCTTGTACTGAACTTACTGTTGATGGATCTGCTGCAAAAGCTTCGAGAGAAATTGACGGTGGAAAAGAAATAATTTCGGCTTCATTGCCCTTAGTAATTGGTGGTCAAAAAGGATTAGTGGAAGAAAAAGATTTGCGCATTCCAAACATGAGAGGGATTATGACAGCAAGAACAAAAGTATTGACTGTACTGGAGCCCGTTGCAGCAAATAATAACACTAATGCCGTTAAATTTGAAAAGCCAATGCCAAAATCGGCTGTGAAACTTGTTTCGGCAGATAATTTGGATGAACTAATTAATTTATTACACAACGAAGCAAAAGTAATATAGTAATCAGTGTTCAGTCACAGTTTTCAGTTAATTCTAAAATCTTTAATCTTAAATCTAAAATCAATATGTCATTATTAATATACGCAGAGTCGGCAGATGGAAAATTCAAAAAAGTAGCATTTGAATTGGCTTCTTATGCCAAAAAAGTAGCCGAAAAATTAGGAACAACTGTAACGGCTGTAACAGTAAATGCTGGAGACGTTTCAGAATTATCAAAATACGGAGTTGACAAAGTATTGAAAGTTTCTAACGAAAAGCTAGCTAATTTCAGTGCCAAAGCATTTGCCGATGTTATCAAACAAGCAGCAAAAAAAGAAAGCGCAAAAATAATTTTACTTTCTTCAACTACAGATAGTTTGTATTTAGCACCATTTGTGGCTGTAGGGTTAGAAGCTGGATTTGCTTCAAATGTGGTTGGGTTGCCTTTGAGTACTTCACCATTTCAAGTAAAAAGAACCGCTTTTTCTAACAAAGCTTTCAACGTTACCGAAATTTCAACCGATGTTAAAGTCTTGAGCTTAGCCAAAAATTCCTATGGGGTTTTTGAAAATGCTTCATCAACAACCGAGGAAGATTTTTCACCAAGTTTAAACGATGCTGATTTCAATGTAAAAGTAGAATCAGTTGAAAAAGCTTCGGGAAAAGTAACCATTGCCGATGCTGATGTGGTAGTTTCTGGTGGTCGCGGCTTAAAAGGTCCAGAAAACTGGGGTTTAATCGAAAAATTAGCTGCCGTACTTGGAGCAGCAACCGCTTGTTCCAAACCAGTTTCCGATTTGGGTTGGCGTCCTCACAGTGAGCACGTGGGACAAACAGGGAAACCCGTTGCCACTAATTTATACATTGCCGTGGGAATTTCTGGAGCCATTCAACATATTGCCGGAATTAACTCTTCCAAAGTAAAAGTAGTTATCAATTCTGATGCTGAGGCACCATTTTTTAAAGTTGCCGATTATGGAATTGTAGGCGATGCTTTTGATATTTTACCAAGATTAACAGAAAAATTAGCCGCTTTCAAAGCGCAAAACGCTTAATAATACATTCCAATTTTTCAAATTCCATATTCCAATATAGTAAAAGTTGGGATTTGGAATTTTCTTTTTTTTGGGATTTAAAAGTTTTCTTTAGAAAAAACTTTTTGTTACTTTGCAGTCGCATTTCCTGCTATTGGTTGCTAGTCCCGAAAAAAATCGGGAGCTTTTCACTTCTAACAGGGCTATCCCGTAGTTTCGGGAGTTAATTGTATTGAATATTTTGAAACATTATCAACTATTTATTTCAATTCTGAAATCTAATATCTAAATGAGTTTAGTAAAACTAACCATAAAAGGAATTTCCTATAGTCAAACCCAAAACGGAGCATACGCTTTGATTTTAAATGAAGTAGATGGTGAACGTAAATTACCCATTGTAATTGGTGCATTCGAAGCACAATCTATAGCCATTGCTTTGGAAAAAGAAATAAAACCACCAAGACCCTTAACCCACGATTTATTCAAAAGTTTTGCTGATCGATTTGATATTGTGGTCAAGCAAGTTATCATTCACAAACTGGTAGATGGTGTTTTTTACTCTAGTATTATTTGCGAAAGAGATAAAATTGAAGAAATAATTGATGCCAGAACATCTGATGCTATTGCTTTGGCGTTGCGTTTTAATGCTCCAATTTTCACCTATAAAAACATTTTAGACAAAGCCGGAATTTATCTCAATGCCAATCCAAGTGACGTAGAAAATCAAAATATTAATGAAGAAGGAGTGCTTACAAATCCTGAAACATTTGGCTTAGATAAAGAAGGAAATGAACCAAGCGAAGGGTATTCTAAACTAAGTTTATCTGAGCTACACACTTCATTAGAAAAGGCTGTTCAAGATGAAGATTATGAAAAAGCAGCACGAATAAGAGACGAGATTTCGAAAAGAGAATCGTAAACGGTTAGAATGTTTCGAGTTTTGGATTACGCGATAGAAACCTGCTACCAAAACTCGAAACTCGAAACCCGCAACTTTTAAACCTAAGAAAATGAAACAATACCATGATTTAGTGCGGCACGTTTTGGAAAACGGTTGCCAAAAAGGAGACCGAACCGGAACAGGCACCAAAAGTGTTTTTGGCTACCAAATGCGATTTGATTTGAATGAAGGTTTCCCCATGGTAACGACCAAAAAATTGCATTTGAAATCCATAGTATATGAATTATTATGGTTTTTAAAAGGCGATACTAATATTGGTTATTTACAAGAAAATGGTGTTAAGATTTGGGATGAATGGGCAGACGACAACGGCGATTTAGGTCCGGTTTATGGGCACCAATGGCGAAATTGGAACAGTGAAGAAATTGATCAAATTGCTGAATTAATAGAAACGTTGAAGAAAAACCCAAACAGCAGGCGCATGTTAGTTTCTGCTTGGAATCCTTCTGTGCTTCCCGATACATCAAAATCATTTGCTGAAAATGTAGCCAATGGAAAAGCTGCTTTGCCTCCATGTCATGCTTTTTTTCAGTTTTATGTAAGCCCCCCAGCCCCCGAAGGGGGAGAAAAAAGCAGACTATCTTGCCTTTTATATCAAAGAAGTGCCGATATTTTTCTTGGTGTGCCTTTTAATATTGCCTCTTATGCTTTGTTAACCATGATGATTGCTCAGGTTTGTGAATTGCAGGTTGGCGAATTCATTCATACTTTTGGCGATGCCCATATTTACAACAACCATTTTGAACAATTGGAACTGCAATTGTCACGGGAAATTAGACCTTTACCAAAAATGATTTTAAACCCAGAAGTGAAAAATATCTTTGATTTCACATTTGAGGATTTTACTTTGGAAGGTTATGAACCTCACCCACATATTAAAGGAATTGTGGCGGTTTAGTTTTTATAGTTGTATATAATTTAAGACAGCAGAATTTTAAATTATAATAACACGAAAAGTATAAATAAATTAAAATCTCGTTTAAATAATACTCAACTTGAGTTGAGCAAATACAACTAATAAACATAGATATGCTCGGTTATTAAAAATTAAACTGATTATTTAAACGAGTTAGGCACAATACCATGATAAACCCTGTAAAAAATGAACATCAAAAATATATTGAAAAAAACTGAATGGCTTTAAAAGACAAACTACCTGTAAGCTACTTGCTTTTCACTAACAGAGGGAGAATTGACAGACTAACTTATTGGACTGCTTCAATTTTTATTTGGACATCATTTTATATTCTATTTTATCTATTAAACCAAATTTCTTATTCAGCAACTTGGTTAATTTATCCAATATTATTTTGGGCATTACTTTCAACAGCAACCAAAAGACTTCACGACACAAACAAATCTGGAAAATGGCTTTGGTTAATTCTTCTGCCTGTATTTGGACCGTTGATTTTAATTTACTTTTTGGGTTTTAAGAAAGGAACAATAAAACAAAACAATTTTGGGAAAGTGCCAGGGTTAGCTCCCGACTACCATAAAAATGGAGAAGCTGAAAAAATAGAACATTTGAAAAGTGAGGAAAGAATTATTAATGATGTAACGCAACTAAATCCAATAATAATTTCAAAAGTTGAAACACCAACTACTATATCTGAACTTCAAAATATCATAAAAGATTGTGACAAACCAATTTCAATTGGCGGTGGACGTTTTAGTATGGGTGGACAAACTGCTAGTTCAGGAAGTACACATATTGATATGCGAAAGCTGAATAAAATTGTAGAATTTTCGGCAGAAAATAAAACCATAATTGTTGAAGCAGGCATTCGCTGGTGTGACATTCAACAATTTGTAGACGAGTACAATTTAAGTGTAAAAATTATGCAGACTTATGCCAATTTTACCGTTGGTGGTTCGTTGAGTGTTAATTGTCATGGCAGGTATATTGGTTTGGGTGCTGTGATTTTATCTGTAAAATCAATGGAAGTGATTATAGCAAATGGCGATTTGATAAGTTGTTCGCCTATTGAAAATCCGGAAATATTTTTTGCTTGTATTGGTTGTTACAATGCCATAGCAGTAATTGTAAAAGTTGAATTTGAATTGGTAGAAAACGTGCCTGTTAAACGAGTTTTCAAAACAATGAAAACTAATGAATACAAAAAATTCTTTATTGAGAACATTAAAGAAAATAAAGAAGTGATTTTTCATAATGCAGATTTATATCCACCAAAATACAATAATGCACGAGCTGTAAGTTGGATAAAAACAGTTGAAAAGCCAACTGTTAAGACACGTTTGATGCCTCTTTCAGAAGCCTATCCAATTGAAAGATATTTCATAAGTGCTTTTAGCAAAAGTAATTTTGGTAAATGGCGAAGAGAAAACATTATTGACCCTATTTTATATTTAAGAAAAAAAGTACATTGGCGAAATTATGAAGCAGGTTATGATGTAGCAGAATTAGAACCTGAAAGCCGAAAACACAGTACTTATGTGTTACAAGAATATTTTATCCCTGTCAATAAATTTGATGATTTTACAAGTCTAATGTCTGAAATTTTTCAAAGGCACAAAGTGAATGTTTTAAATGTTTCGGTGCGTCATGCACAAAAAGATATTGGTTCATTTTTGGCTTGGGCAAAAGAAGAAGTTTTTGCATTTGTGGTTTGGTACAAGCAAAATACAACCGAAATAGAAAAAAACAAAGTTGGTGTATGGACAAGAGAATTAATTGACGCTTCTATCTCATTAAATGGTTCCTATTATTTGCCATATCAAGCACATGCAACCAGCGAAAAATTTCATTTGGCTTATCCAAATGCAAAAAAACTATTTGAATTAAAAACAAAACTTGACCCAACATTTAAATTTAGAAACGTAATTTGGGACACGTATTATACCAAAAACTAAAATGAGCAACCTATCAGAATTTAAAACCGTTTTTTTAGACAAAGTTTGGAGCGATAAATTTTATCGTTTTTTACAAGTAATTTTTCATTTATATCCCGAAGATAAATTTCATCATTTAATAAATGAAACCACAAAAACAGGTAGAACAGATGAAGAAATTTATAAAAAGATACAAGCAGATCTGCCTAAAATAAAACCATTTTTATCCGAACTTACTTTGGCTTTGCCTGCATTAAAAAAACAGAAAAAAGAAATGAGTAATCAAGTTTTGCAATTGCTTGGCGATAGAAAAAAAATAGATGGATATTTGGAAATTGGCTCAACAGGAAGATATATAAGTGAATTAAGAAAACATATATCGCTAACAGGACAAGTGTATATTACCAATGAAACTGAACCCAACAATTCTATTGCTGATATAATGGAACGAGGGCAATTTTCTAAAATTGGCAATTTTTTTTCTTTAAATAATTACCAACCTATAACTGAAATTGAAACCGAAAGTATTGATTTAATAACCTGCCATATTGGTTTGCATCATTGTCCACACGAATTATTAGACGGTTATATCAAATCAATATATAGAATTTTACGAAAAGGAGGGCAATTTATAATGAGAGACCATGATGTAAAAAGCACAGAAATGGCAACTTTTGTATCATTGGTTCATACCGTTTTTAATTTGGGTTTAAATGTAACTTGGGAAACCGACAACTCTGAATTCAAATCTTTTAAATCAATTGACGAATGGAGTACAATTTTATCTTCTTATGGATTTATAGATGGTGGCTCAAGAATTTTACAAGACAAAGACCCATCAGACAATACATTAGTTTCATTCACAAAACTATAACTCAATGAAACGACTTAGGATTTTAACGCTTTGCACAATTGTTCTAGCAAGTTTAATTTTTTTTTATCAAAAAAGAAAGCCAACCACTATTGCTAATGGCGGAGGTTTAATTATTAAAAAAGAATGGCTTGTAAGCAACAAAAATCCTATAACACCAAAAAATGATGTAAGACCAGCTGACCAAACATTTCTAACTTTCCCTGAATGGTATTTGGTTTTTAGTCCCGAAGAACAGGCAAATTATTTTAAAAAACAAACAGCAACTAGTTTTCCATTTATGAGCCACACTAGGCAAATATGGGAAAGCTACCATATAGTAAACAATCAAATAAAAGATAATTTCCCAACAAACAATGGCTACCATTTTATGATTTGGGTAATTGGAACAAGTGCTTCCATAGAATATTCCATAAAAGCATGTTACGAAACAATGGTTGGAAGAATAACAGATACTAACACCCCAAAAACAGACGAAGACAAATTCAATGCAAAATTCACAGAAGACTATGTTATCTTCATAAAAGACAGACCTTGGTATGAGTTTGATTTTAAATCAAGACTGAAAAATTTATGGACATCGAGTACATTTTTTGGAGATAACTTTTTAAGAAAAATTGAAAGGAAATATATTTTGACCTCTGAACTATTAGTGAAATGGAGCTATGGAAAACTCATTGGACTTGGAACAAAACAAGTTTATGAAGAAGCTTTGCCAACAACAGTAGTAGTTTTAGAAGATAACTCAATTATCAATTTGCCACGTTACGACAAATTCAATAATGCAATATCAGAGTTAACATTGCAAGGAAAATCCTTTAAAGAAATTGCAGGAAACAATTCTGCAATATTATTGACTGTGTTAGTACCATCAAATAAACATGTGAGTAATGAAAGTTCGCAGATAGTTTTTACCCAACCAATTTCATCAGACACAAGTATGAAACGAATTGCATTGGCTATTTCAGTTGGAAAACTAAACGGTTTACTGAGGCAACTTGATCAGGATAAGATAAAAATTGAACATATATTTGACTACTAAAAAAGCTACTGTGCCATAAACAGTATTGCTAATTTTGTTATGAAGTTACTAAATTTGAGCATGGAATACTAATGAAAAGTAATGCTGAAATGAACATTTGGAATTCTATTCCCTAACTTCGGCAATACCCAGTCGTCAAAAGAAGTCTAAACTACTTATCAAACCCCATAAAAAAATCCGTTTCGAAACCGAAACGGATTTTAAATTTTAAATAAAAACAAAAAATTATAGTGCTAAAACACTGTTTTCTGCACCAGCAAATTCATTGTAAGCATAACTATCAGCTTCTGGGTCATTCACATAAGCACCATCCACTAAATATTTAAACTCAAAAGAATTGTCTTTGGGTAAATCAAAAGTAGCTTTGAAAGTTCCTGTTTTTAGTTTTGATAATTCACCTTCTGCGGGATTCCAATTATTAAAATCACCAACTACTGAAGCTGTATTTGCTTCTTTTGCTTCGATTGAAAAAGTAACTTTAACAACCGGTTTTGTTTTTATAACTTGTTTTTTAATAGCCATAACTAATTCATTTATAGATTACTGTGGCAAAGTTAAGCGGTTTTTATATATGTTTTACAGCGTAAATCATTTTTAGGAATTTGCTAAAAAGTATCCCAATTAAAAAGAAGATGTGTAATTATATGTAACAATATTTTTCAATCCACAATTAAGAAAACGTTTTCTTATTGCAATATGGTAAAATGAAATTTTATCATTTTAAAAATAAATTTTATCTTTAAGGTCAAATTTCATCTTATGGACAACAGTCAACACGAATTATATGAATATGCTAGAGACAGAATCAAACAAAAGAAGTTTTTATCTGTACATCTTATTCTGCTTGTAATAGGTAGTTTGTTTTTTTATGTAGCCAATAATTGGTTATCATTTTACCCCGAAACCAATTGGTGGATTTGGGCGGTGACAATTTGGGTATTTGTTTTTCTTTTTCATACTATAAAAGTTTTTATTACTGATAGTTTTATGAATAAAAACTGGGAAAGAGCACAGATTGACAAGCTAATGTTAAAACAAACCAAAAAAATTGAACAATTGAAGAATGATTTAGAAAACTCAAAATCATCTCAAAAATGATTACAATAATTGCTGCCATTGCAAAAAACAATGCTTTGGGCAAAGACAACCAATTGCTTTGGCATTTGCCCGATGATTTCAAAAGGTTTAAAAACATTACTTCTGGTCATTACATTATCATGGGAAGAAAAACTTTTGAAAGTTTCCCTAAACCTTTACCCAATAGAACTCATGTCATCATTTCACGTCAAAAAAACTACTCACAATTAAATTGTATTGTGGTTACTTCTTTGCAAAAAGCAATTGAAGCTTGTCCAATAAACGAAGAAATTTTCATTATTGGTGGTGGAGAAATATACAATCAATCGATTGCAATTGCTGATAAATTAGATATTACAAGAGTGAATCATTCATTTGAAGCAGACACTTTTTTCCCTGAAATTGATTTCACAAAATGGAAATTGATTTTTGAAGAATTTCATCCAAAAGATGAAAAGCACAAATTTGATTTTAGTTTTGAAACTTATATTAGAAAATAAAGGATAATTCAAACCTAACAGGTTTCAAAAACCTGTTAGGTTTCTTTACAGTTTATTTGAAAGAAGATTTTAAAGCATACTTCTTATTAAATTAATGGTTTATATTTGTCAAAAATTGAAGAATGTCAAAGATCATAACGCCCTATAAAGATTCTAATCTAGGCAAAAAAGCACAAGTCACTCAAATGTTTGATACCATTTCATCTGATTATGATGGATTAAATAGAGTGATTTCGCTTGGAATTGATGTAAAATGGCGTAAAAAAGTGGTTGCTTTGGTTGCTGCAAAAAATCCTGAAAACATACTTGACATAGCTACTGGCACTGGTGATTTGGCCATTTTGATGACTTCAACTACTGCTAAAAAAATCATAGGTCTTGATTTATCCTCAGGTATGCTCGAAGTAGGAAAACAAAAAATCCTTGAAAAAAAACTCTCTGAAAAAATAGAAATGGTGCTCGGCGATAGTGAAAAAATCCCCTATGATGACAATCATTTTGATGCCATTACCGTTTCATTTGGAATTCGAAATTTTGAAACTTTGGAAAAAGGGTTGGCAGAAATTTATAGAGTTTTAAAACCTCAAGGAATTTTAGTAATCCTTGAAACATCTGTTCCAACAAAGTTTCCTTTTAAACAAGGATATGCTTTTTATACCAAACTTGTTCTTCCTTTAATAGGTAAAGTGTTTTCGAAAGATGATAATGCATACGGATATTTATCTGAGTCGGCGGCGAATTTTCCTTATGGAGATAAATTAAACAATATTTTGAGAAAAGTTTCGTTTATTGATTGTGTAGCAATGCCCCAAACTTTTGGAGTTGCTACAATTTATACTGCAACAAAAAAATAAAAAAGAATTTTTCAACTAGAAAATGAAAAAAATATCTATCCTTTTTATCTTAATTTCAATTTCAACTCAAGCGCAATTTGGGAGAAGTACTTTTGCTAAAGATCCTATTATAAATTTGGAGAATTTTGACAAACAAAGAGTGTATTGGGGTTATTTTTTAGGATTTAGCAACTTCGATTTTAAAGTAGACTATAAAACACCTGGTCAAGACATAAATGTGGTTGGAAATACCGGTTTCAATGTTGGACTTGTAGGTGCTCTTCGCCTTCAAGAGTACGTGGAACTAAGATTTGAACCTGGTTTGTATTATGCTAGTAGAACTTTGACCTATCAAGGTTTCACCAGCGATGTTGATGCATTGAGAGAGGTTAAAGCAACGTATATTGACTTCCCATTGCTTGTTAAATTTAGCTCTCTTCGCACTGGAAATGTTCGCCCTTATTTAGTTGGTGGTGTATCAGCTACCTTAAATCTTTCGAGTAATTCCAAATCTAAGGATGACAATTCAGAACAAAGATTCAGAGTAAAACCATGGACACAGAATTATCAATTAGGTTTTGGTATCGATTTGTATTTTGAATATTTCAAATTTTCCCCGTCTATAAGAGGTGTATTTGGTTTTAATGATGAATTAATAAGAGATGATGACCCAAATAGTCCTTGGACAGGAAATATAGAATCTATGAAAACTCGAGCAATCCTTATAAATTTTACGTTTCATTAATTCGTGTTTATAGTTTGTTTGATAGTTTGAACTAATAATATCAAGCTTTTATTTTATGGAATCAGAAATAATTGATGCAATAATTTTTATGTGTCTTGGAATAGGTTTTCACTATTTTAAAATATACATGGACAAACTTTATCTGAAAAAAAAAGATGAGTACAATCAATTTTTAAAAGAAGATAAATCTCAAAGTAAAATGGAATATCACAAGCGAACAGCTAAGATTGAAATTTTTGAATCTTACAATAAATGGCTCACAGTATTTAAATGGTTTTGTTGGATAGGTACAATTTTTATCTTATATCGTGGATTTTCTAAAATTTTATAAACCAAGAGTTTATTTATTTCTTCTAAATTCACTCAAGATAATAGCTGTTGCTGTTGCCACATTTAAACTTTCTGTTTTTTGCATATCTCCAAACCTTGGGATGGTTATTTTGTTTTTGATTTTCTTTTCAATTTTTGATGAAATTCCATTGGCTTCATTCCCAAAAACCAAAATACCTTCTTCGGGCAAAACCTCTTTATAAATGGTTGCGCCATCCATAAAAGTTCCATAAACGGGAAGCGAAGTCGTTACTAAATATTCATTCAAATCAACATAATTTACATTCACTCTTGCAATTGAACCCATAGTGGCTTGGATAACTTTTGGATTATACACATCTACTGTAGTATCGGAACACACTATTTGTTTCACTCCAAACCAATCGCACAAACGTATAATAGATCCCAAATTTCCTGGGTCACGAATATCATCAAGTGCTATAATTAATCCTTTGTTTTCGATTTTAAATTCTGCAGGGATTTTGAAAATAGCCAAACAAGAACTTGCTGAATGTAAAGCTGTTAACTTCTGCATTTCTTGTTCTTTAATTAAAGTCAATTTTGAAGTAGCTACTTTTTCAAAAATACGCTCGGTAACAAACAAATGTTCTAGCACAAAATTTGATTGTAACAATTCTTGAATTACTTTTACACCTTCGGCAATAAACAATTGGTGCTCGATTCGGAATTTTTTATGTTGAAGCGAGGTAATTAATTTTATTTGGTTTTTACTAACCATAAAATACTGTATTTTTGAATTAAATATAAAGCAACACTTGACAAAGAATATCACAAAAATATCATTATTTATTCTAATAGGTCTACTTTTATTTGGGTGCGATGCCACAAAAAGAGTTCCCAATGGAAAAAGTCTCCTCACCAAAAATGATATTTATGTTGATGGTAAAAAAAACAATATCGAAGATGTTTCAAATCAGTTATATCAAAAACAAAACAGTTCTTTTTTAGGATATAAACTTAGATTAAATATATACAATTTAGCAAAGCAAAAAACAGATTCAATTTTCAGAGCTAAGTTTATTAATAATCCCGAAAAATACGATCGAAAAGTAAAATGGCTTTCTAAAAAACAAGTCAAAAGGTTAGGCGAATCATTTTATTATTCAGGTATTCACGATTTTTTAAAAAACACAGGTGAAGCACCCGTAATTCTTGATACTTTAAGTACCAGAAAATCTCTAAAACGATTAAAATTCTATTATTTTAATCGTGGCTATTTTGACGCAACTACAAATTATTCTATTGATAGTATTGACTCAAAAAAAGTTAAAATCAAGTATGACATAAAGTTAGGAAAACCTTATATTGTAGACAGTATTAATCCATTTATCACAAGTCCAGCTTTAGACTCTCTTTATCAATTAAAGAAAAAGAATTCAATGATAAAAACTGGAGTAAAATATACTAAAAGTTCTTTTGATGAGGAAAGAGTCAGAATAACAGAAGATTTCAGAAACAACGGTGCATTTAGGTTTCAACAAAACTATATAAATTTTGATATTGATACTATCACTAATAAACATATTGCCAATATAGATTTAGTTATAAATGATGAAAATGTTAGAGTAGAAGACTCGGTAAGAACGGTACCTTTTGAGTTATTTAAAATCAGCAAAGTCAATATTTTTACAGACCATAGTCCAGCTAATCCGAATGCAAAAATTAAAGATAGTGTTGCTTACAAAGATTTTACACTTTATAGTACTAAAAAAGTAAAATACCGCCCAAAAGCCATTACTGATGGGGTTTTTATAAACAAAGGCAACTATTATGCAGACACAAAAAACGCACTCACCTCAAAATATTTGAGTAATCTGAAAGTATTTAATTATCCATTAATACAATACATAGAAGATAAAAATGAGAAAAACGGATTGATTGCCAATATTTATTTAACCCCAAGAAAAAAATATACTTTTGGATTTTCAACCGATTTCACTCATTCCAACATTCTTGATATTGGAATGGAAATAAATACAACATTTACTGTAAGAAATGTTTTTAATGGTGCAGAAACTTTTGATCTTGGTTTGAGAGGAAATATAGGTTCTTCCAATGATATTGCTAATCCAAATGATGTTTTTTTCAATGTAACCGAGTTAGGTGTAGATGCTAAATTAAATTTTCCTCGTTTATTTCTTCCTTTTAAAACAGATAAAATCATTCCAAAATCAATGATTCCTTACACAACAATTAGTGTCGGCTATTCAAAACAAACCAATATTGGATTGGACAAACAAAACTTTACAAGTTCTTTAACCTATAATTGGACACCCAAAAAAAACACTACCATTCGTTTTGATTTATTAAATATTCAGTTTGTTAAAAATTTAAATTCTAGTAATTATTTCAATGTTTATGAGTCTTCCTATGATGCATTGAATAAGCAAGCCCAAATATACAATACAAACCCCGATTGGGTTGGCGGTGGCGATGTAACGCAAGATAATTTAATCATAGAGTCAGGTACTAATGGTTTTTTAAATGATGTTTTAGGACGAAATCCAACTGTTTTCCCATCACCTAGTGACTTTGAAATAATTCGCAGTATCAATGAAAGAAAAAATCGATTAACAGAAAATAATTTAATTTTTGCATCGAGTATTGCATATTCAAAAACTTCAAAGAAAGACTTACTAGATAATGATTTTTATACGCTCAGAGGAAAAATAGAATCTGCGGGAAATCTGTTATCAATATTTGCTGATGCTTCTCAAAAATTACAGAATCAAAGCGGCGGTAATGCTATTTTTGGTGTAGAATATTCACAGTATATAAAAACAGAATTTGAATATATCAAACATTGGGATTTATCACATAAAAAAGTAATAGCAACAAGAGCTTTTTTTGGTATAGCAATCCCTTACGGAAATTCAAATAGTGTTCCTTTTTCTCGAAGTTATTTTGCTGGTGGTTCGAATGATATTCGTGCTTGGCAGTCTTATGGATTAGGTCCAGGAAGTACTGGCGCAGTTAATGATTTTAACGAAGCAAACATGAAAATTAGTGCAAGTACAGAATTTCGTTTTAATGTTTTCCAACAATTGTTTGGTGCTATATTTATTGATGCCGGAAATATTTGGAATATTAGTGATATCGTTACTAATCCTAAGTCTGTTTTTTCTGGACTTGAATCTCTAAAAGATACTGCTATTGGAACAGGATTTGGAGTAAGATATGATTTAAATTTCTTTGTTGTTCGATTGGATTTAGGATTTAAAACCTACAATCCTGCTAATCCAGAAAACGAAAAATGGTTCAAAGAAATGCGCTTCGATAAATCGGTTATAAATATTGGAATTAATTATCCTTTCTAAAATTAGAAATTATTATTTTTGTATCCCGAACTTTCGGGATTAATTTTAAAACAAAAAACATAATGACGCACAATATCAAACCTGGAGTTGCTACAGGAGATGACGTTCAAGCAATTTTTAATTATGCTAAAGAAAAAGGATTTGCCCTACCTGCTGTAAATGTTATAGGTTCAAGCACTATAAATGGTGTTCTTGAAACTGCGGCAAAATTGAAAGCTCCTGTAATTATCCAATTTTCAAATGGTGGCGCACAGTTTAACGCTGGAAAAGGATTATCAAATGAAAATGAGAAAGCTGCTATTGCTGGAGGAATTGCTGGAGCCAAACACATTCATACTTTGGCAGAAGCGTATGGCGCTACAGTCATTCTGCACACTGACCATTGTGCCAAAAAATTATTGCCTTGGATTGATGGTTTATTGGATGCTTCCGAAAAACATTTTGCCGAAACTGGAAAACCATTATATTCATCGCACATGCTTGATTTATCGGAAGAGCCAATCGAAGAAAACATTGAAATTTGTAAAACCTATTTGGCTAGAATGAGCAAAATGGGAATGACATTAGAAATTGAACTAGGAATTACTGGTGGTGAAGAAGATGGGGTTGACAACTCTGATGTCGATAGTTCAAAATTATATACACAACCTTCAGAAGTGGCTTATGCCTATGAAGAATTACTAAAAGTTTCTCCAAGATTTACAATTGCGGCTTCATTTGGAAACGTACATGGAGTTTACAAACCAGGAAACGTGAAATTAACCCCAAAAATCTTGAGAAACTCTCAACATTATGTTCAAGATAAATTCAAAACTAAACCTAATCCGGTTGACTTTGTTTTTCACGGTGGTTCTGGTTCTTCATTAGAAGAAATTAGAGAAGCCATTTCTTATGGAGTAATTAAAATGAATATCGATACCGATTTACAATTTGCTTATACCGAAGGAATTCGCGATTATATGACGTCAAAAATTGATTATTTGAAAACTCAAATCGGAAGTCCAGATGGAGTAGATTCACCAAACAAAAAACACTACGATCCAAGAAAATGGATTAGAGAAGGTGAAGTTACTTTTATCAAAAGATTAGAAGCAGCTTTTGCTGATTTGAACAATGTAAACACACTTTAAAGTACAAAGTACAGAGTACAAAGTAGAAAATTAATATTAATAAACAATGTTGGAACTGAAGCTATTTAAACTTCTAACCTCCAACTTCTAACTTCCAACTTATAAATGGCTTGGTTTAAAAGAACAGAAAAAGGAATTACTACCGCTACCGAAGATAAAAAAGACGTTCCGAAAGGACTTTGGTACAAGTCGCCAACAGGAAAAATTATTGACCAAGACGAATTGGCAAGAAATCTTTGGGTTAGCCCTGAAGATGATTTTCATGTTAGAATAGGCAGTAAAGAATATTTTGAAATCTTGTTTGATAACAATGAGTTCAAAGAATTGGATGCCAAAATGACTTCTAAAGATCCGTTAGGATTTGTTGATACCAAAAAATATTCTGACCGATTAAAAGATGCTATCGACAAAACAGGATTGAAAGATGCTGTTCGCACTGGTGTTGGAAAATCAAAAGGAAAAGATTTGGTGGTATGTTGTATGGATTTTGCTTTTATTGGCGGTTCAATGGGTGCTGTAGTAGGAGAAAAAATTGCTCGTGGTATAGATTATTCTATTAAAAATAAAGTGCCTTTTGTTATGATTTCAAAATCGGGCGGTGCTCGTATGATGGAAGCTGCTTATTCTTTAATGCAGTTAGCCAAAACTTCAGCAAAACTGGCCCAACTAGCCGAAGCTAAAATTCCATACATTTCTTTATGTACCGACCCAACAACTGGTGGAACTACGGCTTCCTATGCCATGCTTGGCGATATTAATATTTCTGAACCTGGTGCTTTAATTGGGTTTGCTGGTCCGCGTGTAGTGCGCGATACTACAGGGAAAGATTTGCCAGAAGGTTTCCAAACCGCTGAATTTGTATTAGACCACGGTTTCCTTGATTTTATTGCTCCAAGAAAAGAACTGAAAGATAAAATCAATCTTTACATTGATTTGATTTTAAATCAAGAGATTAGATAGTTTTAACTAGAGGGAAAAATTACAAAGACACAAAGTTTATGCTTTGTGTTTTTTTTATGTAATTATTTCAACCTTCGTACCTAGTACTTCCAACCTCGAACTTCCAAATTACATCCCACTCCTAATCGCCTCTACGGGATCAAGTTTTGAGGCAGAAATGGCTGGAAGAATTCCAGAAATTAACCCAATAATTACCGCTAAACCAGTTCCAATAAGTATATTGCTAAAACTTAAAACAAATTCAAAGTCTAAAACATTACTCAAAATAATGGCAATAATCCAGACCAAAAACAATCCAATTATGCCACCAATTACACAAAGAATTATTGCTTCAAAAAGAAATTGAAAAAGTATGAATTTATTTTTAGCTCCCAATGATTTTTGAATACCTATTAAGTTGGTTCGCTCTTTTACAGAAACAAACATAATATTGGCTATTCCAAATCCACCAACAAGTAGTGAGAATAAACTAATGATCCAACCTCCAATTTTCAAATTGTCTATTATGCCATCGATGAAATCGGTAAAGCCAGAGAGAATGTTGATAAAAAAGTTGTCAATTTCACCTTGTTTAACCCCTCTAAAACTGCGGACTTTTTGGGCAATTTCTGCTTTTAGCGCAGCTATATCTACTTCTTTTTCGGGTTTAATAACTACAACAGGAAGAAAATTATTTGCGTTATCACCTTGTAATCTTCTGATAAAATTTACTGGAATAAACACCGAATCATCATCGCTGTCACCCAGACCCATACTTTGTCCTTTTTTCTTGGTTACTCCAATAACTTTAACATTTTGACCATAAATTCTAACAGATTTCCCAATAGGATCAATTTCATCGAACAAACTTTGTGCAATAGTATAACCCAAAACTATTACTGGAGCAGAAGAATTAGACTCAGATTCGTTAAAAAATCGTCCTTTGTTGATTTCCATTCTTTGAATAGCAGCAAACTCATAGGTTACTGGAACAACATTGACACTTGAAACAGATTTTCCTTCATGTTTTACACTTTCGCTAGAAAACATAAAATATTGATAACAAACATCCTCAACATTTTTTAAAGATGCCTTTAAATACTGGAATTCTTCATAATTCATATCAGGAAATTGTTGTCTTTTCCAACGAGGAATATCTGTTGGTCCAAAAGATTCTCGTGTCAAATAAATAGTGTTTTTATCCAAGGTGCTTAAATCTCCTTTAATCTTTTTGTCTAAAGAATCAACAGCTGCTAAAACCGCAATAATGGTAAAAATACCAATAGTCACTCCAAGAAGCGACAACATAGTACGCAATTTGTTATTGCGCAAAGCATTCATTGCAAAGGCAAAACTTTCTTTCAATAAACGAAGATAAAATAACATCTACTAGTTTTTAGGATGCGTAAATTTCATGAAAATAATCTGAAATCGCTAACATTTTAATGACTGATTATAGGTGTAATAAAATAAAATTTTGTTACAGTTCTTTCTTGAATTTTGCAATCAAAAAAACTACTTTTGTTTGCTTAAATATTCCTGTTTGCAGACAGCCATAATACACATCACATGACAACTACAAAAACAATCAAATCGGCACTGATTTCAGTCTTTTCAAAAGAGGGCTTAGAACCAATTGTTCGGAAATTACACAAACAAAATGTCATTATTTATTCTACTGGCGGAACCGAAGAATTTATCAATAAGCTAGGAATTCCGGTTGTTTCTGTTGAAGAAGTCACCTCATATCCATCCATTCTTGGCGGAAGAGTAAAAACATTGCATCCGAAAATCTTTGGGGGAATCTTAAATCGTCAAGACAACGAAACGGATGTGCAACAAATGCGAGAATTTGAAATCCCGCAAATTGATTTGGTAATTGTCGATTTATATCCGTTTGAAAAAACAGTTGCTTCCGGAGCAAGTGAAACTGATATTATTGAGAAAATAGATATAGGTGGTATTTCATTGATACGAGCAGCCGCTAAAAACTTTAAAGATACCGTTATTGTTGCTTCAGTCAATGAATATGACATGTTGCTGGAGTTGATTTCTTCACAAAACGGCGAAACAACATTAGAACAAAGAAGACTTTTAGCAACAAAAGCGTTCCATGTTTCTTCGCATTATGACACTGCAATTTTCAACTATTTCAATACAGATGAATCGTATTTTAAAACTAGTATAGCCGATGGTCAAATATTGAGATATGGCGAAAATCCGCATCAAAGAGGATTTTTCTTTGGCGAATTTGATAAGATGTTTACCAAATTACACGGCAAAGAATTATCGTATAACAATTTACTAGACGTTGATGCAGCGGTAAATCTGATTTTAGAGTTCAAAAACAATGAACCAACATTTGCCATTTTAAAACACAACAACGCTTGCGGTTTGGCCACTAGAAAAAACATTAAAGACGCTTATTTGGCAGCTTTATCCTGTGATCCAACTTCCGCTTTTGGTGGGGTTTTGATTGCTAACTCCAACATAGACTCGGCTACAGCCAAAGAAATAAATTCGCTTTTTTGTGAAGTTGTGATTGCTCCTGAATTTGACCAAGAAGCGGTGGCAATTTTATCTGAAAAGAAAAACAGGATTATATTAGTTCAGCACGAAGTGGATTTGCCAAATAGTCAGGTGAGAACTTGTTTAAACGGATTGTTAGTTCAGGATAGAAATACGATTACCGACTCAAAAGAAAACCTAAAAATTGTTACAAATACAGCACCATCAGCACAAGAAATAGACGATTTATTATTTGCTTCTAAAATTTGTAAAAATACGAAATCAAACACCATTGTTTTTGCAAAAAACAGTACATTAGTAGCTTCAGGAACGGGGCAAACTTCTCGCGTTGATGCACTAAAACAAGCAATAGAAAAAGCACAAACTTTTGGATTTGATTTGAATGGTGCAGTGATGGCTAGTGATGCTTTTTTTCCTTTTCCAGATTGTGTCGAAATGGCGTATAATGCAGGGATTACAGCTGTTATTCAGCCCGGTGGCTCGATAAAAGACGAATTGAGTATTAATTTTTGCAATGAAAATAAAGTTGCAATGGTATTTTCAGGAACACGTCATTTTAAACATTAATTTGTTTAACTTTGAGCGTTAAAATTTTATAAACGTTAAACCCTACAAAAACCTATGGGATTTTTTGATTTCATGACCGAGGACATCGCCATTGACCTTGGTACCGCAAACACTCTAATAATACACAATGATAAAGTTGTCATTGATAGCCCATCCATTGTTGCTAGAGATCGAATATCGGGAAAAATTATTGCTGTTGGAAAAGAAGCCAACATGATGCAAGGAAAAACTCATGAAAATATAAAAACCATTCGTCCTTTAAAAGATGGGGTTATTGCCGATTTTGATGCGTCTGAAAAAATGATTAGTATGTTCATCAAAAGTATTCCGGCCTTGAAGAAGAAAATGTTTACACCAGCCCTTCGAATGGTAGTTTGCATTCCATCTGGAATTACAGAAGTTGAAATGCGTGCGGTAAAAGAAAGTTGTGAACGCGTAAACGGAAAAGAAGTATACTTAATTCACGAACCTATGGCTGCTGCCATTGGTATTGGTATCGATATTATGCAACCAAAAGGAAACATGATTGTGGATATAGGTGGAGGAACTACGGAAATTGCTGTTATTGCCTTAGGCGGTATTGTTTGTGATAAATCAGTTAAAATTGCTGGTGATGTTTTTACCAATGACATTGTATATTACATGAGAACACAACACAACTTATTTGTGGGTGAAAGCACAGCAGAGAAAATCAAAATCACTATTGGAGCAGCAACAGACGATTTGGAAACACCTCCAGACGACATGTCCGTTCAAGGGCGAGATTTGTTAACTGGAAAACCAAAACAAGTAGAAGTATCCTATAGAGAAATCGCTAAAGCATTAGACAAATCCATCCAACGTATTGAAGATGCTATTATGGAGACCTTATCTCAAACACCACCAGAATTAGCTGCTGATATTTATAACACTGGGATTTATCTTGCTGGTGGAGGTTCGATGCTCAGAGGATTAGATAAACGTATTTCTCAAAAAACAGATTTACCCGTTTATATTGCCGAAGATCCATTGAGAGCTGTTGTTCGTGGCACCGGAATGGCACTAAAAAACATACCAAGATTCAGAAGCATATTATTAAAATAGAAATTCCAATTACACAAATTCCAAATTCCAATTATATACATTTATTTTACTTGGGATTTGGATTTTTAAGATTTTATACTTTTAAACGATGCAGCAAATAGTTAATTTTGTACTTAAAAACAGTAATCGTTTACTGTTTTTGCTGCTTTTAGTTATATCACTTTCGTTAACTATTCAATCACATTCCTATCATAAAAGTAAAATGATTAGTTCTGCTAATTTTTTTACTGGTGGCATTTATGAAAAAGTAAATAACATTGATGAGTATTTTAGTTTAAGAGCTCAAAATGATGAGTTGGCTCTTGAAAACGCCAGATTAAAATCACTTTTATTCAATCAGAAAGACACCACTAAATTACCCGAAATAGATTCAATAAAAGGAGTAAAAAAAACAGATATTATCGTTTCAAAAGTTATTAGAAATTCCTATAGTGCTTTCGAAAATTATCTAACTATAAATAGTGGTTCTTCATCTGGTATAAAGCCAAATATGGGAGTAATTAACAGTGCGGGAATTATAGGAATTGTTGACAATACTTCAAAAGACTATGCTACTATAATTAGTATCTTGAATGTCAAATCTCAAATCAATGCCAAGATTAAAAAATCAAATCATTTTGGTTCATTGGTTTGGAATGCTAAAAGTACAGGATTTGTTCAATTAATAGATGTGCCACGACTGGCTGGAGTTCGCAAAGGAGATACTATTGTAACTGGTGGACAATCTATAATTTTTCCTGAGAATATTGGTATTGGTACTATTGACAAAGTGTATATTGATAACATAACCAATTACTACACTTTGGATATAAAACTGTTTAATGATATGACAAACTTGGGACATGTTTATATTATTAAAAATAAAGATGCCGAAGAAATTTCCAATCTAGAAAATCAGGCCAAGAAAGATGAATAGTGTTTTATTAGAAAATAGTTTCCGATTTATCTTGTTGCTTGCAGCACAGGTTTTGATTTTCAATAGGATTGATCTTTTTGGTTACGTCAATCCATTTCCTTACATCCTTTTTATAATTCTATATCCTGTAAACGGGAATAAAACAGGATTATTGTTGGCTAGTTTTTTTTTAGGTATATTGATGGATATGTTTTGTAATTCTGGGGGAGTTCATGCGGTAGCTAGTATTGTGCTAGCTTATTTTAGACCTTCAATTTTTAAATTTTCATTTGGTTTAAGTTACGAATATCAAACTGTTAAACTAAATGATGTTTTGACCCCCGAAAGGTTTTCGTTTATTTTAATTGCAGTGGTCATTCACCATAGTGTTTTATTTATACTAGAGGTTTTTAAAATTAGTTTACTCATAGATATTTTACTTCGCACAGTTTTAAGTACACTATTTACAATCATTACTTCTATTATCATAATCTATATTATAAAACCGGGTAAACGATGAGAAAAGTATTATTGCCTACAATAATTTTCATTGCCACTATTTTACTTGTCATTCGGCTTTTTTACTTACAGGTAATTGATAATACTCTATTGGCCAAGTCTGACAATAATGCCATAAAAATCAAATATGATTATCCCGAAAGAGGTTATATTTATGATAGAAATGGAAAACTACTGGTTGCTAATCAACCTTCATATGACATCATGGTGATACCAAGAGAGGTTAAAAATATTGATGTTAATGAATTTTGCTCTTTACTAAAAATAACAAAAGAGGATTATGACACAAAATTAGCCAAAGCCACTGTATACAGTCCAAGACTTCCTTCTGTTTTTTTGGCACAACTCAACAAAAAAGAATATGCTGCCTTTCAAGAAGTTCAACGAAAGTTTAAGGGATTTTATATACAAAAACGTTCTTTAAGAGATTACCAAGTTAGTGTTGGTGCTAATATTTTTGGATTTATTACTCAGGTTAATGATAAAATAATTGAAAAAAATAAGTACTACAACAGCGGAGATTTAATTGGCAAACAAGGAGTTGAGGAAAGTTATGAGGATATTTTACGAGGTGTAAAAGGTGTAAAATACATTCAAAAAGACAAATACAACCGCGATATTGGTTCTTATAAAGAGGGGAAATTTGATACTATTGCTGTACAAGGAAAAGATATTAATCTAACCATAGATATTGATTTACAAAAATATGGAGAAGAATTAATGATAAATAAACGAGGTGGAATTGTTGCCATTGACCCAAAAACTGGAGAAATACTAGCTTTGGTAACCGCACCATCTTATGATCCTGCCATATTAGTAGGAAGACAACGGTCTAAAAATTATACAATGTTGTATCATGACTCAATTGCAAAACCATTATATGATAGAGGTCTTTTGGCAGAATATACTCCAGGTTCTCCATTTAAAATCTTAACTGGATTAATTGCATTACAAGAGGGCGTAATTGATGAAAACACATCATTCGTATGTCATCATGGATTTAGTTATGCGCGCGGGAGATTTATGAAATGTCACGACTCAGGAGTTTCAGTTTTGCATAATGGTTTTTATAATTCTTGCAATACTTATTTCGCCAATGTTTACATGAGAACAATTAATAAATATGTAAAACCATCTGATGGTGTAGATATTTGGAGTAATCATCTAAAAAGTTTTGGACTGGGACAATTTATGGGTTATGATTTACCGACAGGTAAAAAAGGTAATCTTCCAACCTCAAAAACGTATAAAAAAATGTATCCTGGTTGGGGTTGGGATAGTAAAACGATTGTTTCTAATGCAATTGGACAAGGAGAAGTTTTAATGACTCCTATTCAGTTAGCCAATATGATTGCTATAGTTGCCAATCGTGGTTATTATTATACACCACATATTATCAAAAAAATTAAAGGTGGTGTAATTGACAAAAGATTCAGAACAAAACATGTCACTACAGTCGATAAAAAGTATTTTGAACCTGTAATTAGTGGTTTGTTTGATGTTTATAATTTAGGTACAGCAAGAGGATTAAATGTAGAGGGAATTGATATTTGTGGAAAAACAGGAACCGCAGAAAACTATGCAAAGATTAATGGTAAAAGAGTAAAACTTCAAGATCATTCCATTTTTGTGGCTTTCGCCCCAAAGGATAATCCCAAAATTGCAATCGCTGTTTTTGTTGAAAATGGATATTGGGGAGCAAGATGGGCTGGACCAATTACAAGTTTGATGATTGAAAAATACATCAAAAGAAAAATCACTAGAAAGGATTTAGAAAAAAGAATGTTAGAAGGAAGTCTTCAAGCAGAATATAATAAATACATAGCAAATCCGATAAAAGATTCGCTAATTAATACCAATGCTGCCACAATTGTAAAAGAAAAATTGCCAATAAAAAAAGAAAACGAAATTAAATCAACTGATACAACTGGGAATTAATTTCTACAATTTATGAAAAATCAAAGTGTAACTAATAATCTTGACTGGATAAGCGTTGTAATCTACTTCATCTTGCTAATTATGGGATGGCTCAACATTTATTCCTCCTCTTTATCGACTATAGATCAAGAAACTTCAATATTTGATTTCTCACAAATCTATGGCAAACAGTTCCTTTTTATTGTACTGACTATTCCTTTAATTTTTGTAATTCTATCAGTAGACGGAAAATTTTATGAAAAGTTTTCGAGCGTTCTATATGTCATAGGTTTACTGTCTCTGGCAGGTTTGTTTGTTTTTGGTAAAACCGTCAAAGGACAGGCAAATTGGTATTCGTTTGGTTCGTTTGGACTGCAACCATCTGAATTTGTCAAAGCAGCAACAGCACTTGCTCTCGCAAAATATCTAAGTGATGTTCAAGTTAATCTTAAAGATTTTAATAGACAATTACAAGCACTGGGAATACTTGCATTGCCCATTTTACTTATTGTTGCACATGATCCAGGAAGCGCCCTTATTTATAGTGTTTTTATTTTAGTATTGTATAGGGAAGGTTTGCCTTCATGGTATGTTTGGACTGGATTTATAGCTTTAATTTTATTTATATTGGCTTTAATTATAAAACCGCTAGTATTAATTGGAATTGCTTTAGCTGTAATTATTTTTGTGTATTTCAGAAGTAGGTTAATCAATCGCAATTGGGTACTTAGCAGTATAGTATTTGTGATGATTAGCGGATTTGTATTTTCGGTTGATTATGTCTTTGAAAATGTGTTTAAACAACACCACCGAGATCGTTTCAATATTCTTCTAGGTAAAGAAGTGGACATGAAAGGTATTGGTTATAATACTAATCAATCAGAAATCGCAATTGGTTCTGGCGGATGGTTTGGAAAAGGGTATCTTGAAGGCACTCAAACTAAAGGCGGATTTGTACCTGAACAACACACTGATTATATTTTTACCACTGTGGGAGAAGAATGGGGATTTTTAGGTTCGCTTTTTGTAATTGCACTTTTTGTAATTTTAATTATTAGAATTATTTACCTCTCCGAAAGACAAAAAACTAAGTTTAGTCGAGTCTACGGCTATTGTGTGGCTGGAATTTTATTCATTCATTTCTTTGTAAATATTGCTATGGTGGTTGGTATTTTTCCAACAATTGGAGTGCCATTGCCTTTCTTTTCCTATGGTGGATCTGGGCTCTGGGGATTTACTATTTTACTTTTCATCTTCCTTAAAATGGATGCTAATAAGGTAAATGAATGGTAAAAAATCATCAAAAAAATGCCCTAAGTCTATTTATTTACTTAGGGCATTTTTATCATAGATTGAAACCGATTACGATTTTACTAATTTTTCCTTTTTTACTTTTGAGGATAGTCCTTTTTTATTTTCGGATTGTAAGTCATTTAGAATGTGAATAGCTTCTTCAATATAAATATCCTTGGACAAACTTTCATGCCATCTATCTCTTTTCTCTTTTAGCACGGCATCATTATTCATACTTTCAACTTCATAGGGAAGCGATTTAAATTCGAAAGCATTTTTATAATCAACTATTGATTTATATTTTTTGTTTTTCTCCTCGAGTGATTTCTGCTCTGCTTTAAATTTATCAATATTCAAACTATAAACATTTTCTTTATTTCTTGCATCCAACCATTTAGCATTTTCATCAATCAACTTCATTTGTTCATTATTTCTTATTCTTGTTTTACTTTCGGCTATGGCTAAATCAAAATTATTTTGTTTATCCCAGATTTTAAAATCGGCTGGATCAATCTTATCCCAGGGCATGGCATTATCAATATCACGTTCGCCCATTTTTAAATAAGAATATTTGTCTGGAATAGCAATATCACTCTTTACTCCTTCTAACTGAGTTGATCCACCATTTATTCTATAAAATTTTTGAGTAGTAGTTTTTAACGCTCCCAAATCTCCGTAGGTACTACCGCGAACAAACTGATTCAAATCAATCACATTTTGTACTGTTCCTTTTCCATAGGATTGTTTACTACCAATAATGACTCCGCGTTTGTAATCTTGAATAGCTGCTGCTAAAATCTCTGAAGCAGAAGCTGAAAATTCATTGATCATGACTACAAGTGGTCCATCCCACTGCACTTTTATGTCTCTATCATAGAGCACTTCTTTTTTTCCTGCTGCCGATTTAATTTGAACAATTGGTCCTTGCTCAATAAACAAACCAGCAATATCAACAACCGTTTTCAATGAGCCACCACCATTATCTCTTACGTCCATCACAATTCCTTGAACACCTTCATTTTTCAATCTTTCCACCTCTATAGCCACATCTTTTCCAGCATCACGACTGTTTATATCTTCAAAATTGATATAAAACTTAGGCAAATAAATCACGCCATATTTAAATCCATCTTTTTCAACAATACTCGATTTAACATACGTTTCTTCAATTTCTACTTCGTCTCTAATAATAGTAATCACTTTTATCGTGCCATCTGTTTTCTTGACTGTCAAACGAACTTCTGTCCCTTTTGGGCCTTTAATCTTTTTAACAACATCATCCAATCGCATTCCCACTACATCAACAGGTTCCGCATCACCCTGAGCAACTTTTAGAACCATATCACCCGATTCTAATTGTTTTCCTCTCCAAGCTGGACCGCCAGAAATTAATTCTGATATTTCTGTAAAATCCCCTTTCTTTTGTAATCTTGCACCAATACCTTCCAATTTTCCACTCATACTTACATCAAATCGATCTTTTTCATTTGGTGCCATATAGGAAGTGTGAGGATCAAAACGAGATGCAATAGCATTTACATAAACTGAAAACCAATCTTCTCTATTTAAATCAGCAATAAAATTGAAATTGTCTTCCAATGAATTTAAAGTACTTTCTCTTGTTTCTTTTTCTAATTGTTGAAATGTTTTGGGCTCTGATTTTTTATTTGCCTCTTTATTTTTAAGCTTATCCTCTTCCAGTTTTTGCTTCTCAACTAATGAAGATAAAGCCGATAATTTCAATTGCAAACGCCATCTTTCTTTTAACTCTTTTACATTTTTTGAATAAGGCATAATTTCATAATCAGTATTGAAACTTTCGTCTTTATTATAATCAAAAGGATTAGATAATGCCTCTTTATAATAGCTTTTGCTTTCATCCATTCGTTTCATTAAGCGAGCGTATGTCAAATCAAAAAAAGTTAAATCTTTTTCCCTGATAAAATCATCAATATTTGTTTCATATTGAGCAAACTCATCAATGTCAGATTGTAAAAAGAAACGTTTTGAAGGATCTAATGCATTTAAATAATCTTTATAAACTCCTTTTGAAAAAGCATCATCAATAGCCGCGGGATTATAATGACCTTTTTCAATAACAAATGCTAAAAGTTCTATTAGCAATTTATCTTTCTCAGGATCAGATGCTTTTTCTTTTGGAATAAAACTCCACAAGGCCACTGATAAAGTAATAATTACCAGTAGTATTTTATAATTTCTTTTCATAAATTGAATTACATTATTCATTAATTATTGGTCTAAAAATAAACAAAAAAATATAGCAATGATTTTACACCGAAGTTATTTTAGTTAACAATGGAATGCATATTGTATTGCAAAAACCTAATTTTTCAAAGTTATAAAAAATGTAGCTGTATAAAACCTTAAAAAAAGTTAATTTTACAATCGGTAATGAAATACAAAAACTGTGCTATAATGTTATTATTTTAAAAAATAAAAATGATTTCCAAACCAACCATTTTAGTGACCAATGATGACGGGATAAATGCTCCAGGAATTCGTACTTTAATTGCCGTCATGGCAGAAATAGGTGATGTTATTGTTGTTGCTCCCGATAGTCCTCAAAGTGCAATGGGTCATGCAATCACCATCAATAGCACTTTGTATCTAAATAAAGTCTCATTGGAAAATGCAACTATTACCGAATATGCTTGTTCTGGTACTCCAGTAGACTGTGTGAAATTGGCAGTCAATGAGATTTTGAAAAAGAAACCCGATTTATGTGTGTCAGGTGTTAATCACGGTTCCAATTCTTCGATAAATGTAATTTATTCAGGAACTATGAGTGCCGCTGTAGAAGCAGGTATTGAAGGGATTCCTGCTATTGGTTTCTCTTTATTGGATTATGCTTGGAATGCTGATTTTGAAACTTTAAAACCATTTATTAAAAAAATTGCTTTAGAAGTTTTAGAAAAAAAACTATCGGAAGGCACCGTTTTGAATGTTAATTTCCCAAAACTAAAACAAAATGAAATAAAAGGAATAAAAATTTGCCGTCAAGCCAAAGCCATTTGGATGGAAAAATTTGATAAAAGACAAACCCCTTATGGCAAAGATTATTATTGGTTAACAGGAGAATTTGTCAATCAAGATAAAGGTGAAGATACCGATGAATGGGCATTGGCAAACGGATATATCTCCATTGTTCCAGTTCAATTTGATTTAACGGCTCACCATGCAATTGCTCAACTAAATACTTGGGATTTATAAATTAAAACTATGACACGAGCGTTAGCGACATTATTTTTTACCAAAAAATATAAAACAAGCAAAAAATGACACGAGCATTAGCGACTGCATTTTACACTAATATCAAATAAACATACGTAAAATGAAATATTATATAATTGCTGGTGAAGCTTCAGGTGATTTGCACGGTTCCAATTTGATGAAAGCTCTTTATAAGGAAGATTCTAATGCGAACATCCGATTTTGGGGTGGCGATTTGATGCAAAATGTTGGAGGAACTTTGGTGAAACATTATCGTGAATTAGCTTTTATGGGTTTTGCAGAAGTGGTAATGAATCTGAAAACCATTCTTGATAATATTAGCTTTTGCAAAAATGATATACTGAAATTCTGTCCTGACGTAATTATTTTTATTGATTATCCTGGATTTAATATGCGCATTGCTAAATGGGCAAAATTAAGAGGAATAAAAACGCATTACTATATCGCTCCACAAATTTGGGCTTGGAAAGAAAATCGTATTAAAGCCGTAAAAAGAGACTTTGATAAACTATATGTGATACTTCCATTTGAAAAAGATTTTTTTGAAGTAAAACATCATTTTCCTGTTGATTTTGTGGGTCATCCGCTAATAGACGCCATTCACAACCGTGAAAAAACAGATGAGGACTCCTTTAGAAAAACCAATAATTTAGATGAAAAGCCAATTATAGCCATCCTTCCTGGAAGTAGAAAACAAGAAATTTCAAAAATGCTCAGTGTTATGCTTAGCATTGTTAGTGATTTTCCAGCGTATCAATTTGTAATTGCGGGTGCTCCAAGCCAAGACTATCATTTTTACGAGAAATTTTTGAGTAATAAAAATGTTAAATTTGTTTCTAATAAAACATATGATTTATTGAGCATAGCTACAGCAGCATTAGTAACATCTGGTACAGCAACCCTTGAAACCGCATTGTTTAAAGTGCCCGAAGTGGTTTGCTATAAAGGAAGTTGGGCTTCCTATCAAATTGCCAAACGAATTATTACATTAAAATATATTTCGTTAGTTAATTTAATAATGAACGAAGAAGTAGTTACAGAATTGATACAAGAAAAATGTAATTCTGAGAACTTAATAAAAGAACTTTCTAAACTATTAGACTCTACTTACAGAAACTCATTGTTAGCAAAATATGAAGTGTTAGAATCAAAACTTGGTGGCATCGGAGCTAGTGAAAAAACTGCTAAATTAATCTTAAAAGATTTGAAATAATTGGTTTTAGTTTTAAAAATACTATCTTTGAAATTCTAAATTTTTTGAATGAAAAACATAATTAAAATAGCTCTTTTTTCGATTGTTTGCTTGAGCAATTCATTTGCATCAAACAGTTTGAATAAATCTATTTTAAATAAAAAAAATGATTTTCATGATTTATTAGTAATAGATACAGTAAAAGTTACTTCTTCAGATTCTAAAAAAACTGACCCCAAAAAGAAAACAATCCTTAACAATAAAAATGAAAATGATATTGTTATTGATGAAGAAAATGACAATTATCTTATTAAACAATTAATACATGTTGCTTCGGATAATTTAGGTGTTACTTATCGTGCTGGAGGAACTTCAAAAAATGGTTTTGATTGTTCTGGATTAGTATATGCTACTTTTATCAAATTTGATTTAACATTGCCACGTTCTTCTCATGAAATGGCCGAAGTTGGCATAAAAATTGACCCGCAAAGCGCCAAAAAAGGTGACTTAATTTTCTTTATCAATAGAGGTCAAAAAAGAATTAACCATGTTGGGATAGTTGTAGAAGTAATTGAGGATGAAATCAAATTTATACATTCTTCAACACAAAGTGGTGTTGTCATTTCTTCCATAAAAGAACCATATTATCAAAGAACTTTTGCGCAAATTAATCGAGTTCTTGAATAATTTTCTTGCTTAATTAAAATATTTTTATGTAATTTTATTGCATGAAAATCTTACAATTTCCTCTGGCAAGAATATCTATTGCTTTCATTCTTGGAATAGTAAGTTTTCCATTTTTTAAACCACACCCTAATTATATCTTTGGTGGACTTTTTCTTTGTTTACTCTTATTGCTTTTCTTTCATTTCATGAGTAGAAAAAAAGATGATTTCAAAATTATTTTTGGCGTTTCAGCATTACTATCATCATTTTTACTCGGAATTTCAACCTCTGTAATTCATAGAGAAACGTATAGAGCACTTCATTACACCAATCAACTGAAGGATTATGAAACTCCCCATTTAATAAATTTGGTCGTCAATGAAAAATTAAAAAAAACCAAAAAAAACACACGCTATACGGCTACCATAAAAAGCGTTGATAAACAACAAAGTATTGGAAAGATAATTCTCAATATTAAAAAACCAAATCAAATAGACAGCATAAAAATTGGAGCTGAATTGAATGTTATCGGGAAACTATATAAAAACAGAGGTTCTTTCAATCCCAATCAATTTGATTATGGCAAATATCTAGAAAATCAAGAAATCTATGCTCAGGTTTATGCCAATGAAACCCAAATAAAAATAATTGGAAAACAGAAAACTATTTGGTCCCAATTTTCAAATTTCAGAACAAAAATTATTGAAAACTTAACGCTCTCTAATTTCAAAAAAGAGGAACTCAATATCTTGATTGCCCTATTATTGGGCCAACAACAAGATATTTCTCCTGAAATTTTGAAAGATTACCAATATGCTGGAGCAGTTCATATTTTATCGGTTTCTGGATTGCATGTGGGTTTTATATTGATGTTTATTACTTTTTTGTTAAAACCATTATCCAATTCTAAAAGGAATGCTATCCTGAAATTAGCCGTCATTTTGATTTCTCTTTGGACCTATGGTATATTGGCTGGATTGTCGGCTTCAGTTGTGCGTTCTGTTACTATGTTTTCTTTTGTTGCCATTGGAATTCACCTCAGAAGAACGGTAAACATCTTTCACACACTACTCGTTTCAATTTTCTTGATATTACTATGGAAACCGTCTTTTTTATTTGATGTAGGATTTCAGTTGAGCTATTTGGCCTTGTTTTTTATCCTTTGGTTACAACCTTTACTATCAAATATTTGGCATCCGAAAAATAAAATTGCCCAATACATTTGGGACATAGTCACTGTTTCTACAGCAGCTCAAATTGGTGCTATGCCATTGAGTATTTATTATTTCCATCAATTCCCGGGTTTGTTCTTTGTTACCAACATTATCGTTCTGCCAATGCTAGGCATCATTATGATAGTCGGGTTAATAGCTATTATCATCGCAATTTTTGGAGTGGTTCCTTTATTTATAGTGAAACCTTTGGAATTTTTGATTGAATTTTTGAACTCTATTATTCATTGGGTGGCTACTTTTGAAGATTTTATTATCAAAAATATTTCTTTCAATAAGGAAATGCTCATTGCTTCCTATTTGGTTATAATCTTCTGTGTTCTTTGGTTTAAAAATAAAGAATTCAAAACGCTAATTTTGACATTAATCAGTATCATTTTATTACAATGGATCTTTATTTATAGCAAATTTAAAACAGAAAACGCTCATGAATTAATCGTTTTCAATGCTACAAAATACAGTATTATCACCGAAAGGAAAAATGACTTAGTTACCGTATTGAGTAATGATAGTATATTGGAAACTATTGACGACAACTTAGCCATTCAATCTTATTTGGTTGGAAATTTTTGCAAAATAAAAGCAAAAAAGAGCATAGGTAACCTACTCTATTTTAAAAACAAAAAGATTTTAATAATAGACAGCTCTAGTATTTTTTCTGAAAAAATTAAACCTGATATTTTGATTATCACTAATTCTCCTAAACTTAATTTAAAAAGACTTTTAAGCAAATGGAAACCTGAACAGGTTGTTGTTGATGGTTCAAATTATAAAAGCTACGCTCGAATGTGGGAAGCTACTTGTAGAAAAGAAAAAATCCCTTTTCACAATACCAATGAAAAGGGATTTTATAAATTATAAATTAAAATCGTTATGATTTTTTATTTTTAAGAATTTCATCTGCACCAGCCAACCAAGCACTTGGGCCACCAGCAACATAACCAGTGCTTCCTAATTGTTCGAGGTTTACTTTACCGTCTTTTTTGGTTGCAGTAACAAACCATACAGTTGGAAAACCTCTAACTCCTAAAGCTTGTTGCAATTCCATATTTTGTTTTTTAATTTCTGGTGTTTGAGTTGTTTGTCTTGGGAAATCCAATTCAACAAGGACTACATTTTGTTTTGCCCATTTTGCAAACTCGGGAGTCTTCAATACTTCTTTCTGTAAACGAATACACCATCCACACCAGTCGCTTCCTGTAAAAAATAATAGTAATGGTTTTTTGGACTTTTTAGACATTTCTGTCGCTTTCTTCATATCTGTTTGCCAAGTTAATTGCTTCGCCTGTTCGCTTTGGCTCGAGCCTTGGGCTTTTATCGTTAATGACCCTAAAACTAGGAATAACGTGAGTGCTAATTTTTTCATGACTATTATATTTTTTTTTTACAAATATAATCAAAAACAATACCAAACAATAGCTGCTACTTTACATCTTGCATTAATTTTTTTAATAGTGGTGATATTAGAATTAATAAAAAACCAGCACCAATTGCAATGTATCCAATACTTTGATAACCATCTGTGTATTGAATAAGCTTTTGAGAATTAGTTAAGTTTTCTCCGATAGTGTCACTTTTTGCTAAAGCAGCACCAATTAAACCTGCGCCATATTGTCCATATGCACTCGCTAAAAACCAAGTCCCCATCATCATCCCAGTTAATCTTTTTGGAGATAATTTAGTTATCATTGATAATCCAATTGGAGATAAGCATAATTCTCCAACACTTATAACCAAATAGGCAAATAGGAATGTCCAAAGAGGAGTTAATCCATTAGGAGTTGCAATAAATTTACTCCAATAAAACACTAAAAAACCTAATCCTAATATCAAAAATCCTAATCCAAACTTTACAATTGTATTTGGTTCTGATTTCTTTTTACTTAAATAAATCCATAAAAAGCCAATCAATGGTGCTAAAGCTACAACCCAAAGGGCATTAATTGAATTATTAACTTGAGTCATATTTAAACCTAAATTATTAACGTTTCCATTAGCAAAGAAATTTAATGAACCTCCTCCTTGTTCGAAAAATGACCAAAATAATGCAGAAAATAATATCAAAATGATTGCTACAAGTAATTTCCCGAATTCTTCTTTTTTAACTTTTGATAAAACTATTCCTAAATAGATTAAAATAATAATTGCAATTGTAATCATAAACAAGTCACTGAATTGAACTAAATAAGGCAATAAATATCCATTTTTATCTTTCAAAAATATTCCATTCCCATCTTTTAAATTTCCGAAAAGAAATGTAAAATCTATATCAAATGGATAATAAACCATTACAAAGAAAAAAGGAATAAACAATAAAGAACCTAGATAAACAGCTAAATTATTAGAAATTCCGAAAGCTGATTTTTCAAATAATTTTTCAGGAAATGGAGGAAGTCCTATTGGCCCCAAATGCTTTTGAGTTTTCATGAACAATCCCAAACCCATTAACATACAAACTCCAGAAAGAGCAAATCCTAAAGACCAACTAACTGATGTTCCTATGTAAGCAATGGTGAGTCCGCTTAACAAAGCTCCAATATTTATTCCCGAATAGAATAATGAAAAACCCGCATCTCTTCGAGGGTCATCATCTTTATACAAAGAACCAACCATTGTTGAAATATTTGGTTTAAAAAAACCATTACCTACAATAAGTATACTAATTCCGAGATAAAATGAAAATGCTCCAGGAATTGCCATAATAAATGTTCCTATTGCCATTAGAACTCCACCCCAAAAAACAGATTTGCGAAAACCAAATATTTTATCGGCAAACATTCCACCTACAAATGCCATTGCATAAATAAAAGCTTGAATTAATCCATACTTTTTATTCGAAATACTTTCTGCCTCGTCTCTATATTTTTGTTGAGAAGTTTCAATATAATATCGAGGATGACCTTGAGATAATTCTTCTTTATTTTGTTTTTGAAACTCTATTTTTTTAGATTCTAATTCAACTTTTGATAAAGGATTATAATCGGCAGATAAAACAAGATGCGAAATATATAAAGCTAGTAGAGCTCTCATCCCATAAAAAGTGAACCTTTCCCACATTTCAACTAAAAATAAATGCCATAGTTGTTTAGGGTATTTGCCTTTGAAATCTTGTATTTGTTCTAAAGTAAACTTTGCTCCCATATTTAATTAATTCCGTGGTCTTTCATTACTTTATTTAAGTTTTTTACAAGAGCAAACATAAGTATTGTTGCGAACATCAACAATCCAAAATTTACCCAAAAGAAATTGGCTTTATCATCATATGTATCCCACATACTAGCTAAAACACCACTTAATTTATTTCCGATGGATGTGGCTAAAAACCAACCGCCCATCATTAAAGCGGTGATGTTTTTTGGGGATAATTTAGAAACTATTGACAATCCCATCGGACTCAGAAATAGCTCTCCAATTGTAATAATACCGTAATTGGCGACTAACCACCACACCGAAACTTTCTCAGTTCCATTATTTCCAATATGAACTGCGGCAACCATTACCAATACGGATAAAGCGGAAATTAATAATCCAAAAGCAATTTTTGTTGGCGTTGATGGTTCTTTTTTTCTGCTGCGCAAATAGGTAAAAAAGGCAACAATCAATGGTGTTAAAATAATAACCCAACCCGGATTTATCGATTGACTTAAACTAGTAACCCAAACGCTTATAGTATTCCCGTCTTGTGGTAATGTTTCTTTTGAAGCATTTCTAAAATAAACCGGATAGTCGACTACTTTTTTAATTTCGCCATTTACTTTTTGAAGTCGGAATTTATCATCATATAACTCGGTCTCTGCTTTTTTGTATTCTATTTCTTTAGATTGTACGAGTGTAGAAAATACTTTTTCTGTTGTTCCGGTTACTTGTCGATCTGTATATCGGTCTGCCCACGTATTGAGAGCTGAACCGTTTAATTTGAACACTGCCCAAAATAAAATGACCACTGCAAAAATAGAAAGCAATGCGCCTATTTGTCTTTTCTCATCAACTTTTGCTTTGAAATATAAACTTCCATAGAAATAAACCACTGGAAGACAAGCAAAAATAAAAGCATCGGTACTATCGGAACCAAAAATGGAACTATCTAAATTGATATCAGACTGAACCCCTTTTATCAACCAACCAATAATTCCAAATACAACTGATGGCACTAAAATGTACATTACAATTTTAGAAAACGGCATATCGCCTTGCTGAATTCCTTTCTTCTCGGTTTTGTCTCCATAATGTTTTGTCCCGAAAAGGAATACAATGACACCAATAAACATTCCAACTCCAGCTGCCATAAAAGCATACTGCCAACCTAAAAGAATTTGTAATGCCGCACCAAAGAAATTACATATAAATGCACCAACATTTATTCCCATATAGAAAATATTGTATCCTTCGTCTTTCTTTGCTGCGTATTGATCTTCGTTGTAGAAATTTCCTAGAAGTGTAGAAATATTAGGCTTAAAAAATCCATTACCCAAAATTACCAAAGTCATGGCTAAATAAAGCATTGGCAAACTATGAATTCCCATCATAAAATAACCTGCACCCATCATTAAACCACCAATAACTATCGATTTTTTATATCCCAGATATCTATCGGCAACTAAGCCCCCGATGAAAGGCGTTAAGAAAACTAAAGCAATAAAAGTTCCGTATAAATCGGACGCTTCTTTTTCGGTCATGGCAAAACCAGCTTCGACATCTTTAAGATATAACGTAAAAATTCCAATCATTAAATAGTAGCCAAAACGTTCCCACATTTCAGACAAGAATAAATAAGGCAGTGCTTTAGGATGACTTTTCCACATAATAGTTTAAGTTTTAAATAACAAACCCACATGGAATTCTTGTGGGTTTGTAAGTTATAAAAATATTTTTAAATGATTATCTAACTCCGTGCATCATTTTCTTAATAAATGGGGTTAGTATAAATAAAATCAAAGAAGCAATTCCGCAAAGCACAACAAACACCATAAAGAATTCGTATAAAGTTTTGATTGTAAATCCTGCAAATTTGGGATACGAAACACTGATTACTTTATTTTCCTTAATAATGTCTAATTCTTGAGCAGTAAAGGCTGTATCTGTAACCGTTAAATTACTGACAAACTCTTTTTGTTTTTTAATTGCAATCTCTTTCTGATTTTTATATTCAGCGATATTTTTTATCTTTTTATCAATATCTAATTTTAACTCTTTTGCTTTTTCCTTATCAATTTTTGCTAGATTTAATTTTGCCAATGTAAACAATTCTGCTCCATTTGCTATCTTTTCTTCGTCTAAAATTGCCTTAAAATTAATATTTTGTTTCTCAGCAGCAAGATATTTGTCGCCAGTTGGAGGAAGAATTGAACCTAAAGTTCCTGACAAAGCATAACCTGCGGCGCTAGAAATAAAGAAAACACCATAAGCCAGTGAAGCAAAACGTTTTGGAGCTAATTTACCAACTAAAGATAATCCAATTGGAGATAAGCACAATTCTGCAAACGTTTGAATTAGATATAATAAAATCAACCATTTAATTGCGAGCAAACCTGAGTTTCCCAGATCTTTTACGTTATTAGCAATGATGAAATAGCTTACTGCAATTAATAATAAACCTATAGATTGTTTTACTGTAGAAAGTGGTTCTCTATTTTTCGCTCTCAATTTATCCCATAGAACACTGAATGGAAAGGCAAAAATAACGACAAACAATCCATTAAAAATTTGAACCATAGAAGCTGGCATTTGCCAACCAAAGAGAAAAGTTCTATCCGTTTGGTTATCGGCAATGAAAGTCAAAGAAGAACCTGCTTGTTCAAAAGCGGCCCAAAAGAAAATAATAAAGAACGACATGATATAAATTACCCAAATGCGTTGCGTTTCTACTTTTGTCAAAGTGCTATCCAATAGTATCAATGTTGCTAGTGAAACTCCACTTGCATAAATAAATGGGTAAATGTATATTTTAACCACATTTTCACCTTCTGTAAAATAATTAAAGATAAAGAATACAACCGCAAAAACTGCAATTGCAGTGATGATTGATTTCATAGAAAACTCTGCTTTTTGCGATTCTCCTTCTTCATAATCTCCGGCATCGTTTCCAGATGGAACACCACCAATTGCTTTACCTTCTGGGGTTACAACATATTTATTTTTTAAGAAAAAGAAAATAGCCGTTCCAATAATCATAGCGATTGATGCTGCCAAAAAACCCCATTTGAAAGCATGAATATCTCTAATTCCGCCTGAGTCTTTTACATCACCAATAAGTGGACAAATAAACTGACCTAAAAAAGCACCAATATTAATTCCCATGTAAAAAATTGTGAAAGCAGTGTCTAATTTAGATTTTTCTTGTTTTGGATATAAACTTCCAACCATTGATGAAATATTTGGTTTAAAAAAACCATTCCCAAAAACTATTACCCCTAATGCAATCCACATTAAGGTATTTGCTAAGCTTAAATTTGTACTAAAAACACTCGCACTAAAAAACAACATTAACTGTCCAATTGCCATCATTACTCCCCCAATCATGATACAATTTCTGTTTCCAAAGAAACGGTCAGAAATAAATCCTCCAAGCATTGGTGTTAAATAACAAAGGCCAAGAAATCCGCCATAAATTATTGATGCTTCTTCTTCTTTCATCATCAACGAATTCACCATAAACAAGGTTAAGATTGCTCGCATTCCATAGAAATTGAATCGTTCCCACATTTCGGTTCCGAATAGTACCCAAAGTCCTTTTGGATGTCCTGTTTTTACAGCTGTTTCGCTCATAATGTTAGTTTTTGTTTGTTTTGGTTAATTATAATTTTCTTTTTTAAATCTAATTCTTTATTTTTTAAATCCAATTTTCACTCTTTCTTTTTGAGTTTGAATTTCTTTGTTTTCTGTCATTAAAAATTGAATTGCTTCAAAGATATCTTCAAATTGACTATTATATTTACTTTCTAAATCTTTAATTTGGATTTGTAAATTTTCTGTATTCAAAAGTGTTCTTCTTAACGCTACAAAAGCTCTTACAATTGCAATGTTCATTTTTCTTGCTTTTGGGCTTCTCAAAACACTTGCTAGCATTGTTACTCCATGTTCGGTAAAAGCATAGGGTGGTGCGCTCTTATTTCTTTTAGATGCGATCACAGTTTGTGATGGCATCAACGTAAACATTGACGATGCAGTCATTTCTTCCCATTCTTCTTTTGTCAACCTAAACATAAAATCCTCAGGAAAACTATCGATATTTCTTTTAATCGCTTGATTCAAAACACGTGTTTCAACTTCATAAAGTTCTGCTAAATCAAAATCAAGCATTACTTTAATGCCATTTACTTCATATATTTTATCTTGAATAGTTACTAAATGCATAACTGATTTACAATTTCTCTTTGATAAAAGTAGTCATTTTGTTGTACAATTGAATTCTAGTTTTTCCTCCATAAATGCCGTGATTTTTATCAGGATAAATAGCCCAATCAAATTGTTTGTTAGCTTGAACTAGCGCTTCTATCATTTGCATACTGTTTTGAACGTGAACATTATCATCCGCGCTACCATGTATTAAAAGAAAATTGCCTTTTAATTTTGACACAAAATTGATAGGCGAGTTGTCATCATAACCACTTGCATTTTCTTGCGGGGTTTGTAAATAGCGCTCTGTATAAATGCTATCGTAGAAACGCCAGTTGGTTACTGGAGCAACAGCAATGGCCATTTTAAATACATCAGCACCTTTAAACAAACAATTACTCGACATAAATCCACCATAAGACCAGCCAAATATACCAATTCTTGTTTTATCAACATAGGAATAGTTTCCTATGACTTTGGCAGCATCTATTTGGTCTTCTACTTCCAATTTCCCTAATTGGTTTTGTGTACATTTTTTAAAAGCTGCGCCTTTAAATCCAGTTCCTCTTCCATCCACACAAGCGACAATATACCCTTGTTGTGCCAGCATCATAAACCAATAATCATTTGCCGTATTCCATTTGTTATCTACTTGTTGACTTCCTGGTCCGGAATATTGGTACATAAAAACGGGATATTTTTTATTGGCATCAAAATCGGTTGGTTTTATCATCCAGGCATTAAGTTTGTTGCCTTTGTCAGTAGTGAGTTCAAAGAATTCTTTGGTTGGTAGATTGTATTTTTTTACTTTTTCGGCTAAGGTTTTGTTATCAATAATGGATTGGATTTGTTTGCCATCATTGGTGCTGTTTAAAGTAGTGATTGTCGGTTGACTTGAACTGGAAAAAGAGTTGATAAAAAATTGAAAGTTTGGACTAAAAGTAGCGCTGTTTGTTCCTACTTGCTGTGATAATTTCACTTTGTTTTTACCATCCAATCCTATTTTATAAACATCTCTAATGGTTGAACCGTTTTCTACCGATTGATAGTAGATCGTTTTATTTTTTTCGTCAAAACCATAAAAAGCCGTCACTTCCCAATTGCCCTTGGTGACTTGGTTTTTCAGCTTTCCTGTTTTGTCATATAAATAGATGTGATTGAAGCCATCTTTTTCTGATGTCCAGATAAAACTGTTGTCTTTTAAAAAAGTTAAATTATCCGTCACATCAATATATGCTTTATCTCTTTCGTTTAAAACCACTTTTGAAATTGCCGTTGTTCCATCAATAAAAAGCAAGTCTAAATTATCCTGATGACGGTTTAATATTTGAGCAGAAAGTACATTGGCATCGTTAGTCCATTTCATTCTAGCGATATAAAAATCTTTGTAATTACTTAAATCAATAGCTTTTGAACTATTGGAAGCTATGTCATATAGTATTAGAGAAACTTTAGAGTTTTTTTCACCCGCTTTTGGATACTTGAATGTTTCTACTGTTGGGTACAATTCTTTTTTGAAAATGTTCATTGAAAACTCTGGAACTTCAGTTTCGTCAAAACGAATAAAGGCAAGCTTTCTACTATCGGCGCTCCAATCGTAAGCTCTCACAAAAGCTAATTCTTCTTCGTAAACCCAATCCGTAATACCATTTATGATGCTGTTCTTTTTACCATCGGTTGTAACTTGAGTAGTTTTTTGGGAAGCAATATCATAGATGAATAGATTATTTTCTTTAGCAAAACCAATTTTAGTGCCATCTGGTGAAAATGTTGGTTGTTGCACTTGTTCAAGTATTTTGGTCAACTTTTTTGTCTCTAGGTTGTACAGAAAAAAATTGGCAGCAAAGGAATAACGGAAGATTTGATTAGAATTATTGGCCAACAGTACTTGTTTCTCATCTTTGCTAAAAATAAAACTATCAATTCCATCTGCAAGTTCAGGAAAGCTTTTTGTGTCAATTATTGTGTTTACTTTTTTTAATGTGGCAAAATCATACAAATCAATTTGTGAACTTCGTGTAGCTCGATCGAAATTGAGCACAGTATATTGATTAGTATTTTTCATGGCGAATAATTCATCCATGGTTTCAAGTCTAAAAACACCTGAATATATTTCTTCTACAGAGAGTTTTTGTTGCGCTACTGCTGAAAAGCAGACAAATAAAAATAGAACGAATGCAAGTTTTGATTTCATTGAAAATTTTGATTTTAAAAACTGTCAATTTTAGTGAAAAATTTATAAATAACCACACATTTTTTATGATAAATACAGTTTCGAAAGTATTTTGACTTTAAAATCCCTAAATAACAAAAAACCCATCTACTTATAAGCGATGGGTTTAAGTGGTACCTCCAGTCCCGATCCCGAAGCTTCGGGACGGGAGAACCAGGGACACATGGATTAAAATTTGTTTTTTGAAATGATATCTTTTAATATTTCAGGATTAATAATCAATTTTTGAATGAAAACTTTACTTTTCATATTCTTTATAAATTTTTCTAGTCGAATAGCTTGTTCTCTTGACACACATGGGAACAACAAAACAACTTTCCAATCAGCTGCAATTTTAGTAAAAGATCCTTCATAAGAATGCTGATTATGCTTTGATAGTCTTATCTCAATATTATCAGTTTCGCCAACATAAAATTTGTTAGTTGTTTTTGAGAAAAGTATGTATATAAAATGCATTTTATAAAGATAACAAAAAACCCATCTACTTATAAGCGATGGGCTTTTTTGTGGTACCTCCAGGAATCGAACCAGGGACACATGGATTTTCAGTCCATTGCTCTACCAACTGAGCTAAGGTACCTTTTTAATGCGGGTGCAAATATAGGAGGATTTTTAATTTATCCAAAACAAATACTAAAAAAAAACTATTTGTACCTTAGCCCTATCAAAAACCGATATATGCTTTTAGCCATTGATGTTGGAAATACAAGAATTAAAGCGGGTATATTTGAAAAAAATATACTTTTAGAGCAACTAGATTTCAATAATGACCAGTTGCAGTCACAAATTGGTATTCTTTTACAATTACATCCAAAGATAACTACTATAATTGTAGCTTCCGTTGGAAAAATTGAAAAAAAAGATGTATTATTTTATGAAAATAAAGTTTCTGTAATCTTCATTACAAATGACAGTAAGTTCCCATTTCATAATTTGTACGCTTCGCCAGATACTCTTGGTATTGATAGAATGATTTTGGCAGCTGGTGCCGTTTTACAATTTAAAAGTCAAAATAGATTGGTAATTGATGTAGGAACTTGTATTACATATGATTTTATTGATTCTAAAAACAACTATCTTGGTGGAGCCATTTCTCCCGGAATAAGATTGCGCTACGAAGCTTTACACCAACATACAGCAAAATTACCTTTACTCACCAAAAAATATCCCGAAAAATCTATTGGAAATTCAACTCAAGAGTCTATTCACTCTGGTGTTGTTAATGGAGTAATTTTTGAAATAGATGGTTTTATCGAACAGTACAAAGACCAATACGCTAAATTTATCATAATTTTAACGGGAGGAGATGCAGATTTTTTGGCTAAACGATTAAAAAATACCATCTTTGCCAATTCAAATTTTCTGCTTGAAAGTTTGAACCAAACTTTTCAATACAATCAAAAATGATTAAAAAAATTATAGTAAGCTTATGTTTACTAATTTCATTTACTACTTTAGCACAAGAAGGAACATCGTCAGCTTATTCATTTTATGGAATTGGCGATATAAGATTTAAAGGTACAGTTGATACTCGTGCCATGGGAGGAATTTCTGTTTTCCCTGATAGTATTCACATAAATTTTCAAAATCCCGCTCAATTAGCTAGTCTTAAATATACCACTTTTGGCGTTGCAGGAACTTATAACACAACTAATTATAAAACAGAAACCCAAGAACAAAGATCTAAACGTACTACGCTCGATTATTTTGCTGTTGGTATTCCTGCTGGTAAACTGGGTTTCGCAATTGCACTTTATCCCTATTCCTCTGTTGGATATAAAATTCAAAATCTTTCCTCAGACGCAACTCCTGTTTTTTCAAGATATGGTGGTGTTGGTGGTGTTACTAGAGTCTTTGCTGGCGCAGCTTATCAATTGACCAAAAAAATTAATATTGGTGTAGATATTCAATACAATTTTGGAACGATTGAAACAACAAGTTTGAGATTTATAAACATCGTTCAATATGGGACGCGTGAGAAAAATAATTCAAACTTACAAGGATTAAATGCCGATTTTGGGATGACCTATCAAACAAAACTCAAAGGCAATCGTTCTTTCTTCAGTAGCTTAACTTACACCCCTCAATCCGAAATGAAACTCAACAATGCACGAAGTATTGAAATTATTCAATTTTTAAATTCAGGCGCTGTTGGAGTTATTGAATCTGAGGATATTGATGTGGAAGACACCAATATTAAAATCCCATCAAAATTAACCTTTGGTACTGGTTATGGAAGAGTGAAAAATTGGTTAATTGGTGGTGAAATCTCTTTAATTGAAAACAGTGTAATGTCAAATCGATTTAACGATATAGATGATGCCTTTTTTGAAAATACAGTGCGTTATAACATTGGTGGTTATTATATTCCAAATTATAATTCTTATTCCAATTATTTCAAAAGAGTTACCTATAGAGCTGGATTGCGTTATGAAAACACAGGTTTAGTTATTCAAAATAAGTCAATTACTGATTTTGCTGGAACTTTTGGCCTAGGTTTGCCTATAAATGGCACTTTTTCAAATATTAATATTGCTGTTGAAATCGGTAAAAGAGGCACAAAATATAATAACTTAGTAGAAGAAAACTATATCAACTTTGTTGTTGGATTATCATTTAATGATAGATGGTTCGTTAAACGTAAGTTTGATTAAAAACCTTAGTTTTAATATCGCCACTAATAAATTGTTGTAAAAAAAATACTATTCAATATAAAGGCAATACCACCTGCCTGTGGGCAGACGGTTATGTGACAAACAACAAATAAATTTTACATGTATGAAAACTATTTTTTCTTTTGTTTGTATTCTTTTCTTTACAAGTGGAGTTGCACAAAAGTTTGAATGCGTATCAAAAACTTTAGCATACCAAGAACTTTACAAGGCAAAAAAAATAGCTGAAACTTTTGAACTTTGGGGCGAAGTGAAAAAAAATTGCCCAAAAGAAAATGAAACAATCTATACTGATGGTTTTTCTATTCTTCAATATAAAATTGATAATGCTTTTAATGATGAAGAAAAAACTGCTTTGGTTCGTGATAAAATGAAATTGTATGACCAATACAATAAAAATTTCCCTTCATCTACCCGTGATTTTGAAGTAAATAAAGCCATGGTTTTATATGATAATAAAATTGATGCAAAAGAAGAAATCTTCGGTTTGCTTGAAAGTGGTTTTTTACACGCTCCAAATAGCATCACTAATGCCAATGCTATTTATCTCTATTTCAGCTTGTATATTGAAAAATACAAGACAGCTGATATAAAAATTGCTACAGATGTGGTTCTTGAAAAATACACTTTGGTAAATTCGTTACTTTCTCAATTACAAATTTCGCATCCCGATAATATAGAGGATTATAAAACAGCTCAACGCGGAATAAATGCTTTGGCAAAAGACATAACAAGCTGTGATAATTTAAGTGCTTTTTATGAAAAAAAATATGAAACAAATCAAGAAAATATAGCTTGGTTATCAGCTGCTTTAAACAATCTTTCTGGAAAATGTAGTGCTAAACCAATATTCAACACTATGGCTGAAAAATTGTATGCTTTACAAGTTACTCCCCAATCGGCTTACTTCATGGCATTAGCTTCGTTGAAGCAAAAAAAATTCCCAGAAGCAATTCGTTTTTATGAAGAATCGGCACAATTGCAAACCAATCCCATTGAAAAAGCAACTATTTATTATACATTGGCTACCGGTTTAGTGAGTGGCGAAAAAGCAAAATCAAAAGAATATTTAAACAAAGCTATTAGCTTTGAACCAAAAATGGGGAAAGCCTATTTGTTTTTAGCAGAGCTTTATGCTTCAAGTAAAGAGGAATGTGGAAAAACAGATTTTGAAAAAAAAGCAGTTGTTTATTTAGCCATTCAAACCCTAAAAAAGGCGAATTTAACGGACCCAAAATTACAACCAACGGCAGATAAAATGGCGGCTAACTATGCTTCACAATCGTTAACTGAAGACGAAATTAAAAAAGCAAAAATGAATGGAAAATCATTAAACATTGGTTGTTGGATTAATGAAACCGTTACTTTTCCGTCTAAATAATGAAATCCGTATTTAGAAATAATATTCCTTTTTTCTTTGCGATATTTTTTTGCCTCACCATTCTTTCCTGCGAAAGTAATTTCAAAGACGTCCAAAAAATGGGGGTTTCTGAATTTGCTCCCAGTGGCGATGCTGATTCAATTAACTTAAAATATACAGACTCAGGTAGAATTACAGCCAATTTAATTAGTCCAAAAATGCTTGACTATGCTACGGTTGAATTTCCATACACTGAGTTTCCGAATGGAATACACCTTATACTATATGATAAAAATGGCAAAGAAACCTATATAGATGCTGCTTATGCTGTTTCTCACAAAGCCACTAGTATTATAGATTTACAAGGAAAAGTGAAGATATCCAATCAAAACGGTGATCTGTTGGAAACTGAGCAATTGTATTATGACCAAAAAAATGAATGGTTTTTTACCGAAAAAAAGTTTAAATTTACATCTCCAAAAGGAGTTTCTTATGGTGAAGGAATTGATTTTAGTAAAGACTTCAAAAGAGTAAACTCTCAAAAAGTATCAGGAGAAGTCCAATCAGAATAATTATGAACTATTTAAAATTTACCCAATACGCTTACTTGATTGCAGCAGTCCTTTTTGCAATAGACGCTTTTCAAAAATACCAAGAAGGAGAAACCAACAACACAATCATTAGTGGAATTTTTGCTGCTGTTTGTATATTTATGTTCTTCTTTAGAGGAAAATATGCCAAAAAATTTGAAGAGCGCAATAAAAAACCTTAATCCATGGAAATCGGAATAATCATTCTGTGTTTGATACTTTCCGCATTTTTTTCTGGAATGGAAATAGCTTTTGTTTCCTCCAACAAAATCTATCTTGAAATCGAAAAAAAACAAGACGATTTTATTTCAAAAATACTGACAAAGCTTACTAAAAATCCTTCTAAATTTATTGCTACAATGCTAGTTGGCAATAACATTGCTATGGTAGTTTATGGTTTCTTTATGGGCGATTTATTAATGAATTGGTTCAGAAATTTGGGTTGTCATTTCACCGATTTGTCTAATTTATTGCTTCAAACTTCTATTTCAACCTTGATAGTTTTAATAACTTCTGAATTTTTACCCAAAGTGTTTTTTCAGATTTATGCTAATAGTTTTATCAAATTTTTTGCGCTACCAGCTTATTTTTTCTACAAATTATTTTACTTTATTTCGTCTACATTACTTGGAATATCTGATTTTGTGTTGAAGAAATTTTTTAAAACCGAAGGCGATCAAATTACCCTTTCTTTCAGTAAAGTAGAATTAGGCAATTATATTTCAGAGCAGATGAATTCAATAGATGACCACGAGAACATTGACTCTGAAATTCAAATTTTTCAAAATGCTTTAGAATTTTCAGGTGTAAAAGCAAGAGACATTATGACACCTCGAACAGAGTTAGTGGCCGTTGAATTGTATAGTTCAGTAGTGGAATTAAGAGAGTTATTTATTAATACAGGTTATTCTAAAATTTTAGTTTATCACAATACACTTGATGATATTGTAGGCTACATTCATTCCTTTGAACTATTCAAAAAACCAAGAACCATAAAGTCTGTAATGATACCCGTTGAATTTGTTCCCGAAACGGTTTTTATTAAAGACACCATGAATTTGCTTACCAAAAAAAGAAAAAGTGTGGCTGTGGTTTTAGATGAATATGGAGGGACTTCTGGAATAATTACTATGGAAGATATTGTAGAAGAACTTTTTGGAGAAATAGAAGACGAACACGACTCTGTGGAATCTTTAATCGAAAACCAACTTGACAAATCCACCTATTTGTTTTCTACCCGATTGGATGTTGAATATCTGAATGAAGAATACAAATTGAATATCCCCGATACTGATTCTTATAGTACTTTGGGAGGTTTTATTGTCGATTTTTCTAAAGAAATTCCACAAAAAGGCAGTCAAATAACCATAGGAAATTTTCAATTTTTAATTGAAGAAGCTACTAACAAAAAAATTGAGTTGGTAAAAATGACTATATTGGATTAATTTCCAAAAAAAAATCAAAAAATATATGAAATTATAAGGATGTGAGTATTATTATTTCACATATAATTGTATTTTCGCAAACTGAAATAAAAATTAATAAGAATAGAAATGGCAGTTTTATCAAAAATTAGAAAACGTTCGGGTTTACTTTTATTGGCTATAGGTTTTGCTTTATTGGCTTTTGTCGTGCAAGATTTATTTAGTAGCGGTATGAAAAGTTTCTCTAAAGAAGTAGGAAGTGTAAATGGAAAAGATATTTCTTTTGAAGAATTTAGAGTAAAAGTTGCAAATACTGAAAAGAATTCACAAAATGGTCAAAGCATGACTGCTTTACAAGCTTCAAATCAAGTTTGGAATCAAGAAGTAAACATTGCATTGCTTACAGCTGAATTCGAAAAATTAGGATTGCGTGTTGGCGAAAAACACATAATTGAAGTTTTCAAAGCAGACCCAAATATTGGTCAAAACCAACTGTTTTTAAATGCTGCCGGAAAATTTGACTTGAACAAATTCAAAGAGTATTTCAAATCAAATCCTGAAGGGATTCAAATGTTGAAAGAAAGAGAAAAAGATGCTGAACTTAATGCCAAGTATCAGATCTACAATTCCTTGGTAAAAGGCGCGATGTATACTACTGAAGCCGAAGGGAAAATGAAATATGAAGCAGAAACCAACAAAGTTACTTTTGATTTTGTTGCTGTTCCTTTCTCAAGTATTAAAGATAGCGATGTAAAAATTTCTGATGACGAGATTGTTGCTTACATGAAAACTAAAGAAAAGAAATTCAAATCGGAAGAATCTCGTGAGTTGGATTATGTGCTTATTGAAGAAAAACCATCTGCACAAGACGAAGCCGAAATCAAGAAAAATGTAGATGCACTATTGTTACCAAGTGTACGTTACAATTCAGAAACAGGTAAAAATGATACTATTCCAGGATTTCAATCTGTTACAAACAACGCTGAGTTTGTAAACATGAATTCTGACATTCCTTTTGACTCAACTTATGTAGCCAAACAAGATTTACCAGCAGAAAATGCAGAACAATTATTTAATTTACCTACTGGTGCTATTTATGGACCTTATATGTACAATAATTATTACTGTATTTCTAAATCCTTGGGAAGAAAAGCAGGCGCAAAATCAAAAGCAAGCCACATCTTAATTAGCTGGGAAGGAACACAAGTTCCGAATAAAAAAGAAAAAAGAACAAAAGAACAAGCCAAAGCAAAAGCAGAAGGTTTACTCGCTCAAGCTTTAGCTAATCCATCTATGTTTATGATTTTGGCAATGTCAAATTCTGATGACTCATCTGCACAACAAGGTGGTGATTTAGGATACTTTGCACCCGGGCAAATGGTAAAACCATTTAATGACTTTGTGTTCAATAATCCTATTGGAAAAATTGGTTTAGTAGAAACCGAATTTGGGTACCATATTATTAATGTTACTGACAAGCAAGATGCTGTAAAATTAGCGACTATTGCTCAAAAAATTGAGCCATCAGAAGCTACTAATGATAAAACATATACCCAAGCAACCAAATTTGAAATGGATGCAGCTACTAAAGATTTTGCTGCTTTAGCCAAAACAATGAAGTTGACTGTAAATCCATCTGTTAGAGTTAAAGCTATTGATGAGAACTTTGGCTCTGTTAACAATCAAAGACAAATTGTGAAATGGGCTTTTGAAAGTGGAACCAAAATAGGTAGTGTAAAACGTTTTGAAATTGTAAACGTTGGCCATGTGATTGCTAAATTGAAAAAAATAAACGAAAAAGGATTAATGGCCGTTGAAGAAGGAAGACCTCAAGTAGAACCCGTTTTAAAGAATAAAAAGAAAGCTGAAAAAATTAAAGCAAAAATGAATGGTACTTCATTGGCAGCTATTGCAGCTTCAAATAAAGTAACCGTAACGAACGCTATAGACTTAACTATAGAAAACCCTAATGTTCCTGGAGCAGGATTTGAACCAAAAGTAGTTGGAACAGCTTTCTCATCAAAAGCAGGTGTAGTTTCTAAACCAATTGAAGGAAACTCAGGCGTATATGTAATTTCAACTAAAGTAGTGACCAAAGCCCCTGCATTACCAAAATATACGGACTATGTGACTAAATTAAAACCACAAGCTGTGGGCAATGCTGGAAGATTTCTACAAGCCCTGAAAGATGATGCAGATATTCAAGATAACAGAGCTGATTTTTATTAATAAATCAAACTAATTAAAAAAACCCTGTCTAGTTAAGAAACGAGACAGGGTTTTTTTATAATATCATCTCACTATAAGGCACCACAATCTCAAACCCTTTTTCTTTAAAATACTCCGTTGGGTTTTCTTTTGAAATACACATTACAAAATCGCCACCCCAAGCACCAAGACTTTTTATCACTCCGTCAAAATGAGGAAAAAGTGCTTCTTTAACTGTGGGCAATTCTAGTATATTGCTGAGTACTATTTCGTGTTCTTCTAATGCCAAAGCAAAATCTTTGAGATGAGAAGCTTCGACAATTCTTTTGGTAATTTTATTAATAGCAGGAATGGTTTTGTGAACATCACCAATCTTGTTATAATATGAAGCTATGGCTGCTTTACTATTTTGCTTTTTATTGAGGTAAACAAAAAAGATTTTATTTATAAAATCCGGAGTAAAATCAATAATTTCTACTTTCGGTTTTTCATCTACCAATTGGTATAAAATCCCGGTGTTGTTTTGAGCGCAAGCTATATCATAACCACTGCCTCCAAAACTTCTTTTCAGTAGCTCAAAGGCATCAATTTGCAACCACTGCGCAATATTGTTAATTAAGGTAGAAGATGTCCCTAAACCCCATAATTTAGGAAAAGTCAATTCTGTTTTAATTTTATATCCTTTTCCTTTAGATATAAAATCACTATTCATTAAAAAAGCTTCATGCAAAATTTCGATTAAGGTATTTTTAATAGATGCGAAATCATCAAAACGCTCTTTTCTAGAAATGGATGAAAACGGAATAGAATCTTCAAACCAAATGCTGCCATCACTATCAAAACTTATCCAATGAATGTGTTCATCAGTCGCTTCCTCAACGATTAAATTTTGTCCAAACTTTGTAGGTAATGCAAAAGCTTTTGCGCCATCAAGCACTACATATTCTCCTGTGATGAGGAGTTTTCCGTTGCTATAAAAAGTTTGTGTCAAAAGATTATTTTCTTAAATTTTCAATCAATTCTACTACAGATGCATGAGAAACAGTATTGTTTTCAAAATATTTGGCAATCGCTTTTCGTTCTTCTGATGTGGCTTGATATTGATTTAAAATATTATTTAAATGCATTTTCATGTGTCCTTCTTGGATTCCGGTTGTGGTTAACGAACGCAAAGCGGCAAAGTTTTGCGCTAAACCGGTTACCGCCACGATTTGCATTAGCTCTGGAGCAGAAGGTTTTCCTAGTATTTCTAATGCCATTTTAACTAATGGATGCAAAGAAGTCAAACCGCCAACAGTTCCTAATGCCAATGGGATTTCCATCCAAAAGGTGAATATTCCGTTTTCAATTTTGGCATGAGACAAACTGGAATACTTTCCATTTCGAGAAGCATAAGCATGAACACCAGCTTCTATGGCACGAAAATCATTTCCGGTTGCTAAAACTACAGCATCAACGCCATTCATAATTCCTTTGTTGTGGGTAACAGCTCTGTAAGGTTCAATCTCAGCAATGCGAACAGCTTGCACAAATTTCTCGGCAAACTCTTGTGGATTATTGAATTTTCCCTGCCTAACGGCAGGCAGGTTTTCGGCTAAGTCCTCCACTGCACAAGAAACTTCAGCACGAACAATACAATTGGGAACATAATTTGACAAAATACTCATCACGATAGTAATGTCTTTTTCGACTTCAGTGAAATCGGGATAATTTTGTGCTTCTTTTTTTAAAGATTTGGCTAATTGTTCCAAACACGAGTTGATAAAATTAGCACCCATGCTGTCTTTGGTTTCAAACGTAACATGCAATTGATAGTAATTTTCTAATTCAGTTGTTTTATCTCTAAGTTCTAAAGAAAGAATTCCTCCGCCACGTTTTTGCATGTTTTTGGTAATGCTTTGTGTGGAAGCGATAATGTTATCTTTTGTAGCATTGAAAAACGATTGAAGTTTAGCTGTTTCTCCTTTGAAAATAAAGTGAACTTGCCCAATTTTTTCGGTATTCAAAACGGTGGCTTTAAATCCACCACGTGTACTCCAATACTTTGCTGACTTAGCTGCTGCAGCCACAACCGAACTTTCCTCAATCACCATGGGTACCGAATAATATTTTCCGTTGATTAAAAAGTTAGGCGCAATTCCCATTGGTAAATAGAAATTAGTGATGGTGTTTTCGATAAATTCATCGTGCAATTGCTGCAATTTAGAATCGTTGTTCCAATATTGCTTTATCGTGGCAATAGCTTCTGATGGATTGGCGAAATATTCGTTGGCAATCCAATTGATTTTTTCTTCTTTAGATAATTTAGAAAATCCAGCAACTGCATTATTCATAGACAATAGTAAAAGTTTATTTTAACAAAGATAAGGTATCGCTTTAGATATTATTTTCAAACGACAAATGAAAATTATTGCGGTTTAGGTTCAGTAGATAATGGTTGTGGCACATCACCTTCGTATTCGGTTTCTTCTAAATCTTTTGTTTCTTTACCCATTTTAACTATTGGATTATCTTGCGTTCCAGTTATTTTAAGTGGAATTCCAAGAAGACCAAATGGTGGTAATCCCAAACGCATTTTGATATTTAATCTGCCATCAAAACTTGTCGTTCCTTCAATTCTTGGACGGAAACCTGCCACTTTGAATTTGAAGCGTTCAATAGTGATAATATTATTTTTTATTTTGGTATTGATATCTACTTTTGATAAATCAGGATTTGCCATGGCATCTTTACCCGTTTTTTTACTTACCGTTCCAAACATTTTATATCCTTTCATTTTTACATTTTTCACGGATAGTGTTCCACCACCAGTTAATGAAGGATAAATAGGCGACATATTTCCATCGAGAATTCCTGCTACTTTATAATCTAACGATATAATTCCTTCGGCACTTTCAGCAGCAGAAGCCATTTCTCGGAACATTTTTATTTCGTTATAAGCACGTTTTATATCAAACTCTTTGGCATCCACTCTAAAATCAAAAAATGCTTTTTCCGTAGATTGACTTCCATAAACCAAATCCATGAGAACATTACTTCCAATCAAATCAAATCCCGACTTTCTAAGCTCTAATTTTCCTTGATTGATTTTCATTTTTCCTTTTAAATTGTCAATAGCTAAACCTTCAAAATTGATTTTATTGGCTGTAGCATTAAATTGCAAATCAAAATTAGAAGGAATAACGACAACCCCTGAGGAAGTTTGAGTTGGCACTTCAGTATTTTTTGATTCATTTCCATCAACTGAAACAGGTGTCGCAGAAATTTGAGGAGTAGCATTAAACATAAACTCATCTACATTTATAAAATTTGAATGGAGAGTAAAATTTCCTTTTAAAATAGCTTTGTTGGTTAATACAAAATCGATAACGTTTTGTAGATAACCATTCATCTTAAAATCGGATTGCCCATAAGTGGCCAAGAAATTGTTGAATTTCATTTTGTCTTGGTTGAAAACAAATATCCCTTCTTTGATGATAAATGGTTGTGGCAAGTACTCCGACGTGGTTTTGATATTTTTTAATTTCAATATTCCGCTATTTTGCAACTTATTATAGCGAGCATTCATAGCGTCATTTTGTGATCCTTTGAAAGAAACATCCGCATTGATATATCCTTCTAATTCCAATCCTTTTTGGGAAAACACTTTGTAGATTTTGGCAATATCAAGTTCGCCTTTGGCTTTGATGTCATAGTTAATATTTTCAAAATTATTCAATTTAGCATTAACATAAAATGGATTTCCCTCAAATTCAAACGAAGCTGGTGTTATGTTGATATTCAAGTCATCAAGAGAACCTTGCTTATCAACTATCGTGGCTAAAACATTAATTTTTTGTATTGCGTTAGGGTAATAATCTGTTTTTATAAAGCCATTTTTAAAGGAAATTGAACCTTCGGTTACTGGAATTTTACCACTTTTTTTATCATAAATTCCTTTAGATTTAATGTCCATAGTAAAGACCCCTTTTAAGTCCATATTTTGCAAACCGAAAGCTTTATCCATCTCGGCTAAATCAATTTTGGAATTAATTCGGGCATCCATTTTTAATGTAGACATTCCTTCCGTTTTGATAATGGCTTTTACATAATCTTTATCAACATTAAAAAAGATAGAATCTATTGTTACTTTCAACTTTTCGGTGTCCAATGAGGGCAATTTAGTATCAAAATTTAAAAAAATATTGGATACTGGAAATGGAGCTTCGCTATGATTTATTACTCCTTTTCTGATTTTCATATTAAAAGCCAAATCGGGTTTTTGATTTGTTGACTCAATATATTTTCCTTTTAGTGAAAGCGCTAAATCAGTATTGCCTTTTACTTTTGTCTTCTCAAGCCAAGTTATATATTGAGGTGGCAATGCTGTAAAGAAATCATTTAGATTACTGTTTTCCGATTTTATACTAAAATCCATATCATAACCATTGCTCAAGAAATTAAATTTACCGTTGAAATCAACTGGAAGCTTATTGATTTTTAAATTATTTTCTTGAAAAACTAAAGCAAAAGAATTGGTATTTATTTTTGTGATTAAATCAGCTTTGATTTTTTTGTTTTTTAGATATTGTTCCCCATCGTAGTTCAAATTAAAATCATCTATTTCAGCTTCGGTATAAATATCAAAAACGGCTAAATCTAGATCCCCTTTACCAACATAATTTAATCCTCTGGCATCTATTATAACTTTTGTTGATTTATCATCATAAACCAAATGACTATTTTTGATATCTATTTTATCTAAACGAAGTGATGTTTCACTTGTTGTCTCTTTTTTGGAAGTATGTTTATCTGAAATGTAAACATTATAATTGGCTTCGCCTTTTTCATTCACTTTTATATTTATAAAAGCATTGGATACAAATATTTTATCAATAGTAACATTTTTATCAAAAATGAGTGATTTGATATTGACTCCAAATGCAATTTCATTTGCTGAAACTAGGGTTTCTTTTTTATAAGGTGTCGAACCTTTTAGAGAAAAATCAGTTAGTGTTAGAGTTAGCGATGGGAAATGATTGAAAAAAGAAAGATTTGCTTCTTTAAAATCAAGTTGTCCAGTTAACTTAGTGTTTGCAAAAGATTTTATTTCATTAGAAATTTTTTCAGGAAAAAGAATAGGAAGAATAAACATCAAAAAAAGAATGGAAACAATGGTGATTCCTGTGATTTTTAATGTCTTGGTAATTATTGATTGAGAATATTTGTTCATACTTCTAAAAAACAATGCTACTTTTTTTTTGATAAAAATACAAAAAGCCACATTATAAAAACGTGGCTTTTAAAAAAATATAACTATTATAATCTTATTGTTTTAACAACTTCGTAATTATGGTGTTTTTATTATCGTCTAACATTTTCACCAAATATACACCTCTGTTTAAATCATTCACATCATATTGATAATTCTCTGAAGTGTTAGTATCAAAAGATTTGACCAATTGACCTGTGATGGAATAAATGGTCACTTTTGAAACTTGTCCATTGATGCTAAAACTTCCCGATGTCGGGTTTGGATATAAGCTAAGGTTGCTGTTACTATGAAATTCTTCTGAACTTAATGTAGATGCTTTATTGCCATATACTCTAAAACCTCCTGGTTCAATAGAAATGTTTTGAGAATTTGAGGTAACATTAATCGTTGAATTATCCATCAAATTATACCATGTTCCTGTAAAAGGGAAACCCCCAGCTGTATTTAACGTATTATCTGAAAAATTGGTTCTTACAAAAACATAGCTTAAATCAGCTGTTTGAGATGTTGATGTCCAGACATCCAATCTTGGGCTGCCTGTGGTTGCTAAATTCCAAGAAAATTGACCGTTTTCAAATACAGGTTCTGATTTCTTAAGATTAATCATTTTTGCCCAAGCATTATAAATAGCACTTCTGTTAGCATCTTGAAGCCAATTTTCAATCCATTGTGGTTGTGGTTTGGTATCTAACTTACAATCTGGATTTGAAAAAGAAACGTTTCCATTATTACACGTCCACAATGATCTATCCCATCCCAGAGCACCAAAATGCCAAATCATTTTTGGGCCAGGAACTAACAACAATACAGCACCCATGGCAGGAAGTCTTTGATGCACTTTAAAAAGATTTCCTTGTGTTTGTCCAGCTTCGTTTAATGCTTTATACACCACGCGTTCTTCGTCATGACTTTCTGCATAACCTATCATTCTATCAGAGGGATCAGTTACAGCGCTTAAATCAGCAAAATTCCCTTTTAATAAATTGGCGTAAGGGTCGGTCATTTTACGCCATTGCATAATTCCTTTGCTATCACCACTTCTTTGATAATTTGCCCATTCTACTTCTTCTGATGCGGAACCTCCAGTTCCTAAATGCTCAAATATCACCAATGAATTTGGATCTGCAGCCCACTGATTATCAGCATACCATTTCATTTTGGCTACCCTATCTGATTGATAGTTATTGGTACAACCTTCGTCAGAACTTGAACATGCGTTGGTAAAACCTTTTGTTAAATCCCAACGGTATCCATCAATTTTAAATTCATTAATCCAATATTGAATAGTTCTAATAGAATAGGTATTTGCTAAGTTACCACCTGGTCCTGTTTCTCTAAAATGATTTATATCGCTACCAACGTTATAAGAATGTCTCGGCGTTAAATTGATGTAAGGGTTTTCGGAGGTTGTTCTTTCTCCATTTGTGTTTGTATTTGCCCAGCCATCATTATCTGGATCCAACATCCACATTCTTTCTAGAGGTGATCGACCAAAAACGTGATTTAAAGCTAAATCCAAAACTACTGCTATCCCATTTTGGTGGCATAAATCAATAAACTCTTTTAACTTTGCTGGAGGTCCGTATCTTTTGTCGAGTGCCATATGAAAAACAGTATTATAACCCCAACTCATATTGCCTTCAAACTCCATAACGGGCATTATTTTGATAGCATTTATTTTTAGGTTTTTGAAATAATCGATTTTATTGATTAAATCTTGATAGGTTCGATTAGCATCAAAATCTCTAACTAATACTTCATAAAAAACTAAATCTTTTTTCTTAGGTTTTACAAAATTTGTTGTGGCACTACTCCAATTATAAGAAAATAAATTATTTGGCCCCGTTTGTAAAACAGATACTTCCCTCTCTTGACCAGGAGCGATTGTTGCGTAAACTGGAAGTCCTGGGAATACACCTAAAGTTACAATCTCTGGATCATCAAACGGTGATAATACCAGGGTTGAAAAAGGATCGGCAGTTTTAACAATAGCAGGAGAATTGGCTGGAAGATTGACAACATCACAAACCCAATATTGGTATGCATAAATTTGTCCTGGCGTTAGTCCTGTTAATTCTAACCAATATTTGGTAGAACCTACTGCGGTATCTCTTTTCATAGCAAATGCTGCTGTGGGTTGCCAGTTATTAAAACTACCAGCAACGTATACAAAACTTTTTAAAGGGGCATTTAATACAAGTGTTGCTTTAGTTGGATCTGTCTGATTGTAATTTATACCATCAACTAATCCAGACGGCATTGCTGCTGAATTTGTTCCCGGATTTATGATAACTGAAAATCTAGCTATAAAAGTCGTATTACCTTGCGTAACTCTTAGCTCGTAATTTTTATTTATAGTAATATTTGTATCAGTAAAAGAGTAATTTGAAGTGGTGGCCGTGTTGATAGTCACTCCATTGGCTAAAAGGTTGTAAGTTGCTACACCGTTTGTATTATTTGCAGTGATTAATTGGCTGGCGCCACTGTTAATTATAGAACTACTGTTTAACAATGGTGATGTTAAATTATACTGAAATGCTCCAACAGGAATGAATGCGTCAGATGTTTGAAGCGTAGCATCTGCACTTCTAAAAATAATACAAATCTGTGTGATTGAGTTGGCTGGTGAAACACCAAAATAAGTGAACAAATCAGGCGTGATACTCAAAGTGTAGGTGTTTGCACCTGGCGCTGTTTGGGTCATTTGAGGTTGAATATTGTTACCCCAAACAGGGCTTCCTTTAATGTTTTGCCACTGTGTACCATTGACGGTTACGCCTACATAAGCATAGATAATACCATTGTAAGCAGCTAAAGGTGTACCAGCTTTATTGAAAGTAATTGTTGCTGGTTGATCGGCGAGAACAGGAGAAGGAACGGTTGTAATCTGTGCATTCATATTGAAAAAGGATGCGAGAAAGATAGAAAGGAATGCTTTTTTCATAACTTATATTAATTTTTTGATAAAAAAAAAGGGCTGAACAGTTTAACTAGATTCAGCCCTATAAAATTAAATTTTAATTAGTCAACTGTAATCACTTTTGTGATTGTGTTAACAGTAAATCTTCGAACGGCATCTGGACCAATATATTTAAAATTTGAGTCTCCGTCATTTGCATTTACTAATTCAGGATCAATAGTGTATCCATCATTTGCAAAAGAAGGGAAGTTTCTGTTAGGTGAACCCCAACTAGCATTAGTTCCATCATTTGCTAACCAAACTCTAAAATTAGCATCTCCAGCAGGACTAAAACGAATAATAGCTTGGTAAATTCCGGGAGCTACAAGTCCTAATTCTGACTCATTATTACCTGCCCAAGACCATCCTCCTGGTGTAGCTTGACCAACTAACCAATAGGAATTAGCCGCTGTTGAACCTTGAAATGCAGTGATTGCTTTTTGATTTTCATCAATTTTTAATCGATGAACTCCTGGAGTGCCTATAAATCTAAAATTAGAGTCTCCATCGTTTGCATTTTCAAAATTTGTACTTATTTTATAACCAAGACCAGTGTAGTATGGAAAATTTCTTCCTGATCCCCAATTTGACTCTTCTGTAAAAAATCTAAAAGTACCGTTGGCAAAAGTTACTGTCGCTGTTAATACATTGTCATCACAAATTAAGTTTAATGGATTGTCCCAATTCCAACCTGCAGATGGAATTCCTGCTCCGACTGCATATTGTCCTAAACAACCATAAGTTGTTACCAAATAGGTAATAGTGTTAGAATAAGTTGGTTCAGAGGAGCCAACAGTTGCTTTTATTCTAATATCTACTGGACTTTGAACAAAAGGAGTACCACCAGCAACCAATACAGCAAAGTTTAATTGACTTGATTGAACGCTTATAAATTCATTTGTTGTTGTGGCCAACACTTGTGCAGTAGAGAAATCTGATCCTGCAGGTGCCAACTCAACGGCATATTGTACCTCAGTAGGTGTTGAAAAATCTGCCTCAGTCCATGTTAAAGAAATTCCTGGATTGCTTGGAGTAGTTTCATTTAAAACAACAGCATCTCCAGATAAAGGCGTAATTATTGAAAATGACTCAGCCGGTCTTATGAACTTTAAATCCTGCTCATCTTCACATGATGTTATAAGAAAAGCACTAATTGTTACTGCTAAAATTGATTTTACTATATTTTTCATATTTAATTTATTAATTATTAATAACCTGTATTTTGAGATAAGTTAGGGTTTGCTACTAAAGCAAGTTGTGGAATTGGATAAACGTTTCGATTAGAAGAAATAGCTATTCCTGACGGTGCATTTCCTTTCCATGCCCAAATGTAAGTTCCTCCTGAATATTTTCCGAAACGAATCAAATCTTGTCTTCTATGAGCTTCCCAGTGTAATTCTCTTGATCTTTCGTCTAAAATAAAATCGAGAGTAACTTGATTAGTTGTTACATTCGCAAAATTTCCATCGTTAGCTCTTTCTCTCAAAGCGTTGATATATCCAAGAGATTGTGAAGTTAAATTAGTTACAGAACTTCCATTTGTAGCACCATCTTTTCTCATCTGTGCCTCGGCGTACATTAAATAAGCATCTGCCAATCTAAAAAGCGGAAAATCTGTATCTACAAAAGTTGAATTTGATCCAGATAATCCATTTGAACTTACATTTGAAAACTTAGCCAAGATATAACCTTGATTTCTGTTGTTTATGTCTAGAATATCCAATGATCGGTTTCCACCACCTGACAGTGTTTTTCTAGCATCAAAATCAAAAGCTGCCCCGTTAAATTTTTCTACAAATTGTTTTCTGAGACGAATGGCACCACCCCAACCTCCAGCACCAACTCCAAGAGAGATACCATTTTGCTCCAACGATCCTACTGAACCATTAATCATTACTGTTGTTGGTCCAAAATTTTGTGTTACTAAACCATCAGACTGAATAGCGAAAATCATTTCTGTTGATGTATCATTATCAGCTCTAAAATTGTCTAGATAATTAGGCTCAAGAACATAGCCCCCAGCTATAATTGCATCACATTGTGTCATACAATCTTGATATCTATTTTGCCCTACATAAACTTCAGCATTAAGATACATCTTCGCTAAAATCATTCTTGCAAATGCCTGATCTAAACGACCACTTTCATTTGTTCTAGGTGCTTTGAGAAATGGAATTAAAGCTGTTAAATCTGTTTCAATAAATTGGAATAGTTGCTGTCTATTATATTCGACACCAGCTATAGCAACCGCCTGATCTTCTGTGTTAAACGCAGCTTTACCAAACATATCCATCAAATGATAATAAGCCAATGCTCTCATAGCTTTCATTTCATTTCTATAATCTTGAATATCGCTGATCAAGGTTGGGTTTGTTACACCTCTAGAAGCTAATTTTTCTGGAGTTGTTTGTCTTAAATATTCATTACACAGAGCCACATGAAACATACCTCGACTGAACATTCCTCTGATTATAACATTATCTGGCGTCCAAATGTTGCGCTGTAAATCTCTTACACCACCATCATTTTCATAACTCCAAATAGCTTCGTCTGTGGCAAGATTTTGCAAATACCATAAACAACGACCGTATTGGCTTGTACCAGCATCAATCCCACCTATATTTGATGAGGTTGGACCGTCTGTACCGGTTAAGGCCAAATTACCATAAACACCTGCTAATCCTTTTTTGTATGCGTCTGGAGTATTAAAGAACTCCTCAGAAAGAAATACTTGCGGATTTTCTGGCGTGATATCCAAGTCACTTTCACATGATGTAAAAATCATAGCAGTGAAAAGGAGATAAACGAAATTAAACTTACTTTTTTTCATAGTTATTTTTAGAATTTTATATTAGCCCCAAATAAAAATTGTCTTTGTCGTGGATAGATCGTATTATCTCTTCCACTTTCATTTATTTCTGGATCTAATCCAGAATATTGTGTTATAATAAATGCGTTTTGTACACCAGTAAACAATCTCAAAGACGCTTTTCCTTCTAACCATTTAGGAAAAGTATATCCCAAAGTAATGTTATCCATTCTCAGAAAAGAACCATTTTCCACATACAAATCTGATAATGCAATAATTCCTGTTGGAACAGTAAAACCAGTATCATTGAATGAATTTGGAATATTCGATAACTGACCATCATTAGCAACAGCATAATCAGAATAAGCACGTGTAGCATTTACTTGATTCAATATTCTGTTCCCAACACTTGCTCTCAAAAAGAAAGAAAAATCAAAATTTTTGTAATTCATATTTGATGAGAACCCAAATACAGCATCAGGATCTGGATTTTTATATATATAACGGTCATTTTCGTTAACAATACCATCGCCATTTAAGTCGGCAAAGGCGCCATCAATAGGTGTACCATTTACATTATAAAGTTGTTTGTATACAAAAAACGAATCTGGAGTGAAACCTACTCTTCTAATTTGAGATGTTCCACCAAAACCTGCACCAGAAGCACCTGTAAATTGTTCAACCTGTCCAGATGGTAAAGACTCTATTCTTCTCTCAAATTTTGTAGCATTAAAGTTAACATTCCAATTAAAATTATCGCCTCTAACTACCTCAGCATTCAAATTAAATTCAATACCTTTTGTTGAAAAACTTCCACCATTTGCTGGTCCTTGATTACCAAAATTACTTCCATCAGCATAAGGAGTTTCATTAAAAAATAAATCATCTGTTAATTTGTAGAAAACATCTAAAGCGCCGGTTAATCTTCCGTTAAAAAGACCATAATCAATACCCGCATTATATGAAGTTGTTTCTTCCCATTTTAAATTTGGATTATAAGATTGTGGCACACCTACTAGGAATGATTCTCCACCAAAACTATACTGAGAATTTGGTAAACCTGTTGTATATCTGGGCAAGTAAAAATCCCCAACAGGAATAGCCTGTTGTCCAGAGATACCCCAACCCAATCTTAATTTAAAATCAGAAATTAACTTACTGTCTTTAAAGAAATCTTCTTTCATTTTCCATGCAAAAGCGGCAGATGGAAAATTACCCCAGCGATTTTCCTCTGAAAAGCGCGAAGTACCATCTCTTCTCATAGCAAGAGTTACTAAATACTTATCATTAAATCCTAAGTTTGTTCTAGCAAAATAACCTATCAAAACCTCATCAGGGCTTGCAGGAAAACTTTCTACAGCAGCAGGATTATTTCTATTTCCGCTTCTATAACCGCTGTATTGAAACCTTTGATAAGAGTAACCAGCTGTAGCTTCTACACTTGTCATACCAAACTTTTTATTGAATACAAAATAAGCATCTAACAATTTATTTCTTCTAGTATCTTCATCTCTAATATTAGTTCCAATAAATTCGTTGTTTAAAATCTCACTTGAACCAACACCAACAGTTCCTTTATTAATTTGTCTAACACCATTAGATTCATCAAAACCTAAATTTACTACAGCTCTCAAAGCTGGGAAGAAATGAAATTTATAATCGATTTCGAAATTTCCTAAAAATCTATTATTTACACCTGTATCATCAGTTTGTAATAAGTCAGCTACTGGATTTCTTGGTGATTGTGCTGATAATCCTGTTGGATCAGATGTGTTTTCGTATTCAAAGAAACCTCCAAAATTATTACTATAAGGATTTCTGACTGGTTTGGTTGGGTCGAAACGTATAGCAGTTCCTTCAACGCTATTAGCAAATCTATTACGTTCATTGCTGTACAATGCCGACACATTAAATTTTAAATGGTCGTCTAAGAAACGAGGGTTTAATGCAACTGAAACATTGTTTCTAGTAAAATCATTCGTCAACCTTAAACCTTGTTGGTATGTATTGTTAATTGTTAACTTAGCTGGAATTCTATCAAACAATTGCCCTTTTACGCTAATATTGTTGTCAACAAAATCAGTTCTTCTGTAAATAGCATCCTGCCAATCCGTATTATAGATTTCTCTTGCCTCATTCTCAGGTGTCGCCGGATTATCTACAATATTTGGATTGATAATTCCAAGTTCACCCAAACGTGACGGGTGATTTTGTTGCAAAAAGCTAGTGTATTGTTGCGCATTCATAACATCTAATTTGTTAATTATGCGACCCGAACCATATTGAAAATTATAATCTACTGATAATTTTTTACCCCCACGTTTAGTGGTAATAATGATTACTCCATTTGCTGCTCTTGCACCATAAATTGCGGATGCTGAAGCGTCTTTCAAAACGTTAAAACTTTCAATATCATTAGGATTCAGAGAGGCGAGTATAGAGGTAGCACCAACATTTGAATCATTTGTTATTGGCAAACCATCAATCACTATTAAAGGATCATTAGAAGCACTTAAAGACGATCCACCTCGAATTCTAATTTGAGAACCACTACCTGGCGCACCACCACCAGAATTAATTGTCAAACCAGCAACTCTACCTGTAAGTAAATTTTCAGCTGTTACGTTAGCGCCCTTGTTAAAATCTTTAGCTGCTATTTGTGTTACAGAACCAGTTACATCTCTTTTTTTAACACCACCATACCCCACTTGAACTACTACTTCTTGTAATTGATTAGCGCTTTCATAAAGAGATACGCTAACTTCATTTTGACCAGAATAAATTAAAGTTTGAGTGTCATAACCAATAAAAGAAAAGAAAACTTTGTCTCCAGTTTTTAGACCCCCTAATTTAAATTTTCCGTCAAAATCGGTTGTTGTGCTACTATTAGCACCTTGAACTACTACATTTACTCCTGGCATGGGTTGATTTGTTTTTGAATCAAGAACAACCCCACTTAAAGTGCTCTGTGCAAGAACGCTGAAAGGCAATGTTAGGAATAAAAATAACAACTTTTTGTAAATTGTTTTCATACATTTTGTTTAGGTTAAAAATTTGTTTTTGTGCTTGTATTTCTACTTCGATTGTTAAAATTAGTTAAAATTACTCAAATTTAGCCTTAATCAGAATAAACAGTTGTTAAAATTGCTCCGAAAACGTTTGCGTGTTGAAAACTTTTTCAATATTTCATATTATTAGGAGTAAAATTAAGAAAATAAAAAAATTAATATATCTTTATTCAGAAATCAGTATTTATCATAATATTAAAATGAAAAGAAAAGTAACATTAAAAGAAATTGCAAAAGAACTTGATGTATCAATTTCTACCGTCTCAAAATCATTAAAAAACAGCTTGGAAATAAGCGAAGATACACGTCAAAAAGTACAAGCATTTGCGAAACTATATAATTATAAACCTAATAATATTGCGTTAAGCTTAAAAAATAGGAAAACCAAAACAATATGCATTATTATTCCCGAAATTATTCATCATTTTTTTGCCACAGTCATCAGTGGTGTCGAAAATGTAGCGAATGAAAATGGTTATAATGTTATTGTTTGTTTGTCAGATGAGTCGTTTGACAAAGAAGTGATCAACATGGAAATGTTGGCAAATGGTAGCATTGATGGTTTCATATTATCATTGTCAAAAGAAACACAGCAAAAAAAAGATTTTCATCATATTATAGAGGTCATCAACCAAGGCATGCCAGTGGTGATGTTTGACCGAGTTACCAATGATATTTTATGCGATAAAGTTATTATTGACGATACTTTAGCGGCTTCCAATGCTACGCAATTTTTAATTGACAAAGGGTTTAAAAAAATAGCTTTAATTACTACAGTCGATTATGTAAGTGTTGGCAAACTACGTACAGAAGGTTACATAAAGACATTAAAAAATAACGAGCTAAAAGTTAATGAGGAAATTATTATAAAAATTGAAGATACCGAACATTTTGAATCCGCTATTGAAAATTTAATTTTGAACAACAAATTAGATGCCATTTTTGCTGTCAACGAAATATTTGCTGTAACTGCTATCAAAATTGCATATAAACTTGGTATTAATGTCCCTGATGAACTATCAATTATTGGTTTTACTGATGGAATTATCTCAAAATATTCTACCCCAAGCATTACTACTGTGGGTCAAAACGGATTTAAAATGGGTGGAAAAGCGGCTAGAATGCTCATCGATAGACTAGAAAACGAGGAAGAATTAGAGGAAGAACACTACACAACCGAGGTTATTGAAACTGAACTTGTGGAAAGAGAGTCAACCAAATAACACTTTTGTTATCAACAAAAAACGTTTTCGTTGGTTGTTCTCTGATTTTTTTTCAACGTTAATAGTGACAATTTAAATTCTTTACTATATTTACAGCAATTATCAAAGCTTGTACTTTTACTTCGAAAATAAATTCAAGTTTTGATAAGCATAGCGCTTATCGTATTATAAATCATTAAATTACGATAATGGAAAAGCGTAAATTAGGTTTCTGGGAAATTTGGAACATGAGTTTCGGTTTCTTAGGAATTCAGTTTGGTTTTGCTTTGCAGAACGCAAATACTTCAAGAATTTTTGACACTCTCGGTGCCGATGTTGACAAAATTGGTCTTTATTGGTTGGCAGCACCTTTAACTGGTTTAATTATTCAACCAATTGTAGGTTACTTTTCCGATAGAACTTGGACGAGATTAGGTAGAAGAAGACCTTACTTTTTAGTTGGGGCTATTTTATCTGCTATTGCATTATTTATAATGCCAAACTCACCAACACTCTGGATAGCAATCGGAACACTTTGGATTATGGATTCCTCCATCAACATTTCTATGGAACCATTCCGAGCTTTTGTAGGTGATAATCTTCCAGAGAGACAAAGAACATTGGGTTTTGCAATGCAAAGTTTTTTCATTGGAATTGGTGCAGTTGTAGGCTCTGCACTTCCATACATTTTTACAAATTGGTTTGGAATAGAAAATACAGCGCCGGAAGGAATTATTCCATCTTCGGTAAAATGGTCATTTTATGTAGGTGGAATTGTCTTTTTTCTGGCCGTATTATGGACAGTTTTAAAGTCTAAAGAATACTCCCCGGAAGAATTGGAGGCATTTGAAGATTCAAAAAAAGAAAATGCCACAAAAAATTACCAAGAAAGAGTCGCTACTCAAAGTGTTGTAACCATAAAAAGACAGCTTACTATAGGATTATTTCTTTTAGCTATTGGAACCATTTTCTCCAAATATGTTCATAATATAAACTCAAAAGGCGAAGGTAATGAGCATAAAGAACTATATATTCTTTCAATAGGATTACTAGTAGTTGGGTTTCTATTTGCCTTAGTTTCTCAATTACGTAAAAATGATGTAAGAAATGGATTTACCATAATAATTACCGATTTATTAAACATGCCTAAAACTATGAAACAACTCGCTTGGGTTCAGTTTTTCTCATGGTTTGCGCTTTTTTCCATGTGGATATACACGACAAAAGCTGTAACCGGTCACGTTTTTGAAACTTCAGATTCTACTTCAAAAATTTATAATGATGCAGCAGACTGGGTTTCGGTAATGTTTACTGTTTATAATGGTGTTGCAGCAGCAGTAGCTTTTTTATTACCTGTATTAGCAAGAAGAACAAGTAATAAATTTACACACATGTTAGCTTTAATTGCTGGTGGTATTGGTTTAATTTCTGTTTACTTCCTTTCAGATAAAGTTGGATTACTATTAGCCATGGTTGGTGTTGGAATTGCTTGGGCAAGTATTTTATCGATTCCTTACGCTATGCTTTCGGGAGCATTACCATCCAACAAAATGGGCTATTACATGGGTGTTTTTAATTTTTTTATTGTAATTCCTCAAATTGTCGCAGGAACAATTTTAGGGTTTTTAGTGAAAGAATTTTTTAACAGTGAACCTATTTACGCTTTAATTGTTGGAGGTTGTTCTATGATACTGGCAGGATTATTAACACTAACTGTTTCTACCAATAATAAGATTGATATCAATGACTAAAAAAGCATTCATATTCGACCTGGATGGGGTTATTGTTGACACCGCAAAATATCACTTTTTAGCTTGGCAAAAAATAGCTAGCCAACTAGGAATCGAATTCACACCCGAACACAACGAAGAATTAAAAGGAGTTAGCCGCGTTCGTTCGCTTGATATCATCCTAGAACTTGGAGGAGTTCAAGCATCTCAAGAAGATAAAAATAAATGGCTTATCCAAAAAAACGAAGATTATCTATCCTATTTGGTAGATATTGACGAAAGTGAAATTTTACCAGGAGTTTTGCCTATTTTACATTATCTAAAAGACAAAAATCAGCTAATCGCTTTGGGTTCTGCAAGTAAAAATGCAAGACCTATTTTAGAAAAAACTGGAATTCTTCCTTTATTTGATGCAATTGTTGATGGCAACGATGTATCAAATGCAAAACCTGATCCCGAAGTTTTCTTACAAGCCGCAAAAAAACTAAACGTTTCTAGAGAAAACTCAATAGTTTTTGAAGATAGTGTTGCAGGAATACAGGCTGCTAATATCGCTAACATGATTAGTATCGGTATAGGTGATGCCAAAATATTACACGAAGCAAAATACAATTTTAAAGATTTTACCTATATGGATACTTCTTTTCTAGAAGCATTATGCCTCCCCAACCCCTCCTAATGAGGGGCTTTATAGAGGTCTTAAAAATAACATAATTATTAACTATTAGTTTTCTCCCCTTTGGGGAGATAAAGAGGGGCTTATGAACCAAGATTATATAAAACTAGACAACTGGTCAATTATTGAAGAAGGATTTGAAACTGAAAGAGTAAAATCATCAGAAAGTCTATTCAGTATCGGAAACGGTGCTATGGGACAACGCGCTAATTTTGAAGAATACTACTCTGGAAAAACGTTCCAAGGAAGTTATATTGCAGGAATTTATTATCCAGATAAAACAAAAGTGGGTTGGTGGAAAAACGGTTATCCAGAATATTTTGCCAAAGTTTTGAATGCACCAAACTGGATTGGCATCAATATTGAAATTAATGGCGAAAATTTAGATTTAGCAACATGTAAATCAGTTTCAAACTTCCGTCGTGAATTAAACATGAAAGAAGGAATTTATTACCGTTCTTTCAATGCCACTCTTCAAAATGGAACTGAAATTAACGTAAATGTGTGTCGTTTTCTATCTTTAGATTTGGACGAAGTTGGTGTAATAAATTATGAAATAACACCTACAAATTCTGATGCCAAAATAATTTTTAAACCTTATGTTGACGCTGGAGTTCATAACGAAGATGCCAATTGGGAAGAAAAATTTTGGGAACCTATTAGCGTGGAACAAAATACTAACCAAGCTTTTGTTTCGGCAAGAACTTTCAAAACCCATTTTGAAGCCACTACTTTTATGCAAAATACTATTTTGATAAATGGAATAGCTCAAAACAGCAACCCAATAATCTCTGAAAAAACAGCTGATAAAATTGTCTTTTCTTATGAATTTTTTATAGCAAAAGGACAAACAGCTACCATTCAAAAATTTGGTGGATATACTGTTTCCCTTAATCATGTAAATACTGTTTCAGCTGCAAAAAATGCTTTAAAAATAGCGTTAGATTTAGGTTATAATCAATTACTTGATGACCAAAAAACAGCTTGGGCAAAAATCTGGGAAATGAGTGATATCACTATTGATGGCGATGTAAAAGCGCAACAAGGTATTCGTTTTAACATTTTCCATCTCAATCAAACCTATTTAGGAAAAGACTCGCGTTTAAATATTGGCCCAAAAGGGTTTACCGGCGAAAAATATGGTGGATCCACCTATTGGGATACTGAGGCCTATTGCATTCCGTTTTATATGGCTACCAAAGACCAGCAAGTAGCTCGAAATTTGCTAACGTATCGCTACAACCAATTAGACAAAGCGATTGAAAATGCAACAAAATTAGGTTTTACAAACGGTGCTGCTTTGTACCCAATGGTAACCATGAATGGCGAAGAATGTCACAACGAATGGGAAATCACCTTTGAAGAAATTCACAGAAATGGTGCCATCGCTTTTGCCATTTTTAACTATTACCGATATACAGGAGACTATAGTTATATACCCGAAAAAGGATTAGAAGTTTTAATTGGAATTGCCCGCTTTTGGCATCAGAGAGCGACTTTTTCTACCCAAAAAAATCAGTTTGTGATTTTGGGTGTAACTGGTCCGAATGAATACGAGAACAACGTCAACAATAACTTCTATACTAATTATTTGGCCAAATGGTGTATTGATTATACTATGGAACAAATCAATCGAGTTGAAAAAGAATACTTTAAAGATTTTGCTCGAATTATGAGTAAAGTCAAATTGGATAACGCTGAGATTTTACATTGGAAAAAAGTAGCCGACCATATGTATTTCCCTTTTTCGGAAGAGCACGATGTGTATTTGCAGCAAGATGGTTTCCTGGACAAAGAATTGGTAAAAGTGCATGATTTAGACAAATCGCAACGACCAATAAATCAAAAATGGTCTTGGGATAGAATTTTACGTTCTCCTTATATAAAACAAGCAGATACGTTACAAGGTTTCTATTTCTTCGAAGATCATTTCAGTAAAGAGCAATTAGAAAAACATTTCGATTTCTACGAACCATTTACAGTGCATGAAAGTTCGCTTTCGCCATGCGTACACTCTATTCAAGCGGCAACATTAGGAAGAATGGAACAAGCGTATACATTCTATTTGAGAACGTCTCGTTTGGATTTAGATGATTATAATAAAGAGGTTGAGGAAGGTTTACATATTACTTCTATGGCAGGAACATGGATGAGTATTGTAGAAGGTTTTGGAGGCATGCGTGTAAAAAATGACATGCTACACTTTGAGCCAAGAATTCCAAAAGAATGGAATGGCTTTTCCTTCAAAATCAATTTTAGAAACCAAATACTAAAAGTTGCTGTGCATCAAAATGAAACTAATTTTACTCTAGAAGGTGATAATACAATTGCTGTTTTTGTTAACGGCAAGGAATTTTTAGTAGAACCAAATAGTTTGGTTACAGTTTAATTTAACATTAAGAAATTAAGAGAGGTTAAGGTTTTCATTAAGATTTTTGAAGTACTTTAACTTCTTTTTTATAGCCAAAAAATGACCAAAAAGGAAGTAACACAATTAAGTTATGATATCGTTGGCTGTGCAATAACAGTCCACAAAATACTTGGTCCTGGTTTATTGGAAAGTGTTTATGAAAAATGTCTTAAAGAAGAATTAGAATTTCAAGGATTCAAAGTTGAAACTCAAAAAAAAGTAAAACTAAAATATAGAAGTATTGAAATAGAAACGGAGTTAAGACTAGACTTACTTGTTAATGGTGTTATTATAGTTGAAATAAAATCAATTGAAAATATTCTACCTGTTCATGAAGCCCAACTATTAACTTATATGAGCTTACTAGAAAAACCTCAAGGTTTATTAATAAATTTTTATACAGACAACATTACTAAGTCTATAAAACCCCTAGTAAATCAAATATTCAAAAACCTTAATGAAACTTAATGCAAAATCTTAACTTCTTTATGTTAAAATCCAACAAAATGAAAAAAATTATTTTCTTACTATTAATTTCAATTTCAGCAACCGCACAAATTGACAAAGTTGAACCTCCTTTTTGGTTCGAAGGAATGAACCATGCTGATTTGCAAATTATGTTCTATGGAAAAAACATTTCCCAAAACGAAGTTTCTGTTTCAAATAAAATAATCATCAAAGGCATTCAAAAAACAGAAAATCCTAACTATGTTTTTGTGACCATTGATACCAAAAATATTCCTGCACAAGATTTAATTTTTACATTTAAAAAAGACAAAAAATCATTTACCAGAAACTACTCCATTAAAGCAAGGAGAGAGAATTCTAAATTCCGAAAAGGATATGATAGTTCGGATGTAATCTATCTTTTAATGCCGGATAGATTTGCAAATGGTAATCCAAACAACGATAATCATCCAACAGTTAGCGAAAAAGGAAATAGAGCTTTACCGGGCGGAAGACATGGCGGAGATATTGATGGGATTATCAAAAATTTAGACTACCTTAAAGACTTGGGTGTTACGGCTGTTTGGCCAACACCACTTTGCGAAGACAATGATGCAACCTATTCTTATCACGGTTACGGACAATCGGACGTTTACAAAATAGATCCCCGGTATGGAACTAATGAAGATTACTTGCGACTAAGTGCCGAATTGCACAAACGCGGTATGAAAAACATTATGGATTATGTAACCAATCATTGGGGTTGGCAGCATTGGATGTATAAAGATTTACCAACGTATGATTGGGTACACCAATTTCCGGAGTTTACACAATCCAATTACCGAATGACCACTCAGTTTGATATCAATGCTTCAGCCATTGATGCCAAAAATTGTATGGATGGCTGGTTTGTAAAATCAATGCCCGATTTAAATCAATCCAATCCATTAGTTTTAAATTATCTTATTCAAAATGCAATATGGTGGATTGAATATGCCGATTTGGATGGATTTAGAGTTGATACCTATTCCTATAACGACAAAGAAGGCATTTCAAAATGGACCAAATCTATTACCGATGAATACCCAAATTTTAATATTGTAGGCGAAGTATGGATGCACGATCAAGCACAAATGTCCTATTGGCAAAAAGACAGCAAAATTGGAGCTATTCAAAGTTATAATTCCTATTTACCATCCGTAATGGACTTTACGCTACACGATGCTTTTGGCTCAGTTTTCAATGAAGACCAATCATCCTGGGACAAAGGAATAATCAAAGTTTATGAAAATTTCACCAACGACTTTTTATATCCAAACACTAATAATTTATTGACCTTCATCGAAAATCATGATACACAACGATTCAGTCATTTGTATCCCGATTTTAGAAAGTATCAAATGGCCATGACCATAATTGCAACCACTAGAGGTATTCCACAAGTTTATTATGGTTCTGAAATTGGTATGGCAGGCAATAAAGACAAAGGCGATGCCGATATTCGACAAGATTTTCCTGGTGGATGGAATGGCGATACGAATAATGCGTTTTCCAAAGCCGGAAGAACAAATATCCAAAACCAATACTTTGATTTTACTTCTAAATTGTTAAACTGGAGAAAATCAAAGGAGGTCATTCATTTTGGCAAAATGAAACATTATGTTCCTGAAAAGAATGTATACGTTTATTTCCGTTATAACCAATCCGAAACTGTTATGGTCATTATCAATAACAGCATTGAATCACAAACATTCAAAACCAATCGTTTTGCCGAAAGCATTCAGAATCACTTAGGTGGAAAAGATATTTTTAGTGGGAAAATAATCGATTTAAAGAATGAAATAACAATTGAAGGAAAATCTGTTTTTATCTTAGAATTAAAATAATCACTTAAATTGTCAATCCGACGAAGGAGGAATCTCATAACCATAATCCTTTATTGTGAGATTCCTCCCGTTGGTCGGAATAACAAAATGGGAAGTATGTTGAAATGAAAAACTATACAATAATGAAAAAACTACTTTTTTTACTTTTAATAACTTCTATTTCATTTGCGCAAAATGCAGATAGAAAATACATTTCGCATACATGGAAAAATACTGTTTTAGAAGTTAAAACCTCCGATGGAATTTATGAAATCAAACCCTATTCCGAAAAAATTATTGAAACATCCTTTATCCCAAATGGAGAACCTTTCAATCCAAATTCGCATGCGGTTGTAAAAACTCCTGAAAAAATAAAACCTTTTTTTAAAAAAACAGAAAGTTCATTAGTACTTACTACCAAAGAAATTATGGTTGTAATCAATAAATCGCCTTTCAAAATAACCTATTCCAACAAAGGAAAAGTACTGCTTTCGGAAAAAAGCGGTTACATCAAAAGAAATGATAGTACCGAAGTTATACAATTTAATCTTGACAATTCCGAAGCATTGTATGGTGGTGGAGCTAGAGCATTGGGCATGAACCGGAGAGGCAATCGTTTACAGTTGTATAACAGAGCACATTATGGCTATGAAACTAAAGCCGAATTGATGAACTATTGTATTCCATTAGTTTTGTCCTCTAAATTATATGCCGTTCATTTTGATAATGCTGCTATTGGGTATTTGGATTTAGATAGTAAAAATAATAATACCTTAGAATATGAAACCATTTCTGGTCGTAAAACCTATCAAGTGATTGTAGGCGATACTTGGGAGGATTTAATAGCAAATTATACTGATTTGACTGGGAAACAACCTTTATTGCCGCGTTGGGCTTTGGGGAATTTCTCGAGCCGTTTTGGCTATCATACCCAAGACGAAGTTGAAAATACGATTCGAAAATTTGAACAAAATCAAATTCCTGTTGATGCCGTTATCCTCGATTTGTATTGGTTCGGAAAAACCATAAAAGGTACTATGGGAAATCTCGATTGGGACAAAGACAATTACCCAAATCCAGAAAAAATGATAGCCGATTTGAATGCCAAAGGGGTAAAAACCGTTTTGATTACCGAACCTTTTATTTTAACAACCTCTTCAAAATGGCAAGAAACCGTTGATAAAAATGTTTTAGTAAAAGACAAATATAACAAACCCGCAACATGGGATTTTTATTTTGGCAATACCAGTGTGGTAGATATTTTTAAGCCAGAAGGTAAGGACTGGTTTTGGAATGTGTATAAGAGATTAATCAATCAAGGAGTTGGCGGCATGTGGGGCGATTTGGGTGAACCCGAAGTTTTCCCTTCCAAAGTAATGACTGCTGGCGGAAAAGCAGATGAAGTGCATAATATTTACGGACACAATTGGGCAAAACTACTAGCTGATGGTTATAAAAAAGATTTTCCAATGCAACGTCCCTTTATCTTAATGCGTGCGGGTTATTCAGGTTCTCAACGCTTTGGTATGATTCCTTGGAGCGGCGATGTGAGTAGAAGTTGGGGCGGTTTACAAAGCCAAATGGAAATTGCCTTGCAAATGGGAATACAAGGATTGGGGTACATGCATTCTGATCTTGGCGGATTTGCCGGCGATTATTTTGATAACGAATTGTATTTGCGTTGGTTGCAATACGGCGTTTTCAACCCAATATTCCGTCCGCATGCGCAAGAAGAAGTAGCTTCAGAAGTAGCTCGAAAAGATATTGTCACAATGGCAAAAGCAAAGAAATCTGTAGAACTGCGTTACCAATTGATGCCCTACAATTACACTTTGTCTTTTGATAATAATCAAAAAGGTACACCATTAATGCGTCCGTTATTTTTTGAAGAACCCAATAATACAGCTTTAACCACTGTTGCTGGAACGTATTTTTGGGGCAATGACTTTTTGATTACACCAATTACAAAATCCGGAATAACATCAACTGAAATTTATTTTCCAAAAAGCAGCAATTGGTTCGATTTTTATACAAATGAAAAACACAAAGCCGGAATAACCGAGTCTATAAAAGTCAATGAGGATTATATCCCAACCTTTGTTCGTGGCGGAAGCTTTATTCCAATGATTGAAACTATTCAAAACACAACAAACTATTCGTTAGCCAATTTCAACTTGCATTATTATTTTGATGCTGAAGTTACTAATTCTGCCGGAAAACTATATAATGATGATGGAACCACACCAAATGCTTATGAAAAAGGTCAATATGAAATAATTAATTTCAATAGCAATAACAATGGCAAAACAGTTGTTATTAAAATGGCAACTGTTATAGGGAAAAACTTTCCCACTACAGATAAAAATATTTCTGTTTTAATTCACAACATCAGAGCTAAACGCATCTATGTCAATGGTCAAGAACAGATTTACAAAACCTTTCATAATCCTTTGCAAGTAAATGTTACTTTGACAAATGGAACTTCGTCCGAAATTAAAATTGAATACTAAAATTATGAAGAGAATTGCTTTAATTGTCATGATATTATTTAGCGGAATTTCTTTCGCCCAAAAAAAATCAACAACTCCAAAAACTCCTTTCGTTTGGGAAAGTGCCAATGTCTATTTTATTGTTACCGACAGATTCAATAATGGTGACAAAACCAACGACCAAACCTATAATCGAAATAAACCAACGGGAAAACTTCGCGGTTTTGAAGGCGGTGATATTCGCGGTATTATTCAAAAACTGGATGAAGGATACTTTACCAACCTTGGAATCAATGTCATTTGGATGACGCCAATTGTGGAGCAGATTCGCGATGGCGTTGATGAAGGCACCGGATTTACGTATGGCTTTCATGGCTATTGGACCAGAGATTGGACCGCAATGGATCCGAGTTTTGGAACCCGAAAAGATCTAGCCGAATTAGTTCAAAAGGCTCACGCTCGAGGCATCCGAATTATGCTTGATGCAGTAATTAATCACACGGGGCCCGTTACTCCAGAAGATTCTGTTTATCCATATGATTGGGTACGAACATCACCAAAATGTACTTATAAGTCTTATGACACTTACATTAATTGTACGCTAGTTGAAAACCTTCCTGATGTTTTAACCGAAAGCAACGAGAATGTTGCCTTGCCTACCTTTTTGGCCAACAAATGGAAAAAAGAAGGTCGGTATGACAAAGAAGTCGCTTCGCTAGATGCGTTCTTCAAAAAAACGGGCTATCCAAGAGCTCCGAAATATTATATCATGAAATGGCTTTCGGATTATATTATCGATTTTGGAATTGATGGCTACCGAGTAGATACGGTAAAGCATACAACAGAAGATGTTTGGGCCGATTTTAAAAAAGTATGTGACCAAGCTTTCGCCGAATACAAAAAAAACAATCCCAAAAAAGTGTTAGATAACAATGCTTTCTTCACTGTTGGAGAAGTATATGGTTATAACATTGGCGGTAAAAAATTCTATGATTTTGGCGATAAAAAAGTAAATTATTTCGAAAATGGGTTTTCGGGTTTAATCAACTTCGATTTTAGAAACGAAGCCAAAATGAACTACGAAGAGTTGTTTTCCAGATATTCCAACATCCTGCAAAATGATTTAAAAGGCAACACGGTGATGAACTATGTTTCGTCGCATGACGATGGTTATCCGTTTGATAAAAAACGTGAAAAAACGTTTGAAAGTGGCACTAAATTATTATTAACACCAGGAATTTCACAAGTATACTATGGCGATGAAAGTGCCCGTTCATTAGATATTGAAGGCACGCAAGGCGATGCTACTTTGCGTTCCAACATGAATTGGGATGACATTGCTAATGACAGTAAAACCAAAGAAGTATTAGCTCATTGGCAGAAATTAGGATTGTTTCGAAATAATCATCCTGCGGTGGGAGCTGGAATTCACAAAGAAATTAGTACTGTTCCTTATGTTTTTTCTCGTAAATTTGCCAAAAACAACTACAAAGACGAAGTAGTAATAGGTTTAGATTTACCAAAAGGAAAAAAAGAAATAAATGTAGGAACAATTTTTGCTAATGGAAGTCAAGTTAAAGATGCTTATTCTGGTAAAACAGCCGTTGTGAAAAAAGGAAAAATTTCACTTGAAACTAGTTTTACCATTCTGCTAATTGAAAAAAAATAAAAATTTAGCTTCTGTAATTAATTTCAAATTTTGAATTATGTCTTTTGAATACATAGAGATAGAGAGAATTGAAAAACTAACTAAAGAGGAATTTGTAAAAAATTATTTTAAACCTCAAAAACCGATAGTAATTACCAATCAAATAGAAGATTGGCCGGCTTTTACCAAATGGAATTTTGATTTTTTGCGTAAAGTGGCTTACGAGAAAAAAGTTCCATTATATGATAGTAGAAAAACGGATTATACCAAAAAGGTGAATGAACCCGATTTCTTAATGACAATGGGAGAATACATTGATATTTTAGAAAAAGGACCAACAGATTTACGCATTTTTTTATATAACTTATTGAAAGATGTACCCTCTATGAAATCAGATATTAAATGGCCTAATTTAGGACCACGATTATTAAAAAGTTTGCCGTTAGTATTTTTTGGTGGTGAAGGCGCAAAGGTTTTTATGCATTATGACATTGATTTTCCCAATCTCTTACACTTTCATTTTCAAGGGGAAAAACAATGTATCTTAGTTGATCCAAAAGAAACAAAATACATGTATCGTCTACCCTACTCGTGGATTTGTCATGAGGATATCGATTTTGAAAACCCTGATTTTGAAAAATTTCCCGCATTACAAAACGTTAAACCCTATATTACCAATTTAAAACATGGCGAAATGTTATACATGCCCGAAGGTTGGTGGCATTATATGAAGTATCTAACCCCTGGGTTTTCGTTGAGTTTACGTTCTTTGGCAAGCAAACCGAACAATTTGATCAAAGGTTTTGCAAATGTAGCCATCATACGTCATTATGATAATTGGATGCGAAAACTCAAAGGCCAAGCATGGTTAGATTATAAAGACGAAGAAGCTATTAGACGAACAAATGTATTATTGAATAAATGATAATCATAGGTCATAGAGGTGCCAAAGGTTATGTTGCCGAAAACACTTTGGCGTCTTTTGAAAAAGCTTTACAACTAAATGTCGACATGATTGAACTGGACGTTTTTCTAAGTAAAGACAATATTCCAGTTGTCATTCACGACAAAAAAATAGATAGAACAACTTCCGGTTTTGGTTTGGTTTCTAGTTTTTATGCAGGTGAACTTCAAAGATTTGGCATTCCCATGCTACAGGATGTATTTCAGTTGGTCAATAATCAGTGTGAAATTAATGTTGAAATCAAAGAGTTCAAAGCGGTAAAAAGCGTTTTAGATATAATAGAATCTAATGTTTTTTCAAAAGACAAAATCTTGATTTCTAGTTTCGATTGGAATGCTTTGCAGGAAGTTCGGTTTTATGATGACGAAATTCGGATTGGTGTTTTGACACAAACTGATATTGACTTGGCATTAGCTTTCGCCAAATTTATTAAAGCATTTTCGATACATCCTTATTTTCATTTACTTACTGCAGAAAAAGTTGCTCAACTGCAAGGCAAAAATTTTAAAATCTATCCATGGACAGTAAATGAACCCGAAGACATTATCTTTGTCAAATCGTTACACGTTGACGGAATTATTTCTGATTTTCCAGATAGATTCTGATTTTTTAAACCATTAAGATAATTAAGGCAGTTAAGCATCAGTTAATCCAAACAATTATGACAAAGAAAGAAATAACACAGTTGTCTTATAAAATAATCGGTTTTGCAATTAGAGTTCATAAAAAATTAGGGCCAGGATTATTAGAAAGAATCTATGAGGAATGTTTAAAATATGAACTTGAGCAAAATGGTTACCATGTGAAACAGCAAGTAAATATTGAAGTTGATTATTATGATTTACAATTGGAAAATCCTTTAAAACTTGATTTACTTGTAAATGATTGCATAATTGTTGAATTAAAAACGGTTGATAAATTTCATCCAATAGACGAAGCAAAATTAATGACTTATATGAAATTATTAAGTATTCCACAAGGTTTGTAAATTAATTTCAATACAACAAATATTACAAAATCTACAAAACCATTGGTAAATGAATATTTTTTTAGACTAGCAGATGACTAATCTTAATAAATCTTAATGATCTTAATGGTTTAAATACTAAATGAACTCAAACTTCGATATAATCATTGTTGGTGGCGGTGCAGCTGGCTTTTTTACGGCAATAAATATTGTCGAGAAAAGTCCGAAGCTAAAAGTAGCTATTCTCGAAAGAGGCAAAACGGTTTTAGAAAAAGTTAGAATTTCTGGTGGCGGAAGATGTAATGTTACCCATGCTTGCTTTGTTCCTAATGATTTAGTGAAAAATTATCCCCGTGGCGAAAAAGAGTTGCGCGGGCCGTTTCATCAGTTTTGTTCAGGCGATACGATTGAATGGTTTGAACGCCATGGTGTGGAATTGAAGATTGAAGATGATGGACGCATGTTCCCAACTTCTGATAGTTCGCAAACTATTATTGATTGCTTTCTGTTGGCTACCCAAAAACTCGGAATTCAAATATTGACTGGACAAAGTGTACAATCTATTTTCAAAGGTGAAGATTATTGGAAAGTAGAAACAAATCAAGAAACTTTTGCCTGCCAAAAACTAATCTTGACTACGGGAAGCAATCCGAAAATATGGGAAATGCTCACCCAACATGGTCATACTATTGTTTCGCCTGTTCCTTCCCTATTCACTTTTAACATCAAAGACAACCGCATAAAAGATTTAATGGGACTTTCGGCTTTCGCCAAAGTAAAAGTAAAAGGCAGCAAGTTAGAAGCCGTTGGACCATTATTAATAACGCATTGGGGAATGTCGGGCCCCGGAATTTTAAAATTATCGGCATGGGGTGCACGCGAGTTATTTGATAAAAGCTATCAGTTTGTTTTAGAAGTCAATTGGCTCAACGAAGTCACTTTTGAAGAAGCTATCGAAAAACTAAAAGAACTAAAACAAGCACATGCTAAGAAAGTAGTAAGCAAAAAATCTTCGTTTGAGTTGCCAAATCGCTTATGGGAAAGTTTGGTTTTGGCAGCTGGTATTGACACCTCAACTGCGCTCGGTGAGACAAAAGAAACCAAATGGGCAGATTTGACCAAAAAGCAATTAACCGATTTGGCAAACCAACTCACTAATGGACAATTTCAGGTCAATGGCAAAAGTACTTTTAAGGAAGAATTTGTTACCGCAGGTGGTATTGATTTAAAAGAAATCAACTTTAAAACGATGGAAAGCAAACTGCATGAAAACCTCTATTTTGCTGGTGAGATTGTCAATATTGATGCTATTACGGGTGGTTTTAATTTTCAGAATGCTTGGACGAGTGGGTTTATTGTGGCTAATAGTGTGGTTGAAAAGTCATTTATTCAACCACCAAATACTTCCATTTAAAACCGTTGCAAAACTTACCCAAGCCAAATAAGGAAGTAATAGCATTCCGGCTACTTTATCTATATTTTTAAATTGATTATAACACTCGAATATCATCAACCATAGTATAACAATTTCGATTAAAGCCAATAACGGATTGTGCAACCCAAAGAAAAGATAGGACCAAAGTGCATTTAATGCTAATTGTGCAATAAATATTTTGAATGCTTTTTTTACTTTTTCTTCATCGGTGTCAATACGATTCCAAATGATTCCGCCTGCAACTCCCATCATAATGTATAATAGTGACCAAACAGGAGCAAAAATCCAATTGGGCGGATTAAAAACGGGTTTTACCAACGTGGGATACCATGTAGTAATACTATCTCGAGTGACCATTCCCGACAAATACCCTATAACAACACAGGTGAGTACGACTGTTACAATTCTTAAAATTTTTTGCATTTTTCTTTAATTAATTTAATTCAAATATACTAAACAAACGGCACACTATTTTTACAAAAAAAGTATCTTTGCGCAAATAAATATTCTATGATTACTGAAAAGGATTTTGTTTTCACTTTAAATACAAATGCTATTGAAAAAGGCAACTTTCAATGGAGTGCACCAAGTAACATTGCTTTAGTGAAATATTGGGGCAAAAAAGACCAGCAGATACCGGCAAATCCCTCTATTAGTTTTACACTTAATCATTGCAAAACGATTACCAAATTGGCTTTCGCCAAAAAACACTTCGATACTTCGCCTTCGCTCAGTACAAGCTTGCTCAGTGTGACAGCTGATACCTTTTCATTTGATTTATTATTTGAAGGCAAACCCAAAGAAGAGTTTAAACCCAAAATTCAAAAATTTTTTGAACGCATTGAAAAGTATTGCCCTTATCTGAAAGATTATCATTTTACAATTGATACCGAAAATACTTTTCCTCATAGTTCGGGAATTGCTTCTTCTGCTTCTGGAATGGCGGCTTTGGCTATGAATATTATGAGTTTGGAAAAAGCACTAAACCCAACAATAACAGATCAATTCTTTTATCAAAAAGCTTCTTTCTTGGCAAGATTAGGTTCGGGAAGCGCTTGTAGAAGTATCAAAGGAAAAATAGTAGTTTGGGGCAATCATGCAGAAATTGAAGGCAGTTCGGATTTATTTGGTGTCGAATTTCCAGCTAAAGTTCATGAGAATTTCAATAATTATCAAGATACCATACTATTAGTTGATAAAGGCGAAAAACAAGTTTCGAGTACAATTGGACATGATTTAATGCATAACCATCCCTTTGCCGAACAACGATTTGCCCAAGCCCATGATAATTTGGCTAAAATAAAAATCATTTTAGAAACTGGAAATTTAGATGAGTTTATTCAAATTGTAGAAAGTGAAGCACTGACTTTACACGCTATGATGATGACTTCTCTACCTTATTTTATTTTAATGAAACCCAATACATTGGAAATCATTAATACAATTTGGAAATTTAGAACCGAAACAAAAATCCCTATTTGTTTTACCTTAGATGCGGGAGCAAACGTACATATTTTGTATCCCGAAAACGTTAGAGAGCACGTTTTGCAATTTATTAAAGACGAATTAGTTGGCTATTGTCAAAATGGTAACTATATTTGTGACATTATTGGAACAGGAGCAATTCAAATTCTATGAAAGGACCCTTATTTTACTCAAAAATTCTACTCTTTGGAGAATACGGAATTATTAAAGATTCTAAAGGTTTATCAATTCCCTATAATTTTTACAACGGTGCGTTGAAGGTAGATGAAAATCCATCTGTTGAAGCCATACAATCCAACGCAAGTCTCAGACGATTTGTTACTTATTTAGAAAATCTTCAACAAGAACAACCCGAACTAGTAACTTTCAATATGGAAGTTCTAAAAACCGATGTGGAACGTGGTATGTATTTCGATTCTAGTATTCCACAAGGTTATGGTGTGGGAAGTAGTGGCGCATTAGTGGCTGCTATTTATGATAAATATGCCCAAAATAAAATCACCGTTTTAGAGAACTTAACGCGTGAAAAGCTGTTGCAATTAAAAGTTGTTTTCTCTCAAATGGAATCGTTTTTCCACGGAAAAAGTTCAGGCCTTGACCCTTTGAATAGTTATTTAAGCATTCCTATTTTAATAAATTCAATAGATAATATCGAAGCAACCGGAATTCCATCACAAAGTACCACTGGAAAAGGCGCTGTCTTCTTGTTAGACTCAGGAATTGTTGGCGAAACTGCTCCAATGGTTACTATTTTCATGGAAAAACTAAAAGAAGAAGGTTTCCGTAAAATGCTTAAATCACAGTTTATAAAATATACCGATGCTTGTGTTGAAAATTTCTTGGGTGGCGATATGAAATCCTTATTTGCCAATACCAAGCAATTATCAAAAGTGGTTTTGAACAACTTTAAACCTATGATTCCCGAACAATTTCATGGCGTTTGGCAACACGGAATTGACACTAACGATTACTACTTGAAACTTTGTGGTTCTGGTGGTGGTGGTTATATTTTAGGTTTTACCCAAGATTTAGAAAAAGCAAAAAAATCGTTGAAAGACTATAAATTGGAAGTGGTTTACCAATTTTAATTTTCTATAATGCTTAGCCGAAAAACCAAATTGCTACTGCTGAAAATCGCCAGCATGTTTTCTGTTATTCGTGGCTATAACATTCCCATTATTGCTTTAGCGCAATACCTATCTGCAATCTTTATTTTGGCTCCAGAGAAAAGGGCACTTGATGTTCTCTTGGATTTCAACCTTTTTATTATTGTTATTGCATCAAGTTTAACAATTGCATCTGGTTATATTATCAATAATTTTTACGACAGCAAAAAAGACCTAATTAATCGTCCAAACAAATCCATGTTAGACCGATTAGTGCGCCAAAAAACAAAGCTTCAAGTTTATTTTGCAGTAAATTTTATTGTTTTTCTATTGGCTTTTTTTGTTTCTATCAGAGCGGTTTTTTTCTTTTCAACTTATATTTTTCTGATTTGGTTTTATTCTCATAAACTCAAAAAAATGGTAGTTATTGGAAATTTGACAGCATCGTTTCTTGCCGTTCTACCCTTTTTTGCCATCTTGTTGTATTACAAAAATTTGTATCCTCAAATTTTTGCACATGCCACATTCCTGTTTTTATTGCTATTGATTCGAGAAATGATTAAAGATTTAGAAAACATAAAAGGAGATATTGCCAACAATTATCAAACCATCCCAGTGCTTTTTGGAGAAAACTTCTCAAAAAAAATCATTTCAGTACTTACGATTTCTACTATTATTCCTATTTATTTTTTAATTGAAATTTTTGAAGTAGGTTATATGGATATTTACTTTTATGTGAGTTTGATTGTTTTGATTTTTTTTATACAAAAACTCTGGAAATCCGAATCTAAAACGGATTATCTAATGCTTCATAATATCCTTAAATTCCTTGTCGTTTCGGGTGTATTCTGCATTGTGCTCATTGAACCAGAAGTGCTTATTCGCGGTAAGAAAATTGTAGAAATTATCGTTAAATAGAAACCCAACTTCGGTTCAAATGTAAAACCATTATTCCCGATTTCCAATATTTCTAAGTTATGAATTCGGCCCATTTGTGGTTAAAACAATCCATAGCTTTATACTTCATAAAAACGTATCTTTGCATTCAAAATAAAAGAATCATGAATAAGAAGGACGGCAACAAAAGAGAAGGTGCTAGACCAACTAGTGCTAGATCAAATTCTAAAAAGCCAACTCCTGGTGGTATGCCAAAACGAGCGCAATCACCAAAAAAAGAAACTCGAGGCAAAGCCGAACAGAGTGGTGCTGAAGCACTAAAAAGAGCTCCTAGACCAGCTAAGTCGATTCAAAACAATGTTTCAAAACCATTAAAATCAGATGCTATTCGTTTGAATAAATACATTGCAAACTCGGGTGTTTGTTCGCGTCGTGATGCAGATATTTATATTCAATCAGGGAATGTAAAAGTGAATAATGTGGTGATTACCGAAATGGGATACAAAGTAAAACCGGGCGATGTAGTGAATTTTGATGGTTCGGTTTTAACGCCAGAACGCAAAGAATACCTCGTTCTGAACAAGCCAAAAAACTTCACCACTTCCAACGAAGATGATGCCGATCACAGAAATGTATTGGAATTAGTTCGTGGTGCAACCAAAGCGAATATTCAACCTATTGGAAGAATGGATAAAAATACAACGGGTTTGTTATTGTTTACGAATGATACCGATATGGTTCGTAAATTTAGTTTACCCAATCAAAAATCAGCAAAAATTTATCAGGTTTCGTTAGATAAAAACTTAAAGTTTGAAGATTTAGAAAAAATATCCAATGGCGTTACCCTTGATGGGCACAAACTCTATGTTGACGACATCTCCTATGTAGAAAATGAACCAAAAACCGAAATCGGTTTGAAACTTAGAACGCCAAACGTGAAAGTAGTTCGCGCTATATTTGAAAGTTTCAACTATGATGTCATCAAAATTGACCGTGTTGCTTTTGCAGGTTTAACCAAAAAGAATTTACCACGTGGCAATTGGCGTTTTTTAACCGAACAGGAAATTATTAATTTGAAAAACGTCTAAAAAATACTATATTTATAATTCAAAAAAACAACTAATTATGAAAAATATATATCACTTTTCAACAATGCTTTTATTATCATTGCTTTTTATAAACTGTAAATCAGAACAGAAAACTCAAGATTTTACAGCAATAACCGATGCTTATTTTGATGGTAAAAATGCATTAGATCCTTTGGGCGCTACCCAAAACGGACAAAATGAATACAACGACAAATTAGTTTTTGAAATGACGGACTCGTACCGTAAAAAGCAAGCTGATTTCTATGATAAATATGAAAATGAATTAGCTCCTATTGACACTACTTCTTTATCTGCAGAAGAAAAAAACAGTTATGATATTATCAAATGGGAAATAGCTGTTGGTAAAGATTTATTGAAACATGACACTAATTTGATGCCTATACATCAGTTTTGGGGAACTAATTTAACCTTAGGGCAATTTGCCGGTGGAACAAGTGCACAACCTTTTACAACTGAGAAAGATTATAAAAATTTCTTAAAAAGAATGGATTTATTTTCGGTATGGATGGATTCTGCGATGGTTTACATGAAAAAAGGAATTGACAAAGGAGTCGTTTTACCGAAAGCGCTTACGGCTAAAGTTATTCCGCAGTTTGAGAGTATGGTTACCCCAAATGTAGAAGACAACTTATTTTATTCTACCATAAAATCCTTCCCGAAAGAGTTTACTGAAGAACAAAAAAATAGCTTAAAAAAAGAATATACAGCAGTAATTAAAGAAAAATTAGAGCCTCAGTTTAAAAAAATGACTGCCTTTTTGAAAAACGAATACCTTCCGGCTTCAAGAGCAACCAGTGGAATTGGAAGTTTACCAAACGGTGCAGCACTCTATAGTGTTTATGTAAAACAATGGACTACTACTGATAAATCAGCCGATGAAATTCATCAATTGGGATTAAAAGAAGTAGCGCGAATCAAAGCGGAAATGGAAAAAGTTAAAGAACAAGTTGGTTTTAAAGGTACCATCAACGAATTCTTTGAACATGTTAAAACCAAACCCGAATTGATGTCTTTCAAAAAACCCGAAGAGGTTATTGCAAACTTTGAAAGAATCTATCAAACGATAAAACCTAATGTAGACAAACTGTTTTCGTTGCAACCAAAATCCCCATTCGAAATAAAAAGAACGGAAGCTTTTAGAGAAAAAACAGCCAGTGCCGAATACAATCAAGGTTCTGCCGATGGGAAAAGACCAGGTGTGTTTTATGTTCCGATACCAGATGTAGCTTCTTATAACTGTTATGGTGACGAAGATTTATTCTTGCACGAAGCCATTCCAGGACATCATTTTCAAATTTCATTACAACAAGAAAACCAAGAATTACCCGATTTTAGAAAATACAATTGGTTTGGTGCATATGGAGAAGGTTGGGCTTTATATACCGAAAGTTTAGGAAAAGAATTGGGCTTATATAAAGATCCGTATCAATATTTTGGAATGTTAGGAAATGAAATGCATAGAGCAGTTCGATTGGTTGTTGATACCGGAATGCATACCAAAGGATGGACAAGAGAACAAGCTATTAAATATTCATTAGACAACGAAGCCGAAAGCGAAGCAAGTATCATTGCCGAAATAGAACGTTATATGGCTATTCCTGGACAAGCATTGTCTTATAAAATGGGACAAATGAAAATTTTAGAATTGCGTAAAAAAGCACAAGACAAGATGAAAGACAAATTTGACATCAAAGTATTTCATCAAAAAGTTTTAAAATCAGGTGTTTTGCCTTTAGCGCTTTTAGAAAAGAATATAAATAACTGGATTGCAACGGGAAAGAAAAAGTAATAAAAAAAAGTCCAAAAAATGTGTTTTTTTTTATGTTAGATTTTAATCTGAAAGTAATACTAAGTATGAAGATCATTACTGTTACCAATAAAAAAACGCTACCAAAGAATACCGTTTTTGATGTTGATAATTAAGAATGCAAATTATATCGAATTTCTAGAAAATTCTATCACTTTAATCCTTCTAACAAGAATGGCTTTTATTTAGTTTGTTTCGTGTTTTATTTGGAAAGCCAAGATTTAAAATCACCCACTTTTTCTAGCGCAACAAAAATATTCTCACCGTCAAAACTAGGTTTTAAAGTCAACTTGATTTTAGATTTTGAAACATAATACATTTCAACTATAGCGTTTAGAGAAATTAGGAACTTTTTATTTACTCTATAAAAATTGATTGGATTTATTTCTTCTTCAATTTTCTTTAAACTTTGTTCCAGAGGTAATTTTTTTCCATCAAAAAGACAGGCAAATGTTAGTTTATCTTCTGAAAAAAAATAAGCGATACTTTCGATAGAGACTGACTTCAGTTGATTGTTCACTTTTACCAAAAATCTTCTTTTATAGTTAGAATCTAAACTTGATATCAATTTTTTATAATCAGGTAAAATAGCCCAATTTTTAAATTTTTCAATACTGCTTTTTAGACTTGAGATTGATATTGGTTTTAATAAATAATCAATACTATTTACCTCAAATGCTTTAATAGCGTATTCGGAATAAGCTGTTACAAAAATTACAGGACTAGTTACATTTATCTCTTCAAATATTTTAAAACAATAATCGTCAGATAAATTAATATCTAAAAAAATTAAATCAGGTCTATTTATTTCTAAATATTGTATAGCATCCTTTACTGAATCAATTATAGTAATCACTTTCATTTCAGGTTCAATAGATTCAATCATTTTTTTTAATCTCTCCGAAATTAGGATTTCATCTTCTACAATTATTACATTAATCATCTTTACTATTGTTTATTAGAGGTATTTCTACTTTAAAAATATTGTTTTCAACTTTAAAAGAAGGTTCGCCATTGTTAAGTAAAACATATTGTTTTTTAATACTATTTATTCCTATGCCAAAAGACTCTGGCCTTAATGAATTAGACTTAGGATTGAAATTATTTTCCACAATTAAACAATTTGATTTGGTATATACTTTTATCAATAAAGGGTTATCTTTGTCAAAAACAGTATGCTTTAATGCATTTTCAACTAAAATTTCTAGTGTTAAAGGTGGTAATAGATAATCTAATTTGGATGTTTCTATAGAAGTTTTAAGTTCAACAAGCCCTTGATAACGAATTAATTGAAGTTCAAAATAAGAATTTAAAAGTTTTAGCTCATCATATAAAGGAACTACAATTTCATCTGTACTTCTGAGACTATAACGAAAAATACTTGAAAGCTCTTCAACAAATATTATTGCTTTTTCAGGTTCAGTTTCAATCAAACTAGTAAGGTTGCTGAAACAATTAAAAAGAAAATGTGGGTTGAGCTGATTTTTAAGAGATTTATACTTATTATTTAAACTTTCAATTTCATTCTCTTTAAGAAGTAATTTCAATTCATTTTTTTCAATTACATTTTCTATAAAGATTTCTAGTAAATGTACGAATAAAACTATACTACTAACAATTGTAATTATGGCAAAAAAAAGTGTGTCAAAAAAATCTAACTCTTCTTCATCATTAAACAAGATTAGAGAAACAAGTCTAAACAGTAAACTAAGTAATACTATTTTTGACAAACTAATTAAGAACAAAAAGGATTTCTTTTTAAAGGATACTAATTCTTGATAGTATGCACTTTCTATTGTTTTCTTTCTGATAAAGAATATAACTAGAATGAAAATAAAAGCCAAAGGAAATAGATAAACTTGTTCTATAATAGCTTCATAAAAAGAACTCTCATTTAAATCCTCTAAAAAATTTAAGGCACTAAAAATAAAGCAAATTATAAAATATAAGATTAGTCTATTTTTCATTCCTAGTTAATTATTGTATAACAACACTATCTTCCTCTATATCTACGGCATAAAAATAACCTAAAATTCTATTTTTGGGATTAGTTATGTTTATTATATTGCTTCTTATTGACGCTGGTGGTGGATTTCCAACAAAAGAAATACCCTGATTGCCAGTTTGTGTAAATAACTCAAATAGAAATTGATAGTATCTTTTCGATATTCCTAATTGTTGTGCTTTTGCCAAATCACCAATTTTAAAAGAAACTTCTTCATTAGGGTTAACTCCAATTCTTTGTTGTCCATCAAAAAATTCATCTGAGACAATAAGTGTTTGATTATTACCCGGATCAGGGACTATTGTATAAACATTATTTTTAAAAACTCTGTAGTAATAATAATTTTCAACTCCTATTGGATCGGTAGAGTCAAACTTTATAAAAAATCCTTCATCTGTAAAAAGGGTTTCCTCTTCCAATTCATAATAAAAATTGTCAAATAAAGGGACTTGATTTAGTGTGTCTGATCCTACATAGGTTTCATTATTCCAAATTATTGTTATAGTATAGGTTTTCCCAATTTCTGGAAGTAAGTTGTTATTACTGTAGTTGCCATTACCAGAGTGAGTAAAATTCCACGTTGTAACCCCATCTGAAACAGTAACAACAGCATCTAAAACGCCTTGGTTTGGTGTATTAGTTAAGAAGGGCAAAGTTTTTGTCAATCTAATAGCTTGAAAGGTGCTATTGGAATTCCTTTCAATTCCTCCTTCAATTACTAATCTTTCAATTGAATTTAGAGTAACATCATTGGTAACGTCTTCTTCACACGATAGAAAAACTGTAATAGCAATGACCGAAAATAATATGTTTTTTAAATTTTTCATTTTTATAATTTTTTAGTTTAAAAAGTATTGTTGATCTGAATTTAAAATTTGAATTCATAAGTTACACTTGGAACAATTCCAAAGAATGATAATTTTGTTGCTTCAGTATTTCCTGTTGCGATTTCAACATCATTTACTTCGCTTACTTCTCTGAAATATATTGAAGCTGCATTTTGCCTATTGTATAAATTTGCGATACTAAAAATCCATTTACCAGTTTTATTAGTGCCTTTTTTTGGGTTTAAAGTAGCCGAAATATCCAATCGATGATAAATAGGAAGTCTATTCCCGTTTCTTTCACTATAGTCAGCCACAACTAAACCATTTTGTTCATATCGTCCGGTTGGATAGGTGACAGGCCTACCAGTACTAAGAGTGAAAACACCGCCAAAGTCCCATCTTGAATTAGTTTTATAAAACCCGACTAAATTCAAACGGTGTAATTGATCTGCATTGTTAGCATAATATTCATTATTATTAATTCCATTCACTTTATTTTCACTTCTTGAGAGCGTATAACTTAACCAACCTGTTAACTTTCCTTCATTTTTATTTAACAAAAACTCTAAACCATATGCTCTTCCAACTCCTTGTATTACTTGTGTTTCCACATCTTCCCTAAAAAGTAAATCAGCTCCATCTTTAAAATCGGTTACATTTGATAGTTTCTTATAATATGCCTCTATAGAAAAATCATATTTATTCTCTTTAATTTTAGAAAAATAGCCAATGGCTACTTGGTCTGAAAATTGTGGTTTAATATAAGGTCCACTTGGTGTCCAAACATCTAAGGGAGTAGGAGATGTTGTATTCGTAACAAGATGAATATATTGATACATTCTGTTATAACTTGTCTTTAGTGAGTTGTCATCATTAATTAAATAGCTCATTGAAAATCTTGGTTCTAGATTATTAAACTGCTTAATTACTTTTCCAGAACCATAATATTCAGTTCCAATAACATCATTCTCGGTAAACACATTAAAAACGGTATCATAACTTAACGGTTTACCTGTTTCGTATATTCTAATATTTTCGGCACCTAACCTCATAAAGTTTGAAAATCGAATACCTGCTTCAATATTTATTTTTTCAGTCAAGTCAAGTTTTGAATCAAAATAGACACCATTTTCTAGTGCAAAATTATTTTGAAACTTATCGGAGTTTATGTTAGAACCATCTAGAGGTGATATTTTACCTGGGTTAAACTTAAAGTAAGTGAAATCAATACCCGTTTTAAATGTTGCTTTTGAACTTGCATACCAAGTTAATTTAGGCTTTAAATTAAAGTTTGTGATAGCTGATTTCCATTTAAACTCTGAACCCGATCTAAGATTGTCCAATTCATAATCATAGTTTGAAAAAATCCCTGACGTTTGAAAAAATAGCTTTTCATTAATTGTACTAGTCCATCTCAAAGTACTAATAACATTTCCCCAAGAAGTTCCTAAAAATTTAGGTAATTGAAATCGATCTCTACCGAAATAACCAGATAGAAATAATTTATTATTCTCGTTTAAGTCATAATTAGCTTTTAAATTCAAATCATAAAAAAACAGTTTAGTGTCTTTAAACTCACTACTTAAAAATGCAAATGCGTCAACATAAGATCTTCTCCCAGCAAACATATAAGAACCTCTTCCAACACCAAGCGAGTCTTTTTGTATTGGACCTTCCACTAATACTCTACTTGCTATTGTCCCAATGCCCGCTTCTCCGTTAAATTTATTTTTGTTTCCTTCTTTTTGTCTAACATCTAAAACGGATGACAATCTACCGCCATAACTCGCTGGAATTCCTCCTTTGTATAATTTAACATCTTTAATAGCATCTGAATTGAAAACAGAAAAAAATCCAAACAAATGTGAGGCATTATAAATAGTAGCTTCGTCTAATAATATTAAGTTTTGATCTGCACTTCCTCCTCTTACATTAAAACCTGATGATGCCTCGTTAACACTTGAAACCCCTGGAAGTAGTTGAATAGATTTAAGTACATCAGGTTCCCCTAAAATTGCGGGTAGTTTTTTTATTGTTGCCGCTTTAAGTGTATTTACACTCATTTCTGCACTTTTTACTTTGTTGTCAATTTTAGATGATTTTACAACTACCTCATTTAGACTAAATGAGTCGTCTTCTAATTTAAAATCAATTTTAATGTTAGATTTTATTTCAATTTTTTTTTCAATAGTTTTATAACCAATATAACTTACATAAATTGTATGTTTACCTTCTTCTAATGAAAAGGAATAAAAACCATACTCGTTAGTTACCGTAAACGCTTTATTATCAGTGTATACATTTACACCATATAATTTTTCACCAGTCTTCGCATCTCCAACATATCCTGAAACATTGAACTTATTTTGGCCATAGGAGATAAAAGCCAAAAATAAAAAATAAATTAAACTAAGGTTTTTCATAAAGAACTATTTTTAAATTACCACTCAAAACTAGGATCTAGCCCAAAATATTGATTTGAATTTCTGATGAAACCTTACTTTTCCTGATAAACCTCGATTTTTTTAAATTATTGATTAGTGTTAATTAGAGTAAATTTTAGGATGGTAATGCTGAAAAGGTTACTTTAGGGTCATAAACAAAACAAAACCCTTAAAACATTGATTTTAAGGGTTTTATAATTTTAAAAAGTGCGGGTAATAGTCCCGAAGCTTCGGGAGAACCTACACACTAAAAAAAAGTTCCAACTTATGTTGAAACTTTTGTGCGGGTAATAGTCCCGAAGCTTCGGGAGAACCTACACACTAAAAAAAAGTTCCAACTTATGTTGAAACTTTTGTGCGGGTAATAGGACTCGAACCTACACGCCTTGCGGCACCAGATCCTAAGTCTGGCATGTCTACCAATTTCACCATACCCGCTAAAATCGTGAGTGCAAATATAGACATTACTTTATAAATACCAAAACCGAAATCCCAAATTCCAAAAAAACATCTTTAGTTATCTTAAATTGGAATTTGGAATTTTAAATATTGGAATTTCAATTCGTATATTTGACGGTATTAATTAACAACAACAATGGATAGTATAAAAAACTACGTTCAGCAAAATAAAGAACGTTTCATCAATGAATTAATCGAACTCCTAAAAATTCCTTCAGTCAGTGCGGATAGCGCTTATGCTCACGACGTAATTGCTACTGCCGATGCCGTAAAAGCATCACTTGAAAAAGCAGGATGCAAACATGTAGAAACATGCGAAACACCCGGCTATCCTATTGTTTACGGAGAACATATCATTGACAAAAGTTTACCAACAGTTTTGGTTTACGGACATTATGATGTGCAACCACCAGATCCAATGGAACTTTGGACTTCACCACCCTTTGAACCCGTTATTAAAGTTACCGAAATTCATCCTGAAGGTGCCATTTTTGCACGTGGTGCTTGCGATGACAAAGGGCAAATGTATATGCACGTGAAAGCTTTTGAATATATGATTGCTAACAATTGTTTACCATGCAACGCTAAATTCATGATTGAAGGGGAAGAAGAAGTAGGTTCTAAAAGTTTGAGCTGGTTTGTAGAAAATAATCAAGAAAAATTAAGCTGTGATGTCATTTTGATTTCCGATACCGGAATGATATCAAACCAACAACCAAGTATTACAACAGGTTTGCGCGGTTTGAGTTATGTGGAGGTAGAAATTACCGGACCCAATCGCGACTTGCACTCCGGATTATATGGTGGCGCTGTTGCCAATCCAATCAATGTGTTGACGAAGATGATTGCTTCGCTTCATGACGAAAACAATCACATTACCATTCCTGGATTTTATGATAAAGTAGAAGAATTAACCGCTGCCGAAAGAGCCGAAATGGCAAAAGCACCTTTTTCTTTAGACCATTATAAAAAAGCGTTAGACATCGAAGATGTTTACGGAGAAACGGGATATGTGACCAATGAACGAAACGCTATTCGTCCAACGCTAGACGTAAACGGAATTTGGGGTGGCTACACTGGCGAAGGCGCTAAAACCGTAATTGCCAGCAAAGCGTATGCAAAAATCTCAATGCGTTTGGTTCCAAATCAAGACTGGGAAGAAATCACTGAATTGTTTAAAAAACACTTTGAAAGCATCGCTCCAAAATCGGTGAAAGTAAAAGTGACACCTCATCACGGCGGACAAGGCTATGTAACGCCAATTGATAGCATCGGTTACAAAGCAGCGAACAAAGCATATACCGAAACATTTGGAGTGCCAGCCATTCCGGTTCGTTCAGGGGGAAGTATTCCGATTGTGGCGTTGTTTGAAAAAGAATTGAAATCAAAAACTATTCTGATGGGATTTGGCTTGGATTCGGATGCCATTCACTCCCCTAATGAACATTTTGGAATTTTTAATTACTTAAAAGGAATTGAAACGATTCCGTTGTTTTATAAATATTTTGTAGAGTTGAGTAAATAATATTGCTCCCAAAGTCGCAAAATCCGTTTATTCTTTAATGAGTAAACGGATTTTTTTATGCGCAAACTTGTCATAGCTTCCCTTGATGGGATTCCTCGTTCCTCGGAATGGCAAAAAATTATTCATAAAACTATTGTATCAGCTTGTTACAATAAACTATATTTTTTGGCGTTATATTTGTATATCATCAATCATCACCCGAGGCGCAGCCGAACTGTTCCGAGCGCAGCGGAGAAAATCAAAAAAATCAATCATCATGTTAAAACGTTTTTTCCTCCTATGTTCCGGTGCCGATAGTGACATCGTGAACTCTTGTTCCAACGGCGAACAAAACAAATACGCTGGCATTGGCGCCACTGTATTTTTTACAGCAGTTATGGCTTTTATTGCTGGTAGTTATGCGCTCTTTACGGTTTTTGACAATCCCTATATTGCTATTGCTTTTGGATTAGTTTGGGGATTTTTAATTTTCAACTTAGACCGATTTATCGTTTCAACCATCAAGAAAAGGGATAGTTTTCTAGACGAATTGATTCAGGCATCACCACGTATTATTCTAGCGGTTATCATTGCTATCGTAATATCAAAACCATTGGAAATTAAGATTTTCGAAAAAGAAATCAATACTGTTTTATTGAAAGAAAAAAACGAAATGGCGATTGCCAATAAAAATCAGGTGGCAAATTATTTCAAGACGGATGTCGATAAAAATAAAGCGGAAATGGACAGTTTGAAATCGGGCATTGCTAAAAAAGAAAAAGAGGTTGCCGATTTATACCAATCCTACATCACCGAAGCGGAAGGTTCAGCTGGCACGAAGAAAATGGGGAAAGGTCCCATTTACAAAGAGAAACGAATGGCTCATGATTTGGCTGCCAAACAACTCGATTCGTTGAAAATAATCAATACCAAAATCATTATCGATAAAGAAGCAAGAGCCAAAACCTTGCAAACTGATTTGGATAAAAAAGTGAACGAAACCCAACCCATTATTGACGGTTTTGATGGATTAATGGCGCGAATCAACGCGTTAGGGAAATTGCCATCGCTGCCTTCATTATTTATAATGTTGTTATTTTTAGCAATAGAAACTTCACCCATCATTGCCAAATTATTATCGCCAAAAGGAGAATATGATTTCAAGCAAGAAGACCTAGAAATGGGCATCAAAAATGTGATTTCTCAAAACCGGTATCAAAGTGAATTGCAGAAGAAAACCGATGCTGCTATTTATGATGAAGTCTATGCTGATATCAGAGAAGACAAGGAATTATACCACTACAAGAAAAAAGGCGCAACAGAATTACTTAAACTTCAAGCCGATGGTTTTTTGGAAAAACAGAAGAAATCAATGTGATTTTTTAACCACAAAGCACACAAAGAAGGCACAATGAGCACAAAGAAAACCCAATATTATAAAGTATTGAGTTTCTTTTTCTTAGTGAACTTCGTGTTTAATCTGTTGATCTATTAATTTCGTCTCGTAACTTTTTGGTCAAACTTTTAAATACTATATCATAAGAATGATTGATTAACTCACACATCATTTTATCGGGAACATCACTTTTAAAATCGACTGTATTCCAATGAATTTTACTCATGTGATAACCCGGTTTTATCGCTTCATATTGGGCACGTAATTCCTCTGCTCTTTCGGGGTCGCATTTTAGATTTAAAGACGGTGTTCCGTTTTCCCATTCCTTAAGTGAAGTCAGACAAAACATTTTTCCACCCACTTTAAAGACCAAAGTGTCTTCATCAAACGGAAAATGTTCGGTCACCGCTTTTTTGGAAAGACAAAATTCATAAAGTTGTTGGATGTTCATGACAATTGAAGATTGTTGATTAACGATTTTTAATTTATGAAATTTTGATAACTTTTTCCATCATTTTTTCAGGATGAGCTAACGGTGTAAATCCGAATTTCTCATATAAAAAATGGGCATCTGATGTTGCCAAACGCCAAATTTTGACTTGCTGCAATTGGGGTTCGTTCATCATAGCTTTAATCAATAAAGAAGAATATCCTTTACCGCGATGATTTTCATCAATAAACACATCCATCAAATAGGCAAAAACCACATAATCCGTAACTACTCTAGCAAAACCAATTTGTTCGTCATCTAAATAAATTCCGAAGCAAAATGAAGTGTCAATGGTGGTTTGCACTTCATCTATTGTTCTTCCCGCTGCCCAATAAATATCCTTCAAAAAGTTTTGAATAAATGGAACATCCAATTTGTTTTTATCGCTAGAAACGGTTATCATTAGTGGTCAGTGGTCAGTTTTTAGTAATCAGTTAATACGTTTTCAAGTTCAAGTTAAGTTTCAAGTTGTCAGCTATTTTACTGAACACTATTTTCTGAACAGTGAACACTATAAAGAATGGGTTTACTAGGCGAAGCATCATTTTCAAAAGATGCCATTTGTAGATTTAAAACATAACTTCCGTCTTTAATAATATTATCTACAAAAATCATTTCTGTAATCGTGCAATCTAGTCTAGCATCAGTATTGAGATTATTTACATCTTTCACATTCCAAAACGCTTTGTGTGCCAATAATTTCCCTTCGTCTTCTTCCCTATCCACACTGGGCAAATCAATGAGTAAATGTTTAATTCCAATCTCTCGAATGAATATTGCAGCAGCTTCAGCCAAATAAGGAGGGTTGGTTTTAGAATAGTTTTTATGTTTTTTGGCTTCCAAATTTGGCAATGTTCGTATGATAAGTGCTTCTTTTGGAATACCTAATTTAAAGGTCACATCGAGCGCATTCGAGATGCTTTCTTTGGAAATAACCAAATCATTATTCATTTTCATGGGTTCAACCGAAATCAATTCGGCCGTAAAGAAAAACTGTTTTAAACATTGATTTATAGAATAAAAATCCCGTGTAATGTGCCCCAAACATTCTGTATGCGTTCCATGCCCATGAGGATTAAAGATAATATTGTTAAAATTGGTCGAGCTTCCTTCGGATACTTTTCCAATCCAATCTCCAAATTTTACCGGCTCGATTTCAGGTTTTTCTATATACCACGCAATCGGATTTGCATCAGTATTTGTTAATGGAATAGAAATATCAAGAGGTTTTGATAGGTCGATTTCGATGTTATTGATTATTGCTTTCATTTATGCTGAACTTGTTTCAGCATCTTTCGATGCATTATATTGTATTTAGCTGAACTTGTTTCAGCATCTTTCGATGCATTATATTGTATTTAGCTGAACTTGTCTCAAGATTCAATCCATTAAGACACTATTACAACTCCAAATATAAATCTTTTAATTCTGGATTGGAAACTTTTACTAAATTCCATTTCCATGCATTATGCCAATTTTTAAGTTGTTTTTCTCTAGCAAATGCATCATGAAAATCATCAAACTCTTCAAAATAAATTAAAATTTCTGCATTATACTTTTTAGTAAAAACTGCCCCAGTACCATTTCTATGACAATCAATTCTATATTTCAAATCTTTTGTAGCACCAACATAAATGACAGTGAAATTCTTGTTGGTCAAAATATATGTAAATCCTTTTATCATAATTGCTCTAAATTGAAAAGATGCTGAAACTAGTTCAGCATGAATAAGTCTGATGCAATTCCATCACTCAAAAACTTCCCACTTTTAGTTGTTCGCAAAATGTTATCATCCACAAAAAGCAAATGATCTTCGATGTATTTTGCTGCTTGTTGGTTTAAATAATCCAAATAGGTCTTCCCAAATTCGGTTTCAATTCGGTTTAAAGAAATACCCCAAATAGTGCGCAAACCTGTCATTACATATTCGTTGTAACGGTCGGTTTTAGTTAAGGTTTCTGTTTCTAAAGGCAATTGATTTTCTTGAATTGATTTCAGATAAAGTGTATTATTTGACACATTCCAACTTCTAGAAATTCCGTTATAGCTATGCGCTGACGGACCAATTCCGATATATTTTTTTCCCAACCAATAACTCGAATTGTTTTTAGAAAAATAGTTTTCTTTCCCAAAATTGGACAATTCATAATGGATAAACCCATTTTCTTCGAGTTTATCCACCAGTAAATTAAAATGTTCTTGTGCCACCTCATCATCCAGCTGCGGAATAATTCCTTTTTGGATAAAAGTATGCAATGCTGTTTTGGGTTCTACGGTCAAGGCATAACTGGAGATGTGTGGAATATTGAAAGACAAAGCGGTTTCAATATTGTGCAGCCATTTTTCGTTACTCATATTGGGTATACCATATATCAAATCGATCGAAATATTATCAAAATATTGTGAGGCGATTTCTAAACAACTCTTTGCCTCTTCTGAATTGTGTGCTCGGTTCATCAGCTTTAAATCGTCTTCAAAAAAAGATTGAATTCCGATAGAAAGACGGTTGATTCCAATGGAACGGTATTCTTCATAAAAGTCCCTCGACTGCGCTCGGGAAGACAAAACGTTAGCGATTAAATCATCGGGGTTGGCTTCTAGGGTTATTTCGGGATTATCAACAACTTTGTAATTTCGATACACTTCATCAATCAACAATCGAATATCTGCAATCTGCAATATCGATGGCGTTCCGCCACCAAAATAAATGGTTTCAACTGCATCATCTTGAAATTCACTTTTACGCAACGCAATTTCTTTGGCCAAAGCCAAAACCATCTCATTTTTCTTTTTCAGTGAAGTCGAAAAATGAAAGTCGCAGTAATGACATGCTTGCTTGCAAAATGGAATGTGGATGTAAATGCCGCTCATTTTGAAGTGTTCAGTTTTCAGTTATTAGTATTCAGTTTGATATTAGTGATTTTTAGAGCCAAATTTTTCAGGATTTAATATCATATAATTTATCAATCTACCTACTTCTTTAGACTTTTCAACTATTTGTTGATACATTTCATTTGTAATATAATTGCATGCTAAAGAATATTCAAACCAACCTTGTGTTTCGGAGTTTTCAGCATCGGCATCAGTTAACTTACTATGAAAATACTTTGGATATTCTCTTTTTCTGTACGCTTCAGAAATAGTAATAGTCACGCTTCTTGAACTTCTTCTAATTTGGTCTGTCAATGAATATGTTTCTTCCTTTGGAAAACTTTTAGTTAGTTCAAAAATTTCCATGGCAACCTCAAACCCTTTTTTATAAGCTAATAAATCTTGAAATCTCATAAGTATATTTTTAACTGAACACTAAAAACTGAGCACTGAACACTACTTCTTTATTCGCTCTTCATTATTTTTCACAAAAGCATCCCAACCCGTATAACTTTTTTCGCCAACGGTTTTACCGGAATTGAAAAAATGACAAACTGCTGCTGCCAAACCATCGGTAGAGTCGAGATTTTTGGGTAGTTCTTTCAGTCCCAAAAGCTGTTGTAGCATTTTAGCCACTTGCTCTTTGCTGGCGTTTCCGTTTCCGGTGATAGCCATTTTTATCTTTTTGGGTTCGTATTCTGTAATGGGAATACCTCTCGAAAGTCCGGCTGCCATTGCCACGCCTTGTGCTCGCCCAAGTTTGAGCATCGATTGTACATTCTTCCCAAAAAACGGTGCTTCAATAGCTATTTCGTCAGGATGATGGGTATCGATAAGTTCAATAGTTCTTTCGAAAATGAGTTTTAATCGTTGGTAATGATTGTCATATTTAGACAATTGTAGTTCGTTCAACTGAATGAATTCCATTTTTTTGTTGACCACTTTGATTAGCCCAAAACCCATAATGGTGGTTCCAGGGTCAATTCCTAATATGATGCGTTCGTTTGCCAAAAGTTTTTTGTTTCAGGTTTCGAGTTTCAAGTTCAAAGTTTTGTTTCTTTGCAAACATGATATCAATTCCTCACAAAGCTAAGCAATTCGTTGTTTTTCTGGTCAAACTTTTGATTGTATCTGTTGCTTTTTATTTCATCTACGATCAATTAGCCAATAATGACAAACTCGATTGGGTAAAATTCCACAGTTTGCTTTATGATAACCAATCGTTTTCTGGAGCTTTATTTTTGCTTTCCTTCAGTGTTGCCAATCGGTATTTAGAAATTTTAAAATGGCAAAATCTGGTTTCTTTTTTAAAACCCATTTCAGTTGGCGAATCGACGAAGCAAGTTCTCGGAGCATTAACGGCTGGGATTTTTACACCAAATGGGTTAGGCGAATACGCCGGAAAAGCATTGTATTTTGATAAAAAGAAAACCAAAAAAGTCATTTTCTTGAATCTCATCTGCAACGGAATTCAGATGATTCTAACTATCATTTTTGGAACTATTGGACTTTTTATTATTGGCTATTGGAAATGGTCTTTAGCTATCATGGGCTTTTCTATTTTCTTTGTTCTATTTTCTTTTCTTTCCAAAAACATAAAAGTAAAAGGATATTCTATAGAAAAACTAATTCAGAAAATAAACGAAATTCCCAAACGAATTCATCAGAAAAATAATCTACTAGCTCTTTGTCGCTATTTGATTTTTTCGCATCAATACTATTTTTTATTTCTCGCTTTTGATGTAGATTTACCTTATGTAACCATGATGGCAACCATCGCAACGGTTTATTTTTTGGCTTCCTCACTACCGAGTTTTCAGTTTTTGGACTTTGCCGTAAAAGGAAGTGTAGCTGTTTTCTTCTTCGGAAAATTAGGTGTTAATGAATGGATTGTCGTTTTCATTAGCACGCTAATGTGGTTTTTGAACGTGGTTTTGCCTGTCGTTATCGGAAGTTATTTTGTCTTAAAATTTAAACCAAAATGGAATTAATTACTTATTGTTTTTATCTGATTTTATTAATCTATGCCTTTTTTATTATCCAATTAATTTTGGGGTATAACAAAGTGAAAACATTTATTAGAACAGATGTTTCTCCAAAAACAGCTTTCACTATCATCGTTCCTTTTCGAAACGAAGAAAAAAATTTACCCAAGCTTTTACAATCCTTTTCCAAACTCAATTATCCATATAAGTTAATCGAAGTCATTTTGGTTGATGATTTTTCTACGGATAGTTCAGAGCGGGTTTGTATTCGTTGGCGATTAGAGCACGAATATCTGGACACCACGCTTCTGGAAAATCTTCGGCTGTCCAATTCGCCCAAAAAAGATGCTCTCGGCAGAGCAATGCCCATTGCCAAACACGATTGGATTGTTACCACGGATGCCGATTGTATCGTAAATAAAAACTGGCTGCTCACTTTGGATAACTATATTCAAAATAATGAGGTTGAAATGATTGTTGGTGCCGTTGTTTATAAAACCAAAAACAACTGGTTCCATCATTTTCAGCAATTGGATTTACTGAGTTTGCAGGGAACTACCATTGGAAGTTTTGGCATCAATAAACCGTTTATGTGTAATGGCGCTAATTTTGCCTATACTAAAAATTTCTTTACCAAAATTGGCGGTTTTGGTGGGATTAATGACAAAGCTAGCGGCGATGATGTATTGCTATTGCAAAAAGCAGTTAGTGCCAATTTAGAAAAAGTGCACTACTTAAAAAATAATGACTTCATCGTTACTACAAAACCCGAAAACGATTTGTTTCAACTTTTCATGCAACGCGTTCGTTGGGCAAGTAAAACTACTGGTTACAGTAGTACTTATGCGAAATTTTTGGCCGTTATTGTATTGCTGATGAACTTGAGTTTGGTTATAGGCTGCTTTTTAATAGTTTTTGGGAGAAATACAAATTCCCTCGACTACGCTCGGGATGACAATCATTGGAATTTGGAATTTGGAATTTGGAATTTGTTTTTTGTATATAGTATAAAATATGTAGTTGATTATATCTTGCTTTACAAAGCCAACACATACTTACTAAAAGGAAAATGGTTATTGCCTTTGGCTTCCAGTTTGCTTTATCCATTCTACAGCAGTTTAGTTGGAATTTACTCTTTATTTGGAAGTTTTTCTTGGAAAGGGAGAACGTTTAAAAAGTAATAAATCAAAAATATTTGTAAGTTTTTTTTTTTTTTTTTTTTTGAAAAACATTTTTTACTTTTGGTTTAACGAAATTTAAAAACAGTTCATTTAGACAATTACCACCTCTAGTCTACACGAGCTTCTGTTAGCTTATTTTCAAGCGAATAACATTTTATTTAGCAACTATTAATTCTCAAAATAATAATTAAATGAAATAAAGAACCCATCAAAAAAAAGAAAGCCATCCGCTAGGCGGACAGCTCTCACAGTCAAAAAAATATAACATCTCACCTTTATTAATTTTAACAATACAAATTTATGAAAAACAGAATTAAAACAACCCTAAAATTAACCCTCATTTGTTCCTTATTCTTCTTCTTGAGTTGCGAAAAAGAGTTGTATGAGCAGAGTATTAAAAAAAACAAAACCTCCAAAACAGAAATGCTTAGAGGTAAAGAAGCTGAAAAAGTAGCCCTACGAATAAAAAAAATTCTTAATTCTCAAAACTCATTAAGCAGTAACGAGTTTGCAAGAACAATTTCATTAAACATTGGAAATATAAGCTACGATGAAATACTAAAAATTATTGATACCTACGGGAAGGAAAATTATACCTTGAAAATAGAACTTCCAGAAGAAACAGATTTAAAATTTGCTAATCTAGTACTTCAAGAAAAAGACTCTTATACTACTATTAAAGTTATTGAGTATAATATGACAGAACAATTTGCCCAACACTATAAACTCAATAAAGACATTACACAATTTCAAGGCACAATTAAATTTACTCCCATATTCTCTGATGATCCTTGCCCCGATCCAGAATTAATTATTAATGTGCAAGATATTCCTTCTAATAATGGTGGTGGTGGCACATGGAATGGATACATACCCGTAGAAGGTGCAGGAACCGGAGGTGCTCCCGGTGGAGGCGGTACAGCAGGAATCTACCAATATGTTTATGTAATTATAGTCCCAATATCTGATTTTAATGAAACCAACCCTACAAATACAAATGGTAATAATACTGGAGCTCCAAATTGGATTTATTGGAACCCTCCTGTATTTAACAGACTAGCAATCAAACCTGTTAATCCCGCAGAACCCTTGCGCACCGGACACCGAAATTGGCATTCTAGTTCCATTAGAAGAATGTAGTAAGAATTTCTTAAATGAATTAAATGACGAACAACAAGCTTGGATGTACCAACAACAAAGCAATAATGCACCTATTTATAATGATATTCTTTATTATGTAGCAGGCGATGAAAATGGATGCAGTACTGATAAGAACACTTTTGTTAAAGAAGCACTTAATGGAATTGTTTCTGATAGTATTGGGCTTTTTATATCCGAAAACCTAGATAATCAAATAACTACCACTTTACCTCCATGTATTGATAATATTGTAAATACATTAAAATTATTAGAAAACGGTAAATTTGGTAAAGTAATCGCAAAATTCTCAGGTACAAATCCAATACCTTTAAACTTTAATTGGAAAATTCAATTAGGACCGTTAACTGCAAATAATCCAGCTAGCACAGCTCCATCTATCCAGCCAGGAAATACTGCCTTAACAACATTAAATGAAGAATATATTAATATTTCTACGGATTTATCAATTGCTAAAACTCTAATTCATGAATGTTTTCATGCATACTTAGTTAGTGTTTATAAATACAAGAATATCGATAAAAGTTATATTAATCTTGTGAATACTTATTATTCTCAATTTAATAACAACTTAAACGATACTCACCATCACATTTTTACTCTAGAAAATATGGTGGAAGAAATAGCACTTGCATTAAAAGAATTTGGCGAAATAAAAGGATATACATTACCTCAACAATTTTATGATGATATGGCATGGGGTGGATTAACTGGAACAAGCGCTTTCAATGATAATTTAACTGATGATGATAAAGATAGAATATTAGAAGTTATAAGTTCAGAGTACAACAACAACAATTCTCCAAGGGGAACCATTGCTTGCCCATAATAAATAAAATCATGAAATCAATAATAACTTTAATCGCATTTATACTTTTGCCTAGTAACATTTTTTGTCAAATCTCTACTGAAAATGATTATAAATTAATTAACGATATCATTCCTCAAATAGTTGATTTAGAAAAAAACGATACTGTTTTTCTATATGAAGAAACTCTTGATTTTAAAGAAAAAAAAGTTTTTTTTACTAAAAATTTTCTCGAAAACTACAAATATGTTCCTCTGGGTAAAAATGGTAAAAAGAAGTTAAAAAAGCTTATTAAGAAAACTGATTTTGATTATTTCATTAAACAAAATAGACCAATTTCAAAATGGAATTTTGAAGAAATAAAATATTTAAAAAAGTATGAATTAATCAAATTTGGTTTAATAAACAAGAGAAAAAGGGTTGGTTTCAGCCTCCCTTTATTTTCAGAAGACAAAAAAACTGCTTTTTTATTTAGAGAAAATACCTGTAATTTAACAGAATGTGGTGCATATACAGTGACAATTTTTAAAAAAGAAAAAGGTAAATGGATTTGGTATTTAAATATTCCTTTAACGCTTACCTAAAAAAACAAGACTAAATCAAAATGGCATGAATTCATACCAATCCGTGCCATTTAAAAACCAATCCAAAAAAAATTAACAACATTAAAAAATATACATTATGACAATACCAGTTAGAAAATACAGCACAAAAGACGTCGATTTCCTAATCACCTCAGTAACCATTATCTCTATCCATTCTACAGCAGTTTAGTTGGAATTTACTCTTTATTTGGCAATTTTTCTTGGAAAGGGAGAGTATTTAAAAAGTAGCTACTCCTGCTTAATAATAACAGGCAACACAAATTGCGTTTTTACAGGAATACCTCGTTTAATCGCAGGGTTCACTTTTGGGAAATCCACCAATCGAGCATGAAGAATACTATCAATTTTAATAGTATCATACGCCACAGAATCTTTTGGGAATTGAGGTTCAAACTGTAGCAAGGCATTGGGTAAAACAGTAACCTTTACTTCAATTGTATCGAGCTGAGGAAACAAGTTAGACAGCGTATCCACTGCCAATTTCTCTTGAATAGTTGCTGTTAAAAAATCAAAAAAACATTGTTTCTGTTGCTCTTTGTCTTTCAGCTTTTCACAATCCACCACCGATGGATATTCATCTACTTCCTTCCAATTGATTTCCTTCATTTGTTGCTCCAACAACTCCTTTTCAGAAGGAACTTTCTTCTCAAAGTATTGGCAGGAAAAACAAAGTGAGACTAAAAATAAAGCAATTGCTTTTTTCATGAATGATTTCAATCGATTAACAGTTTCAAAAATAAGAAATTATATTTACTACCACTTTGGTTTATTAAAAAATGAAAAGCTCCAAATCCCGTAGTGTCGGGATAAGAGCTTTTCCAATTTATAAATCCTAAAAATCTATTTTTTTACAAATTTCTTAACCACTTTCAAATTACTATCCGAAGTAACTTCAAGCAGATAAACGCCTCTTGAAAGTGAAGACAAATCAATTGTTTGTGTTGAAGCAGCACTAGTTGGTTTTTCAGAAACTATCAGTTTTCCAAGAACATCATAAACCGCTATGTTGGCCACTGAACCAGTATTTTTTACCGAAATAGTTATGAAATCAGCAACAGGATTTGGATAGAAGACAAAATCTCCATTCTCAAAATCATTGATACCAAGTTGGGCAACAAACTCCGTATTAAACGTGTTCGTAATTATAGGTGGATTAAAATCAAAATAAATGGAAGCTGTATTTGGAATAATATCACCCACTGCATAACCCGCTCTAGGTTTTAGTTGGAATGTAATATACCCTTTTCCTATGTTAGTGTCGGCAACAGAAACTGGCAATTGAATATTGTCAAATCGCCAAGTCAAATTGTTATCCACTCTATCCATAATATAATTGTGACTTGCACTAATCATTCTAATCGTATTTTCATCTAATTTTGAATCTAACACATCATTTACTCTAACATTGATGGCACTTGCTGTTCCTGTATTTTCAAAACGGATGGTGTAATACAAATAATCATTTGAAGTAAAAGAAGCATGTAAAATCTTTTCTCCATGCGATTCCATTTTGTCATTAGGATCATAAGCCCCAATGATTATTTGAGAACAAGTAGAAGTATTATTTGCAGGAACTACATCACCTGTTATAGGGGCAATATTTGCAGTAGAAGTTAATAAATTCCCCAAAGTGACCGTTGGAATATTTGGCACTTGCATGGTCACGGTAATGATTCTTGTTTCAAATGGCAATAGATTGGTAAAATTATAAGTAAACCCATTGGCTGTTGCAGTTGTCCCTACTTGAGAGTTTGCGGTTATTGCCACCAAAGCATCATTTGTGAACGTTACCGTTCCCGATGCTATAGTTTGATTACCATAATTAGTATAAACAATTCTTTCTTGATACGTAAACCCCGGTCTTGGCGCATTAAGTGGAACAATGTTTACTGCCAAGTCATTGTAGCTTTGTGTAATAGTAATAGGAAAATTATAGGTTTGCATTCCAGCACCAATTACAACATTCACATTACTATAAGAAGCAGTAGAAATTCCATAAGATGCTACATAATTTGGATCAATAGCATAACTCAAATCATACGAATTAGTTGCATTGGTGTCATATATATTATAAACTCCAGATGGAGATATAATGTTGTGCACATTTCCATCGTCATTCACTTCATAAATAAACTGTCCCAATGGGAAGTTTTGTTCACCAACATCTTTGGTTCCGTTATTATTACTATCCAAGAAAGCATTTAATCGTAAACCTGAACAATCAATGGCGCCAACAGAATTGGAGAGTTCTGTAATTGTAATCAAACCTGGTTGATTACTAAAATTAGTCACCATCATTAAATAATATTGTCCTGGTTGTGTATTAGGAATTATAGGAAATTCAACTGCTGCTGCAGAATAACTACAACTTACAATATTGTTTGGCGATAGCTGACTACATGCATTTGTCAATGAAGAAAATGGACCATAAACTATATAATCTACATCTAATGGTGTTCCGCTTAATGAATTTTGATTTATTTGTAAATTTATAGTCCCAGCATTACTTATTGGCAAATAAAACCACGTTTGGTTAGGCGTTGATCCTAAACAACCTGCTTGACCTGTTGAACCAGCATTAGTGGTATTTTGAAAAGGAATACCTAATGAATTACACAACGAATTGGCACCAGAACAAGTATACGCAACATTACAATTAGCATAAGCTCTCACCTGAAAACTATAAATGATATCACAACCATTTGGAACAGTTTCTCTAATATAATATAGAACAGGATTTGGCTGTACATTAACTACAAAACTAAAAGCAGTTAACAATGGATTAATCTGATTTTGTGCATCCGCCAAACTAGAATAATATGTTAATGTATTGGTCGTGTTTATTTGTGCTGAATTCGTGGTAAAATCAAAAGTTATTACACCATTCCCATCAACATCACATTGTTCCATGTTACCAAGCTGTGTAATAGTATTTGAAACTGATACTACAATTAATTCAAAAGTAAAAATTTGAAACTCTTGAGTAGTATTATTTACCAATCGAGCATAGATAACTTGCGGATTGGTAATAGCACAATAGGGCGATATTAATGCATTTGCCCCAACACTAGCATCCGTTTGAGTTTCATGATACGAAATTGTATAATCTGCAGGATTTAAATTTGCTAAAATATGTATATTATTTTGAGTTAAATCAAAACAAGCTTGCCCATTATCAGAACATTGTGTTAAACTTATTGGCTGTCCTGGTTGTGGTGCACATGGGGAAGTCATAAATATAACTGGAGCTGATACCAACGAAGTTCCCTCATTACAAACAGCACTTACAGAAAACGCATAGGTTGAGTTACAAGATAAGTTTGTTAAAACAAAAGGATTATTTTGAACAAATATAGTTGTCGATGGGGAACCTTCCATTTGAATATTTAACATCCAATTTGTTTCATTAGCAGTAGCTGTCCATCCAATTACGGCTGAAGTGGGCGTAATATTTGACACCAATAATGAAGTTGGCGGTAAACAATTTGGATCTACTAATGGACCACATGTTACGTTAGCAACCCATCCTGGTCTATTTGCAGAGCCATCACTTCTAAAAACAAATGTTAAACAGCCATCAGCAGCTGTTGAAGTAAATGGGCCAGGAATGGTTGTTCCCCAATATGCTCCAGCCAATCCGCCAGGCACATTTCCTGCAGGATTTGTACTGGCTATCTGATTTGCAGGAACAACAGCGTTTCCGTTATAAACATACAATCCATCCCAAGTGGCTTCTGTATCAAAAGAGGCGAAGGTTACAGTAACTACCTCGCCAGGATTTGTTGGGCAAATGGTAGTAGTAACATTAGAATTGTTAGCATAATTAGTATTTGGCCCAGCAGAATCGGTAAAGGTGCCGCCACATGCAGGTGGTGCTGGAAGTGTTGTAATTGTTCTTGGTCCAGACCACATACTAACGCCATTGGACGTTGAACTACAATTACCTCTTACATAAAAATCATAACAAGTAGCTGGAGTTAAACCAGTAAATGTAAAAGGATTAGTTGAGGAAGCTGTCCAGCCAGTTGTATTTGAATTAGGTGCTGGAGAACCACAAGGCAATGCCAATACTTCCCATGAAGTAGCTACGCCTCCATTAACCCATGATAGAGTAGCAGCGTTAGCAGTTATAGCACTTGATACAAGTGCTGTTGGCGCTAGACATGTTGGCGGTAGTCCACAAGTTACGTTAGCAACCCATCCTGATCTATTTGAAGAAGCATCACTTCTGAAAACAAATGTTAAACAGCCATCAGCAGCTGTTGAAGTAAATGGGCCAGGAATGGTTGTTCCCCAATATGCTCCAGCCAATCCGCCAGGCACATTTCCTGAAGGATTTGTACTAGCTATCTGATTTGCAGGAACAACAGCGTTTCCATTATAAACATACAATCCATCCCACGTGGCTTCTGTATCAAAAGAGGTGAAAGTAACGGTTACTAGCTCGCCAGGATTTGTTGGGCAAATGGTTGTAGTGACATTAGAATTGTTGGCATAATTAGCATTTGGCCCAGCAGCATCGGTAAAGATGCCTCCACAAACTTGTGAATGAGTTGTATTTAGAACACCAAAAAAAGCAATAGCTACTAAAAGTAATAGTTTTTTCATTTTAAATATTGGTTTGGTTGATTGACAGTTTTGCAAATTTGATTTTATCTTTGAAAAATGCTTTGCAATATACAAATTTTCAATTAATTACAATAAGTAATACATTGTTTAAAACAAAAAAGCCATCCTGTTTTAAAACGAGAAAGCTTTCCATCTCGTCTTTTGGGACGAGACTACTAAACCAGCAATCATTTATTAGAAATTAATTTCTCGATAGGAGCTCTATTAAGTTTCTTTAATCGTTTCTCTTCAATTAAGGCGTCTTTCTTAATTTCAAATTCTTTGGAATAAACTAAAATCCAATCCGTTTTGGTTGAAGTATATTTACTTTTCCCTGAAAGATGATTTTCTAATCTCTTTTTTAAATCCGTTGACAATCCTGTATAATAAAGATTACTGGATTTTGAATATAAGATGTAAACGTAAAAAATATATTATGATATAAAACAAAAAAGCCATCCCGAAAATCGGGAAAGCTTTCCATCGGTCTAACTACTAAACCATGATACGAGTTACAAATTCGTATCGAAACAACACAACTAATCTTTGATGCCTTTTTGGGCAAAAAAGGTTTTCATTTCTGAAAACCTTTTCCCTCCCGAAGCTTCGGGATTAAGCGGTCTGGACGGGACTCGAACCCGCGACCCCATGCGTGACAGGCATGTATTCTAACCAACTGAACTACCAAACCTTCGCTAAATGCGGTTGCAAATATACAACCGTTTTTGATTTTTGCAACTTTTTTATTAAAAAATCATTATTGTCCGTTAAAACTTTTTTAAAAACTTGTCAGGTATTGATTTTATTGCCCTTTATGAAATTCTAATTAGCTATTACTAGTTTTAGGATTTCTCGCAATCCCGAAGCTTCGGGAACAAAACCGCAAATAAAACATACTGTATATTGCGTCTTAGCTACTTTGAGAGTTAAATATTTTTACAAAAAGTCATAAATTGAATTTTTATCGAACATCAATGTTAAAAAAAAATACGTTTTTTTCTTATTAACCAAACATTTGTTTTTCAACTAGGTATGTAGTCAAAATGGTTTCAAAACTGTCTTCAACGGCTACTGGCACATACCTAATTTTGTTTTGAGCGCAAGTCATGGCTAACGATTTAAAATAATCATTCACCTTATCTTCATAAGCTACTTTGATTGTATCTGCAAAAATATTGATTTCTTCCCCCGTTTCTACATCGATAAATTTTCTTGGCGCGTTATCAAAATTGAAATTGATTTCGGTTTTTTTATCAATAACATGAAAAACAACCACTTTGTGTTTGTTGTGTTTTAGATGTTGTAAAGCGTTAAAAAGGGCTTCATTTTTACCTCCCGAAGCGTCGGGATGAAACATATCCGTAAATAAAACAATCATGGAACGGCGGTGAATTTTCTCTGCTATTTGGTGCAAAAAAGTAACTGTATCGGTGCTTTTAGACACTTTAGGTTTTTCTAAAAGTTCCTCCAGTTTATTTAATATCATTCGATGATGACGATCGCTTCCTTTTTCGGGGGCATAATACTCATAAATATCTGAATATATACTTAACCCAACGGCATCGCGTTGTTTTTTTAATAAATTCATCAAAACAGCAGAAGCCAACACCGAAAATCCAATTTTATTGTGATAAAAAGGTTCGTCCCTTTGTAGTTTTGGATAATGCATCGATGAGGAATTGTCAATGATTAAATGACATCGAAGATTGGTTTCTTCTTCATATTTTTTGGAATACAATCTATCCGTTTTGGCATATAATTTCCAATCGATATGCTTGGTGCTTTCGCCAGAATTGTATATTTTGTGTTCGGCAAATTCAGCCGAAAACCCATGAAATGGACTTTTGTGCATGCCTGAAATAAAACCTTCTACCACTTGATTGGCTAGTAATTCAAGATGCTTAAATCCGGAAACGAGTTCTTTTTGTTCTTCAATCTTCATAGTCCAAATATAAAGAAATTTATGAAGGTTTACGAAGTTTATATAAGTCTATAAAAAAAATGAAGGTGTTGTCTAGCCCCGATGGGAGCAAGCTACCCTGACTGCCAACAGGCAGGCATGTAGCGCGGACAGCGGGTGATGATTTCCTAAAAAAAGAAAATGTGCTGCTCCTAAAAAAAAAACCAATCTCGTTTATGAAGAGATTGGGCTTTTAAAGTATTGTGCGATTATTGATTACAACAAAGCATCGATTGCATCCGTGTAGGTTTTCTTTGGAGCTACGCCAACTTGACGCCCTACGACTTCTCCGTTTTGAAAAATCAATACTGTTGGAATGTTGCGAACGCCATATTTTGCAGCAAATTCTTGGTTGGCATCAACATCTACTTTTCCAACTACGGCTTTTCCGTCATATTCTGTGGCTACTTCGTCGATAACTGGTCCAACCATTCGACATGGACCGCACCAAGCTGCCCAAAAATCTACTACTACTGGTTTATTTGATTTTAATACTACCTCGTCAAAAGTAGCATCAGTAATTGCTAATGCCATATTTTATATTTTTAGATTACTATAATTATTTAAAGACAAAGCTAGTCATTTTATTTTGGTTTACTTCATTAAAAAATCAGTTTTGGCTATCATTTCATTATTAGAATTGATACTTAATTTAAACTGATTTTAATGTTCATTTTCTCCAATTCCAATAACAATTCTTTTGAAATTTTGATTTTTAATTTCCTGCTTGGCATGGAAACTCTTGTAATTACACGATTTTCTTCTTCAACAATTGGGATTTCTATTTCATCAGTTTCTTCCTCTCCTACCTCTAAATTGACCTCATCATCTACCATTATTTTGGAGCTAATTTCGAGTTCTTTTTTTATGCTTTCTTGTTCTACAACTTCAAAAGTAACGGTATTATCTCCTTTATTAGCGTTGAAAATTTCATTTAACTGTTGCATGAAATTTTGTTGTAATTCTTTTATATCAATTTGAATACTTAGCTTCTTTGCGAACTGAGGCAATACATCAGCTAGTAATTTTGCGTCTTGAAAAGCTATTTGTGGTTCCGATTTATTTCCTGTTTCTTTGTTAATCCAACCTTCTTTTATTAGAACTTTAAAATAGATAAACTGGTTATTGACCAAGAAATGACGGAATTTTAAATATTCTTCGTTGAATATTCTAAAATCATAATTCTCATCATAACCTTCAAGTGTAAAACTGGCCCAGTCTTTTCCAGTTTTTCCTGTTCTATATTGCACATTAGATACAATTCCAGCAAAAGTTAAGTTCTTACCAATATAATTTTTTAAATTTTTTAAACTCTCTAATTTACTATTACAGAAGTATTTCATTTCAAATTTATAATCATCCAATGGATGCCCCGAAATATAAATTCCTACTACTTCTTTTTCTTTGGCTAATTTTTCCATCGTACTCCATTCTTCGCATGGTGGCACTATTGGCTCCGCTATTTGAACATCACTACTCTCGCCAAATAAACTAACTTGAGAAGAGTTTTCATTCTCCTGAAATTTTGATCCATAACGGATAGCTTTCTCCAAAAACGTTATTCCTTCTCCTTCTATATGAAAATATTGTGCTCTGTGAGTGTTAGCAAAACAATCAAATCCACCAGCCAATGCTAAACTTTCGAATGCTTTTTTGTTGGCCGCACGAAGATCAATTTTTTTGGCTAAATCAAAAATCGATTTGTATGGTGCCTCTTTTCTGTTTTGAACAATGGTATCCACTGCATTTGCTCCAACACCTTTTACAGCTCCAATTCCAAAACGAATCGCATAACTATCATTTACCGTAAATTTATAAAAACTCTCATTTACATCAGGACCAAGAACCTGCAATCCCATTCGTTTGCATTCTTCCATAAAGAACGAAACTTGTTTGATATCATTCATATTATTAGAAAGCACCGCTGACATATATTCCGCAGGATAATTGGCTTTTAGATACGCCGTTTGGTATGCAATCCAAGCATAACATGTTGAGTGCGACTTGTTAAATGCATATTCAGCAAAAGCTTCCCAGTCTTTCCAAATTTTTTCTAATTTATCGGCGGCGTGCCCTTTGGCTTCTGCTTGTGAAATGAATTTTGGTTTCATTTTATCCAAAACATCTTTCTGTTTTTTTCCCATTGCTTTACGCAAAACATCGGCGTCTCCTTTTGAAAAATCGGCTAATTTTTGTGACAGAAGCATTACTTGTTCTTGATAAACTGTAATCCCATAGGTTTCTTTTAGCAGTTCTTCACACGCTTCAATATCATATGTTATAGGTTCTTCTCCATTTTTCCTTTTGATAAAACTCGGAATATAAGCAATTGGTCCTGGACGGTATAGTGCATTCATGGCAATTAAATCCCCAAAAACAGTTGGCTTTAATTCTTTCATATACTTTTGCATCCCAGGACTTTCGTATTGAAAAATTCCGACTGTTTCACCCCGCTGAAAAAGTTCATAGGTCTTTACATCATCTATTGGAAATTCATCAGGATTGAGTTCTACTCCGGTTCTGTATTTAACAAGTTTTACAGTGTCTTTAATCAATGTCAACGTTTTCAAACCCAAGAAATCCATTTTCAATAAACCCGCACTTTCTACAACAGAGTTATCAAATTGGGTAACATACAAATCGGAATCTTTGGCAGTGGCAACCGGCACAAAATTGGTAATATCACTTGGTGTTATAATAACGCCACAAGCATGAATTCCAGTATTTCTGAGATTTCCCTCTAAAAATTTTGCTTGATTTATTGTGTCGGCACATAAGTTACCTTGCTTTGAAAGTGAAATTAATTCTTTAACTCTTTCAAAATCTTCTGGTCGTAATGATTTTTTAATGATGGCTTCATCTTCAGACAGAAATCTGGATAAATTCCATTTTGAAGGCATTAAACTAGGAATTAATTTAGCTACTTTATCGGCTTCAAAAAGTGGTAAATCCATTACTCTTGCAGTATCGCGAATACTAGATTTGGTAGCCATGGTGCCATAAGTGATAATTTGTGCTACTTGTTTGGAACCGTATTTCTGAATTACATAATCCATTACTTTGCTACGTCCTTCGTCATCAAAATCGATATCAATATCGGGAAGTGAAACCCTGTCTGGATTCAAAAAACGCTCAAAAAGTAAATTGTATAATAGTGGGTCTATGTTGGTAATCCCAAGGCAATAGGCCACAACCGAACCCGCAGCAGAACCACGTCCTGGACCAACAGAGACTCCCATTTTTCGGGCCTCTGCAATAAAATCCTGAACGATTAAAAAATAACCTGGATACCCTGAGTTTTCAATCGTTTCTAATTCAAAATTAATTCGTTCTATGATTTGCTTCGTCCGTTCGCTATCGCTCGGGTCAGTTGTAATTTCAGGATATCTTCTTTTTGCGCCTTCAAAAGTGAGATGTGCTAAGTAATTATTTTCTCCACGTTTTCCTGAATCTGTTTCATCATCTGCTACTAAAAATTCCTGTGGAATTTCAAATTTGGGTAACAAAACCTCGCGGGATAAATCGAAAATCTCAATTTTATTGACGATTTCTTCAGTATTGATAATGGCTTCGGGTATATCATGGAATAACTTTTTCATTTCATCTCCCGATTTGAAATAATATTCTTGATTTCCAAAACCGTAACGATAGCCCCTTCCTCTGCCAATTGGTGTGGATTGTTTTTCACCATCTTTAACACATAACAGAATGTCGTGTGCATTGGCATCTTCTTTATTAATATAGAAAACATTATTGGTGGCAACTGTTTTCACTTTATGCTTTTTAGCCAATGAAATCAAAGTAGTGTTCACTCGGTTTTCGTCTTCCTGATTATGACGCATCAATTCAATGTAAAAATCGTCACCAAATTCATTTTTCCACCAAATGAGTGATTCTTCGGCTTGATTTTCTCCAAGATTTAAAACTTTGTTTGGAATTTCTCCATATAAATTTCCAGACAAGATGATAATATCTTCTTTGTATTGTTGTATTACCTTTCTATCGATTCTTGGCACGTAATAAAACCCTTCGGTGTAAGCTATAGATGATAATTTGGCCAAATTATGATATCCTTTTTTTGTTTTGGCTAAAAAAACAATTTGGTAACCATTGTCTTTTCTGGATTTATCTTTTAAATCATCGCAAACATAAAACTCGCAACCTAAAATTGGTTTTACTATGGTTTCCGTTGGAGTTTCTCCCTTTTCTTCTGCTTGTTTGTTTTTGGCTTGGGCTGATTTATTATGGTATAAAATATCGCGAACAAAATGAAAAGCACCCATCAAATTGGCATGATCCGTCATGGCCACCGCAGGCATTTTATTTTCAACAGCCGCTTTGACCAAATCGGCCACACTTATAGTAGATTGTAATACCGAAAACTGGGTGTGGTTGTGCAGATGCACAAAATCGACAGCTGCTAAAGTGTGGTGAGCTTTTTTTTCTTCTGGAGTTGGTGTTGCACCTTCTTCTTGCTGACGAAATTGTTTCCGAATTTCTTCAGAAGCTAGTTTAAGGTTGATGTGTTTCAGCCCAATAAGTTCTATTTCCTTCGGATTATTTTCATTGAATTCTCTGAAATAATCTGCCTCAACTTCAAGTTCTTCTTTGGTGAAAATTTCTCTTCTGATCAACTCCAAAAAACATCGGGTTGTAGCTTCCACATCGGCAGTGGCATTGTGAGCTTCATTAAAGGGCAAATTGAAAAGATAACTGTGTAACTCCGTTAAAGTGGGTAATTTATATCTTCCGCCTTTTCCGCCAGGAAGTTTTAAAAGTGAAGCAGTAACTTCGGTACAAGTGTCTAATACGGGCATTGATGTCATTGGAGAATTAATTCCAATTCGATAAAATTCACATCCTAAAATGTTGACATCAAAGCCCACATTTTGTCCAACAATAAATTTGGCTTTGGATAAAGCTAAATTGAACTTTTCTAAAACTTTTTGTAAACCGTGTCCTTGTGCTTGGGCTAATTCGGTAGAAATACCATGAACTCTTTCGGCATCATAAGGGATGTTAAACCCTTCGGGCTTTACCAAATAATCTTGATGTTCCAAAAGATTTCCCATGGCATCGTGCAACTGCCAAGCAATTTGAATGCATCGGGGCCAGTTATCAGTGTCTGAAATTGGTGCACCCCAACGTTTTGGTAATCCGGTAGTTTCGGTATCGAAAATTAAATACATAATTTAAAAAAAATTGAAAAAATAAAATTCCAAATTCCAAGTTTTATTTAATATAGGCAGAGGTTTCTTACTCTTAATTGGGATTTGGAATTTTGACTATTGGAATTTTTCAAATTTACATTTTCAAAGTGTAGCAATCAATTTTAGTTATCAACAATAAACAAAAATGCCAACTCGAATGAGTTGGCATTTTAATCCTCTATGTTAGAATGGAACTAGTATCTTCCTCTATTTCCTCCACCGCTGTTTCCACCACTGTAGCTTCCGCCACCACGTGAATTTCCACCACCGTTATAACCGCCACCTGAACCGCCTGAACGGTTATTGTTGAAAGATTTTCTTTCTCCTTCTGGTTTTGGTTCTGATTTGTTAACTACAATAGTACGACCATCAACAGTAGCACCATTTAGTTCTTGAATTGCTTTTTCGGCTTCTGTGTCATTTTCCATTTCCACAAATCCAAAACCTTTACTTCTTCCAGTAAATTTATCTGTAATAATTTTCACGGAATTAACCGTACCATAAACCTCGAAAGATTCTCTTAAGTCTGCATCGTCTATACTAAACGGAAGACTCCCAACAAAAATGTTCATATTTTATATTTAAAATTCGATTGCAAAGATAGTTCATTTAAAACGTAAACCGCTATAAATTTGGAGTTTATTATTTAATTAACAAAAAAACCATCCGAAGATGGTTAAAATATTGACTAATTAATTTTTTTATAATGATGGAAAAATAGGAACTTTATAAAACTCTCCGTACTGGAAATTCAAAATTGGATTACCAATAGCTCCAGTATTTGAAGCATTGAATTTAAATTTACCTGAAACCGTTCCGTTCACAGTATCATATTCTGTTATTTTTATTTCACCGTTACTGTTTTGTACATTCGTTACTCTAAATTTACAATTAACATTTCCTCCAGCAACGGTTACTATATCTCCTGCCATGTATGCATTACCCCGCGAAGAAACTGTTGCACTTGTCACAACACCCGAAGTATTAGCCACAATATTTAACGTTAAACCGCTACCCGAACCCCCTGTAGTAGCCACTGATGTTCCGCTACTGTATCCAGTTCCTCCATTAACCAGGCCTATGGATGAAACAGGGCCGGGAACGGCAATGGTAGCATAGTTAAGTTCAATATCGTTAAAATTTGAAAAATAACTAGCTTCATTGCTAGCATTTATTGTACCTAAAATATAAGTACCCATATTTGGACTGCTTGTATTTAAAGTAACTTTTTCATAGGCGGTAAGTCCTTCAATTGTAAGTGTGCCATTTGTAATATAAGCTCTAGCATCATTGGCTCTCCAAAACACATCATCCTTTAGACCTTGAAATCCAGGACTATTGAATTTAATATCTTCCTGACAGGACGAAATTGCAAGAATAACTAAAAAAAGGGGCAAAAATCTTTTCATTTTATAAATTTATTACTGTACAAAAATAACTTTTAATTTAAAAAAACGCTAATAAAATTATAAAAAAATAACGTTAAAAATTGATTAAACAAGATGTTGTAATTAAAAAATACAATTGAGTTCGTTTATTTACGAAAAAAAACTATATTTGCGCCCTTAAATAACCGAGGTCGAGTACCTCAAATTAATCAAAAAGATTATGTCAGTAAAAATTAGATTACAAAGACACGGTAAAAAACAAAAACCTTTTTACTGGATCGTAGCAGCTGATGCTCGGTCAAAAAGAGATGGTAGATACCTTGAAAAATTAGGAACTTACAATCCAAACACCAATCCTGCCACTATTGATTTAAACCTTGACCAAGCGGTTCAATGGTTACACAATGGTGCACAACCAACTGATACTGCAAGAGCCATCCTATCTTACAAAGGCGCTTTGATGAAACATCACCTTGATGGTGGCGTTCGTAAAGGAGCTTTAACGCAAGAGCAAGCTGATGCAAAATTGGCTAAATGGTTAGAAGAAAAAGCCACTAAAGTTGTTTCTAAAAAAGAAGGGTTGTCAAAAGCACAAGAAGCGGCCAAAGCAAAAGCGTTAAAAGCTGAAAAAGCGGCCAATGAAAAACGTGTTGCTGCAGCAGTTGAAGCTGCAAAAGTAGAAGAAGTAGTTGCTGAAGAAGCTGCTGTGGAAGTTGTTGCTGAAGAAGCACCAGAAGTTGCTGCTGAAGTTTCAGTTGAAGAAGTTCCTGCCGAAGTAGTAACTGAAGAAGTCCCTGCTGCTGAAGTTGCTGCAGAAGAAGTTGCTGAAGTTGTTTCTGAAGAAACACCAGAAGTGGAAGAAGCTCCAGAAGTTGTTGCTGAAGTTGCAACAGAAGAAGTTCCAGAAGCTCCTGCTGCTGAAGAAGCTGAGACTGAAGCATAATACTTCAAGCAATTATGCGTAAAGAAGATTGTTTCTATCTTGGTAAAATTGCTAAAAAATTTAGTTTTAAAGGGGAAGTCTTAGTTTATTTAGACACAGACGAACCCGAATTATATGAAAATATGGAATCAGTATTTGTTGAGTTCAACAACAATCTGGTTCCATTTTTTATCGAAAGTAGTTCACTGCACAAAAATGATTTTCTACGAGTTCGATTTGAAGATGTAGACTCCGAAGAAGAAGCTGACAAACTAATTGGATTAGAAGTTTATTTACCTTTATCGATGTTGCCAAAACTTACAGGCAACAAATTTTATTTCCATGAAGTTATTGGCTTTGAAATTGAAGACAAACGATTAGGTATTTTTGGAAGAATTGTTTCCATTAATGATACTTCTGCACAACCGCTTTTTGAAGTTTTAAATGGCGAAGTAGAAATGCTGATTCCGATGATTGACCATTTCTTAGTCGAAATAGACCGAAAGAATAAAAAGGTAATTATGGATTTACCGGAAGGGCTTGTTGAAATGTATCTTTAGTGAAATTCCAATAATTAAAATTCCAAATTCCAATTTTATGGAAAGACCATATGATTTAGAAGACAGAACTTATTTCTTTGCCAAAGAATGTCGGCTTTATGTCCAAAAATTGCCAAAAACTATTTCAAATATTGAAGACGGAAAACAATTAATCCGATCATCAGGTTCGGTTGGAGCTAATTATATAGAAGCAAATGAAAAGCTTGGAAATAAAGACTTAACTTTTCGATTGAAAATTGCAAGAAAAGAAGCGAAAGAATCAAAATATTGGCTTCGATTACTACACGAGTTAAACCCTGAGTTTCTAGTTCTTTCTGAAAATTTAATTTATGAAGTTGAGGAATTAAGAAAGATACTTTCAACAATAATTTCAAAAACATCTAACTAATCCTGGCTTCAAATTATTGGAATTTGGAATTTTAATTATTGGAATTTTGATTCAATTTTCATTCAAACAATTTTCCGTTCAACAAGACAAATGCGCCATGAAAATTGGCACTGACGGTGTTTTGCTTGGCGCTTGGTGTCCAATTGATAATCATCCTTTTTCGGTTTTAGATATTGGTTCAGGCACTGGGATTTTATCTTTAATGCTAGCCCAACGAAGTAATGCCGAAAAAATCGATGCTATTGAAATTGACGAAAATGCCTTTGAACAATGTGTTGAGAATTTTGAAAGTTCTCCTTGGAGCGACCGACTCTATTGTTATCACGCCGCTTTAGATGAATTTGTTGACGAAATGGAAGATGAAGAATACGATTTGATTATTTCTAACCCTCCTTTTTATTCCGAAAATTACAAAAGCGATAATAATTCACGCGATTTAGCGCGCTTTCAAGACGCTTTGCCGTTTGAAGAATTGGTGGAGGCAGCACAACTCCTTCTCTCAGAAAACGGAATCTTTACTGTTATCATTCCGTTTAAGGAGGAAGAAAAATTTATTGATTTGTGTGCGGAAGCCAAATTATATCCCGTAAAGGTAACGCGTGTAAAAGGCACGCCAACAGCAGAAATTAAGAGAAGTCTTTTGGCTTTTAAACGCTATGAATTACCGGTTTTAACCGCTGATGAACTCATCATTGAAACGGCAAGACATCAGTATACGCAAGAATACATCGAGCTGACAAAAGATTTTTATTTGAAAATGTAACCCTAGCCCTGACCTGCCTCGCGGCAAGACGGGTGGTAGCGGCATCCTTTTGTGAAGCATTGCGGAACAAAAGATATAGCAAACAGCAGGTTCTCGGCTCCTGAAAATCTTACTTTTTCAAGTTTTCAATTTTCGAAAGGATGAATGCAACTTTTTGCTCCATTTGTTGCATGGCACTTCTCAGGGTTTCGTTTTCGTTTTTCAATTGGGTGTTTTGGTCATTCAATTCCTTCAAAGCATTAACCGACGCTATCAAAATTGGATGCAAATCAAAATTTAAATACCCATCAGGATCAGTCCCAACAGCCTCCGGAAAAATGGTTTGTACTTCCTGCGCTAAAAACCCATACGCTTCTTTATCCAAAACCTTTTGATCAAAAGTTTTTTTGTCGGTGTTTTTATAGTTATAGCGGATAGGTTTTAGTTGCAGTATTTCTGCCAAACCTTTTTCGTAGATTCCGTTTACATTTTTCAATCTTGCGTCTGACGGAATCGTCCAAGTGTTCGAAGTTGGTTTTCTACCTTCATTTAATGAAAGTTCAAATTGTCCTCCCGGCGCTGTTGTTCCAATTCCAATATCTCCTGCATTAGTAATACGCATTCTCTCCGAAAGCGTTCCTGCATTATTGGTTTTAAACAACAAATACCCCGAATTAACGCTAGTAGTGGCCGTAGCCTTTCTACCTTCAATTGAACCGAAAGTCCTAAAAATAGTTCCAGTATCATTTATAGTACCTCCTAAAGTTATTGATCCTCCTCTATCTATGGCCTGTGCCCCGTTGGTCATCACATTAAAATTTCCTTCAACGCTGCCACTAGTAACAACATTGGCATCAACTACTTCTAAAGCCGTTTGTGGCGAAATAGTTCCAATACCCACATTCACCGAACTTGTAGCACCGTTTACACCATTTATACTACCTAAAACCATGACATTACTATTGCCAACCATAGCTTTATAACCTATCGCTGTAGCATTTTCGAAGATGGTTGATGTTGTACTTGTATCAGCGCCTAGTGCCGTATTATTGTTCCCAGCATTAATAGTAGAAAAAGCATTTTTTCCAACTGCAGTATTATTTGAACCTGTAGTATTAGTTTTTAACGCATCTACTCCAATTGCCGTATTATTAGTTCCTGTACTCCCAATATTTAGAGCATTGAGTCCAAAGGAAGAATTAGTAGTGCCAAATAACCCTGACCGAATTGTATTTCTTTTAAAAACCACATCAATATCATCGGACGTCCCAATGAAATTGGTTGCCGCACTTGTTCCTGCATTCCCAATTAAACCCCAAGCACTATTAGATGCGTTTTGCCAACTTGCCGTTCCATTAATATCACTAGTTAGCACTTTTCCAGCGGCTTGGTTTCCATCGACCATCCTGAGGTTTCCAACAATATGAAGTTTGTCTTGGGGTGATGAAGAACCAATACCCACATTTCCTGCCGAAGTTATTCTTAATTGACCACTGGCAACATTTAAATCTATACCACCCGCATTGCCACCAATTACATTTGTACTACCAAAAAGCGCAACAGCACCCCCATTGGCGGAGCTTCCTGATTGAGGACCAAGAAACATATAATCAGTATTATTTTTATATACTAAAGCAGCATTATCGGCTGAGAAGCCATTTTCAAAAATAGCTTTACCAGATAGATGAAGTTTTTCTAGCGGTGTTGTAATGCCCAAACCTATCCTGCCATTTGTTGCGATTCGTATACCTTCTGTATTATTACTTTTCAACACGAGCGGCTGCGCATCTGCAGTCCCTACAAAATTTGTAGCATTTGTTCCTGTATTTCCATTATGAGCCCATAAGTTTGTTGTAACTGGTGGAGCTCCAATAATTCCACCCCCACCATTTGGATCTATAATAGTCAAGGTTCTATAGGATTTAAACACAGCCCCAAATGCGGCAAAAGGCGAACCTACATTATTAAACGTCTGGCAAGCTGTTGAATACCATTGGATTTGTATCGTCTGAGAAATACCAATCGGCACTGTAACAGGATAAGTAATATTGGTGTCCCAGGTTACGATAGCATCATTCCCAAATATTCCACCATAATTAACTATGGATTGGTTTGTAGCTGTCTGCCAACTTGTAACTGGAATTCCATTAAGTACTATTTGGAAAAAAATCGCGTTTTCCGCGCAACTATCATCAGTACGGTGCCCGGCTGCAGAAAAATTGACCATGACTACATCGTCCTTAGGCGTAAACGTGATGCTCATTTGATCCAGTAATGTAAATGAGCTTGACGTAAAATCATTTGAAGTTCCAACGGCTGTATAGTAAGTAGGATTATTTTCGCCGTTCACATCAAAACGAATCCATCGTGTTCCGTTCCAATAATAAAAACCGGGATATACATTGTTGGGGCTGACTCCAGCGGTAGCGTTATTATAAACCAAAGTACTTGTTGGCAAAGCTCCGCCCTGCGGATTCACTATAGGTGCCTGAACTAGTACGCTTGATAAAAACACCCGTGGAATTAAAATGCCATTATCTGAAGCATTAACATCGAGAATGCCAGTAGGTAACGAAGTTCCAATACCAGTGGCACCATTTTTCAACACCACCATAGCATCACTTCTTTCAGAGGTATCGACCGTATTACTATTGTTAGTATCAATGGCATTCCCAATGACAAACAATCTGTCTTTGGCATTAGCTGCTCTAAATTGTGTGACTCCATTAGTTGATGGAGTATATGTGGTCGCACCAATTCCTACAACTGTTTCAGCATAGCTCGGTGCTGTATTACTTTCGCCAATGGAAGTAGATGAAATTCCACTTGAAGTTGTACTGTTCCCTATTGCCGTCGAAAACAGTCCATTTGCTACAGTATTTCTTCCCATTGCTGTTGAATACATCCCATTTGCTGTAGAACTTCCTAAAGCTGTTGAAAAATTTCCTGTTGCAATACTTCCATTTCCAATCGCAGTCGATGAAGTTCCTGAAGCAGTCAATGAATTACCCATGGCAACTGAATTGGGGCCTGAAGCAATTATATTAAGACCAAAACCCACCGAATTTGTTCCAATATTTGTATCATCCCACTGTGTTCCGCTAATGCTTCCCGCTCTAAAAGCAGCTTTTCTTGGATTCCAGACCATCCTTACTCCAGATCCGCTTGGCGCAATAACTCCACTATTAAGGGTTCCTGTTGAAACCAAACCGTCATTTCCTGCAATGGTAACGGCTCCTGAATCGGCGGTGATTGTTTTACCAGCTCCGGCTCCGCCAAAATCATAAGCTTGATCTAAGGTTCCGCCACTCGTGCTTGGAGTTGCCCATGTAGCAGTTCCATTAGCATCGCTAATCAGGACTTTCCCGTCCGCTTGATTTCCATCAACCATTCGGATATTTCCAACGACATGTAATCGGTCTAATGGAGTTATAGTGCCAATACCCACATTGGTATTGGAAAAAGAGGAATTCACTCCACTAATACTCCCTAAAACTATGGAATTACTAGCCCCTACCCTAGCATTGGCACCAACAGCCGTGGCATTTAACAAATTACCGCTGGCTACATCTGAATTGTAACCGATTGCTGTATTAAAACTTCCCGAGAAGTTAGATTGTAAACTTTCATTACCAAATGCAGCATTCCCTACTCCCATAATATTACCAATCAAAGAATTTTCACCAAAGGCTGAATTTAAATTTCCGTTTTGACTGTTTAGTAGTGCATTCAAACCAAAAGCTGAATTCGATAAACCGGTTGAATTGTTACGCAAAGAAGAATAACCAACAGCTGTATTAGAACTCGCGGTATTTTTTCGCAATGATTCAAGACCAACCGCTGTATTAAAACTTCCAGCCGAATTACTGAATAGTGATAAATTACCAAGAGCAACATTCCCATTACCAGTAGTGTTTGCAGAGAGTGCATCGCTCCCAACAGCCACATTATCGCCTCCCGAGGTGTTACTCATTAAAGAAAAGAATCCGAGTGCCGAGTTTCTAGAACCATTCGAATTGTTCAAAAGAGCACTACTCCCAAAAGCAGCATTAGCTCCACCCGAAGTATTATATCTCAATGAGCTTTCGCCAAAGGAGGAATTAAATCCACCAATGGTATTGTTGGTTAAAGCATTAGCGCCAAAAGCATCATTATTGGTTCCAGTTGTATTGGAACGCAATGAAGAATAACCTACCGCAGTTATAGAACTCACTGAATTATTCCGAAGCGATTCAACACCAACCGCTGTATTAAAACTTCCGTTAACATTGCTTAATTGTGATAAACTACCTAAAGCAACATTGCTACTTCCATGTGTATTTGCGTCTAGCGATTGATTTCCTATTGCAGTATTATTGTTTCCCGAAAAATTACTTCTTGAAGATGAGAAACCTACAGCTGTATTTCCTATTCCGGTTGTATTATCTTTAAGAGAATCTGTTCCGTAAGCCGAATTAATAGAACCACTTGAATTGTTGGATAATGAATTTACACCTAAAGCCGTATTATAACTTTGAATGGTCCCAGATTTGATATTATTGCGTTTAAAAATCATATCTATATTGTCAGTTGTTCCGATAAAGTTTGAGCTTGCATTCGTTCCTGAATTTCCTGATAAACCCCATCCTGAATTGCTTCCAGCTATAGCAATCCAAGAGCTGGAATTATTATTCCAATAGTAAAACCCTGGCTGATTGCTACCTGATACAGTAGTGAGATAAACCAACATTCCTTGTTGTGCTGCTGTTGGATTGCTTGCCGGAAAGACATCTATTTTCGGAATCAAAATCCCGTCTGTATTGCTTGGAGCTGCCTGATTGTTTGATTTGATCTCCAATTGTGCATTGGGCGTTGTGGTATTAATTCCGACTTGTGCTGTACTGTACTGAAAGGTAAATACTGTTATTAGCAATACGAGTTTTTTCATTTTAGTGATTATCTACTTTTGAATTTTTATTATCTAATTTAATTACAGACAACTAAAGCCCATAACAAAAGTAAAATTGAACCTAATTTTAATGTTTTGCAATACGATATTGAGAGTATACCAAATGATTTTTGGCAGTTAAAAAAGGTGCTTTTATCCTGTTTTTGGAAATAAATACGTCAAAGCGCGTATTATGAGTTTATTCTGAAAGAGGAATAAAAATGCAGGTTGTCAAACCATTATCGGTTTTCATACTGATATTCCCGTTCATCTCTTCGACTCGTTTATGGAGATTTTTTAATCCGTTGCCGAAATAATTCTGACCGATAATGCCAACACCGTTATCTTTTATAATAATCTGTAAATTATTTCGTTCCGGCATTTCGACAGAAATCATGATTTTATTGGCACCGGAATGTTTGAGCGCATTGTTAAGAATTTCCTTGATGCTGAAAAATAGATTTTTTCTAGTTTTACCATCAAGTATGCGCTGTTTTTGGGCACCTCCATTTTCAGTAAAAACGAGTTCTATGGGCGTTCCTTCAAACAAATTTTCAGAATACATTTTTAGGTATTCCATAAAATCTCTGAGCGAGTTATTCTCGGTATTAAGCGACCAAACAAACGTATTAATCCGTTGAGAAACTTCTGTAGAGGTAGTACTTATTTTGTTGAGCAACATCTTTTGTTTTGGATCGATTTCGCTGCTTTTTTGTAGTAAATCCGCATGAATTAAAATGCTCGAAATCCCGCTACCAATGTCGTCGTGGAGATCCTTACTGATTTCGTTTTTTTGTTTGAGCAGCGTCGCACTGATTTTATTTTTTCTTCGGATGTACATCACGGCCAAAGCCAATAAAATAACCAACAGTATGGCAACCAACAACTGAAAAATAACAATATCTTTTTGTTTTTTGAGCTTCTGTACTTCTAGGGACAATAGCTTTTTTTCATTTCGGATGTATTGGTCTGTAAAATTTTGGAAATACGTATTACCTTGCGTTTTTGTTTTAGCATCGATAGCAATGATGTTATTTTGAATAAAAATAGTTTTCTGATTATCATACTCTTTGAAAACAGACAATGCCTTTGTGAAAAAATATTTTCTAAACATAGAATTTACTATGTGTTGTTGTATCAAAGCCAAGCCTTTATTATAATAGTTTTCACATTGGGTAGCATCGTTTTTATGACATTCTATCAAATAGCCATAATTTAATAATACTATATCATAATACTTACTTTTAATAGCTGATGCAACACTTTTATTAAAATAAAACGCAGCGCTGTCGGGCATATTCTTTGCTAAATAAATTTCGCCGAAAGTTTGTTCGGTATTCGGTATCCCTCTTTTACTATTCGTTTTTATGGCAAATTGATTGGCTCTTCTATTATACCAATAGGCCGAATCTAGTTGATGAAGTCTGATTTTAACTTGAGCCAAATTATTGTAAATGTGCTCTTTTTGGATGATGAATCTAATTCTTTTTTGAACCTTTTTCTTAGGGAAAAAATTTCTTGAATACCACAAAGATTGTTGTGCACTAAGAAACTCATTCATCTCAAATTGGTTTATTCCTAGAAAAAAATACCCATCAGCTACCAAAAGACTGTCCTTTATTTTTTGAGCTACCAAAATTTCTTTATGTGCTTCATCTTTACCAAATTGAAAAAGTCCGTTATAATAAAAAAGCTCCGATTGCAAACTATGTACAAAACACGAAGTCGAATCTAAAAAAGCAGGATTCAGATTGTCTTTGGTAATATTTAACCATTTTTGAGAAGCATCAATGTCGTCCAAATCTAGATAATATTCAGCAGCGGTAATTGAATTTAATATTTTGCATCTTGATGTTTTACACTGTTTGTATTTTGACACAGAAGTTGGCTCATTATAGCTTTGGGCAATTCCGAAATGCATCCAAAAAACAAATAAAAACAAGGTGCAGCAGTTCATTTTCAAATTACCGTTTTAAATAGAGATTAACCGCTTCTACACGGGTATTTACTTGAAGCTTTTCATAAATATGCTGAATGTGTTTCCTAACTGTTCCCATGCTAATATCCAATTCATTCGCAACTTCTTTATTCATTTTGCCTCTAGCTAAGGAGTCAAGGATTTCTTTTTCTCTGCTGGTAAGGGTTTCTACATTCGCATCGTTAATATTCACTTTTGAAAAACTCGCAACAACTTTGCGCGCAATGCTGCTGGTCATGGGGCTGCCACCTTCAAAAAGTTCATCTAAAGCATTAATAATTTTCACAGGTCCATCAGTTTTAAGAATATAACCGCTGGCACCGGCTTTTAGACTTTGAAATATTTTATCATCATCTTCGTAAGAAGTGCACATCAAGAAAAGTACTTTTGGCAAAAGTGCTTTAAGCTTTTTAACACATTCTATACCGCTATCCCCCGGAAGATTGATGTCCATTAAAATAGCATCAACCTCTACGTCTTTCAATTTTTCAATCGCTTCTTCGGCATTTTGAAAAGCACTCATAAACTGATAATTATCTGTAAATTGAATCATCAGGCTCATGGCTTCTCGCAAATCGCGATCGTCCTCTACTATACAAACTCTTCTTCTCATTTTATAAAGATATAAAATACAATATTAAACATACTATTTAATTTATGAAATACGTTATTGCGCGTAGCTTTACAATTTAAAAAAAGTAACAGTTTCTGAAGAATTCATTATTGAAACTTCGCAACATGAATATGCTGAAGAATATTTTTTATTGAGTAAAGATTTTTATCTGACGATGTAGTCTATACTTTTTGCATTAAATCTTTTAACAAATTCTTCGGAATCCAAATTGAGTAGTTTGCCTAGTTTTAGTGTTTTAAACTCAATCCGCATTTAAATGTCAAAATTTACTACCATCTTATTTTTATTGATTTACTATATCAGTTTTTCGCAGACAGAACAACTCATTAGCGGAAAGGTTTCTTATCGGGAAACATTCCAAAAAAACATTGATGTTATCAATTTTACTACGAAAAAAATTACACAGACTGACGCTTTAGGGGCATTTTCCATTGAAGCAAAAGTGAATGATGTTCTGATTTTTATGTCGGATAATATTATCGATCAGAAATACAAACTGACTGCAGAAGATTTTAAGAAAAAGGTTCTGAGCATTACCCTAACAGAGAAACCAATCCCGCTGGAAGAAATAGAAATTCAACAAGTTAAACAGCTCAAGGTTGCCGCTGTTTCCTATAATGATATAAAGATGACTAAAATCCAAAAAGACGCTGCAAGACCAAAGATTGATGGTGTTTATACCGGAGAAATGGTTAATGCTGTCGACTTTGTACAGCTTGGAAAAATGGTTGGAAAATTATTCAAAAGCAATAAGCCAAAAGCTAAAAAAGCTGCCGAAACAGTATCTTTTAAGGAATATGCCGCATCCAATTTTAATCCGACATTCTTTTCTAAAACATTAAAGTTAAAATCAGAAGAAACTTCAAGATTCCTAGAGTATTGTGAAAGTGACCCTAAATCGAAAACAACGGTCAATAGTAATAATGAACTGATGGTACTTGAATTTCTACTGGCTAAAAAAGCGGAGTTTGATAAACTGAAATAAGTAAACTAAAACCCTAGCCCTGACCTGCCTCGCGGCAAGACGGGTGGTAGCGGCATCCTTTTTCTTTTTAGAAAAAATATAGCAAACAGCGGATTCTCGGCTCCTGAAAATTTAAATCAAAAATGCATACGGTATTCCCTGTTTTGCTACTCTGCGGCTTTGCGAGAAATTATTCTAAGGTTCGCAAAGTAAAATGACCAAAAAAAAATTATAACAATTGTTCATGTAGATTTTGGTTTAGATTCTTTAGCTTTGCAAACGTTTTCGTAAAACAATATACAGTTTACATTATACAATATACATTCTTATGAAACCAGATTTATTTCAAGCACCAGATTATTACAATTTGGATGATTTATTGACAGATGAACACAAATTAGTGCGTGATTCTGCTCGCGCCTGGGTAAAACGCGAAGTGTCTCCCATTATAGAAGATTATGCACAAAGAGCTGAATTTCCGAAGCAAATTATTAAAGGGTTGGGAGAAATTGGTGGATTTGGCCCTTATATTCCTGAGGAATATGGTGGTGCTGGTCTAGACCAAATAGCTTATGGTTTGATCATGCAGGAAATTGAAAGAGGGGATTCGGGTGTGCGTTCCACGTCATCAGTACAATCGTCTTTAGTGATGTATCCTATTTGGAAATTCGGAACCGAAGAACAACGCAAAAAATATTTGCCAAAACTAGCCACTGGTGAATTCATGGGATGCTTTGGTTTGACCGAACCCGATCATGGCTCTAATCCAGGCGGCATGACTACTAACTTTAAAGATATGGGCGACCATTATTTGTTGAATGGTGCCAAAATGTGGATTTCGAATGCACCTTTTGCTGATATTGCAGTAGTTTGGGCTAAGGATGAAACAGGAAGAATTCACGGTTTGATTGTAGAACGCGGCATGGAAGGTTTTACTACACCTGAAACGCATAATAAATGGTCGCTTCGTGCAAGTGCAACAGGCGAATTGGTTTTCAATAATGTAAAAGTTCCTAAAGAAAATTTACTGCCTGGAAAATCAGGATTAGGTGCGCCGATGATGTGTTTGGACTCTGCTCGATATGGAATTGCTTGGGGTGCAATTGGTGCTGCGATGGATTGTTATGACACTGCTTTGCGTTATGCAAAAGAGCGTATTCAGTTTGACAAACCAATTGCTGGAACTCAATTGCAACAAAAGAAATTAGCCGAAATGATTACAGAAATTACAAAAGCGCAATTGCTTACATGGCGATTGGGTGTTTTAAGAAATGAAGGAAAAGCAACTACGGCTCAAATTTCGATGGCGAAAAGAAACAATGTAGATATGGCAATAAACATTGCTCGTGAAGCACGACAAATTTTGGGTGGAATGGGTATTACTGGTGAATATTCAATCATGAGACACAGTATGAATTTGGAAAGTGTGATTACGTATGAAGGAACACACGATATTCATTTGTTAATTACTGGAGCTGACATTACTGGAATTCCTGCATTTAAATAAGATTAAACAAAAGATAAAAATGCTATAAAATGCTTCTCTTTTTGGGGAAGCATTTTTACATTTGTCCAACAATTTATATCGCTATGAACATTTCAGAAATCAACACTAAAATTCAGTCTCAAAAAGAAATCTTACTGAAACACTCGCTTTACGAAAGAGTAAAAACAATTGACGATTTACAACAGTTTTTAGAATGTCATGTGTATGCCGTTTGGGATTTTATGTCTTTATTGAAAGCATTGCAAAGTAAGTTGACCTGCACGACAACACCATGGTTTGCTTCAACAAATCCAGAAACAAGGTACTTAATAAACGAAATTGTGTTGGCTGAGGAAAGCGATTTGACGTTGGACGGAAAGCGTTTGAGCCATTTTGAAATGTATGTGGAAGCGATGGAAAGTTGCGGAGCACAAACTCGTGAATTAGACGATTTTCTTCACGCTGTTATTGATACGAAAAATATTTTTATTGCTATTAAACAAAGTAATTTACATCCGAAAATAAAAGCATTTCTAGACTTTACTTTCCGAGTTATCGAAGAAGGAAAAACCCACAAGATTGCTGCCTGTTTCACGTTTGGAAGAGAAGATTTGATTCCGAATATGTTTACTGAAATTCTGAAAAATTTCCAGCAAAACTTTCCCGAAACTGATTTGTCAAAGCTGATTTATTATTTCGAAAGACACATAGAATTGGATGCAGACGAACATGGTCCGATGGCCATGCAAATGATTAGCGAACTTTGTCAAGACGATATTCAAAAGTGGAATGATGTTGAAGAAGTTTCGATTATAGCCCTCGAAAAAAGAATAGGACTTTGGGATGCTATTGAAGAAAAAATCGAAGCTAATTTAGAATTAGCGTAAATTAATTAAATCTACTTAACCTACTAATAATCAGAGGCAACTTTTTCTTTTATTGCTCGGGAGCAATTTCTATCTCCAACCCATCAACTTCCTCTGTAATTCGTATTTGACAACCAAGTCTGCTGTTCTCTTTTACATGATAGGCCTCTGACAGCATCGCTTCTTCATCATCGTTGCGGTCCGTTTTATAAACATCATTCAAAATATAACATTGACACGATGCGCACATGGCCATTCCGCCACAAATGCCGATAGTCCCTTCTTCTGCGAGTTCATACATGCGAATGAGTTCCATAAGGTTTAAGTTCATGTCGGTTGGGGCTTGTACTTCGTGTTTTTCTCCGTTTCTATCGGTTATATATACTGTTATATCTTGTGCCATTTTTTATTTTTATTAAACCCTATGAGGTTTTAGAAACCTCATAGGTTTAGAATTGTATTTTTTTTTCTTTTTTGCAATAATGATTAGATTGTTCAACAGGATATTTCTTTTCTAAATCAATATTATTAAATCCTTTTCCATTTCCCCAAGAAAATATTTTTTCAAAGAAAGGAAGCATTTTATTGTCTTTTATCTTTTCTAGGAAATAGATTTCATGTTCTTTTTCTTTTATTCCCATTTCGTACAAAATGATATCGTATTTTGTGATTCCAAGTTCATTAAAAAAATGCATCATCCTGAAATATTCACACACATTTCCGCTTTCTAATCTTCCTGCAAAATAAAATGGCATAAACCAGCCAATCACATAGCAACTTCCCGAAATTACTTTGCCAATAATATGAAATTTAATTTCGTACCATTTTGAAATTGGAATATCAAAATCTTTCATAATCTGCAAAACCTCAGCACGGTGATTCCATTCGTCCAATTCGATTTGTCTAATTGAAGTTTTCTGAATTGGGTCTTTGACTGAAGCAGCATGTCCTTGATAAGCAAAGGAAGCTGCTTTTTCGGCAGAATACGCTTTCTTTAATAAATCGACAAGTTCAGGATGGTTTAGCATTTATTCTTTCTTTAGCTTTTTAAGTTGCTCTATATCTGCTAAATCTTTATATCTTCCTGATGCTACTTTATTTTTTATTAAATCTTCAAATTCAATATATGGGATTTGTAATTTATCAATAGTAAAATACTTGCGCTTTTTAAAGCTTTCATTAAATTGTAGTCCATCAACTTGAGTTAGTATTTCAATTTTAGATGGTTCAACTCCAATTCCCCAAACATTAAATTTAGGATTTGAAAATTGTTCTTCTGGAAATATTGGCGCGCTAAAATCTAAATAAACTTTTTTTAATTTTTGATAATTATCATTGGTTCGCTCAATCCATAAGTCCATATCGCCGGTACTTCTGACATAACCATGAAGTATAACAGCATATCCGCCAACTAATAAAAACTCGACTTTGTTTTTTTCTAAAAGTTCCAGAAATTCTAAAAAATCTAAATTGAAAATATTATTTGACATGTTTTCGTGCAAAAGTTACCGTTCTATCAACTTTAGTAAATGGTGTTACATTAAAGATAGAATTGATAATATAGCAGGCGTGATTCAATCGTTCCAAAGGGGTTTTGTCTTTATAAAAAGTAACATGATCGTCAGCTTCTTCAAAAGTTGAATGTGAGACTACGCTTCTATCCATTTTATATTCTTCCATAATCAAGATTTAAAACAAATCTATAAAATTATTCAATCGCTTTTACAACTGCTTTTTCAGCTTCTTTTCTTGTTCCGTCGAAACCATCTACTCCAGAAACCGTTGTATATTTCAATACGTATTTCTTCCCTGGATTTAATCGTTGATACACACTTTGACACATTAACGTTGCTTCATGGAAACCACACAAAATCAGTTTCAACTTTCCTGGATAAGTATTTACATCGCCAATGGCGTAAATACCCGGAATATTGGTTTGATAATCTAATGCGTTATTCACTTTGATAGCGTTTTTCTCAATTTCTAAACCCCAATTTGCAATTGCACCAAGTTTAGGCGTCAATCCAAAAAGTGGAATAAAATAATCTGTTTCAATTGTTTCTTGATTACCATCTTTGCTTATAGTAATTGCATTCAAATGGTCTTCCCCGTGAAGCGAAACAACTTCTGCTGGTGTAATTAAATTTACGTAACCTAATTTTTTATATTCCTGAAGTTTTTCAACTGAGTCCAATGCGCCACGAAATTCGTTTCTTCTGTGAATTAAGGTAACTTTTGAAGCTACATCGGCTAAAAAAATACTCCAATCCAATGCCGAGTCTCCACCACCAGCAATAACTATTTTTTTATCTCTGAAAAATTCGGGATCTTTTACAAAATACTCAACTCCTTTTTCTTCATAAAAAGCAATATTTGGAATTTCGGGTTTTCTGGGTTCAAAAGTTCCCAATCCGCCAGCAATAGCAATGGCTTTAGCATGATGTTTTGTTCCTTTATTGGTAGTAACTATAAAGGTTCCGTCCTCTAACTTATCTATGATTTCAGCCGTTTCAGAAAGTGTAAAACCGGGTTGAAACTGCTTGATTTGTTCCATTAAATTGTTGACCAAATCGCCTGCTAAAACATCCGGAAGACCTGGAATATCATAAATAGGTTTTTTAGGATATAATTCAGCTAATTGTCCTCCAGGTTGAGGCAAGGCATCTATAATATGACATTTTAATTTTAATAATCCAGCTTCAAAAACTGTGAAAAGTCCTGTTGGTCCTGCGCCAATTATAAGTATATCTGTTTCTAACATTTAGAAAAGTTTAAAGGTTTAGGGTTTAAGAGTTTAAGAGTTCTTAAATCATAAAATTAGGCAATATTCTCAACCGTTTCGATTTGTGGTGCGTATCTTTTTATAGTTGTTTCAACTCCTGCTTTCATCGTACTCATGCTCAAACTACAGGATGTGCAGGCGCCTTGAAGACGGACTTTTACATGTTTTTCATCTTCTATAGAAACCAAACTAATATCTCCACCATCAGAATTCAGAAAGGGTCTGATTTCGCTCAATGCTTTTTCTATGTTTAGAGTTAATTCTTCGTTTGTCATATCTTTATTTTAGTTTTCAGTCGCAGTTTTCAGTCATAGAAAACAGTGGAAACTGTATACTATCACTGTAAACTGAATACTATTTTTTCACAGCGGAACATCCTGCCATGGTTGTAATTTTGATTGCTTCTGTTGGTGGTAAACTTTCGTTTCTGTTTACTGTTTCTTGAACCACATTTCGAGTAATTTCTTCAAATACTTTTTCAATTACCGATGCCGTTTGCAAAGCTGCTGGCCTACCATAATCTCCGGCTTCGCGAATGCTTTGCACTAATGGAACTTCACCTAAAAACGGCACTTGTAAATCTTCAGCTAAATTTTTTGCCCCTTCTTTACCAAAGATATAGTATTTATTATTTGGAAGTTCTTCTGGAGTGAAGTATGCCATATTTTCTATAATTCCAAGAACAGGAACATTAATCGCATCTGATAAAAACATGGAAACACCTTTTTTTGCATCGGCCAAAGCTACCGCTTGAGGTGTGCTCACGACAACTGCTCCTGTTATTGGTAACGATTGCATGATGGATAAATGGATATCGCCTGTTCCTGGTGGTAAATCAATTAACATAAAATCCAATTCACCCCAATCGGCATCAAAGATCATTTGATTGAGCGCTTTGGAAGCCATTGGTCCACGCCAAATTACAGCTTGACTTGGAGCCGTAAAAAATCCGATAGACAGAATTTTGATTTCATAACTTACAACCGGTTTCATTTTAGATTTGCCATTAACTTCAACAGAAATTGGCTTTTCATTTTCGACATCAAACATAATGGGCATGGATGGACCATAAATATCGGCATCTAGGATTCCAACTTTGAAACCCATTTTTGCTAAGGTAACCGCTAAGTTTGCTGTTACTGTTGATTTACCAACGCCACCTTTTCCAGAAGCTACAGCGATAATATTACTAATTCCTGGAATGGCTTTTCCTTTTATTTCATTTGCTTTCTCAGGAGTTTCCACTTTGATGTTTACTTTCACCACAACATCAGGTGAAAAGTTGGAGTGGATTAGTTTTTTGATATCGTCTTCAGCACGTTTTTTAATATGCATGGCTGGTGTAGCAATGAGTAAATCTACAGTAACTTCGTTGCCAAAAATCAGAACGTTTTTAACCGCGCCGCTTTCCACCATGTTTTTTCCTTCGCCGGCTATAGTAATAGTTTCTAGGGCTGAAAGTATGTTTTTTCTATCTAGTTTCATTTTTTATTTGTGGTTTGTAGTTAATGGTTTATTGTACCTAAACTACTTTTATTTAAACTGAATATAGATTGCAAAGATAGTTGTAAATTATATTTAACTTATTATCAGTTAGTTATAACAATTATTTAAAATTGTAAAACAGAAAGTAAAACATAATTATAATTTTCTTTGTAATTTTTATTGTTTTTTGTTCTTATTTGTGGTTGTAAAAATAACTATAATTATTCTAAATAAGAATTAATTAACTTCAAATTAAAAAGTCATTCATTAACATATTCAATATATTTCATTATTGATTATTCAATAAAAAAAACACTTTGATTTTTAACCTATTTGTTAATAGTTGTAGGTTAGAAAAGAAAACCAAAATTTAGAAGTTGAAAAACTCTTCTTAAACATTAAGGGGGTTAATCTAAATCATAGTCATATTCTCTTTTTGAAATGATGAGAATTAAAGTTTTTCTTCATAATCAATTATAGTATTGATTGAAGTGGAATAAAAATTAGAAAAATTTTCATTTAATATCCTGTAATTTTTAGGTTCTAATGTTTCAGGAAATAAATTTGAGGTATTTATAAGGTAAAAATTATTAATACTTTCATCATATACTTTATTCATACTTTCATCATAAAGTTTATGTTTGGAAAAATGAAAATAACTAAAATCTAAATCTAATTTTTCTGGGAAAAATGGGTTATTAATTATAAGGTTAAGACTTAAATATAAGTTATCTAAAATACTTTTTTCAATAACAATTGTATTATTAAAATCAATGTTGATAAGACTAATTGATTTATCAGAAATTTGATGAGTATTTTGTTCAAGGTAAAAATATCTTGACTTTGTTAGGATGTTTTTCAACTCTTTTATTTTCTCTAATTCTCTTTGTTTGACAAACCCTTTTATACCAAATTTATCATATAAAAATAATACAACTATCAAACTTATTAATGAAATGACAATACTTGAAATCTGTATAAATGTATCATAATTAGTTGTTGTTAAATAGTAATATAAGAACCATAATATTATTAAATACAGAAAAGATAATATTATCAAATAATTTTTTTTCATCTTAATTTTCATTGTATTAGTTTCATAAATATATTACATTTGATTGTATTATTAATTAATTATTATGAAAAAATATGTTTTATTATTATTGGTTATAAATGTACTTTCAATTTATTCACAAAATGATGTAAGAGGTGTTAAATGGGGAAGTACTATTGAAGATGTTATAAAATCTGAATATCCTTTATCACCTAAAATTGATAAAAATGAAGTAAGATTTGAAAATGTTAATATAGGTGAAACTATTTTTTCAACTTTAATTTACACTTTTACTAATGGAAAACTTTCAGAATTAAGATATATAGTTTATGGTAGTTCTCAATATACCAATGGAATAGGTACTTGTAAATATCAAGTACCAATGTACTATAAATATTTATTCACAAAATTTATTTTTGACACACTAAAATTAAAAGAATATCAATGTACAATAGGATGGAGATTTGATGGTGGGGACATTAGAAATGAAAAATATTTTGATGAATATGGTAGATTAAAAGATAAATCTTATGAATGTGATTTTGATAAGAATAGTTTAGAAAAACTTGATGAAATTGGTCAAGAAATTAAATCTACAAGATTAATCATAAGTATGGAAAATAAAAGAACTTTTCTAAACATTAGTTTTAATAATCCATTGAATAGTGAAACATATAGAAATTGTAATAGTAGTATTTTAACACCAGATTTTTTCAATACTTATTTTTGGTTAGTCTTTGAACCAAGTTATGATGTTAAGAAAAGTATGTTGAAATCTAATTTTTAATTTTTCAATTAAAAAATCTTAAACCTCTATTCTAAAACTCAATAAAAATTTATAATGAAAGTTGTAAAAGAAAAGGATAGATTTGAAAATGGTCAAATGTTAATTCATTTTGGAAAAATTTATGATAAAATACAATTAGACCCAGATTACATTATCATAATTGAGTTTAATGGTAATTTGATGGAAATACCAAGTGTAATTGTAAAATGTGTTAAAACATATTACAAACTTGAAAAGAAATACAAATTAGAAAGTGAAACATTATTAGATGAGGTTATTATAAGAATGGGAATTGATTACTCTCATATTACCAAAGGAGATTTAAAGGTTTTTTTCTGTGAAATTTATAAAAATATTAAATCCTTAAAAGAGAAAAAAAAGTTGAAAAAGAAAATTGTTTGGTTAAAAAAAGATAACAACATACAATATTAAAAAGTTGTTTTAAATTTCTACTTACAATTACAATAATCATTTTTCTTATTATAATTAATATTTAATGAGGAAATAGTTAAACTTCTTTTTTGTTATTTTGGAATGAAATGGTTGGTTTTGGAAGGTTATTTCATCAAAACAACTAATCTTTCCTTGTAGTAAAAAATCATTCATTAGGATTAACCTAAATGTTTTTCATTATAAAATCTAAATTTGGTTCAAACATCATCTGTTTTGTATGATACAAAATAAAATTATCCTCTAATTTTTCAATTTTATTATAGTCAATTTTTGACAAAGAACTTTGTTTATTTCTCTGACCAAAAAATTCCAATATGATATTAGTTATTAATTGAGGAACAAAAACATTACTATCAGTTGAGGTAATGAACAAATGAAAATGAAGGTTCATTTCAATATTCTCATTAACAATATTATTTTTGTGTTGGGACTTAAAAAATTCCTCTGATGTTTCAAAAAAACAATAATATTTGACAATTCTTTTTTCTAAATCTTTAATGTTAGTGAATGGATACATTTGATAAACATATTTCTTAATTCCTGTTCTAATATGTTTCTTTAACTCCTTCAATGTAAAGTTAGGTTTGTTTCTGTTCTGTTGAATGACTAAATAATGAAGTCTTTGTTTAGGTAAATTTTTAACCTCATTTAGTATTTGATTTTGATGAGGTTTTAATTCATAAGTTCTCATTATTAATCTTTATTTAATAGGACAATCATCAAACTAAATAAATTAATTTGAGAATTGAATAAGGGGGTGTTCTTTTACAGAGAACTAACTGAAAACCTATGTGGTTTAGTTAAGTCTTTCAATTTTGATTTTAATTTCCTCAATCTTTATTTTCAATTTTATCTTTTCCCTTTTTTTAAAATCTTTTTCAATTTCTAATTTCTCTTTATCTCTTTTAATTGTTTCCTCACATTTCCTAATCTTATCAAAATCAACCATTATTCTTTTCTAATTTTTCTATAAGTATTATTTCCATCAATTTGAATAAAGTTGTCTCTGGGTAAAGAAATAAGTTTTTATACTTAATAATTTCACCATCAATACTCTTTAATTCTCTTTGGATTTTTGATTTTGGAACTTTAAGAACTTGTTTCATAGTTTCAATGTCATATAGTTTTCTATTATCTTTTATTATAAATTCTACCATTTGATTTTAACTTATATTTTTTCTCCAATAACTGGTATTCTTTTACAAGGTTGTCAATGTTTTCATCATCTTCATCATTTTCAATTTCATCTTGAACTTCATCTTTTTTCACTTCTTGACCATTGATTATTTCATCAAATTCATCTTCAAGTTTTCTATTAGAAACATTTGTTTCTTCATCAGGAAGTTCTTGACTATACTTTTCTAAAATAAACTTGATAAAGTTTGTGTGGAGGTGTTTTTTCTTTTTCATAACAGACATTATTTTTTGAGTTGATTTGGATCAACTTTAAATTATATATGAAAAAGAAATTAAGTTGTTTTTGAAAGTAAGGATTTTTTACAGAAAAAAACACTTTTGTATATACTTGTATGGACAAACTTAATTAGTAAAAACAAAGAATGTTAATAAAATAAACATTACTTCCATAAGAATATTTTATCATTTTGTATTTTTGTATATCAAAAATTGATACTTATGGAGATTGAATTATTAGACATTAGTGAAATACCAACAGAAAAATATGGTAGAGAAGATATTATTTCAATTTTTTGTTATAACAAAACCTGGAAAGATTTTAGTTATAGATATCCAAATGGAGATATTGGACTAAATCATCAACCACAAATTAGAAGATTTAAAAAGACTTATTTAGATAATGACAAAGTATGTTATGTTTATGTTTTTGACAAAAATGACAAAACTTGTAAAGAGTTATATATGATATGTGGTGAAGATTATTACAATAAAATAATAGAAAATAATTTTGACATTAGATTTAAAACTATTGAAGGTCAAATATTAATCAACAATTTGAGTGAGATTAATCAAAATGGATTAAATGAAGATGAAATAGGAGAAATTTGTCTTGAAGAAAATATCAATTGTTTGTCAATTAAATATGGAAGAGAAGACATTAACCATACTAATAGTAATAATGGTAAATATAGATATAAAGTAAATCATAAATTATAATCTTTAAATCATTGGTGGTCTTTTGGGTTTATCTTTTTTCTCATAGATAATTTCTACTTTATTTAATTTTCTATTTTCTAAATAGTTCTTAACCATTTCTTTTTTAGTTTCTTCTTTTTGGTAGTTTTCTTTATTATCTAATATACTACTAAATTGTTTTCTATATTCTTTTTGTAATTCTCTACTTTTATCACTCTTAAAACCAAGTGAGATGTAGGATTGAGTGGTCTGTAAATTAGAATGACCCAACATCATTCTAACATCATTAACATTAACATTTGGTAATTTTAAAATCTCATTTGTAAAAGTATGTCTGGAATTATGACTACTTACAATCTCACTTAAATTTAACTTTTTACATAGTTCTTTTAAGTTATTATTATATCTAACTATTAAAACTTTATAATGTTTATATTGAGTTAAATTAAAATGTGTCTTCTTATCATAGTTATTAAATAAATCACTATTTATATAGTCTTTAAACAGATAATCTTTACTATTAGTCTTCAAATACCTGTATAACTTTGATGTGTCTTCACTACCTCTATAATGACTTTTAAAAATAATCTCATAGATTAATCTTCTAATCTCATTACTCATTTCAATTGGTATGTTTTGTTTAGTCTTTAACATAATTAAGTTAATCTCATCATAACCAATATCACTATTTTTTAATAACATCACATCACTTAATCTACTACCATTTAAAAAGAATTGTAATAAAAATAATCTACTCTCAATAAAGTATTTATTATCAAAATCTAACATTATCATTTTATCTAAATCAAGAGAGTTTAAAACTCTTTTTTTCTTAATGGTAATCTTAAAATCTACCTTATTGAATGGATTGGAATATCTATATAAATTGTCTTCAATAGATTTGTTAAATATAGTTTTATAAACATTAAAATAACTCTTTATAGTTGATTGTAATCTACTACCATCACTTAAATAATTCTTAAACTTTATAACAAAGTCTTTATTTACATCAGTAATCTTTATATCTAACTTATCAATAGATTTTAAATAAGTTTCTAATAAGTTATAAGAACTTTCATAACTCTTTATTGTAGATATATTAGTCTTTAAATCTTTACATTCTTTGATATATGATAAGAAGGTATCATTATAAACTATAACATCATTAAAAACATCTACATTAATGTTTTCATCAATTAAATTGTTTATTCTTTGATAATCAAATAAGGTGGTTCTCTTAAATCTCTTAAACTCTTTATCAAAAGTCTTATCAAAGTCCTTTTGTGTCATTTTAAACTTTAATGACTTTCTTTTTGTTTTGTTCTCTTTTGTGTATTGTAAAACAATATAACCAACTTCATCAAACTTATTTTTTTTATAAAGTATAATAGAACTCATAATCAACAATCAATTAAACATTAATCAAAGATAAGGAAGTTTAAAAAGTAAAACAAAAGTAAAACAGAATATATTGAATATTTTGTAAAAATAAAGAGGGGTTAACACTTGTAAAGTATTGAAAAATAAGTGTTTTAATAAAGTGATGGGGTACAACTACATATAGATTGCAAAGATACTTTGAAAAAGTTAATAGTGAAAAGGCAAAAGCCAAAAGTTTTGTTAATAAAAAAGAATGATAATTTATAGCTGTTTGTAATTTTTTTTCAATTACGAAATAATTACAAACTACCTACTGACCACTAATCTCTGGCTGCCAAAAATGTTTCTCAAAATCGACAATTTGATTATCGACAACCTTAATTCCCTCATTTTCTAATAACTGTTGCATTAAATTGGTTCCTCCAAAATGGTGTTTTCCTGATAGCAATCCTTTCCTATTTACCACTCGGTGTGCTGGGACATCTTCTGTGTTGTGAGAAGCATTCATGGCCCAACCAACCATTCGAGCAGAACGCGCTGTTCCTAAAGCTTTAGCAATAGCACCATACGAAGTTACTTTGCCTTCGGGAATTTGTCGGACAATCCTATAAACTCTTTCAAAGAAATTATCTTCCATATGCTAACCATAAATAAGTTTGTAGAGAGTAATTATAGCAATAAAAGCAGTAACCGAACCAATGATGTTGTTGAAATTATGGAATAAAAATTCAGTTTTCTTTTCAATCCTTTTAAAAGCAACTATATATAGATAAAATATAAAAAAAGAGCCACTAACAACACCTGTTACAAATGTAGCGATAGGAATTTTGTTAAAACTAAAATATCCTGATGATGCCAAACTAATACTTGTAAAAACGTAGAAAGGTATAGGTAATAAATTTAGTGATGACAATAACATTCCTAAAAAAAAACGATTGGACTTCCCTTTTACTTTGATGTCGGTTTTTATCTTCTTAGGTTTTTTTGCAACCCAAAAAAAATAAATACTCAATCCAGTAAAGATAAAAATTGCAATTTCTTCTATAGTGGATACAATTTCTAGATGATTGCTTATGAATCGAGCAAAAAGTAATGCTAGTAATGTTTGAAATAAAATAATACTTGCGGCACCAAAAGCAAAACTTAGGGCACCACTTTTTCCTTCATTCAAGCTAATTTTTGCCGCTGTCATATTGATCAATCCTGGAAGAAAAGCTGCCAGAAATGAAATGCAAAAACCCAATACAAAAGGAAGAAATACAGTCATCTATTTGATTTTGAAACGAATATACGTAATTGCTTTGTCAGTTTCCAAATATTGGTTTTCGTAAAATGTTTGAATTTGAGTAACCTCACTTGGTGCGCCTTCATTTTTATACACATTGTGATTAGCATAGACTACTTCGTGACCTTCACCATGAAGCAATCCTAATGTATAGCCATGCATAAATTCACTATCGGTTTTGAGGTTTACTATGCCGTTAGGTTTCAATATTTTTTTGTACAACTGCATAAATTTTGAGTTGGTCATTCGGTGTTTTGTTCGTTTGTATTTTATTTGCGGATCGGGAAACGTTATCCAAATTTCATCTACTTCGTTTTCGTCAAAAATGAAATTGATCAACTCAATTTGTGTTCGAACGAAAGCCACGTTTCGCATTCCACCCTCGACAGCGGTTTTTGCACCACGCCAAAATCTGGCCCCTTTAATATCAATCCCAACAAAATTCTTATTAGGATAACGTTGGGCTAACCCAACAGAATATTCACCTTTTCCGCAACCTAGTTCAATTATGATGGGATTATCATTTTTAAAAAAGGTAGTATTCCATTTTCCTAGCAAAGGGAATTCACTTCCTACAACTTCTTCTCTTGTTGGTTGAAAAACATTTTCAAAAGTTTCGTTTTCCTTAAAGCGTTTTAATTTATTCTTACTTCCCACAAACTTAATTTTTTGGTAAAATTAAGGAAATATACACTATTCAATTTCTTTTTAACTTTGCAATCTTAAAATAATAATTTCACTCCTTGAAAAATTCTACAAATCATATTCTCGTTGCTCCTTTAAATTGGGGTTTGGGCCACGCCACTCGTTGCATTCCGATTATTCGGGAGTTAGAGAAAAAAGGGTTTACACCAATTATTGCTTCAGATGGTATTGCGTTGGAATTACTTCAAAAGGAATTTCCCTATTTACAATCCGTAGTATTGCCTTCTTATGATATTGAATATGCCGTAGACGGTGCCAATTTTAAATGGAAACTGATAAAAAATAGTCCGAAGATGATTCAAGCTATTTTTGAAGAAAAGAAATTAGTTAAAAATCTTGTAACAACATTTGACTTAAAAGGCATTATTTCTGATAATCGTTTGGGGGTTCGAAATAAAAAAATTCCAAGTGTTTTCATCACACATCAATTAAATGTTTTATCAGGTAAAACAACTTGGATTTCGAGCAAACTACACCAACATTATATCAAAAAATTTACGGAATGTTGGATTCCAGACTTTCAAGAAATTCCTAATCTAACTGGAAAATTAGGTCATATAGAAGATAGTTCTTTAACGTTAAAATACATTGGCCCATTAAGCCGATTGGAGAAAAAAGAATTGCCTATAAAATACCAATTGATGGTTATCATTTCTGGACCAGAACCTCAGCGAACAATGCTGGAAGAAAAACTAATTGCCAAACTTCAAAATTACAAGGGTGAGGTAATTTTCATTAAGGGAAAATTAGAACCCGAACAAAAAAAAGAAGTCATAAAGAATATTACCTATTACAACTTTATGACTTCAAATGAAATTGAAACTTCTATTAACGAAAGTGAGATGGTCTTGTGTCGATCAGGATACTCAAGTGTAATGGACTTAGCTAAGTTGGAGAAAAAAGCATTTTTTATTCCAACACCAGGACAATTTGAACAAGAGTATTTAGCTAAGAAATACAAAAGAAATGGAATTACACCCTTTGCCAAACAAGATGAATTTAGAATTGAAAACCTAATGGAAATCGAATTATACAAAGGATTGCCTAAATTGAAGAAGTCAAATAATTGGAAACAATTATTTATCCTTTTCAAGAGTGAATGAAAATTCAGAACCTTTTCCAAATTCACTTTCAATATAAATTTTTTCGCCGTGAGCTTCAATAATATGTTTCACGATGGAAAGTCCAAGACCTGAACCTCCCTCGCTTCTTGCGCCACTTTTGTCAACTCTGAAAAAGCGCTCAAAAAGTCTAGGAATATTATGTTTTTCTATTCCTTCTCCATTATCTTTAATGCGAACAATTAATTTGTCGTTAACTAAATCTTCAATACTCACTTCAGTGGTGCCATTTTCTTTACCATATTTTATGGAGTTCATGACTAGATTTGTTAAAACTTGTTGAATTTTTTCTTTGTCGGCAAAAACTTTGATTGGCTTACTATATCTTCTATCAAACATTAGGATAATGTTTTTTTTATCGGCTTTCATTTCCAATAAATCAAAAACATTTTGAACCAATTCTACTATGTTAAACAATGACATTTCGAGGTTTACATCACCCATTTCAAGTTTAGAAATCATGTCTAAATCTTCCACAATATAGATTAAACGCTCTACTCCTTTTTCAGCACGCTCCAGGTATTTCTTGCGCACATTTTTATCATTAATAGCGCCATCAAGCAAAGTTGCCAGATAACCTTGCACAGTGAACAATGGCGTTTTGAGCTCATGGGAAACATTCCCAAGGAATTCTCTACGGTATTCCTCACGCACTTTTAGTGTTTCTATTTCTAGTTTTTTATCGGTAGCAAACTTTTTAACCTGTTTGGTTAAGGTTGCCATATCGGTAGTAATGGGTTGATTTCTAAAAGAGGTCGATTCTAGAAGGGAAACATCATCATAGATTTTTTTTACTCTTCTGTAGATAAATCTTTCTACACGATATTGAATTACAAAAAAAGAAAAAGTAGCAATAGAAATAGCAAAAAGAAGGATAACTGGCATTGAAAACTCGTGAAAAATCCACAACAAAATCGAAAGAAAACCTGAAGAAAAAACGGTAATGTATAAAGTTGAAATTAGCGCAAAAGTATATGTTTTCTTGAATTTTATTCCCATTTATACTTCTAATTTATAGCCAACACCTTTAATAGTTTTGAATAAATCTTCTCCTATTTTTTCGCGCAATTTTCTAATATGGACATCAATGGTCCTTCCGCCAACAATAACTTCATTTCCCCAAACTTTATCGAGAATTTCTTCTCGTTTAAAAACCTTGCCTGGCTTAGAAGCTAATAGATAAAATAATTCAAATTCTTTTCGAGGAAGTACAATTTCAAAACCTTCTTTAATGATTTTGTATTCTTCTCTGTTTATTTCAATTCCGCCTACATTAAGTGTTTCTGATGCATGTTCATCACTTTTTAATCGACGAAGTAATGCCTTTACTTTACTTACTAATAATTTTGGTTTGATTGGTTTTGTAATATAATCATCCGCACCAGCATCAAAACCGGCTACTTGAGAATAATCCTCACTTCTTGCGGTTAAAAAAGTTATGAGAACATTACTCAATTCGGGTAATTTACGAATAGCTTCACAAGCTTCCATACCATCCATTTCGGGCATCATTACATCCATAATGATAAGATGTGGCAACTCTTTTTTAGCCTTGATAATGGCCTCTTTACCATTGATGGCAGTACTAACTTGATATCCTTCTTGTGAGAGGTTGTAACCCACAATTTCTAAGATATCTTGTTCATCATCAACCAATAAAATCTTAATGTCTTTTTTTTTCATAACGGACACATTTTTTTTCTGTGGATGTAAATGTAAAGATAATACAAAATGATTATAAAAAATAAAATGGTAGTTAACCATAATTTAATCTGTTAACAATTTGTTAATGCTAAAAATACAAAATCATAATATTGAAGTAACACGCTCTTTACACTACCGCAGTTCCTTTGCACCAAAATTAAACAAGACAAAATGAAACTTAAATTAATTGTTACTTTTTTACTACTAACAGTTCTTGGTTTTGCTCAAAACAAAGGAACTATTACTGGTACTTTAACAGATAAAGATTTAAATAATGAACCTTTGCCTTTTGCTAATGTAATGTTGAAAGGAACTTCTATTGGAGTTACATCTGACGATAAAGGAAAATATTCTATTTCAGTTGATGCTGGAACCTATACTATTCAGTTTAGCTTTTTAGGATACGAAACCATCGAAGAAAAAGTGGAAGTAAAGGCAGGTGAAACGGTAACTATAAACAAGGCACTTGGCTCAGGCAGCTATCAATTAAAAGATGTTGTTATTCAAAACACAGTAAGCCGAGAAAAAGAAACGGCACTTTTAATGGAGCAAAAAAACGCAGTTGAAATTAAGCAAAGTATTGGTGCGCAAGAAATGTCACGAAAAGGAGTTAGTGATGTAGCAACTGCAGTTACCAAAACTACAGGGATTACAAAACAAGAGGGTTCTGGTAATATTTTCGTTAGAGGTTTGGGCGACCGATACAATTCAACTACTATTAATGGATTGCCTGTACCCTCTAATAATCCTGAAAAAAAGAATATCAATTTAGATATTTTTAGTACTGATATCGTAGAGTCGGTTGGTATAGATAAAGTATACGGAAGTAAACTTTATGGCGATTTTGCTGGAGGAAACGTAGATATTGTTTCTAAAGATTATAAAGGAAAAGGATTTGTGAAAATTGATATAGGATCAAAAGCGAATACCAATGCTATCGATTTAGATGAATTCTCTTTACAAAAAGGACAGGACATCACTGGATTTAGCACCACTTCTCAACCAAATAATCCACTTACTGCCTATAACTTTGAAACTTTACAATTAGAAAATAAGACTCCTTATGCCGGAAATTTAGGGATTTCTGCTGGATCATCTTATTCAATAGGTGATGAAGGCAAGTTAAGCCTTTTTGGAACAGCAAATTACAGCAATGAATTTAATGCCCTAACCGATGGTTCTGCCAAAGGAAGTGTAAATGGCCTTGGAGTAGCCAATAAAGATTTTACAGACTTTAGACAAAATAGCTTTGCCACAAACACGACTATTATGGGTAACGTAGCATACAAAATCAATTCCAACAATAAAATCAACTTTAATTCTATATATATTAATACATCGAACCAATCTAAAGAAGAATATGAAGGTTTTATTGTAGATATTGCCAATGATGGTAATGGTTTGTTGCGTAGATTTTTTTATGAAAGAAATCAATTGATGATAAACCAATTGTTAGGAGAACACAAATTTGGCGAAAAATACTCTGCCAATTGGGGTGTTTCATACAATACTGTAGAAAGTGATCAACCCGATAGAGTTCAAAATATTTTCAGAAAAGGAACCAATGGATATATCCTTTCTAATATTTCTAGACCAGATAACCACAGGTATTTCCAAAACATTAATGAAGATGAAATAGCGGCCAAAGCAAGTGTAGATTATAAATTCAAAAAAAATAATGAAGGTGATTATTTAGGAAAAATTACCGCTGGTTATAATCTCAGATTAAAAAACAGAGAATTATTAGCAAACCAATTTAATTTTAGAGCCAATCAAGGGTTTGAAACTACGGTTGTTGACCCAAACAATCTAGACTTATTTTATAATCAACAAAACTTTGCGAACGGTGCTTTTGAAATCACAACCTTCAGAGGAAACTCGCAGGTTCCAAACGCAACAAGACCTCAATCCTACGACGGTGAATTATTAATTAATGCAGGTTATGTTAATACAGAATATAAATTTAAAAAACTAACTACTATTTTAGGTTTAAGAACGGAGCAAATTAGCCAAGAAGTAAATTGGGATACTCAATTAGGGGATGTTGGAAATGATAAACTAGAAAAAACGGCTTTTTTACCAAGCTTAATCATGAAATATGAATTAAACGAGAAACAAAACCTAAGATTGGGTGCAAGCAAAACTTATACTTTACCACAATTTAAAGAAAGAGCTTTGTTTCTTTATGAAGAAGTACTTCAAGTAAAAATTGGTAATCCTGATTTATATGAATCAGATAATTACAATTTAGATTTAAAATGGGAGTTTTTCCCAAAATCTGACGAAGTTGTTTCGGTTACTGCCTTTGGAAAATACATTCAAAACCCAATAAACGAAATTACAATTGCTTCTTCTACCAATGACGTTTCGTTTGTAAATACAGGAGATACCGGTTATGCCACTGGTGCTGAACTTGAAATTAGAAAAAATATTTTTAGTCAAGAAAATGGAGCAAAAATATCTTCGGGTTTAAATGTTTCTTATTTGTACACTTCTCAAGATCTTGATGCCGAAAAAATTCAAAGAGAAACCAATTATAATGTTGCTTTCACCGACACGAATAGTGCCTTTACCGGAGCTTCCGATTTATTAATAAATGCTGATGTAACTTATTTTAAAGAGTGGAATGACAAAAACACCTCATTAACATCTACTTTGGCTTTTACCTATTTTTCTGATAGAATAAATGCCATTGGAACTAACGGAAATGGAAATCTTGTTGACAAAGCAGTGGGTACATTAGATTTGATTAATAGATTAAAAATAAATAAAAACTTAGGATTATCATTAATAGCAAGAAATTTATTAGACCCTACAATTGAAAGAACTCAAGAAAACTCTAATGGAGATGTAAAAATGTTATCCTATAAAAAAGGAATTAATTTTAGTTTAAATCTTAACTATCAATTTTAAAATAACAACAACTATATACACAAAGCGGTCATTTTGACCGCTTTATTATTTGGTAACATAGCTAACATTATATTAATATTAAATAAAGTATTTGTTAATCTAACTTTGATGTTTAGTTAACTTTAGTAAAGTGATTAGATTAGATATTTGCAATAGTAAACTATAAAAACAACAAACAAAATGAAAAATTCAATTTTAAAATTTTTTGGAATTTTAGCAATTTCTGCTAGTTTCTTAACAAGCTGTTCAAGTGATGATAACAATAGTCCAAGCTCATCGTTTGAATTAAATCCACTTGACTTTAAAGGACAAATTAATGACGGAGAAGTAATTCTAAATGCTGGAACAGTTTATAAATTAACAGGAAGATTACAAGTAAATACAGGTGCAACCTTAACCATTCCTGCAGGAACTAGAATAGAAGGTGTAGGAGGTACTGCTTCTTTTATTGCAGTAGCGCAAGGTGGAAAGATTAACATAAACGGTACCGCTAATAATCCGGTAATAATGACTAGTGGTTTAACAGTAAAAGGTCCTGGTGACTGGGGTGGATTAGTAATTTGTGGTAAAGCACCAATTAACAGAGTTACAGGTGGTGCATCAACTGCACAATCAGAAGTAGCTGAATTAACTTATGGCGGAACAACAGCAACAGATAATTCTGGAACTATTCGTTATTTGAGACTTGAATACTGTGGTGCTGCTTTTAATAGTGAAAAAGAGTTTAATGGATTATCCTTATTTGGTGTTGGTTCTGGAACTACTGTAGAATTTGTTCAAGCATATCATGGAGCAGATGACGGGTTTGAATTTTTTGGAGGAACAGTGAATACCTCAAATTTAGTTTCTTTTGGAAACGAAGATGATCAATTTGACTGGACAGAAGGATGGATCGGAACCAATACAAATTGGTATGGTAAAATTTCTTTTGGTAAAGGGAACAGAGGTGTTGAAGCTGATAATTTCGAATTAGGATTTTCTAACACACCATTATCTAATCCAACTATCAACAATGTAACATTAGTTGGTCCTGGTAGCACTGCTCTTAATACAACTTATCCTGAAAATGATGCTTTAAAACTAAGAAGAGGAACTAGAGGAATACTTTCAAACGTACATATTACAGGATTCGCTGATGCTTTTGATGTTGAGCACGATGAATGTATTACTGCTGTTACTGCAGGTACTTTAGATGCTTCAAATGTTACTTTTGCTGATGTTACTCGTAAATCAACAGGAAGAACAACACCAGTTCCACCAGCAACAGCAGGTGTAAGCGCAGATGTTTCTGCTGTTTTTACAGAAACTACAACTGCAACTGGTGCCGGAAGCGGCGCAAGTGCTCCTTCTTGGGCAACTGGTTGGGCTTTATTCCAATAAGACTATTCAAAATATGTTAAAAACATCCCAAAATAATTTGGGATGTTTTTTTTTGGTATACTATTTGAAAAGTTTTTTATATATTTGTAACAACCAAATTGAAGACATGACAAAAAAATACTTTAATATCACCTTACTGTTCTGTTTGTTTTCTTTTGTGAGTTTTTCACAAGAAGCAAAACAACAAGGCGAGACGCTTGGTTTTTATCCTAATCCTGTTAGTAATGGTAAAATATACATTACTTCTAAAACGTCATTAGATAAAGAGATTATGATTTTTGATGTTTTAGGAAAAAAAGTATTGCAAACTACTATCTCGTCTAGAGAATTAAACATTACTTCTATACCTCCTGGAGTGTATATCATCAAAATTACCGAAGGCGACACTACCGCCACTAGAAAACTAATTGTCAGATAGTTAAACTTTCTGAAAATTAATTCATACTTAATCATTTTTTTACATTCTTTTTTTTCGCAACCGAAATTTGTGCTTATCTTTGTGGACTAATTAAATTTAAAAAAATGAAAAAAATTTACTCTTTATTACTTTTAGTATTTTCTACAGTGTCTTTTGGACAAACATTTTATTCTGAAAACATGGGAACCACAGCAAGCGGAAACCCTCTTATTACAGCTTACACTGGATTTCAAAATACCACACCTATTATATATTCTGGAACAGGTGACATGAGAACAACTACTGTTTCAACAGGTTATGTTGGAGCTTCTGGAAGTGTTAATGTTTTTTTATCTAACACTACTACAGCAGAAACTTTTCAAATTGACGGTTTGAATACATCAGCATATAGTTCTACCAACTTACAATTGAAATTTGGTTATTTGGCTAATTCCGTTGCAAATGCTGGATTGATTGTTGAAGTTAGTGTCAATGGAACTACTTGGACACCATTAACTTATACAACAAACACTAATACAAGTTGGAACTTAGTAACAATTGGCGGAGGTTTAATTCCATCTTCTGCAACTTTAAGTTTACGTTTTACTCAACCAAATTTAGCTGCTCAAATCAGAATTGATGATGTTAGTTTAACTAATTTTAATCCTGCCTGTACTTTAGCACTTGGAATTGGAACAGCTTTATGTGATGCTTCTACTTTAAGCCTAGACACTTATACTGCAACTATACCTTACACTGGTGGAGGTTCTGGTAGTTACATCATTACACCTTCTTCTGGAACGGTTAGTGGCACTGGAGACAACCCAAATACAGTTGCTGCTGGTAACATCGTTATAACTGGAGTAACAGAAGGAATAAACTTAACTGTAAATATTGTTAATGGTCCATGTTCATACCAATCTAATGTTGCTTCTCCAGAGTGTAAACCTGTGAATACTTTACCATACCAAGAATCGTTTCCTTACACGGTTGGTGGTTCTTTGAATGCTGAACAAAAATGGTCACTAGTAAATTCAGGTGACAACATAACTATTGCAGCAGGTAATTTATCATATACTGGTATCACTTCTTCAGGAAACTCGATTACATTTGTTGGCACAGGAGGTGAATCTAGATCATTATTTACAAGCACTAATACGGGATATATCTATGCCTCATTTATTGTAACTGCTAGTGATTTAGCAAACGTTACCACTGACCTAGCAAACACATACTTTGCATTGTTCACTGATGCTGCTGGAGCATCAACTAACGCAAGAATTTGGATTAGAAAAAACGGAAATCAATATCAATATGGTTTAGGAACAGGCACTGCTCCAACTGATTGGAGTACTGCTTTATTTAATCCAAACGATATTCAATACATAGTTTTAAGCTATGATTTCACAGGAAATACTTTATCTTTATTTATAAACCCTACAATAGGTGGAAGTGCAGCTCCAACAGTTAGCGTTACTCCAACAGCACCTTTTGCAAATTTAGGTGGATTCATGTTTAGACAAGACTCTGCAACTACAACTCCAACAATTATTGCGGACGAACTAAGAATAGATGCAACACCTAACTTTACTTTAGGAACTGCATCAAATGAAATTACTGGTTTAAGAGTTTATCCAAACCCAGTTTCAAACGGAACTTTATTCATCGAAACTACTGCAAATGCTGAAAAATCAATAACTATTTTTGATGTTTTAGGAAAACAAGTTTTAAACACGATTACTTCCGATAGTACTGTAAATGTTAGTGCATTACATTCTGGAATTTATATAGTGAATATTACCGAAGAAGGAAAAACAGCTTCAAGAAAGTTGGTTATTAAATAATTGATTTCACCTATATCAAAAAGCTCTAACGAAAGTTAGGGCTTTTTTATTTTCATTACTTTTGCATTCATTCTGTCCCGAAGTTTCGGGATTATTTCAGAATCTCAACTTAATGATCAATCCTAAAGACATATTTACCATTTCCTCTCAAAAGCAATTTGAAAAAATGGCATTGAAAGTCTTTCGTTTTCAATATGAAAACAATAGGGTCTATAATGAGTTTTGTAATTTTTTAAATACGGATGTTCCAAAAGTAAAATCACTAGAACAAATTCCGTTTCTGCCAATTCAGTTTTTTAAAAGTCACCATGTAGTTTCAACAACTTATCCTATTCAAGAAACTTTCACTAGCAGCGGCACAACAAGCCCCCTAACCTCCAGTGGGGGAAATAAGGATGATAGTGTAATTACCAGTAAACATTTAGTAACCGATGTTTCTCTTTATGAACAAAGTTACCGTACTGCATTTTCTTCATTTTATGGAAATGTTGAGGATTATGTGGTTTTAGCATTACTTCCATCCTATTTAGAGCGCAGCGGTTCGTCGTTGATTTATATGGTTAAGGATTTAATCGAACTTTCTAATAATGAGCATAGTGGCTTTTACCTGAACAATTATGATGCATTAATTTCAAAATTGTCACAATTAAAAGAAACTGGTGAAAATATTTTACTTATTGGAGTAACTTATGCTTTGTTAGACTTGATTGAATATGCGTCATCTATCTCATTCCCACTTCGGGGGTTAGGTGGCTCAACCATAATCATGGAAACTGGCGGTATGAAAGGCAAACGCAAAGAAATTATCCGGGAAGAATTACATGAAATATTGTGTAAAGGTTTTGGTGTTTCTAGCATTCATTCCGAGTATGGAATGACCGAGTTGTTGTCGCAAGCGTATTCACTTGGTAATGGCATTTTCGAATGTCCGGCGTGGATGCAAGTTTTAATTCGCGATACCGAAGATGCTTTGACCTATGTTGATAATGGCAAAACGGGTGGTATAAACGTCATTGACTTAGCCAACATTAATTCGTGTTCTTTTATTGCCACACAAGATTTGGGTAAAAAACAGCCCAATCAACTGGCAGGCAGGCAGGCAGGTTCATTTGAAGTATTGGGACGATTTGATAATTCGGATATTCGGGGTTGTAACCTGATGGTGATGTAATAAATCTTATTTTTATATTTTCTATTTAATTTAGAACATAATGAAGCCAATTTCATTTTTTCTACTAATTTCATTTGCTGCATGGGGACAAAATCCAAAACTTGCGGTCAAAATAGATTCTATAGTTACCTTAAATAGTCAAAACTATAATACGGAATATCATATTAACTATCATATTGAAAACAAGACTAATTCTGAACTTTCTTTTTTTCTTATGCCCAATGCTCTAATTGCCAATACAGCAAGTTCGTTATCGCTTTACCCAGTTTATAAAATATACCAAAACGGAATTTTTGAAGATATGGATGGTCCCTTTTTTGAATATGAAACTGAAGCCGAATTGGAATATGCCAAAATAGAAGACAAAAAAAATCCAGAAGCACTCAAACTAGCAAAAGAATTTCAAGATTCACAAACCACTATTGCTATGGAATATTATAAGAAATACAAAGAAAATGGCGGACTGAGTGAGGATTTTCAATGGGTGTATTCTAGGCAAAAACTCCTCAATAATATTGTTATCCTACAGCCGAATGAAATTAAAAATTGTACCATAAAAACCCTTTGGAACAAAAACAGGTATATAAAAAATGGTGATTTAGAATATTATCTTGATGAAAAAAACAAAATCGAAATAGAACTTATTCTTGACTTAAAAACGGTATTATTCAAAGACCAACTTTCGGTAGAGGATTTAAAAAAAATAACCGATAACCCAAACTTTATTAGTGGTGTATTTATTTCCAATAAAGCAGTTGTTGATTTTAAAGAATAAAAACACAGATTTCACAAATTAGCACAGATTATTTAATCCTTTTCAGCAACGAATTCATTTGTGAAAATCTGAGAAATCTGTGTTGTTAAACCACTTTTATCAAATAATAATTCTTCTTCCCTTTTTGCAACATCAAAAACTGATTGTGAATCAAATCTTTTGCAGTAATGCTATAATCCAGTGCCACTTTTTCTTTATTGAGTGAAATCGAATTTTGTTGCAACTCGCGTCTTGCCTCACTATTGGAAGCCAAAAAACCTGTCTTTGCAGCAAGCGCGGCAATCATATCCATACCATGTTTTATGTCAGCCATTTCAACTTCTGCTTGAGGTACACCTTCAAAAACTTCAAGGAAAGTTGTAATGTCCAATTTTTTCAAGTCGTCCATCGTTGGACTAAAAAAAGCATTCGAAGCAAAAACCGCTTTTTCAAACTCTTCGTTTCCATGCACAAAAGTGGTTACTTCTTGTGCTACCCTTTTTTGCAAAACACGCAAATGTGGTGCTGTTTCATGTTCGGCTATCAAAGAATCGATAATCTCTTTATTCAAAAAAGTAAATATTTTTATATATTTCTCTGCGTCAACATCAGTAGTATTTAACCAAAACTGGTAAAATTTATAGACCGATGTTTTATCAGCCGTGAGCCACACATTTCCACCTTCTGATTTTCCAAATTTAGAACCATCAGCTTTGGTAATTAAAGGACAAGTCATAGCATATGCTTTTGCTCCATCTCCGTTCATCCTCCGGACTAATTCTGTTCCTGTTGTGATATTTCCCCATTGGTCAGAACCGCCCATTTGTAATAAACAATGATGAGTTTTGTATAAATGATGAAAATCGTAACCCTGAATTAATTGATAGGTGAACTCCGTAAAACTCATTCCTTCTCCTTCGGCACTCAAACGTTTCTTTACCGAATCTTTTGCCATCATGTAGTTTACGGTAATGCGTTTTCCGACATCACGAGCAAAATTGATAAACGAGAAATCTTTCATCCAATCATAATTATTTACTAAAATCGGAGCATTAGCAGCAGTTGAATTAAAATCTAAAAAACGGGACAAAACCGCTTTTATTCCAGCTACATTTTTTTCTAAAGTAGCTTCATCCAATAAATTTCTCTCATCTGATTTTCCAGAAGGATCACCAATCATTCCTGTTGCACCTCCAATCAAAGCAATAGGTTTATGTCCAAATTTCTCTAAATGAACCAATAAAATTATAGGCACCAAACTTCCAATATGCAACGAATCTGATGTTGGGTCAAAGCCAATATACGTCGTAGTCATTTCTTTCAAAAGTTGCTCTTCGGTTCCAGGCATTATATCGTGAACCAATCCACGCCATTGCAATTCTGCTACTAAATTTTTCATCTCACTATAATTCTATTTGTTGTTGTTCGATGCAGTCTCCATACTGTCTCGTGTCATTTTACAATCAATTTGGGCAAAGATAGTTTTAATTGTACGATTTGAAAATCTAATATTCTAAAAATCCAACAATCTAATTATCTTTACAAAATGATATTAGTTACAGGTGGAACTGGTTTAGTTGGAGCACATTTGCTGCTATATTTGGTTGAAAATGGTGAAAATATTCGCGCCATTTATAGGAATTTAGATACTATTCAAAAAACAAAATCGCTATTCCAACAAAATCAAAAAATTGACTTGTTCCAAAAAATAGATTGGATTGAGGCTGATATTTTAGACATTCCATCTCTAAAAATAGTCTTTGAAAACATTGACTATGTCTATCATTGTGCAGGATTCATTTCGTTTGACCCAAAAGACGAAAAATTACTCCGGAAAACTAACATTGAAGGAACTGCAAATATTGTCAACTTTTGTATAGACAATAAAGTTAAAAAGCTTTGTCATGTGAGTACAATTGCTGCACTTGGCGATTTAGCGCAAAATGAAACAGTTGTTTCAGAAACTTCAGAATGGAATCCCGAAGTGTATCATAGCGATTATGCTATTTCAAAATATGGAGCCGAACTTGAAGTTTGGCGTGGATTTCAAGAAGGCCTTGAAGTTGTAATTGTAAATCCGGGTGTAATTTTAGGTTCCACTATTTTTGATTCAGGAAGTGGTGTTATCTTTTCAAAAGTCAAAAAAGGACTTTCTTTTTATACCAAAGGACAAACTGGCTATGTTAGCGTCAATGACGTTGTGAAAACAATGCTACTTTTAATGCAATGCGCTATTTCGGGAGAACGGTTTACCCTTGTTGCGGAACATTTTACCTATGAAAAAATCATAAAAATTATAGCAGAAAAAACTGGAAAGAAACCTCCAAAATTTTATGCAAAACCATGTATAACTGGCGTTCTATGGAGAATTGACTGGTTTGTTGCTACTTTTTTTGGAAAGAAAAGAACTTTGTCAAAATATGCAGCAAAATCAATTCACAGCATTGATTGGTATAGTAATGATAAAATAAAAAATCCCGAAGTATCGGGATTGAATTTTGAATTTCAAAGCATCGTTTCTGCTATTGAAACTATTGTTACTTTCGATAAAAAATAATTATTGTACTTGTGGCATGTCTGAAACTGGCAAGTGAGGTGATTCTGTCGAAACTGGTGCTGTGTTTTTATTCAATTTCCCTTCTATCTTCAAAGTCTCGTCATTAAGTTTCAACTTTACTTCGTCAAACATTTTTTTATATTCAACAATATCCGAAGCATAATATTTATTGCTTTCAACTAATTGAATACTATCTATTTTGTATTTTTTATAAATATATTCATTAGCCGATTTAGAGCTGAAACCTCCATTTATATTTTGACTCTTTATGGCTTCTATTAATGATAATTCATATAAAATAGAAATCATTTTATCCTTTTCAATCAGTTTATTTGGTTTCTTAATGGTATTATTGTCGCAACTAAGTAGCGAAAATAGCAAACAAAACAAAATCAATATTTTTCTCATTATTTTCATTTTATCTATTGAAAAGTAGGCGTTTCCCAACAGGAACATCTTTTACTTTAAAATTTTGATATACTAATTCTCCGTTCACAAAAGTATGTGTGATTCTTGATTTAAAGGTATATCCTTCAAACGGTGACCAACCACATTTGGCTAAAATGTTTTCTTTCTTCACATTCCAAGGCAATCCTGGATTTACGATTACTAAATCGGCATAAAATCCTTCTTTGATAAAACCACGCTTTTCAATTTTGAAGATTTTAGCAGGATTGTGACACATTTTTTCTACAATTTTCTCCACAGAAATTTTGCCTTGATGGTAAGCTTCAAACATAGCAACTACAGCATGTTGGACTAATGGTCCGCCAGAAGGTGCTTTGGTATACACTTGATTTTTCTCTTCCAATGTATGTGGTGCATGGTCAGTAGCAATTACATCTATTCTATCGTCCAATAAAGCTTTCCAAAGTGCTTTTCTGTCATCAACAGATTTAACTGCGGGATTCCATTTGATAAGATTCCCTTTGGATGCATAATCTTCATCCGAAAACCAAAGATGATGAATACAAACTTCGGCAGTGATTTGTTTTTCTTCCAACGGGATTTTATTGGTAAACAAATCCAATTCTTTTGCTGTGGAAATATGGAAAACGTGTAATCTTGCACCTGTTCTCTTTGCTAATTCAATAATTTTTACTGTTGATTTGTAACAAGCTTCAACACTTCTAATTTCGGGATGAAACTTAACTGGTATGTCATCTCCATATTGTAATTTGTATTTTTCTAAATTGGCTTTTACCGTAGCTTCGTCTTCACTATGAACAGCAATTAGCAATTTGGTGTTAGAAAATATCTTTTCTAATGCTGCTGAGCTATCTACAAGCATATCTCCAGTAGATGACCCCAGAAATAGTTTTAAACCAGCAACATTTTTTGGGTTAGTTTTTAAAATTTCTTCCAAGTTATCATTGGTTCCGCCCATCATAAAAGAATAGTTGGCATAGGAACTTTTGGCAGCTATTTTATATTTTTCTTCCAGAATTTCTTGTGTTACAGCATTTGGAACTGTATTGGGTTGTTCAATGAAAGAAGTAATACCACCAGCAATAGCTGCTCTACTTTCGGAAGCAATATCGCCTTTATGTGTTAATCCTGGTTCTCGAAAATGCACTTGGTCATCAATAGCTCCAGGAATTAAAAAACTTCCTTCGGCATCAATGATTTTAGAACTGGCCAATTTCGGGCTAATACTTTGGGCGATTTCAACTATATATTCATTTTCAATCAATACATCGCCCTCAATTATTTTTCCTTCGTTTACTATCTTGGCATTTTTTATTAAAACGGTATTCATTATATAGTGTTATAGTCTGTTTAAAAACTTCATTAATCTCAAGGAGATAACTCCAAATATTGCTTCTTTTATGATAGAACCACTCATTTTAGACTGTCCTTTCGTTCGATCGGTAAAAATGACTGGTACTTCTTGAATGTTAAAATTTTTAGCGAAAGCTCTGTACTTCATCTCTATTTGAAAGGCGTAGCCAATAAATTTAATCTTATCTAAATTTATTTTTTCTAAAACTTCTCTGCGGTAACAAATAAATCCTGCTGTAGCATCCATGATTTTCATTCCTGTAATCATTCGGACATATACCGACGCAAAATAAGAAAGCAAAACCCTACTTAATGGCCAATTTACGACATTCACTCCAGTTACATATCGAGAACCAATGGCTAAATCGGCACGATATATATGACAGGCATCATGCAATCTTTCTAAGTCTATTGGATTATGTGAAAAATCGGCATCCATTTCAAAAATGTATTCATATTGGTGAGTAAGTGCCCATTTAAAACCATGAACATAAGCTGTGCCAAGTCCTGATTTATTACTTCTGACTGACAAAAATAATTTTCCTTCATACTCAGTTTGTAATTTGCTTACTTTTTCAGCGGTTTTATCGGGTGAATTATCATCGACTATCAAAACATGAAACTGTTTTTGTAATGAAAACACCGCTCTAATGATGTTTTCAATATTTTCAATTTCATTATAAGTTGGAATAATTACAATACCGTCATTCATAGTAAGCGTTGTCAAACATAGTTACAAAAATAAACTTTTTTATCAGAGCACTATCTTAATAATTTTATAATAATTTGACAAATAAAAAATTAGTAATTTTGTGGGGATTATGATAGAAACTGTTTTACAGCCACGTATTTTAGAACCTAGAGATTGGGCGACTTATCTTTTCCTATTTTCATTTGTTTTAATTGCTATTACAAAAACAGCTTTCGAAGGTAGATTTAGTGAATTTATAAGAATTTTAGTATCTGATAAATATATAAAAATCTATAAAGACCCCTCTCATTTAATGAGTGGTTTCACAATACTCATGTTTATTGTTCAGGTTATTTCATTTTCGTTTTTTATTCTAATAGTACTCCATACACTAGGTTACGTCTCCAAAACAGATTGGATCGTATTTCTTCGAATTTTTACTTTCTTCGGGATTTTTGTGCTTTCAAAATTTTTGATTGAAAAGATAGTTGCAACGGTTTTTAACATTGAAGAGTTTGCAGAACAATTTAATTTACAGAAAGTTAGTTACCGAACATTTATTGGAATGATTTTATTACCTATAAACATATATTTATTTTATAATAATTCTTTATCAAATGTTTTGATTTATTGCGTAATTGGTGTCATTTTAATAATAAACCTCTTTTCTTATCTAGTTTCGCTGAAGATTTATCAAAATTTATTATTGAGCAAGTTGTTTTATTTTATTTTGTATCTTTGCGCTCTTGAAATAGCCCCCTACTATTTCATTTACTATTTGATTACAAAAAATTTAGCACATTAGAATGTCCAATTTGAAAGTGAAAACAATTTTGGTGTCACAACCAGAGCCGAAAGTAGAGAATTCTCCTTATTTTGAATTGCAACAAAAACATAAGGTAAAAATTGATTTTCGATCTTTTATCCATGTAGAAGGAGTAAACGCGAAAGACATAAGAGCTCAAAAAATTGACCTCAATAACTTTACGGCAATCATATTAACGAGCAGAAATTCTGTAGACCATTTTTTTAGAGTTGCCGAAGAAATGCGCTATAAAGTTCCTGAAGATTTAAAGTATTTTTGCCAATCAGAAGCTATTGCTTTTTATTTGCAGAAGTATGTCGTTTATAGAAAACGTAAAATATATGTTGGTCAAAAGGATTTTGTTGATTTATCCCCATTAATCAAAAAATACAAAGAAGAAAAATTTCTTTTACCCGCTTCTGACCAGTTAAATTTTGATGTGCCTCAAACACTTAATAATTTAAAAATAGATTGGACACAAGCCACTTTTTACAAAACTGTTATGAGCGATTTGTCTGATTTGGCAGATGTTTATTATGATGTTTTGGCTTTCTTTAGTCCAACTGGAATAAAATCATTATTTAAAAATTTTCCCGATTTTAAACAAAATAATACTCGTATTGCTGTTTTTGGAAGCACTACTCAAAAAGAAGCTCTCGACAATGGTTTACGAATTGACATTTTGGCTCCAACTCCGGAGACACCATCAATGACGATGGCTTTGGAACGATATATTGCCGACGCTAACAAAGGGAAATAAAATACTTTTACAAATAAAAAAAGCCATTCACAAATAACATGAATGGCTTTTTCCTTTGGTTTAGGTTTGTATGTTATAATTGTGGGCCAGCTTTTACTAAGCTTTTGCCGTCTACATTGTCCGTATATTGTTCAAAATTTTGAATAAATCGCGATGCTAAATCTGCTGCTTTATCATTCCAATGCGAAACATTTTCATAAGTATCTCTTGGGTCTAAGATTGCCGAGTCTACATCATGCAAAGATGTTGGAACCTCTAAATTGAAAATAGGAACCATTTTAGTAGCTGCATTTTCAATCGAACCATCTAAGATAGCATCAATAATAGCTCGTGTGTCTTTGATAGAAATTCGCTTCCCAGATCCGTTCCAACCCGTATTAACCATATACGCTTTGGCATGGTTTTGCTCCATTTTCTTAACTAATTCTTCTCCATACTTTGTTGGGTGTAAGGTTAAAAAAGCTTTTCCAAAACAGGCAGAGAAAGTGGGTTGCGGCTCCGTTACTCCTCTCTCTGTGCCCGCTAACTTAGCCGTAAAACCAGACAGAAAATAATACTTTGTTTGTTCAGGTGTTAGTTTAGAAACAGGAGGCATCACTCCAAAAGCATCTGCGGTTAAGAAAATAACTTTATTGGCATGTCCCGCTTTTGAAATCGGCTTTACGATATTGTGTATGTGGTAAATTGGATAGGAAACTCTGGTGTTTTGGGTAACAGAACCATCTTTAAAATCGATTATCCCATCTTTATTTACAGTTACATTTTCTAAAAGTGCATCTCGTTTTATTGCATCATAAATATCCGGCTCGTTTGCAGCACTCAAATCAATCGTTTTGGCATAACAGCCGCCTTCAAAATTGAAGACGCCTTCATTATCCCATCCGTGTTCATCATCGCCAATTAATTCACGTTTTGGGTCTGTAGACAAGGTTGTTTTTCCAGTGCCTGAAAGTCCAAAGAAAACTGCCACATCACCATCAGTTCCTTTATTGGCAGAACAATGCATAGAAGCAATTCCTTGTAAAGGCAAATAGTAATTCATCATGGCAAACATTCCTTTTTTCATTTCGCCACCATACCAAGTGCCCCCTATAATTTGAACTTTTTCTGTTAAATTAAAAGCAATATATACTTCCGAATTTAATCCGTGAGCTGCATAGTCTTTAAAAGAAGTTTTAGAACCATTCATGACAATAAAATCGGGTTCTCCAAAATTTTCCAATTCAATTTCCGTAGGACGAATAAACATATTGGTCACAAAATGGGCTTGCCAAGCAACTTCCATAATGAAACGCACTTTCAATCGAGTATTTTCATTGGCACCACAAAATGCGTCTACAACATATAATTTCTTACCAGATAGTTGATGGGTAGTAGTATCTTTTAATGCATTCCACGTGTTTTGAGTAATTGGCTTGTTGTCATTGACTGATTTATCTGAATTCCACCAAATAGTGTTTTCAGTAATGCTGTCTTTAACGATATATTTGTCTTTTGGTGATCTGCCCGTAAAAACTCCTGTCATTACATTGACTGCTCCAAGTTCGGTAAGTTGCCCTTTTTCAAACCCTTCCAAATTCGGATTTAATTCATCATTATATAATCGATCGAATGAAGGATTGTGGATGATTTCTTGAACATTTTTAATTCCGTATCTTTCTAACGAAATCGATTTCGTAGTTTGAGCGAAGTTCTCCATAGAAATTAGATTGTGTAGTTTTATTAAACAGACAGCAAAGGTAAAAATTATATTTTAGAAACTATTTTTTTCTCAAAATATTATCCTTTCTTTTTAAAAATATTCCAAAATAAAACTCCCCAAACCACAATTAACATGGCACCACCTATAGGGGTGATAATTCCAATAAATTTAAAATCAATACCAGAAATGGATTTTGTTGCCAACAAGTAAATAGAACCTGAGAAGAAAATTACTCCAAAAATGACTAATCGAAAGATTGTTTTCTTGACTTTTTCGTCAAATAACGAATTTATGCCCACAAATAACAAAAACAGCGCATGATACATTTGATATTTAACACCCGTTTCAAAAGTATTTAACTCCTCTACTGTCATGTGTTTTTTCAAAGCATGAGCGCCAAAGGCACCCAAAATGATTGCCAACATTCCCATCAATGCTGCAGTACTAATTATTTTTCTTTCCATTTTATTTGAATTGAATACTAAAGCCCAAATTTATTCGTTATTTAATAAATATTAAAGAAATTTCCCGTTTCTTTTGACCCTAAATTTTGGGACAAACCATTTTAAAAATTTTATATTTGCGTCATTAATTTACAATTATGAAGAAATTTTATAGTTTACTTAGTGCCGTTTTTGTTTTAAGTTCTTTTGCTTTTTTAAACGGTCAAACCATCAAATCTGGCGAAAAACTAGTTTTTGCTGGGTCATATAATATGAGTGGTTTAATGACACAATTGGCTCAAGTTACAATGAGTACTGAAACGGTTTCTACGGCTAAAAATTCTTATTTACATTTAAGTTGTGAATTATCAACCTATAGCAAATGGGATTCGTTTTTCAAGATTAGAGATATTTATGAATCCTATGTTAACCCCGTAAACTTAAAACCAAGTTTATACAAAAGAAGTATTGATGAAGGTGGTTATACCAAAAAAGAAAAATATGTTTTCAAAGGAAATACTGTAACAAGTACTACCAAAAGAAGAAACAAACCCGAAACTCAGAAAACAGTCACTATTGGTGCTTCAACACAAGATGTGATTTCGCTTTTTTACAAAGTTAGAACCATGGATTTTTCTAAATTCAAAGAAGGACAAACGGTTTCATTAATGATTATTTTTGACGAAAAGCAAGTTCCTGTAACCTTGAAATATATGGGTAAAGAAACCGTCAATGCTGGGAATTTAGGCAAAAAAGAATGTTTCAAAATTTCTATCGGTGCCAAAACAGATGCTTTGAGAGGAAAAGATAAAAACTTGATTTGGCTTACTGCTGATGCTAAAAAAATTCCAACGTTATTAAAATTTAACATTCCTGTTGGATCTGGACAATTGACTTTAACCTCAGCAACGGGAATTTAAACTTTAACAATCATGAGAAAACTAATCACTGTTATAGCCATCATTTTTACCATTATGGCCATTATTTTTTCAGTAATGCCAATGGATACTTTGGCATTTTTGCCCGTTGGAATAGCTTTGTTTTTTTCATTATTACTTTTGAAAAAATCAGACACACCGCAGAAAATGTTACCAAAAGCTTTACTTTTTATCGGTGCATTATGTTCTGTTTTTGTTCTTGGAAAGACACTTTTTATTAAAGACGAAGTAATTGTAGATCAAAAATTTGAACAACAAAAAATTGAAACCAAACAAGAAGCCAAAAAAGAGCTTGAAGAAATAGAAGGTTTAGAATAAACTCAACATTATAAGTTTTGTAAGACCATTTATGATAAGGAAATACCAAACTTATATGGCAAAACATTTAAAATATTTTTGATTGCCTTTCAAGTTATTGGTATTAAATCAAATTCATACATTTGTTCCCAACAACAAATAAACGCATGAGAACTATTTTAATCATTGGTGCTGGTCGTTCGGCATCCTCTCTGATACAATATCTTTTAAACAAATCGGTTCAGGAAAATCTTCACCTCACTATTGGCGATTTATCTCAGGAATTAGCACTACTCAAAACCAATAACCATCCCAACGCCACCGCAATTGCATTAGACGTTACCAACGAAAAGCAACGCCAAACCGAAATTCAAAAAGCGGATATCGTAATTTCGATGCTGCCAGCTCACATGCACATTGAGGTTGCAAAAGACTGCGTAACTTTTAAGAAAAACATGGTCACGGCTTCCTATATTTCGGATGCCATGCAAAGTTTGGATGCAGAAGTGAAAGCTAATGGCTTAGTTTTTATGAACGAAATCGGACTAGATCCAGGCATTGACCACATGAGTGCCATGAAAGTTATTCACGAAATTGAAGAAAAAGGCGGTAAGATGATTTTATTTGAATCGTTTTGTGGTGGATTGGTTGCTCCCGAAAGTGATACCAACCTTTGGAATTATAAATTCACTTGGGCGCCTAGAAATGTTGTCCTTGCCGGTCAAGGTGGAGCTGCCAAGTTTATTCAAGAAGGCAAATACAAATACATTCCCTATCATAAATTATTTCGACGAACGGAATTTTTAGAAGTAGAAGGTTATGGTAAATTTGAAGCGTATGGCAATCGCGATTCGTTGAAATACAGAAGCGTTTATGGATTGGATGATATTCTCACTTTGTATCGTGGAACCATTCGCCGTGTTGGTTTTTCCAAAGCTTGGAATATGTTTGTACAATTGGGTATGACTGATGATACGTATGTTATGGAAAACACGGAAACTATGAGTTACCGTGATTTCATCAATTCATTTTTGCCTTATTCGCCCACTGATTCAGTTGAAATCAAAACCCGTTTGCAACTCGGCATTGAGCAAGATGACATCATGTGGGACAAATTATTGGAACTCGATTTATTCAATCCAACTAAAATAGTAGGGCTAAAAAATGCTACGCCTGCTCAAATTTTAGAACACATCTTGAATGACTGTTGGAAACTACAACCCAATGACAAAGACATGATTGTAATGTACCATAAATTTGGTTACGAATTGAATGGTGAACGCAAACAGATTGATTCTAAAATGGTATGCCTCGGTGACGACCAAACCTATACGGCTATGGCAAAAACAGTAGGTTTACCTGTGGCAATGGCAGCAATCCAAATATTGAATGGCAAAATCAAAACACCCGGCGTGCAATTGCCTATTAAAAAAGAAGTGTATCAACCCATTCTGAAAGAACTCGAAGAATTTGGGGTGATTTTCAAAGAAACCGAAAAAGTTTATGTTGGTTATAATCCGGATAAATTGTTGGGCAATTAATTGATTTTGGAGCGAATGGTTCGAGCATTTTTTGGAATCCATTTTCCTGCTTTTCGTTCTATCTTTTTATATCTAAAAGGTTTTGAAAACCAGTTAGATATAAAAAGATGCCACTACAATCAGGGCTATATAGTGATGGTCTTTTATTAAATCAGTTGTAAATTGTATTTTTTACTTATATTCCAAAACAAAATTCTTATTTTTACTTTCAAATAAACTGTTTTTAAACAAAAACATGCTACAACTTTACATTCGGGCTAATTGTAGACTTGTATTATATATCGCCCCGCTGGGGCTTTAAAAACATAAAACAATTCTTTCCTAGCTAGCTTTCGCTCCTGTAGGAGCTTTATAAGTCCCAACGGGACTGCATATTGGTAGATAAAGTATCAATCCGAAATAAGCCCCTTCGGGGCGACATATAAATTATTCGGAATTTTTAATCCTATAATGACATTTCAAATACAATCTTATGAAAATAAATCAGTTACAAATAGAAATTGATGGCATCGATAAAGAAATCCTTCGCGACTTGATGCAAGATGCCCGAAAACCCATTTTACAAATTGCTAATAAAATTGGGATTTCGGGTGCTGCCATTCACCAACGATTGCGAAAACTGGAAGATGCTGGTGTGATTGCCAGTTCAAAATTAATGGTTGACAACAAGGTTTTGGGTTATAAAACCATGGCGTTTATTGGTATTTACTTAGACAAAGCATCGAGTAATGCCGAGGCAGTAAAAGAACTTAAAAAAATTCCAGAAGTGCTAGAATGTCACTATACGACTGGAAACTGGAGTATTCTTATCAAAATTATTTGTCGGGATAACGAACATTTGATGCAACTCTTGAATAAAAAAATCCAACCCATTGACGGTGTTTCAAGAACGGAAACGTTTATTTCGTTGGAACAACAAATTGAACGGCAAATACAGTTGTAGGTACGAAGTACGAATTCTGAAATAATAAGTAAAATCCGTCTCGCTATTAAAAACAAGACGGATTTTGTATTTTAATCTCTTCTGCCAAAAACCTGCAACGCCCAATATAACAGCGAAGCCAAAGCTCCAATAGCAGCAACTACATAAGTTCGCGCTGCCCATTTCAAGGCATCTTCAGCTCCGGCATATTCCTCTTGGCTCACCATATTTTTGTTTTTTAACCAAGCCAAAGCTCTGTTGCTGGCATCATACTCAACCGGCAATGTGATAAAACTAAACGCCGTTGCCACCGCCATTAATACCAAACCAATTACGGCAATGTAAAATCCGAAACCTAATCCTGCTGCCGCGCCAAGTAGTAATCCTCCAAAAATCAAATATTGTGAAAGTGTGGAAGAAACGTTTACAATTGGCACTAACTGAGAACGCAATTGTAACATAGAATAAGCCGTGGCGTGTTGCACTGCATGACCACATTCGTGAGCGGCTACTGCCGCTGCCGAAGCATTTCGTTGGTTATAAACGGACTCACTCAAATTAACCGTTTTGTCGGCTGGATTGTAATGGTCGGTTAATTGCCCTGGCGTTGAAATGACTTTTACATCATAAATGCCGTTATCATTAAGCATTTGTTGGGCAATTTCTGCACCGCTCATGCCGTTTCGTAAATGAATTTTTGAGTATTCTGCAAATTTGCTTTTCAGTTTTGAGCTTACTATCCAACTCATTAAAGCGATTGCTCCGATTAAAATATAGTATCCAAACATAATTATAATTTTTAAAATTATTTTTATTAGTAGCAAATTATGCACCAAATGTTACAAATGACAAATTGACATTTTTCATAAGCTTATGAAGATGGTAAAAAGTGCCATTTTGGGGTTCTGAACTACTCTGTCGGGGTTCTGAACTGCTCTGACGAGGTTCTCAACTCCAAATTTGGGGTTCGGAACCGCAATTTTGGGGTTATACAACCTATATTTTGGGGTTCCAGACCGCAATTATGGGGTCTAGAACCCCAATTTTGATATTTCAAACCCCGATTTTGGGGTTTGGTACCCCAAATTACCATTTAAAAACCCTTCTAGAGTAGTGCTAAACTATAATAAAGCGGTTTTATGATGTTTCAAAAGATGTTATCCCACCAAATTAATCACTTTTCCTGGCACGATAATCACTTTGTTTGGTGTTTTCCCCTCCAAATGTTTGATGGTGCGTTCATCCGCCATTACAATTTCCTGAATTTGCGGGACAGTTAAATCCAATGATAGCTTGATGGTGAAACGCATTTTCCCGTTAAACGAAACCGGATATTCTTTCTCGCTTTCTACTAAATATTTCTCATTACAAATTGGAAAAGCTACAGTTGATATGGAACCTTCATGACCCAATTGTGACCAAAGTTCCTCCGCAATATGTGGCGCATAGGGCGAAATTAGAATTGCCAAAGGTTCTAAGATTTTACGATGATTGCATTTTAGCGTTGCTAATTCATTCACACAAATCATAAACTGGGAAACCGATGTATTGAATGAGAAATTCTCGATGTCTTCGGTTACTTTTTTGATGGTTTTGTGTAACGATTTAAATGCCTCTGCAGATGGTTCTTCTTCAGAGATTTTTATGCCCGAGTTTTCATCAAAATACAAACGCCATAGTTTTTTTAAGAAACCTGAAACGCCTGTTATTCCTGCCGTGTTCCAAGGTTTGGCTTGTTCTAATGGGCCAAGGAACATTTCATACAATCGCAATGTATCGGCACCGTATTGCTCACAAATATCATCGGGATTGACTACGTTAAGCCATCTTTTTGACATTTTTTCAATTTCTCTATCAACCAAAAATTTTCCATTTCTCATTAAAAAATGAGCATCTTTAAATTCATTCCAAAATCTCAATTTATCTATATCAATTATTTCATCTGAAGCATTGATATTATTTACATCAATTCTGATTGGAGATACTTCAATTGACATAATCATTTTTTCCTCATCAATCAAATCAAGTTCATATTCACTAAATCCAAAGTTATTATATATATACTGATATAATTCATTCTTTACACCATCATCAAAAAAAGGATTAGAGTGATCTTTTAAAGCTTTGAACTTTTTTTCTCCAAGTGCTTCTGCCAAAATTTCTTTTGAAACATAAAGATTATTTATTGGAGATTCATTTACAACTCCATTAAAACTTAAAAGTTTATGCCCTTTGTCATTATACTTTACATTTTCAATACCATAAATAGTTGATTGAACTCGATAAACAATAGCACTCATCCCCAAAATCATCCCTTGATTAATCAATTTCTTAAAGGGTTCTTCAGTAGGTGCGTAACCTCTATCTTTTAGGAATTTGTTCCAAAAACGAGCGTACAATAAATGCCCGGTGGCGTGTTCGCTTCCGCCTATGTATAAATCAACGCTTTCCCAGTATTTTAGTGCTTCTTGGCTGGCAAATTCATTCTCATTGTTCGCATCCATGTAACGCATCCAATACCATGAACTGCCTGCCCAACCTGGCATGGTGTTTAATTCAAGCCCCCAAACCCCCAAAGGGGGATTCGCAGGGTCTTCAACACTTACTATTTGATTGGTGTTGGTGTCCCAATGCCACGCTTTGGCATTACCAAGTGGCGGTTGTCCGTCTTCGGTAGGTAAGTATTTTTCAACTTCTGGAAGGACTACTGGTAAATGTTTGGCATCAATCATCTGCGGCAATCCATTTACATAATACACCGGAAATGGTTCGCCCCAATAGCGTTGTCTTGAGAACACGGCATCGCGCAAACGGTAATTAGTTTTGCCTTTCCCTTGTCCGATTTTTTCCAATTCCTCTATAACTTTTTTGGTGGCTTCTTTATAGCCCAATCCGTTTAAGAAATCGGAGTTTACCAATTGAAAACCTTCTTTACTGACAAACGCTGTTTCGGAAATATCTTGATTGAAAATGTTTTTGATTGGAATATTAAAATGTTTTGCGAAAGCATAATCTCTTTCATCGCCACAAGGCACTGCCATCACAGCTCCAGTACCGTAACCAGCCAAAACATAATCGCCAATCCATATTGGAATGGGTGCTGCCGTAAACGGATGTTCGGCAAATGCCCCTGTGAAAACACCCGAAATGGTTTTGATATCTGCCATTCTTTCTCTTTCCGAACGCTTGGCTGTAGCTTCAATATAAGCATCAACAGCCGCTTTTTGTTCAGGTGTTGTGATTTGGGAAACCAATTCGTGTTCTGGAGCTAACGTCATAAAAGTTACTCCGAAAATGGTATCTGGGCGGGTGGTAAAAATCCTCACCCCAGCCCTCTCCAAAGGAGAGGGAGACATCCTCACCCCAGCCCTCTCCAAAGGAGAGGGAGACAAAGTAGGATTTGAGAGAGTTAGAATATCTCTTTCTTGTAAATGGTTTTTTATTTTTGAAATAACATCACTGATTGAAAATAAAACTTCATCGTTTGAAAAACGAATTATTTTATATCCTTTTTTATTTAAAATAATAGTCCTTTCTTCATCTAATTTTTTTTGGTTTGGATTACTATGATATCCTCCGTCAACTTCAATGATAAGTTTTTTTGAAAGACATACAAAATCTACAATAAAATCATCTATTAAATGTTGCTGTCTAAATTTATCCTCAAGGTTTTTCCCTCTCAACTCTTGCCAAAGAATACTTTCTGCTTCAGTTGAATTTTTTCGCATCTCTTTGGCATGATTAATCAAAATATGAGAATATTTTCCCCCTGTCATATACCCAGCAATTTTTTCATCGGTTGCTTTCTCTTCCCCTTTGGGGAAGGATAGGATGGGGAAAACTATTTCAGCTCCAACCGATTTTCCAATCCAGTTGCGTTGACTTTCCTTAATACTTTCACTCCAATCGATGGTTTCTAAACCTTGTAACAACCGTTCAGCATAGGCAGAAATTCGCATCGACCATTGCGTCATTTTTTTGCGAATAACAGGATGCCCGCCACGTTCAGAAACTCCGTTTACAATTTCGTCATTGGCTAAAACGGTACCTAATGCTGGACACCAATTTACTTCGGTTTCTGCCAAATAGGTTAATCGGTATTGTAACAGAATTTGTTGTTTCTTTTCTTCCGAAAAAGAATTCCATTCTTCAGCAGAAAAAGAGGTAATATTATCATCACAAACAGCATTTACTCCCGAAACTTCGGGAGAATTTCCTGCTTTTTCAAAAACGGAGATTAAAGTTGAAATGTCTTCTGCTTTATCAGTATCCTTATTGTACCAAGAGTTGAACAATTGAATAAAAATCCACTGCGTATGTTTGTAATAATTGGGATTAGACGTGCGCACTTCTCTACTCCAATCGAAAGAAAAACCAATTTTGTCTAACTGTTCACGGTAACGCGCAATGTTTTCACGAGTCGTTTTTTCAGGATGTTGGCCAGTTTGAATGGCATATTGTTCTGCTGGTAAACCAAATGAGTCATATCCTTGTGGGTGCAAAACATTGAATCCTTTGTGGCGTTTGAAACGTGCTACAATATCGGAAGCAATATAGCCCAGTGGATGTCCAACATGTAAGCCCGCACCTGATGGATAAGGAAACATATCGAGAACATAATATTTTGGTTTTTCCTCCCCAAATCCCTCCAAAGGAGAGGAAGTTGGGTTAATGGCTTTAAACGTTTGGTTTTCTGCCCAGTATTTTTGCCATTTGGCTTCGATTTTTTCGTGATGGTATTTCATTTTATTATAATTAACCCTATGAGGGTTTAAAACTCTGATACGGTTGATGTTGTTTAATATTCAAATCGTTTGTTTTTTAGCCCCGATTGCAGTGGAAATCCTTTTTCTTTTTGTCATCCTGAGCTTGTCGAAGGAACAAAAAGAAAAAGACCTACCTGCCGGCAGGCAGGTTGTAACGGAAAGCGGGAAAATGGATGGTAAAATAGCCCAAGCCATTTGCTTCTAAAAAATTTTAGGTACAAATTTACGGTTTAATACAATAAAGTTAAAACTTTGTACGTTATAAAGGATAAAAACAATTTTCTTTATTATTTTTACTGCTTAAATTATTGTTTATGTCATCATCATTTGATAAGTTTCAAAAACGCAGAGTCATTACCTCCTATTTTTCGGTAGTTTTGAGTATCTTCTTGGTGTTGTTTTTATTGGGAATATTGGGACTTTTTGTCATCAATTCCAAGCGATTATCGGATAATTTTAAAGAAGAAATTGCGATGACTGTTTTCTTCAAAAACGAAGCTGACGATATGGTAATGAAAGCTTTTTCAAGCGAATTAAAGACAGCGAAGTTTGCTAAATCTTTCGAATATGTATCTAAAGAAAAAGCTGCTGAACAACATAAAAAAGTAATTGGTGAAGATTTCATGCAGTTTTTGGGTGTCAATCCGCTACAGAATTCTTTTGATATTCACTTGAAAGCTGACTATGTAAACAATCTTGAAATTTCCAAAATTGAAACTCGCTTGCGCAAAAATCCTATGATTGCCGACATTGTTTATGACAAACAATTAGTGACTTTGGTAAATGACAATGTGAAAAATATCAGTATGTGGATATTGATTATTAGTATTGTTTTTGCTTTGGTTTCGGTTTTACTAATCAATAGTTCATTGCGTTTATCCATTTATGCTAATCGATTTATTATAAAAACCATGCAAATGGTTGGCGCCACAAAATCGTTCATCAGAAAACCATTTTTAAAAACCAGTGTTATTCTAGGATTGATTGGTGCTGGTTTGGCTATTTTGGTCTTGGTTGGCGTACTTATTTATATTGAAACTAATTTTCCAAATCTTGGCATTTTAGAAGACAAACTCGCTATTGCTGCTGTGCTGATGGGCGTATTGGTTTTAAGTATGGTGATTACTTGGTTGAGTACTTATTTTGCTACCCAACGCTTTTTGAATTTAAGAACAGACGATTTGTATTAATAAAGAAGATAGATAATAGACAAAGATTATAAAAATAATATTCAGCTGAGATGCTGAAATAAATTCATCATAAATGAAAAATAACGAGCAAAAACCTGATTTTCTTTTTGATAAAGTTAATTACAAAACATTATTGATTGGTATTGCAGTCATTGTCTTAGGATTTATTCTAATGAGTGGTGGTGGAAGCGATGATCCAAAAGTATTTAATGAAGATGTTTTCAGTTTCAGAAGAATTCGCTTGGCACCAACCCTTGTTTTAATTGGTTTCGGAATTACAATTTATTCGATTTTTAAGAAGAGTAAATAGTGAAGAGTGAAAAGCAAAAAATCACTAAAGACTAATTATTAAGGACTAATTACCAATCACTAATCACTAAAAAATGGATTATTTACAGGCAATTATACTTGCCATAATTGAAGGAATAACTGAATTCTTACCCATTTCTTCCACAGGTCACATGATTATTGCTTCGTCCTTTTTTGGTATTGCTCATGATGATTTCACCAAATTATTTACCGTTGTTATCCAACTTGGCACGATACTTTCGGTGGTGGTTTTATATTTCAAACGCTTTTTTCAGACTATAGATTTCTACTTTAAGCTATTGGTAGCTTTTATTCCTGCTGTAGTTTTTGGATTGCTTTTTAGCAAAAAAATTGATGCTTTGTTAGAAAATCCTATTACTGTAGCGATTTCATTGGTTATTGGTGGTGTTGTTTTATTGAAAGTTGATGATTGGTTTAGTAACTCACAGGAAACTCAAAACACAGATTCAATAAGTTATTCAACAGCTTTCAAAATTGGTTTGTTTCAATGTTTGGCCATGATTCCAGGAGTTTCTAGAAGTGGTGCTAGCATTATTGGCGGTATGTCACAAAAGTTATCGAGAACAACCGCTGCCGAATTTTCGTTTTTCCTAGCGGTACCAACCATGCTTGGTGCTACGATAAAAAAATGTTACGATTACAACAAAGATGGATTTGTGCTTTCTGATGACCAAATTAATTTATTACTTATTGGCAATGTGGTTGGGTTTATTGTGGCGATGTTAGCCATAAAATCCTTCATTGGTTATTTATCGAAACACGGCTTCAAAATGTTTGGTTATTATAGAATTGTTGCTGGTCTAGTCATTTTATTCATCCATTTCTTTGTTATGAAATTAACTGTTATTTAATGACTGCAGAAGCTATATTAGAAGGGCAAATTCTACTGATTGATAAACCGCTAACTTGGTCTTCGTTTCAAGCAGTAAAGAAATTAAAATATATTTTAAAACGAAAATACGACCTTCCAAAAAAATTCAAAATTGGTCATGCCGGAACTTTAGATCCCTTGGCAACAGGATTATTAATTGTTTGCACTGGAAAATTTACCAAAAAAATAACCGAAATTCAAGGACAAGCCAAAGAATATACTGGCACATTTACCATTGGGGCAACAACGCCGTCTTATGATATGGAAACCGAAATTAATGTAACATTCCCAACAGAACACATTACTGAGGCGTTAATTCGGGAAACTACAAAACAATTTATAGGGGAAATTGACCAAAAACCACCTGTTTTTTCCGCTATTAAAAAAGATGGCATTCGTTTATACGAACATGCTCGTGCTGGCGAGGAAGTTGAAATCGCTTTTAGGAAAACCACCATATACGAATTTGAAATCACAAGAATAGCTTTGCCTGAAATTGATTTCAGAGTCGTTTGCAGCAAAGGAACGTATATTCGGTCTCTTGCTTTTGACTATGGAAAAGCGATGCAATCTGGAGCATATTTATCTGTTTTACGAAGAACAAAGATTGGAAAATACTCTATAGATAATGGAATCTCACCTGAGGAATTTGAAAAGAAGATTACTCAAGAGTGACTAATACATCCAAAATTTCATTTTGAATAGAAATTCCTTTGTCGTGCAAATACCAAAGTTGTAATTCTGTTTTAGCGGTTTCGTCTACTATTCCATGCAGCGATTTATAATCAGCAATCAATTGGTTTGCTCCTTTTGGTCTGGGTCCAAAATCGGCTAAAACTTCCAAAGTGTTTTTATCTAAAATAATTAGCTTCGGAATTGATTTCGTTCCATTGGTCAAAAATAAATTCATTAATGCTTCATTTTCATCACGGAAAACAATTTTTAATTCTATTTTCTCTGATTGTTCCGCCATTTTAGTAATTACTGGAAGAATTTGTGCTGCATCTCCACACCAACCTTCGGAAATCACTAACCAAATGTAATTACGTTTCAGATTTTGTAATTTTTGACCATTTTCATCTGAAACTTTCATCGTTTTGTCTAATCTATTCATCCGTACTTCATTCAATTCAGAATAATGTGTCAACGCTTCGGATTGTTCATTTCCAGATGATTTCCCTGCTTGTAGCAATGACGTGATTTGTCTTCTATATTCACTATAGGTGTAACTTTTTGACAAACTATTTTTTAGGATGGATTTCATGCTTTTTAAATTTATGGCACAAAGCTACAAAAGCAAACGGTTCAAAAAGGTGATAATTGTTTCCAAATAATCTTTTTTATCCAATACCATAAAAAACATAATATGTTTATATTTGCAACATAAAAATTCTACTGATGAAATACAAAAGAATTCTTCTAAAACTGAGTGGCGAAGCTTTGATGGGCGATAGACAATATGGAATAGACCCAAAGCGTTTGGCCGAATATGCCGATGAAATCAAAGCAATTCATGACAAAGGGATAGAAATTGCCATTGTTATTGGTGGTGGAAATATTTTTAGAGGAGTCTCAGGAGCAAGCAATGGAATGGACAGAGTGCAAGGCGATTATATGGGAATGCTTGCCACAGTTATTAACGGAATGGCGTTGCAAGGCGCGCTAGAGGACAAGGGAATGTTGACCCGTTTACAAACGGCTTTAAAAATTGAAGCTATTGCTGAGCCTTATATCAAGAGAAGAGCTGTTCGTCATCTTGAAAAAGGAAGAATTGTAATATTTGGTGCTGGAACTGGTAATCCCTATTTTACTACTGATACCGCTGCGGTACTTCGTGGTGTTGAAGTTCACGCTGATGTTATTTTAAAAGGAACACGCGTGGATGGAATTTATGATTCTGATCCAGAAAAAAATACAAATGCTATAAAATTTGATAGTATAAGCTTTGATGATGTTATTAAAAAAGGATTGAACGTGATGGACTCAACTGCTTTCACATTAAGCCAAGAAAACGCATTACCAATCGTAGTTTTTGATATGAATAAAAAAGGAAATTTATTAAAAATTTGTAACGGAGAAAACATAGGAACCGTAGTAAGAATATAGTTTAGTGTTAATAATTTGTTGTTTATTATTAACAACAAACCATAAACGACAAACCACAAACAATAAAACAATGGAAGAAATTGAATTTATTTTAGACAGTACAGAAGAATCTATGTTAGGTTCTATTGCACATTTAGAAAAAGAATTTTTAAATATTCGTGCTGGGAAAGCATCTCCACAAATGTTAGGAAGTGTTTTTGTTGAATATTATGGTTCCCAAACACCTCTTTCTCAAGTTTCCAATGTGAATGTTCCCGATGCCAGAACGATTACCATCCAACCCTACGAAAAAAGCATGTTGCAAACTATAGAAAAAGCGATAATGATTGCTAATATAGGTTTCAACCCCATGAATAATGGTGACATGATAATTATTAATGTACCGGCTTTGACAGAAGAAAGAAGACGTGATTTGGTGAAACAAGCCAAGGCCGAAGCTGAAGATGCAAAAATAGGAATCAGAAATGCTCGCAAAGATGCCAATACCGACATCAAAAAATTAGAAAAAGAAGGCACTTCAGAAGACATTTGCAAAAGTGCCGAAGAAGATGTTCAAAAACTGACTGATACTTTTATAAGAAAGGTGGATGAACATTTGGCTGCAAAAGAAGCAGAGATTATGAAGGTGTAACCTTTTAATTCAATAAAAAACAGTTTGTTAATAATAAAATATTTCAAGACTGTTTTTCTCTACTATTTATGGTTTTATAATTAACACTGATGGAATATCAGCCAACCAAGAAACTTCTTCATCAACTAATTTTTTCCAAGTTTCCAAACTGAAAATAGCTAAGTCTTGCTGCAATAAAAATGGTTTATTAATTTGATTAGGTTGAAAAACATCAAAATTATCTGTATGCTTTTCTTCTAGTGCTACTAATGAATTCTGAATAATAAAATTATTTTTAGTGTGCTCATTATTATCCAAAATGGTCACATGAGAGTCATTATTATACATTAATTTTTGAGCATAATCTATTAGAAATACGTCTCCAATGCTGTATATTCCAATAAAAACATTTTTTATTTTTTGCAAATCTTTGTCAATTAATATCCCTAATGGTTCCTTGGTTTTTGAGATTAGAAGTCGTGTTCTTTCATCAAAAGGTGAGTTTTCAAACAGTCCTTCCTTTCCTGTAAATTTATCCAACAATCTGTCAGGATTAATAATTCGGGAAGTAAATCCAAGAATTTTCCCCAAAAAAGTCCCTTCATAAATTGATTTCCCAACACCCACTAAAACCAAATCATATTGCCCTTCTTTTGCAATATCAGCAATATCTGTCTCTATGTCACCTGTGGCTTTGAAAATAGTAGTGATTTCTTGATTTAGCTTAACTGATTCTTTGATAATTGGCTCAAAGGTTGTGGTTTCATATTCTTCCAAATTATATGCGTGCATTTCATCACTCATTGTTAAGTGCATGGCAGTTATATTAGTATTTTCTGTTTGGCCTTTTACCAAACTGTTAGCTAATCGGAGTAATGACTTCCCTTTTTCGTTATTCCCAAAAGAAATTAGAATTTTAAACTTCGAATTTTTCTTAATTTCTGAAGGGATGATTATATCTTTAGTTTTAAAAATAAAATTAATTAAATCCAATGCAGGACCAGTCATGAATGTAGTGACTAATGCCATAATAACCATCATGGTGAATATTTTGGGAGAAAGCACCCCTAGTTCGTATCCAATGTTAAGCACCACCAATTCCATCAATCCTCTAGTATTCATTAAAGCGCCAATTGTTAAACTTTCCTGCCAACTTTGACCCACAAATCGTGCTGCCAAAGCACTTCCCAAAAACTTTCCTACTACAGCAACCAAGATAATATAACCCGTAATTTTCCATAAATAAGGTTCATTGATTAAACCAATTTCTGTACGTAAACCTGTAAAAACAAAGAATAATGGTAGCAATAAGATTAATGAGATATCCTCTACTTTTTCGATAAAAACATTTCTAAACTTAGCAATATCTGGCATGATTGCTCCTGCAACAAAAGCGCCAAATAAAGCATGAATTCCAATAATTTCTGTTAAATAAGACGATATTATAAGCATTAAAAAAAAGATGGCAACAACCGGTTTCTTGATATTATTTTTCTTAGCATATAAATCTCCAACCCTTTTCAGGAATGGTTTTACCACAAAAAGCATCATTAAAACATAACTAATTGCTAAACCAATTGTATATATTGAGCTTACAAAACTCCCCGCTTTTACAATGGCAATTACAGCCGCCAATAAACACCAAGCTGTGATATCATCGGCAGCTGCACAAGTGATTACTATGGTTCCTAATCTTGTTTTATGAATACCTCTCTCTTGCACAATTCTAGCTAAAACTGGAAAAGCAGTGATACTCATGGCTATTCCCATAAATAAACTAAAGGATAAAAATTCAATTCCTGGAGGAGCAAATTGATAATATATAAAATAAGCTAGTCCAACTCCCAAAGCAAAAGGAATTATTATACTAGCATGACTGATAACAACTGCTTCGTTAGCTTTATTTTTCAAAACTTTTAAGTCCAATTCCATGCCGATAACGAACATGAAAAAAATTAAACCAACTTGGCTCAACATTTGGAGAATTCCGAGTGAAGCAACGGGAAACAAGGCCTCTTTCATATCAGGAAAATAAAGCCCAAACAATGATGGTCCTAGAACAATTCCAGCAATTATTTCTCCGATTACGGTGGGTTGACCAATCTTTCTAAAAATCCAACCAAAAATACGAGCTACTAAAACAATGGTAATTATTTGAAGTAACAATAATGGTAATGGATGTTGCAGATTATGAAAAAGCGAACTTAAAAACTGAATCCATTCACTATCATTTGAAGTAGGCGATACTATTTCTCTTCCCACTTCAAGAAATTTTCCTTGAACAATTATCCAATACATTAAGTAGCCAAAACCACCTGTAACTAGTAAATAAAATAAAGTGTTTTTTAAATTTCTCATTTTGTTGACAACTACTTTGCTCTACAAAGATGCTAAAAAGCATCTTATTTTATTATATTTTTTTTTAGCATTATCAATTATTTAAAATTCAATACAGAATCCAAGTTGAATTAAATAAATCTTTGCTAAAATCAGCGCTTAACTTTTAAGGTTTTGATTACCTTTACAACCCATTTTAGAATTTATGAAAAAGTTGTTAGGTATTGGTTTTTGGGAATTAATCGCTCGAATTATATTAAGAAATAGAATTGTTATTTTAATTGGTATTTTATTAGTTACAGTTCTGTTTGCTACTCAATGGAAATATATCAAATTTACCCAAACCGAAGCCAACTTAATCCCTGCAGACGATAAAGTAAATATAGATTATCAAAAATTTCTAAACCACTTTGGCGAAGAAGGAAATCTAATCGTTATTGCCACTAAAGATAAAAAAATATTCACCCCAAAGGTATATAAAGCTTGGAGTGAATTGATGAACAATATTAAATCCAACAAAGAAGTTAGTTTGATAATTTCTATAGATAATTTACAAAAAATAGTTAAAAATGACTCCTTAGAAACTTTTGAATTGAAACCTTTGGTTGACAATAATAAGGTTCAAGATGAATTTTACTTAAAACAAATTCAAATAGAATTGTTTACAAAACTTCCTTTCTATGAAGGATTTTTATTTAATAAAAAATCAGGTGCAATTCGCTCTGCAATATATTTAGACAAAAAAATTGTCAACACCAAAAAGCGAAAAGACTACGTATTAAATAGTTTAATTCCCGCTATAGACAAGTTTAAAAAAGACAGCGGTATTGAGCTTCACACATCGGGAATGCCTTATATCAGAACGCTTAATGCCAAAACTATTATTGACGAAATTGGTTTATTTATTGGCGCAGCGTTGCTGATTACGTCGCTCATTTTTTTCTACTTTTTTCGATCTTTTCGAGCGACATTAATTTCTCTTATTGTAGTGATTATTGGTGTTGTATGGTCTTTTGGAATCATAAGCGTTTTAGGTTATGATATTAATGTGCTAACAGCATTAGTTCCAACATTAGTTATTGTTATTGGAATCCCCAATTGTATTTTCTTCATTAATAAATACCATCAAGAGTACCACAAACATGCCAATAAAGCCAAAGCATTACAACGTGTAATTACCAAAACAGGAACAGCAACCCTTCTAACCAATATTACAACAGCAGTGGGTTTTGCTACTTTTATTGCTACCAATAATCTTTTATTGAGAGAATTTGGTATTGTAACAACTATCAATATTCTTGCCATTTACTTTTTGAGTTTGTTGTTAATCCCTATTTTCTTTAGTTACATCCCATCACCAATTCCGAGACACCTTGGTCATTTAAATAGAGAATCTTTAACTTCTTTTTTAAATTGGATTATAAATACAGTGAAATACAACCGATTTGGGGTATATATCACATCTATTTGTTTGTTGATTTTTGGTATTATAGGAATTTATAAAATCAAAGTTTCTGGCAGTATCATTGAAGATATGCCAAAGCATACCGATTTTTTTGAAGATATTCGTTTCTTCGAAAAAGAATTTGACGGAGTAATGCCTTTAGAAATAATGATTGACACCAAAAATAAAAATGGCGCCATGAAACTCAGTAATTTGAGAAGAATGGAAGAACTAGAGCAAACTATAAATGATATTCCTGAGCTATCAAAACCATTGTCTATTGTCAATGTTGCCAAAAGTTTCAATCAAGCATATTATAATGGCAATCCTGAATTTTATTCATTGCCAACACCTCAAGAAGAAATATTTTTGTTGCCTTATATTAAAAATTCACTGAAAAACTCAAAAGATAATCAGATGAAAAGTTATGTCACTTCAGATGGAAGCGTGGCTAGAATGACCACTTTTATCAAAGATGAAAATGGCGAAAAAATGGAGACTATTGAAGCGCACATTCGAAACAAGGTCAATAAAATATTCCCCTCACCAAGGTACGAAGTTATCATCACAGGAAAGGCTTCCGTTTTCCAAAAAGGAACTAAATATTTACTAGACAACTTGCTTTCTTCTTTATTATTCGCCTTTTTCCTTACTGGTGGATTAGTCATAATTATGTTCCGTTCATTCAAAATGGTTTTAGTTTCGATTATCCCAAATTTATTACCTTTATTAATGACTGCAGGATTAATGGGCTTTTTAGGAATTCCTTTAAAACCCTCTACTTTATTGGTGTTTGGAATTGCCTTTGGAATGTCTGTCGATGATACATTACGTTTTTTGGCACAATACCGTTTAGAGTTATCCCGGAACGATTGGAGAATAAAAAAATCAGTATTTGCTACTTTTGAAGATGCCGGAATTAGCATGTTTTATACTTCTATTATCTTATTCTTTGGATTCTCGGTATTTATGTTGTCAAGTTTTGGTGGAACAATCGCTTTAGGCGGTTTAGTTGCCTTGACATTATTTTTCGGGATGTTGTCCAATTTAGTATTGTTGCCTTCTTTGGTATTGACCTTAAACAAAACTCTGGCAAACCAACAAGAATTGCCTGAACCAACCATCGATTTTCTTGAACATACCGATGAAGATATTGATGAATTAGAAATGAAAAATAAATAATTTATATTTGCCGTAGATTTCACAAATCTGTCCCGATAGCTATCAGGACTAAAATTTAAATCAACAATTTAAATGAAACATTCGAAAATAAAAGCATTATTAAACAGCACAAAATCAAACTATGAAGTAACCGTAAAAGGTTGGGTAAGAACTTTTAGAAACAATCAGTTTATTGCGTTGAATGATGGTTCAACCATTCATAATTTACAGTGTGTAGTCGATTTTGAAAACACACCCGAAGAAACGCTCAAAAGAATTAATACTGGAACCGCTATAGCGTTGACAGGAAACCTTGTGGAAAGCAAAGGTGCGGGTCAGAAATATGAAATACAAGTTACAACCTTAGAAATCTTAGGCGATTGTGATGCTGAAAAATTCCCCATGCAACCCAAGAAACATTCCTTTGAATTTCTTAGGGAAAATGCTCATTTGCGAGTTAGAACCAATGCTTTTGGAGCCATTATGAGAGTACGTTCTGTATTATCATTTGCTGTGCATTCTTATTTTCAAGAAAAAGGATTTTTCTATGTAAACACACCCATTATTACGGGTTCGGATGCAGAAGGTGCTGGTGAAATGTTTAAAGTGACCGCTTTGCCTTTTGACAATACACCAAGAACTGAAGATGGAAAAGTAAACTACGCAGCTGACTTCTTCGGAAAAGAAACCAACTTAACGGTTTCGGGACAACTAGAAGCCGAAACTTTTGCAATGGCATTGGGACAAGTGTATACTTTTGGGCCAACTTTCCGTGCGGAAAATTCCAATACCTCTCGTCACTTGGCTGAGTTTTGGATGATTGAACCCGAAGTGGCTTTCAATGATTTGAACGACAACATGGATTTGGCAGAGGATTTTATCAAATATGTTATCAAATTTACTGTTGAAAAATGTGCCGATGATTTGAAATTTCTCGAAGGAAGATTATTGGACGAAGAAAAGCAAAAACCACAAGCAGAACGGAGCGAAATGACTTTGTTGGAAAAATTAAACTTCGTTTTAGAAAACAATTTCAAACGTGTTTCTTATACCGAAGCCATTGACATTTTAAAAGATTCAACGCCAAACAAGAAGAAAAAATTTCAATACCCAATAGAAGCATGGGGTGCCGATTTACAAAGTGAACACGAACGTTTCTTAGTTGAAAAACACTTCAAATGTCCGGTGATATTATATGATTATCCAGCAAAAATTAAAGCATTTTACATGCGTTTGAATACCGATACCGAACCAGGAAAAGAAACCGTAAGAGCTATGGATATTTTATTTCCAGGCATTGGTGAAATTGTTGGAGGTTCACAAAGAGAAGAGCGCTATGATGTTTTAGTGGAAAAAATGAAATCACTTGGTATTGATGAAAAAGAATTATGGTGGTATTTAGACACACGCCGATTTGGTTCAGCGGTGCATTCAGGTTTCGGATTAGGTTTTGAAAGATTGGTGCTTTTTGTTACTGGAATGACTAATATTAGAGACGTAATTCCTTTTCCAAGAACGCCACAAAACGCAGAATTCTAAAATGTTTAATGTTGTTTAAAATAGTTTAATGTTGTTTAACCACAACAACTTTAAACCCTTAAACTCTTAAACCTTTAAACCATTATAAATGTTAAAACAATTCTTAAATCTTAAATTATCTCAAAAATTATCTCCACAGCAAATTCAGCTGATGAAGTTAATTCAATTGCCTACACAAGCTTTTGAACAACGACTCAAAGAGGAAATGGTCGAGAATCCCGCTTTGGAAATTGGCAAAGAGGAAGAATCATATGAGAAAGACGAATTTGACAACAATGATGACTATGACGATTATGAAGGAACTGAAAACATTGACACAGAAATCAATATTGACGAATATTTAAGCAACGACGAAACGCCCGATTACAAACTTCAAGCCAATAATTATAGCGATGACGATGATGACCGTGAATCGCCTCTTGCTGAATCTATCAGTTTTCATCAAGATTTAATTAACCAATTGAACACTTTTATACTCACCGATGAGCAACGCAGTATTGCCGAATTTCTTGTTGGAAGTATTGATGATGATGGTTATTTACGAAGAAATGTCCAAGATATCGTTGATGATATGGCGTTTACGCAAGCCATTTATACCGATGAGAAAACCGTTGAAAAAATAGTGCATATCATTCACGAATTAGAACCTTCGGGAGTTGGTGCTCGAGATTTGCAGGAATGTTTATTGTTGCAATTGAAACACAAAACCCCAACAGAATACGTTGAATTGGCGATTGACATACTCGAAAACCAATTTGATGCTTTTACCAAAAAACATTACGATAAACTACTTCAGAAATACGAGATTACGCAAGAGAAATTAAAAAAAGCAATTGAAGAAATCGAAAAATTAAATCCAAAACCCGGGGGTTCTTTTGATAGCAGCAGTCGTGTGGTGGAACAAATTGTTCCTGATTTTGCTATCAGAATTGTAGATGGTGAATTGGAATTGACTTTAAACGGCAGAAACGCACCAACGTTGCATGTTTCCAAAGATTATCAGGAAATGTTGCAAACCTATAAAGATTCTCGAGATAAATCGCATTCGCAAAAAGATGCGGTGCAGTTTATCAAACAAAAACTGGATTCGGCCAAATGGTTTATCGATGCTATTCGACAACGCCAAGAAACGCTTTTTGTGACCATGAATGCCATCATGCATCTACAACAAGACTATTTCCTCGATGGCGAAGAAACCAAGTTGAAACCAATGATTCTAAAAGACGTTGCCGATATGGTTGGTTTGGATGTTTCTACGGTTTCTCGTGTGGCCAATAGCAAATATGTAGACACACCTTATGGCACCAAATTGATAAAAGAATTCTTCTCGGAATCAATGAAAAATGACCAAGGCGAAGATGTTTCTACCTTAGAAATCAAAAAAATTCTAAAAAATATTATCGAGGAAGAAGACAAAAGCAAACCTTTGCCCGACGATCAATTAGCCGAAATTCTTGGCGAAAAAGGATACCCTATTGCCCGAAGAACCATTGCAAAATATAGAGACTTACTCGATATTCCTGTGGCAAGAATGAGGAAGAAGATTTAAAGCTAAATTCATTTTGAAAAAAATCCTCCCTTTTTTTTCCTATCTCTTTCACCCCATTTTCGTTCCGCTTTTTGGAACTATTTTCTATGTTTTGCTAGACACAATTTATTTAACCACTGCGCAATATTTGCTCTTGTTTCTGCAAATTGTCATCATTACTTTGCTATTACCGATTGCTTTTTTTTACTTGCTAAGAACATTTGGCAAAATAGACAGTGTTATGCTTTCGGAGATTTCGCATCGCAAAATTCCGTTGCTGCTTCATATCATGTTGCTAACTGTTTTAATCAATAAAAGCATCACTCTGGATCGATTTCCATTATTGTATTGCTTTTTTCTAGGAGGAATCATGAGTGCTGTTCTTGCTTTTTTATTGTTGTATGCCAAAATAAAAGCCAGTATTCACATGATAGGCATCAGTGCCTTAACTGTTTTTATTATAGGATTGAGTATAAAAAATGAGGTGAACACCGTTTCGCTAGTTGCCTTTTTTGTAATAATAAATGGGCTTGTGGCTTCTTCACGATTGGTAATGAAAGCGCATACTAACAAAGAATTGTTGATTGGTTTTTTGTGCGGTATTTTGCCCCAGTTGGGATTGTTCTATTTATGGTTATAGAATATAAAACATCAACCCAATATTCAGTGTACTCATATCAATGGATTGATTATCAATTTTTGCCGAAGATTTAAACAACGGGTTAAAACCATAATACATGTAAAGGTTCAAAGTATTCCAACCAACTGCTGCATAGGCACCATAATGAAATGCATTTAAATCAGCATTACCAGAACTTTTTATATTGGTTGTAGTAGATACAAATTTATAGCTGTCATAAAACAAATAACTCAATTTTAGTCCGGTGTAAATTCTCCAAAATTTATGACTTTCTGGCGTTGAATTTCGCCATCGGATTTCGATAGGTAGCTCTACAAAATGCAATGATAATTTGTCTTTTGAATAATCAACATCTTGACCTATTAAGTTATAAGTGTTATTACCGCCAACGCTAGTAATCACTATGTTTTGATTGTAAACTGAGAAAGAATAGCCCAATCCTGCCGCAATAGCAAAAGTTCTGCTTTTATTTAACGGCATGTCTCTAAGAAATCCAAGGGCAAAACTAGTAGCAAATTTATTTTGTCTAAAACCGTCAGGTGTTTTCCTAAGACTATTGTAAGTAAAATTTATATAAAATTGGTCTTCGCGATATAAAGAATCGATAGCATCAAAATCGATTTCATCTTTTTGAGCAAAGACACTCAAGGAGGCAAAAAAAGTTATGATGAAAAGATAAACTCGCATAAAACTAATTTTAAGAAGAATAAGCAGAGAGGATGGGATTTGACAACCATTCCTAACTAATAGTTATTAAACATTTTGAAACTTAAATAAAATTTAGGTAACAGAATTTACCCCCTTTTGAATCGTTATGATTTACATTAATTTGTAAGTTGTAAAAGTACGAATAAAACCCAATTAAAAAAAGTGTTTAGAATAAAAGAATACCAAAATATGAACTAGTTATTTGAAACTATTTCTATAGCCATCGGAAAAAATTTGATTATTATATTTTTCAAAATTTAACCAAAAATTAAATGAGCTACTTGTTCATATTTTAATCCTGCATAAGAACAAAACTCTTCGATAGTTAGAAACTCATTTTCGAGCTTGTTGAGGTCAGTTTTCACTTTTTGCAATAATCTGGTACTTTGACGATAACTCTTTCCTGTTATGCGCTGTATGTCTTTCGGATAGATGCAAACCCTCTGTTTTTCAAATTTCATACATTATCTATGCCTTTGACTAGGCTTTGATTAGCTTAAACCTATTAATTAGTAAAGTTAAAGATTATACAAAAGTAATATTTTTTGAAATATAATTTTATTCTGCAATTTAAGTCGGTTTAAGACACTTTTTAATGCGCATTTATGTCGATTTGAGCCATTTGTGTCGCATTGCGACATATGGAACAGGTTGCTCTTTTTTAATCTGTTTTATTGACTAAAATTTGTTCTCAAATCAATCTAAGGATGTTGCAACAAGAATGATGATTGAGGGAATTGTTCACTGATTTATAAACAAAAAATTTAAAAGTTATGGCTAGACAGAAAGGCATAATTAAGTTGAAAGGTACTATTGGAGATATTACTTTTTACAAAACGCAAGACGGACACTTGGCAAGAGAAAAAGGCGGAATTGAAGCTAGTAGAATTGCAAGTGATCCTGCGTTTCAAAGAACGCGTGAGAATGGTTCTGAATTTGGACGTGCCGGAAAAGCAGGTAAAGTTTTGCGTACTGCTTTAAGAGCGCTGCTTTTGAATTCTGCCGATGGTAGAATGGTAAGCCGCTTAACACAAGCTATGGTAAAAGTTATTCAAGCGGATTTGATTAACGAAAGAGGTTTGCGAAACGTTATTGATGGCGAAGCTGAATTGTTATTTGGTTTTGAATTCAATATTCGTGGTAAACTAGGTACTAGCTTGTATGCACCATTTGTGGCAACAATTGATCGAGTTTCAGGAGAAATTACAGTTGATATTGCTTCTTTTATTCCTGCGAATATGATTGCTGCACCAAGTGGAACAACTCACTTTAAAATTATTTCTGGCGGTGCTGAGGTAGATTTTGAAGCTGAAACGTTTGTTGTTGCTACTTCTGAAACTGCAATTTTGCCATGGGATGTAACTCCAACTGCTGTTATTAACCAAGTGAATACTGTTACTTCGGCTAGTACAAAACCTTTGTTTTTGGCTTTGGGAGTTGAATTTTATCAGCAAATTAATGGCACTATGTATCCTTTGAAAAATGGTGCATTTAACCCATTATCCGTTGCTAAGGTTGACAGTGGTGTGTAATGGTTTTATTGCTCACTAGAACTTATTTCCCTGATGGAACTAATGGTAAACTCGAATGCGAAGGCAAATTGCTTAGTAATACTATTGAATTGCCATGGAAGATGAACGAAACGAAGGTTTCCTGCATTCCTGAAGGGAAATATTTTATTAGAAAGCGATACAGTGCAAAATACAAATGGCATTTGGAATTGGTGAATGTACCGAATAGAAAGTTTATTCTTTTTCATCCTGCCAATAATGCTCAAAAGGAATTGCAAGGTTGTATTGCTCCTGTTACTAAACTTTCTGGACCTGGTTTAGGTTTGATGTCTAGAAAAGCCTTTGCGAAGGTAAAAGCAATTATTTACAAAGCTTTGGACAATAAAGAAAGTGTTGAAATACTTATCCAATCTTGATTTCCGCCGATGCGGGAATGACAATAAAAATTAATTATGAAAAAAATCATTAATAGAGCAAAAGCTCCTACGCCAAAGTTTTTTAAAGTGCTTCGAACTGTTGGGTTAGCATTGGCTGCCGTTGGTGGAACTATTTTAGCAGCTCCTATAGCTCTGCCTGCCATTGTAACTACTGTAGGTGGTTATGTTGCAGTGGCTGGAGGAGTTTTGTCAGCTGCAAGTCAGCTTACTACAACCGATGACAGCAAATAATCCCACATTGATGGGAACTGCTGGAGGCACATTTTTAAGTATTGTACCTAATCTTTCCTCTCATGATATTGCAAAAACGGTTATACTAGCTACTGTTGGAGCGGTTGTGAGTTTTACGATTTCGTTACTGCTTAAAATCCTAAATAAGAAGCACAAAAAATAAGTTTAGACCTATTCCGAAATTTCGGGAATATTGCTCTTAGGGTTAAATAAGATGAAAGCCATGTCGTGAGACCTGGCTTTTTTAATTTTTAGATTTCTCCAAATTGATTGAGTATCACCTCAACCACTACAACTTCTGAATTATACCAATACAAATCGTTGTATTTTGCATAGTCTAATGCTTTTGTTCTGCTATCAAAAGCACCAAAGAAAACTCTTGATGCTTTTGACTTCCAACTATCGGTTTGAAATAATAAAAATACACTCATAGAATTGATTTTAAGGATTATAAATAAATTATCTGTTACAATAGCGATGCACAATAACTCTACGCATATCGTTGATTAAATTGATGTTTTCGTGAAATTGTTTTTCTTTTAATTCAAGAAGTTTTAAAGCTTCAACATGCTTCAAATGTGCTTCGTGTTCCTCCATCAAGAGCTTTGATTTTGGAAAAAACTCTCTTTTAAAATCAGTAAGACGTAAAAACGAAATCACAGAGCCTACTAAATGCTGGTACCAGAATTTAGATTTCCACAAGCTGAATGCAATCCAAAAAATATTTTCGCAATCAGTTTCACTATCAAATATGATTACGAAACTGTTTGTGAATGGCTCATTTTGTGGCTTACCGCTGTTCATTCCTTTGTTTAAAACAAAAAAGTGCGGTTTGTTGTAAATGGTGTCCTTCTTGTGGGTTTTAACGATAAAATTCATCATGGCTTGGGATTTAAAAATTAGTTTATTTTCTAATTTTCTGTGGTGTTTCTGATGAATGCAGGTGTGCCTCGCTACGCTCCGCCTATTAAAATTTTTTTCGCTAAATGTTATTTAAAATCGGAAGCGAAGAATATTCATTTCAAAAGAAAAAAAAGAAAAAAAGAAAGCCATTCGTCCAAGTGGAAGGTTTCAAAAAAGCAAGTTTTTCAGAAAAAATACTACCCGATAAGTGATTGAAATCGGCAACGTCTAATCAGATGTAAAATGTGTTTTGAAACTGTTTGGGTGGAGATTTTTTCTGAAACCCGCAGGGCTTGAATTTGCTTTTTTGAATACCTGGAACTTATCTTTGCTCTCTTTTTTTTTATTTTTTGTTTTGATTTCAAATACTAAACGACATCGTATAATCGGAATTTGTTTGAAAGAATGGGTGTTGATTTGAAAAATAGACGTCTTCGGAAAGGGTATCAAATTCTTTGGATGGATAAAAAAACAAATAAAACAATAAAAAACGCTTTTTATCTGGCCAAAGAATTTGATACTCTTTCTTACGGATTTGATTTTTGAGGATGCCTAAAAGTCAGTTGGCAGTCGCAGTTTTCAGTTTGCAGAAAATGTGTTGTGGAAATGGAAAGCATCTTCAAAAAACAATGTACTTCGTCAGGCTCAGCATAAACTAAACTTACCTAGTGCGATGGGGCAGTAGCGCAAGTATGGGTATCATTTTTTTATTTGCTTATTGGTATGTTTCTGATTGCTTTAGTGGAAAAACTGATGCCTGAAATCCAGTTGGCAGTCGCAGTGTTCAGTAAGCAGCAAATTATCTTAAAAAACGTTATGGCATCAGCTTTTTCGGTGGAGCAATTACTTCTTATTATCTGGCAAAAAAAAATGATACTCTTACTGGGGATTTTGGTTTTGTGGGTAATAAAATGGCTTTAACCATAGGCAAACAACTTAAATTGAAAGCCATTTTATTACTTACAAAAGCAATGCCCTTCGACAAGCTCAGGGTAAACTCTACTAACCGATTTAAACACAAAGTTGCTAAAAACAGTTAACGTGAACGTTTTTAAAAGTAATGAAAACCGTAAAGTTTCCTATGAAATAGCGAACGTTGTTGAAGACAGTGGCAAAGGATGGTTTTTTTCTATGCAGGCTGGTGCGAGGAAGCATAGAAAAAAGTTGTCCTGGAGCCACTGGCAAGCGCCTTGGGTGAGCGGCTTTTTTACATAATGTTATTATAGTTCATCCATTTACTTCATTAGTAGCAGGGTGTTTCTTTATGAACTATAATGCCACATTATGTAAAGAAGCTTGGGGAAATAAATTACTGGCGCAAGTTGCGAAGCGTACGTGTTTTTGTTTGTGTGTGGGGCAAGCTCTTTGACTGATGGTTAAATCGCTTTTAATAGAAAAGACAAACGTCATAACCAACAGGCAAAGTGCTTGATGTGCGCTGGGACAAAAACTGTGACAGTAATTTTTTTTGGGGCGGAGGGAAGGGGTGGAATTTATTATCCTATAGTATTTAAATTAACATTTGTATAAAAAGAGCCTATTTCTTTACAAAATCTACTCCAACTCTAATAGGATAAGAAAATGCATGATTGGCAATTCTTTGAGTGTAATTTGATTTTATAGTAGTTATATATTTAGCTTGAAAAGAATCTTTTTCCCCATTAGGTTTGAGATAATAAAAACTTAATTCACCTTCTTTACTAAATTGTGTCTCAATTATTGAAAATTGAATAGGTTTAATATAAACAGGACTGTATTTGTGATGATTGGCATCAATTATTGTATTAACATCTGTCCACTTTACCATTTGTCTTTCGCTTAAATAACTTATAAAAGCAGTGTCACCAAGTTTTAATGCATCACTTGGTTTAATAGGTCCACCTTTAGCAAAGAAAAAAGAATTGTCTATTTTGTCTGGTCTCAAACAATCACATAAAGCGGTAATACAAATTAAGTATTCTTCTTCTCCTTCTTTTTTAAAAACATCTCCAAAATTTAGTTTATTATCATTTTTTAATTTAGTAGAGTTATAAAAGATATTCATTGCTATTAATTCACTATCATCTGGAATTGAATTATTATTTTCAGAATCTAAAAAAGCATCTTCTAATAATGAGATTGGTATATTTCTCAAATTAAGATTAGCTTTTTCTAACATAATCTCTTTTATAAACTCTGGAAAAAAATGTTGTAACCCTTCTTTTTTATAGTTCTCTCTGTGATAAAGTAAAGCATCTTTAGTAAAATGAAGTAAATTGGAATCTATAAAAGCACTACTTCTTGAAAAAATTGACTGCATTTCTAAACCAAGAAGTTGTGTGAAGCTTGTATTTTGTTTAGTGATTTGAGCAGATAAATTCTTCAATAAATCATCTGGACTATTTTCTTCTTTATTGAGAATAGTTATTATTGTATTGTCAATGACAAGAGTTTTATTCTCAATAGAAACTATACTTGGACAAATATTTTGAGTTTTTGACTTATAGGTTGTCATTTGTGAAATTGATGCTTTTATCAAAGCGCATTTTTTGTCTTCATCACCAACAATTTCAAAAATTTTTTCTAATATTTCTTTTTTATTTTGAAATAAATAACCAAGTTTCTTTTTACACTCTATAGAATTTCTATTAATATTTATAAAATGTAAATCATCTATAATTTCTGAGATACCTTCTACACCTTCTATTTTTTCTTTAATTTCAGTGTAATATTCTTCTGTTTCATCTGAAAAAAATGACAATAAGTTATTAAATACATGGTCTAATTTCTGTCCTTTTTCAGATGTGTAAATAGCACAAAAATGTATGTGAGGTCTGCTAACAATATCTGCTAGCAATTCTAAAGAGAATAATTCGCCGGATTGATCATCTAAATTCCAATCTAAAAGAACCAAATCTCGATCCTCAAAAAGATAATTTTTTAGATTAGTGTTATTTTCATCATTATTTACATACTTATGGATATCTAATGAAATGCCACTGCTTTTAAAATTTTGATAAAGTTCCTCAGAAAGTGATTCTTCTCTTGACCCAACTAAATCTTCATTTTTTTGAAAAAAAGTTCTTGCTTTTTCATCAATAAAAATTGCAGATTTTATTGATTTTTTTATAATTTCAAATGCTTTTTCTTCGTAACTCATAATTCTAATTTAAAGGCTTAATAACAAAACAGGCACCGTTTAACAAATTGTAATTTTTATCATTTGTTGCATAAACATCAAAATAACATTCATTTAAGCTTTGCTTCGATAAATAAAGGCCAATTCCTCTTCCGTTTGGTCTATTGGAATAAAAAAGTTGAAAGATTTTTTCTAAGCGATGGTCTTCAATTCGTTGACCAGAATTCATAATAATTATTTCATTAGTGTCTTTGAAATAATCAAGTTTAATATGCTTTGTCTTTGAATTTCTTAACCAATACAAAGCATTATTTATGATGTTTATAAAAACAGTATGAATTACAGGTTCTTTAATGTTAATGATATGATTTTTGAAAGCTGAAGTTTCTTCAAAAATCACATTATTATTACTCAATTTTGAAGTAAAGAATTTATTTAGGTATTTGAATATTTCATTACACTCAATGTCTTTTGCAATTACACCAGATATTCTATAAAGAGGTGATAACAAATCATATTTGTCTTCTAATTGCTTGAAATTTTGTTTTAAGAATTTGAATTGCTCTACATCAGTAAACAAATTATCATTACTCAATTTATCAATTGCGTGATTGATTTTTGCATATAATTGATTGAATTCGTGGTCAATTATTTCAACTGCAACACCAAGTTGAGCAGTTTCCCTAGTTTGATCCCATTGATACTTCATTGAATCGTATTCTGCTTTGTATGCGCCTTGCACTAATTCTTCATCTAAATCAAAACTCAATTTATTTAAATGTTCTATAAGTGGTAATAACTCCTTAACTACTTGTTCTCTTAAATATTCAAACTTATTTGATACTTTTTCTGTTTGTAATTTTACCGAATCTTTTGAATTAATAGATTCTATGATTTGTTCTTTATCTGAATTGAAATCTTCTATAATTCTTTTTGATCTAGCCGAATAATCTTTTAATAAAGCATCAAATTTAGTTTTCAGAATATCTCTGTTATCAGAAATCAATCTTTCAAGAGTTCCATTATATTTTTGGAAGTTCTTTACAAACTCCATTTTTAATTCTTTAACTTCTAATTTTTCTTGAACACGAACCATTAATTGAGCACTGTCTTTTTTAATAGTATCGTTGAACTTAATCAGTTTGCTTTCAAATTTATCTAATCGGTCTAACTGAGTGTCAGTTGGTTTGTATCGTTTAGGTATTTTGGGTAATAGACTTTTGTATTCAATATCAAGTGAATTTAGTTTGTCTAAAAGATCTTCAATATCAGAATATAAAACATCACTTTGATTGGTTTTTTCTTCTAATTGATTTAATAGATCTTGGTAATTATTTTGGTATTTCTCAAATCTGTCTAAATAAGAATTTAAATCTTTTGAAAATTGAACTTTTTCATAAGTTTCTCTTTTTTTGTCAGCTTTAATAGCTTCTGATTGCTCCCTTACTTGTTCTTTTTTATCAAGAAATATTGATTGTTTGGCTTTATCACTAAAGAACTCTTGAGCTAAATCAATAAAAAATGCAATTAAATCTGCTTCAAATGCCCTATATGAGCCATTATTTATTAATCCTTCTCGACTTGATTTATCTTTTAAGTTTGGATTATTATTTCTTGACAAACCTAAATAACCAAACATTCTTCGGTATGAAAAGTAAAATGACCCAGCTCTTTTTGATCTTCGTTCTTCAAATCTTAAAAAATCTGCATTTTGCCTACCATAAGGTAGCACTCTAAAATTATCTCTATAAATATAAAGTCCACCATAATTAAGAACTTTTTTTCTAATTCTATCAAATGCTACTTCATCAAGTTTTGATGAAGATTCTTCACCTTGACTATAACCTAATTTGATTGGAACCAAACCGTAAAAATTTCTAGCATCTTTTTTTCTTGGATTAGTATAATTATAATCAATTATTGTGTCATAAAACCTTAATTTTCCATTAAAGTTTCCATGCCCATCAAAATTTCCATCAATTAAAATATCAGCTAATTCATAATCTTTAGATTCAAAAAATTTCCCCTGAGAGTTCAGAAAATCATACTCCTGATTTTCATCTTTATGAATAGGAACAAATGTTTTTATAGGAACATCATCATTTTTAAATACATTTGTAAAACCTGATAAACTTGATAAAACAAATTGTCTTGAATCTTCAAAATCATCATCTTTATTGGTTAACTCAATAATCTGGTCAATAGGTTCAAATATTATAAACTTTGTCCCATTATTTTTATCTAAATTAACTAGGTCTTCAAGAAGTTTGTTTTCTAAAAACTCAGGTAAATAGCATTTTTTTACAGAATTTTCAATTTCGTTTTTAAGTTTTAATTGACTTTCTTCCCAGACACCTATTTCCTCTTCATTTTTTATATCACCATTCTCATCCTCTTCAGGGAAATTTTTTAAAAAGGACTCTTTTAACTTTGTGAACTTCGCCGAAAAATCAATAATTGAATCAATATTTTCAACAGGAATATTTATATCTTCAAGAAACAGGTTGTAGTTTTCAAGTAATCTCCAGTCAAAAAATAATGCTTGTAAAGGATGTCCCTGTTTTTTGGTAAACATTAACATTGGATTTCCTAAAAACGCAACAGATAAACGACCAATTCCTTTTTCACCAGCTTTAATTCTAGGTTTTTTCCAAAGGGTTTCTTCACTTTCTTTTTCTTCAAGAGTAGCTCTACTTTTAGAATCAGTTCCAAGAACTAACCATTTTTCAAAAATATCGTTTCGAGACATGCCTTTGCCATCATCTGTCATAACAAACAATGGGTTGTTTAAGCCTTTATAGCCAGGAAGATATATTTCCGCAGTTAAATTATCTGCATAAGCGTCATAGCCGTTTTTCCATAACTCTGTTATAGCTGTGGGTAAATCGGCAATTTGTCCTTTACCCAATAAATCGACTGCTCTTGCTTTGGTTCTAAATTGCATTTAGATGATTTTTAATTATTGCTTTACCTATTGAGGCAGCATATATAGGAGGAACTGCATTGCCAATCATTCTTGCAGTATTAGCAACACTACTTGCTTTAAAGATATAATCTTTAGGAAAAGATTGTAAAACAGCACCTTCACGGAGAGAAATTGCCCTGTCTTCTTCTGGGTGAGCAAATCTACCATTTGAAATACTATAGAACTTTGTAGTTATTGTTGGAGATTGTCTATCCCACCATATTCTACCATAAGTATCTTTAAAATTTGTCGTATCGTCTTTGTGACATTTAGGTGCTAAATCTTCGTTGTTAGCATAAGACATCCTAGAACCACCGTTTTTCTCTGTCAATTTTAATCTGTTTATGTTAATTTGTTTTAAACCAGCAACCGTATGCATAAAGTCAGTTTCGTCTTTATGACCAGCAGGAACTTTTGGAAAACCATTATGTTCTCCAATTACATCATAAACAGTTAGTTTCTTACCTTCAAATTTCACAGGTTCTAGTTCAGAATCAGATATTCTATTTGCAATTAAAGTCAGTCTTTTTCTGCTTTGTGGAACACCATAATCACAAACATTATGAATTTTACAATGTACTTTGTAACCTTGATTGTTTAACCAGTCAATAAAATCTTCTAATCCACTTTCATCTTTTCTTCTTAAAACACCAGGAACATTTTCAACAACAACATATCCAGGATTGAAATATTCAACAAATCTTCTAAATTCAACAAGTAAACTTTTAGATTTGCTTGATTTTTCTCGGTCTGTGTTTATAATGCTCCAAAATTGGCATGGACTACATCCAATAAGCACTAAATCATCATCATTTTTTTGAAGGTTTAGTTCTTTTTCGAGTGTTTCTTCTTTGTATTCAAAAACATCTGCGTGAATAAATTTTGCTCCTTTAATATTAGCTTCGTAGGTTTCTTTGCAAGTATTATCATAATCAATACCAGCTAAAATTTTTATACCTGAATGCACAATACCAGAACTCATTCCTCCGCCAGAACAGAAGAAATCCACAGCCTTTAAATTAGATTTTACTTTCATAACTATTTATAAACTTAAAATTTTTCAAAAATAAACAAATAAATCTTATCAACTTATAATTGACTTTTAGCATGATCCCTTTTGTTTTAAATTTGTTGGATTTTAAATTTGTTTTGAATTAATAACTTTTCTATTTCACATTTTTTATTTCGTCTTATGGCATACCGTTTCATTTTTGCCGTGTTTATTGCGTATTTTTTGAAAGCGGATTGGTATATGAAATCGAGTTCTCCTTGTTGGGCCTCAAAAAGCTCTTTGTCGATAATTATGTCTACCAATATTTTTTCGAGTGTTGGAATTTTAATTTTATTGTTTTTACTAGTTGGTGCTTCTGTTACTAAATTTTTAATGATTGTAACTTCTTCTATATTTGAACTTATATAGCGTTCTAATATTTCTTCATTTGGGTTGAAATAGACGTTTTTATTTCCTTCGGTTATAGCATTAAATATTTGTTCTTCTGCTTCCTTTTCAACTTCTATGATGGTGTAGTTTTTAAATGGTTGGTGTCGCATTAAGTCGTTTAACCATTTGGTATTCCATACACACACATCAATAAATGGAAAGTCTTTGTGGATTTTATTGTAAAGCTTTTTTAAGTTTTGGCTTATTTCTGGATTGAAGATTTGTTTGTCAGTAATGGAATAAACGCCTCTTTCCGGATTATTGATTATTCCGGCTTTTTTCAGTTTAGATAGGTACACGGTAATGGTGCCTTCCGAAAGTCCCGGAAAGTCTTCTTTAATTAAGTTACCTAGTTTTTCTCTAGAAATTTGGTTTATAGATTTGAAGTAACTCGGAATTGTATTTTCTATCGTTTTTGTCACTTTCGCTTTAAATTTTGTTAAAGGTACTGCTTTTATTTTATAAATTAAGTTTTGGCAGTAAAATAGTTTTATTGCCGAAAGTTAATTTGTTTTTTTATCCCAAATTTGGTAAATAATTGGGACAAATATTTCGTATTGCGTTATGCTATACAAAATATTATCATTTATAGTTGTTTTGTCAGCATGAACCTGATTAATTTACTACGAAACATCATTTTTTATATTTCATTTGCGATTTACTACAGATTGTGTAGCGTTTCGCAAACGGAATATTTGTTAATCTTTGGCAGTACATTGGATTTATTGCCGAAACTTAATTTTCCAAATAAATATCAATGTATGATTTTAGATTATACAGATCGATTTGGTTTTCATCGTCTCCTTCTAATTGCCCAATTTCAATAAATGCAATATCATTAGCAAAATATTTTTCTCCGATTAAGTGCTCAATGTGAACGTAAACTGCTTCTTGAAGTCTTGGGTTGTCTTTGTGGACGATGTAGTTTTTGAGTAACACTTTTATACCTAAATCGGTTGGTTTGTTTGGGTTTTCTAATGGAATGAAATACATTTCGCTTATTCGTAAAGTGATGCCGTAATATTCTAGTGGTTTGTCTGTGCCGTTTTCATATTTAGATAGGTTGGTTTCGGGTTGAAGGAATGCGGTTATTTTCCAACGCTCTACAACTGGTGCATGATGAACTAGTAATTCTACTTCTTTGAAAAGATATGGATTTCCGTTTGCGGTGATGATTAACTCTGCACCGTTTTTTTTGTTTTTAATGATGAGGTCTAGGTCTTTGTTGTATTGATGTAGTATTTCGATTAGGTTGTCGAAATGGGTTTTTAGTTCGTCTTTTGGGATTTCGTTTAGGAGTAGGAAAACGAAGTTGTTTTGTTGGAAGTAGTTCCAGAAGTTGGTTGTAGTTTTCATGTTGTTTCTTGTTATTGGAACGCGGATTAAACGGATTCGCCAAGGCGAAACGCGGATTTAAACTGATTTTATTTTTTCTTTTTTAGCCGCAAAGAGCACAAAGTCCTTCGACAAGCTCAGGATGACAGCGCGAAGTTCGCAAAGCTTTATTATCTCTTGTCTAATACTGTTTTTTCAAATGCTATTAAATTGACCATCTCACGTAAACGGCTTCTCACTCGATTTCCGTAGTGGGTTTCTATTTCTGTGGCGGATAGGTTTGTGGTGATGTGGGTTTGGAGTTTTTTGGAAATGAATAGATCATATCTGCTTAATAGGATTTCTGCCATGACATTGCATTCGTTACCGAAGTATTTTAAATTATTTTCAGTTCCTAAATCATCAAAGCAATAGGTCCTTGGTTCGGATTGGTAAAGTTTACCGATGCTGTATTTGTGGATTATTTGATAGCCGTCCTGGATGAATTCAAAGCTGATATCTCGACATGGTTTTATGAAAAATTTGTGTTCTGTTGCTGTTAGGTATTTCATTAAGTTTATTAATGAGGTTTTACCGCAGCCGATTGGTCCGGTTAATAGTATGCCTTTTTCTAAATCGATGTTGAATTGATAACAAGCTTGTTCATCTTTTAAAAAGTAGGCTATTAATTTGTATATTATTTCATGGTCAGTTTCTAAGATTTTGAACTTCTTGCCATATAGTTCAACTCCTTTTGCTTCGAGCCAATTGATTACTTCGGAATAGCTGTAGTGGGATTTTACATTTTCATTCATTTGGTTGCTTTTTGTTCGCTAAAGCGAAGTTTTTGGAACACGGATTACACAGATTACTTCGTCAGTTCGACCTTTGGTCTCGTGTGAACAGATTTACACAGATTTTCCTCACCCTAAATCCCTCTCCAAAGGAGAGGGACTTTGAGCACGTTTGTAGTTATAGAGGTTCAGCATAGTTTTTATCGGTTGCTGTGTTGAGTTGTTTTGCTCTGTTGGGTTGTTCTGCATTTGAGATAAATTTTGGTGCGTTAATCATCCAATTTTGTGCTGCTGCATGCCAATCGACCATTGGGGTTTTGCCACCAACTAACCAACCGACACTTTTGAAGTAGTTGAAGAATTTTTGAGCTTCTTGTTCCGGAAAGTTATTTTCTTGGAAATAGGCTTTGACATTTTCGATATTTGGCTTCTCGACTGCGCTCGAAGTGACAAGAAACTCTTTACCTCCCGTTTTATAATTACTTTCAATTGGAGTCGGTGAATCCGAGACGGATTTCTTTTTTTCGCGCAACTTTTTTTCTTTCTCTTTTTCAGTTTCGTTTTTTAAAAACTCATTATCAGAGATTGCTTCATTCTTCGCAATGACATTTTTTGTGTTCTTTTCCAAGTTTGAAACGTTTTTTTTGTTTAAAATGTTTGTATTGTTTATATAGTTTATAGAAGGTACTACTGCTTGTTCAGTACCAGTCTCACTACTAGTACACGACTTGTTCAACGCTTGTTCATTGACCCGTTCAAAAAGAAGTTCATTTTTTGGTTTTCTTTCGGATTTTGGTAGCGGTTTTAAATCATCTGAAAAGTTGAATAAAATGACGTGACTTCCTTTAAACGGATTGTATGATGGTTGGTAGTTGATGTAACCTAAACTATGCAAGTTCTTCAGACATTTATGATAGGTAGCTTTGGAACTGATTTTACTTATCCGCATTATCTCATCTCGACTTATGCTTATTGGATTTTTGAAACGGTTACAGTTCCAGAACTGGAATAATGCGATATACAAACTAACGTGTGTTGGATTTAGCGTTTTGTCTATTGCTACTTTTTCGAAGAAGCCAGTTAGGTGTTTTATGTAGTTCATGATTGGGAGTATTAAGATTGGAGTATTAAGATTGGAGCCCTTCGACAGGCTCAGGATGACAGAAATATTATTAAGACTTTGATTTAGATTATGAGAAACCTCGACACTTGGACAAGTTCAGTGCAAGCAAGCTCGGTATGACAAAAATGGTATTCTACTTAAAGAGAGTAGGTAAAGCGTTTACTTTATTTCCGTTTAATAACTTATCAATATCTGAATTGTCATAATACATGATGCCGCCTATTTTTGTATAAGTTAGTGTACCGTTGATGCGTAGGTTTTGTAAAGTACCAGGAGAAATGTTTAACAGTTTACGGACTTCATTTGATTTGAGCCACTGTTTTGTTTGTTGCGGATTGGATTGAAAGATTTCTTTTAAATCGTTCAAAAGAAGACTTCTGAATTCGTTTAAGTCCTCGCGAGTAATAATTTGCTCACGATACATTCGATTTTTGTCAGCGGAGTTCGCGAACCTGTCGGTTTCAATTGCCATAACGTATGTTTTAGATTGTTATGGTACAAAATTGTAACGATTGAATGGTTTTAATTCACAACGGGGTTCGCGTTGTGAACGATTTTATTTAAAAAATGGCAAAAGACGTTTAATTTGCTTCGTCTGAATTGTCCATTCTTTTTTCTAAACCTTCTTTTAGCGATTGAATAAATCTTGGTCTATCGGTCTTTCTAGCACGTATTTCGAGGAATGTTCTACGGTATTGTCCTAAATCGATATTGAAATTTTTCTCGAAATGCTCCGTTAAATCCTTTACATCTGCAGTGCCATTATTAAAAACACCTTCAGTTTGTAAAGCGTAAATAAGTTCAATTAAAGCTACTTTTGGAGCCGTCCAAGTTAATTTTGCATTTGGTTCGCGTTGTGAGTTTTCATTTCCAGATTTGCTGTTGATTACTTTTAACTTGTTTTCTAAATAAACTTCAACCAAATCATGAGCCAGAATTTTTGCAACTTTAAAATCATGAGATGTAGCAAAAGAATGATCTGTTTCAAAAAAGTAACTGTCGACGTCAAGTTTTATATCGAAATTACCTCTAATAAAATATTTTTTATCTAATGAGGTGTTCTTTCTACTATAATACTTGTAAAAATCATTGTTGTTTACAAAATATCTTTTTAGTTTCTCTAATTCATTTTGGATATACTTCTTGACTTCCTTATTGCCTCCGCGAGGTTTCTTAGATTCAAACTTATATATGCTATTGTAGTAAATTAGTTTAGAAATAAATTCGGGTTTTATTACTTTAAAAAAATAAATTTCGTCCTCATCTGATGCAAAATCAGTATTGCTTACTATTTCTTTTAGTTCATTTATAGCTTTAATACAGATTAGAATGCCTTTCTCACAGCACGGTAAGATGTCTCTTGTTTGGGTGTCTAGGAATAGAAGTTGTTGTTTTAAATCAATTAGTAGTTGATTAATTCTAGAGTCCAATTAAAATGAATTTAGAGTTAAACTACTAACGTAGAATTGAATTAAAAATTGTATATGATTAAATAAAAGATTACAAAAAAAATCAATCAACAATAGTATAAGAACCATATATCTTATAAATGAAGCATATAAATTATTCTGTAATTTATTTTACAAAGTTAATTTTAACAAAAAACACTATCAATAGATTTAAAATAATAAATTACATGGCTCTAGATATTAGAATGAAGTATTTATTTTTTTTTAAACCATCTAAGCTCTTTATTAAAGAAAACCCTTATTGAGTCTTTTTTTAATGATATTATCTTTAATCCATCCTTATCTTCATTTAAATTTAATCTTGAAAACTTACCATCTATAAACAAAAGTATAGTCTCTTGTGATTTATCAGTAGCTTTGATGTATCCGTAATAAATTATATTTGGGAATATCTTTTTGGCAACTTTTTGAGGTTCAATATTTAATTGTTTTCTTGAATTTTTTTTGTGTGATGTGGTATTTATATCTTTAAATAGTGTTGTCATGTTTCCTAAAAAGGGATCTCTGTCAATCTTTTCCAAATTAAAGGTGTCCTTCTTCAAAATTTCATTTTTAAAAGTATAATTAGACTTAGTTTTAAAGTTAAATGGCTCATTTTTAATAAAATATTGATTAACATATTTATAAATCACGGTACCCCACAAACACATGACCAAAATCAATAAAACTATGTTTAATTTCTTTTTCAAAATTAATATTAATTTAAAGTAAACTTAAATGGTATACTATATAATCCTGTATTACCAGCCAGATCTTTTGCCTTAACTCTCCAATAATAATCACCTGCAGTTGAAAAAGACTGTAGGAAACTTGCTGATGTAGAATTTGAAGACTGAAGAATTGAAGTGAAATTTACTGTATTAGAAAATTCAATAGTATACGACACGGTTGACTGGATAGTTCCAACGTCTGCTGGCATTGACCATATAAAATTAATTTGCTGATTGATGGTTTGGATAGTATTAGCTTCGGGTAAAGTGTTTACAGGAGTGTTTGGATTACTCCTGTCTAAATAAAAATTTCGAAAAGAAAATGGAGTTTGGCTGGTACTATTTATTCCTTTTACCTTCCATCTGTATTGGGCATCACTGGCCAAAATAGTACTGTTAAGGGTAAGTGATGTAGAGGTTAAATTCGATTGCTGATTTACTATGGATTCTCCATTTGTAACGTTAATCAGCTCAAAATTATAACTTTGAGCCGCAGTTAAATTCTGCCAATTTAAAATTATTGCCTGATTATTAGTATAAAAATTATCAGCAGGGTTGTTTAAGATAACTTGTTGAGTAGTTAAATCATTAGTTTGAATAACAGAAAAACTATAGTTAAAAGTATAATTAGAAAAATACGCAGAATTTTCACCTCTTACGCGCCATTGATAACTGCCCTGATTCAGAGGGAAATTCAAATGATTTTGACTGACTAACGAGTCTAAAACCATATTGGAATTGGCTGAATAAACTTGCACTCTGTATTTTTTGGCACCATCAAGTTCATTCCATTGAAAATCTACTACATTGCTTTGGATTTCCTGACTGTTTTGGGGATATATAATCATCACAGTATCATTGGTAATATCTTTCTCTATAATATCTTCACAGGAGTATAAAGATATCAAAGCTAGCATAAGGATAAGGTTATTTATTATTTTCATAATTTTGGAATATTAGTTTTAAATGTAAAATTTCTTTTTTCGAATTCTTTTTGTCAGTATAAAACGTAAGACTTATTATTTTAGAAAAGTCAAATTGTTTTTCAAATTTATAGGTTAGGTCCAGTAATTCATTATAGCCACCTGTTAAATCAACTTGATAAGTATAAACTTGATAATCATCATATACAAAATTGTGAATAGGTTGTAAATCATTAATAGAAATTCCGGAGCTATTTTTTACTGAAAAATCAATAATTTCCTGTTGAATCTTTTCTTTTTCGATTCCTTCTTTCCCAATCAATTTGTCTAGTCTGGCCACTTGAGTACTCAAAGCTTTAATATTAGGTGTCTGATTATTCATTAAAGCTTTTTTTTCTCTTTGAACAATGTTTTCCTTATACAATAAAATCAAATTACTAAAAGATCGCCTGTATGCAGCTATAGATAGTATTATAAAAAATACTATCAGAAATTTAAATTTAAATTTATAGCTATATTGATTAAACATCTTTGATTGTAATTTTTAATTCAAAATAAGATATGTTTTGTTTATCTCTTTTAATCGAAACTATTTCCAATTTTTGTAGCCATTTTTCATTTTTTAAAGAGTCAATCCAATCATTAAAAACAGTTTCATCAGGAGTATTTCCTTTTAATAAAATTATCTTATAATCAAATTCAACCTTTTCAGTTTTTTTAATTTCTTTTTTTATTGGGTATACTTCCAAATAAGAAAAATGTATAACATATGGAATAGATTTTGTCAATTTATAACAATAAAAAGAAATAAACTCTTTCGAAGAAAATCCGGTTTCTGCAAGTATCTTAAGTTTCTTCTCCTTTTGAAGTTCTAAATCATTAATGACACTATATGCTTTATTACTATAGCTGTTTTCTAAATTTAAAGTAGCATTTTTATAATTTAAATATTGTATGAGGCCATAACTGGCCAGTAATAAACAAAAAAAACCAACCAAAATAATAATCCCTAGTTTTTCAAAAGCCTTTTTATAAATAACCTCTTCCGAATCTATTAAGATACTCTGGCTTTTAACAATAGAACTTTGATTAACATAAAAATTGATAGCAGCGCCATAAAGAGGTAGCTCAAAGTTGGAAATCAAGGTAGTTCCAATTGTATAGTTTTCTGTTTTTCTTTCAGAATCTGGCTTTGAGATAGTACTTAAAGTATTATTATCAAACTCAAGAAATGTTTCATTCGATAAGAGTTTACTTTTATCAAGCAAATTATTAACCAAAACAGCTGTTAAACCACCTATGTAAAAATCAATAATTTGAATTTCATTTTTATAAAAAAGGGCAATCAATTCATCTAATACTGTAGCACGACAAAAACTTAAAAATTGACATTCTTGAGTATTATAACTTGTATAATGTATCGATTTGTAATCTAAATTTTTTAACCATTCAGTATCTGTTTCACTTTTTAAACCAATTTTTTTGTTCAATACGCCTTTGCCATCAAATAAAAGAACAGAAGGAACTTTAGAGTCTAGTTTAGACTTCAAACTCTCAATGTCTGAAAAAACAAACTTTTCAATAATATCAAGTTGTGACTTTTTTTTCTTTACTTTCAAAAGAAAAAAAGAATCACCGTCGTTGTTCCTAAAAACTCCGATTAGGTTAAGCGCATTAATGTTTACTATTTTATTTAATAAAAAATTCATTAATAAACAATTGTTGGTTTAATAAAAATATGCAGCTTTGAATTACTTTTGGCTTTTTTTCTGCTACTGAAAAACCATTTTATAATTGGGATTCTTGATATTAATGGAACACCTGACCCTGAATTTTCTTTTTGTAATTCATCCAGTCCCCCCAATAGTATCATTTCACCGTTTTTAACCCTAACTAAAGATTCAAACTTTTGTGTAGATTTTCCTGGAGGTGCAGTTGCTCCGGCTCTGGCAAGAAAAGAACTTTTTTCAACAACTATATTTAGCGTGACATTTTCATCAGTAGAAACAAAAGGTTTAATAGATACACTTAAATTTGCATCAGTAGATTTCCATGTACCAGACTGTAAAACATTATTGTTAATTCCATTATTAATTAACTGATTAGTCTGTTCAAAATAATAACTGGTTTCACCTATAGCTAGTTTTGCTTCATGACCACTAATTGTAGCAATCTTTGGGGTAGACTCTATTTTAATGATAGAGTTATTTTCAAGTGCTTGTAAGTTTAAATAAAATGCATCTGTCACTTTACCTAGTTTGATTAACCCAAGTCCGTTAAAGGCATCTATCAGACTATTGACAGAACTACCGTTAAGATTAACATCAGTTGTTGGAAATAACACACCACTGGTTTGTTTACTATTATTTTTATCTATACCAGCTTTAATGCCTGTTTGAATATCGTATGATTTATTATACTGAACAATCATGACCTCTATCTGAACTAACGGCACTACTTTGTCAATTTGTTTAATGTAAACACGCAATTCATCAAGTACTGATTTAGCACCTGAAACAATCAATCCGTTTAACTCTACAAATTCCTTTATTTCTAGTTTCTCGGTAAAAACTCTTGGTAAAGAGGTTAATACCGATTCAATCGAACGATTCTCCAACTGAATAATTTCAGTGGCTCTCAATCCCTCAGTAGCCTGCTCCCCTATTAAATAATAACCATTCTGCTTTTTGAATGTGTATTTTTTTCCTTTAAAAATATTTTCCAATAAATCATCAAAAGTTATATTTTCAACTTGAAGTGATGCCTTTTCATTTTCAGGTTTGTTATAAAAGAAATAATTAATTTTTAATTTATTAGCTGCCTCTTCTATCAAATCAGTGGCATCAGCAACATTCGCCTTTACATCTAAAAATCCTGTTTTATTAACATCAACCTGAAAAAAACCGGGAGCATCAGGAACTAATTTTGGTGCTTTATTTTTGCCAGTAGGGTTTTTATCCGTGGAATTAGTAAGCGTGTTTTGAGTGTTTTTTTCCAATAAATAAAATCCATTTTCGTCCTTTGTAGCTATAAGGTTGTTGGATTTCGCCATCATCTCTATTACCTGATCAAAAGGTCTGTTAAGAATATAAGATGACACTTTTTGAGTTTTAATGTCAGCAGACATAATGATGTTTTTTCCTGATTTATCAATTATAGCTTGCACTACACTGGGCAATGAATCATTCTCAAGTTTAACAGAAAGAAATTCATTTAAATTATTGTAGGTTACATCAATGACTTTAAGTTCTTTTTTAGGGATGATTTTAATTTCCTTTCGCTTCTTAAATATGATAATATTGTTAACAAAATCAACCTCTAAATCGTATTTTTGAACCAAAAAAGTATAAACATCTTTTACGGTAACATCAAAAAAATTATTAACAACTGGCTGATTTAAATCGTTATCTACACTAACATTTAGCTGGTGTTCTTGCGCTATTGAATTGATAAAATCATATAATGTTAAGCCTGAAACATCTGTTTTCATTACATCATTCAATCCTTTTTTAATCTTCGAAAAATCTTCAAACTTTTTGTTAATCTCTGAATAGTCTTGCTGACCAAAAGAGAGATTAATAATAAAAAATCCAATGATAGTATATATAATTTTATTTATCATTATCAAATATTAATTAGAATTGAATAAATTTCCTCAAGGGCTGTTTCTCCATTAGCAAGTATTTCGAAAGCTCTATCAGGCAAAGACTTATGATTTACTTTATCATTAAATAGTGTATTTACATCATTATTTTTTATAAGAGTAGACGTTTTAAAATCAACATTTAAAATCTCGTAAATGGCTTTTCGTCCACTATAACCAGTATGATAACACTTATTACATCCAACAGCTTTGTATACTTTATCAAGAGCATAGGGTGGTTGAAAACTACTCGGGAAATCTTCTATACTAAATACAATAGACTGTTTACAATGGGTACATAGCTTTCTAATTAATCGTTGAGCCACAGAAATATTCAAGGTTTCGGCAATTAAATAAGGAGGAATTCCCATATCAATTAATCTGGAAATGGTTCCTACCGCAGAATTTGTGTGTATGGTTGACAATACTAAATGACCTGTCAATGAAGCTCTGATAGCCATCATAGCTGTTTCTGAATCCCTGATTTCTCCAAGCATTATAATATCTGGGTCTTGACGAAGAAAAGAACGCAAAGCAGAAGCAAAGGTTAAACCAATATCTTCTTTTAACTGAACTTGATTAATTCCCTTTAGGGTATACTCAATAGGATCTTCAACAGTAACTATGTTACGGACTGAATCATTCAACAATTTTAGGGTAGCATACAAGGTGGTGGTTTTCCCTGAACCGGTTGGCCCACTAATTAATATAATTCCGTTAGGCTTTTTAATAGCTTCAAGATAATGATACAGCTCGTCACCATCCATCCCAAGTGTATTCAAATCAATATTAGAAGCATCGTTTCCTAACAAACGCATTACTATTTTTTCCCCAAAAAGAGTAGGCAAAATTGAAACCCTTATATCAAAAGAGCTATTTGTAATCCTACCATCCTGAGGCAATCGTTTTTCGGTAATATTAAGTTTTGCTTTTATTTTGACTTTATTCACTAACTCTAAATAATTTTCTTTATCAATTTTATAACGTTCAATAAGCTGACCGTCTATTCTGAATCTAATTCTGGCATCCAACTCATAGATTTCAAAATGAATATCACTGCTTTTTAATGATTTTGCTTCATATAGTAAATTCTCTAAAAAATCACTTTTGTCAATATTTAAAGGTTGTGCAGCATTATTCCCTCTATCCTTTCTGTAGTATAAGGAAAGTGCCTTCTCTATCTCATTGCTTTGAAATGGTAAAAAATAGATTTCTTTTCCCAAGAGCAATTCCAATTCCTCTGTAGCATCTTTACTATTATAAGCAATATCAACAAAAAAAGTAATACTCTTTTCGTCTGCTATTTTGGGCACAATTTTATAATGATTTGCTAAATCACTCGAAATAATATGCTGATTTTCGGTAGTAATGCTAATTTCCTGCATAGTCTTATAAAACGGTTATTTTAGAATAATCAAGCAAAAAATCTTTTAGTACCAACAGCATTAACAAAAGGGCTGAAAAACCAGCTAAAGGAATTGTTTTTTCTTTCATTCTTTTTTGAAACAATATTTGTAGTATGATAGAAAAAACCATAGTTAGTATAAAAAATAAAATGAAATTATAAGTTAAAAATAATGGTGTAACGCTTAAAAAAAAAAGAAAATCTCCTAACCCAAAATAATTGGTAAAGGGATTTATAAACTTTTTATTTTTAAGACTCATATATACTACTAAAATTATAATTATAAGTAGAAAAAATAACATGTTTATAATGAAAACCGTGCTGTTCATTTCTGGCTTTCTCGTAAACAACACCATCGAGAAAATAAAAATTAAAGCGGGTAACACAACATGAATTCTTCTGAACTTTAAATCCTGATAAAACACAACAGCTAAACACAATAACAATCCTAATACAATAATATCCAATTTATTCTTTGGTTACTTCTGTTAATATTTTTTTATTATCGATTTCCCATGTATTAAACGCACCATCGCTATCCAAATCAGATACTGAAGTTGCCCTTGCTGAAAAAGACTCATTTGTGGCTTCAACTATTTCAATTTTATAAACAGCTTGTCCTCCTTGATCTACTGTTAGCTCTTGTTCAAAACCTATTTCTTCTAAACTATTGGAATATTTTGAATAGCGATAAAAATGACTTTTTTCTAACCCGTAAACCTGATTAAGCATTGCCTGGGCTTCGATTGCTTTTGCCTGACTTATAACAGCGGTTTGATTTGGAAGAACCATTAAAAGAATAATTCCAATAATACACAAAACTATCAGTATTTCTGTCATCGAATAGGCTTTGACCATTCCTGATTTTATAGTTTTTAACAATTTTAAATCTAATTTTTTCATTTCTTTTGTTGTTTATGTAGCTCTCAAATTAACCATGTTGAATGATTAATAATTAGTGTTCTAATTAAAGATTTTTTTTTAAACCCTACAAGTTTTTTTAATAACTTTAATTTTTAATAATTTTACTCAAATCAAACATTGGAGCATACATGGAAATCATTATCACTCCTACGATAACTCCAATAAAAATAATAATCATGGGTTCTAAAATCACCCCAATCATTTTGGTCTGATGATTTATTTCTTCGTTATATTGTTCTGTTAGTCTTTCGAACATTACATCCAATTGATTAACTTGCTCCGCTACCTCTATCATCGAAACCATTTTGTTTTCATACACACTATGCTTTTTCAAACTATCACTTAACGAAACTCCCTTTGTAACATCACTTTTAATGCTTTCAATTGATTTTTCAATTGGATAAAAACCTATCATTTTTGACGTTAATGATAATGAAGTGATTAACGAAGTTTTTGATGAAGTCAGCAAATTCATTGATTGACAAAATCGTGATATGTATATTTTCTTAATTAGATTTCCAAAATAAGGTATTTTCAAAACCATTTTAGAGGTAAAATCTCTATAAAAATCTTTTTCCTTAAAAAGATGATGAAAAACAACTAATCCTATTATAAATAAAAATAAAAATAAAAATAATGCTCCTGAGTGATTTGATATTTTAATAATCATTTGAGTGCTTTTAGGCAACTCACTTCCAAACTGTTTAAAAACAGAGCTAAACATCGGCACCACTTTATTCAGCATAAAATAAAGCACTGAAATAGTTACCAACATAACTATGCTTGGGTAGGTCAAAACAGAAATAATTTGTCGACGCATCTGAATTTTTCTGCTGAAAAATTTCTGTAGTTCGTTCAGTACTTCTTCCAATTTTCTGGTTTCTTCTCCAATTTGAATGCTATAATATTCATAAGGTGAAAATTGATTGGTGCTAATCATGGCTTCACAGATGCTCTTACCAAACACAACCTTTTCCTTAATATCCAAGATAATACTTTGTTCTAATTTTGATTTTGCTTGGTGACTCAAAATTTCCAACGCTTTCTTAAAATCAACTCCTGATTTTAATAGCATCCCAAGCTCTCTATAAAAAACTTCTTTCTTCTTATCCGAGAGTTTCTTGGCTGCTGTTAAAGATTTTATTTCAAAATTAAATTCTTTTTTTTCTACAGGATTACTTTTATATTGACTTAAATCGATACCCATAATTACTTATAATTTTCCATTAATTGATTGGAATTAACTCTTTTAAAAAACTTCAAACTCATTGGCTGTTTATTGACATTTAGTTTTAAATTAAGTCGCTGAAAAACTATTCGGTTATTTTTTTTTCTTATAGTATCAATTATAAAACGAGTGATGGGAATTTTAAAAGTATCTAGAAAACCTTCTTTAGCTCTAATAGTATAGCCATCATATCGAAGATACTTTACCATGTCACCTGAATAGTAGTTAAATGAAATGCTTTCATCGTTGCTTGACATTTTTTCACTGTCAAAAATATCTTTATTCAGGGCATACGTCAACCGATTCATATCGGCAACAAACTGATTTTGATTTTTAAAATCGAGCATTCTTTCAGACAAAATGGCAAAAACAATAAAAACCAACCCAATAACAATAGCCGTAATAACCATACTAAATGCCGCTTCTACCACAGAAAAGGCTTTTACCATTTTTAAATTATTTTTAATTTTGAACATAAAAGTTATTCTTACTAGTTACACCGGTGCTGTCTTTGTATTCAATATTGATTTGTTGCAAATTACTGTTAATCCATTCCTGATGAATTAGTAAATGATCATTTCCCATTTTCTCAATCGAATCCGGATTCACTTGAGCCATAAAATAAATTTCCGACAGTTTGTTCCTTGCACTATAAAATTTAGCTGAAGTTTTAGGTGTAAAAACAGCTGCATAAACCAATATAGCCACGTACAAGCATATTGCAATGATGCACAAAGCGATTACCGACTCTAAAATAGAGTTTGCCCGAAGTCTATAATACTTTCTTAAACACGCCATAGGGTTCATTCTTGTTTTTAAACAACGAAATCGAAATGAAATAATCAGGTCTTTTAGTAACATCTATATTTCCATTGATTATGCAATTCTCATAATTGGCAGATGCGGTTTGGCTAAAAATTCTATTAGTATAAACTGAGCCATATACACTTCCGCCTATCATAAGCTTTCCTGTGCAATACACAACTCCTACTATTTTTGTTTTTTCTTTTAGAAGCACACTGTTATCGTCTAAACTGTGTATAGGATTACCAAAAAGTACAACAGCTCCATATACAGTACTGTCTTCATTAATAACCAGCTGACTTTTTTCAGCGGAAGTATTATAAACGCATAGTACTGAAGGATAGGAAAGGGTAACATTGTCCTCAAGCATTATTTTTTTATCAGCAAAAACTTGAATATTACCCTTAAAACCTTTGCTAATTCTAACTACAGGTGCCTTTACAATCACATCTTCCAATACATCATTTGCAGTAATCACAATGGAATCTTTAGCGTGTAAAATAAAATTCCCTTTTATAATTTTATTCTGAAGTAAAGGCGAAGTCAATTGCACATTGATAGCTTTATTAAAAAAGGAATTAAAGTAGATGGAATCCTTGATCATTTCGATATCTTTAAGCAATACGCGAATGGTTGTTTCAGCCACAAACATTTGTTTAAAATCCGAGCTTATTTCAGGAAGCACATTAGTTGACAGTTCTATTTTTCCTGAAGCTTTCAAATTTCCGAGAGAATTGTTTACATATTTTTCGTCAATAAATTTACTGGGTAATTTTTTATCTCCTATTAAAGTAACATTACCAGCATAAGACAATCCATTAGAAAAATTTGTCAAATATAGGGCTGTCTGGTCAGAAGCATAATGCCCAATTAATTGAGCTGAAGCAATGGTGTCTTTTTTAAATATGCTCTTTACGATGATTACATTAAGTAAACCGTATGATTTTATCTCAGCACTAGATACAATTCCGTTTTCGTCGTTGAGTATTGTATTTTCAGTATCGCCCTGACTTAGTCCATAATTCATAGCTGACTGATTTTGAATATACATCTCTTCTCTAGTGTTGTAAAACGTATTGAGCATGGTATATAAACTTGAAAAATACAACAGGGCACCACATAGTATTGAAACTAGTAAACAAACATACACGGCATAAAGCAAGCTATTGGCCTTTATCATTTGATTTTTCCTTTTTTGAAAACAATCTTTTTAAGAAATTATCTTTCTTAGGTTTAGAATCATTTTTTTTATTTTGAAAAGTTGCTTTACTTTTTTCTTTTTCGTCAGCTTCATTTCCTGGTTTAGGAGTACTTCCTTTTACATCATTATCCTTTTCGGACAGTTTCCCTTTTTCGAGTTTCTCCTTTTCCTTTTCTTCCCTTTTCAGCTTTCTTTTGGCTTCCTTTTCTTTTCTTTTGGTCTGCCTTGCTATTTCTGTTTCGCTTAAAACCTTAATTAAACCGTTGTTGTATTCTATTGTATCTTTTGATACAAAATTAATCCATTGACCTTGTTTTTTGTCAGCACTATAGCGCCCTTTTTCAATAATCTCTCCTTTATTGCTGTATTGATAATAAGTTCCTTTTTTTCTGCCTTCATTCCAATACTGAATTGATTCGAGCACACCGTTTGTATGCCAGGTTTTCCATAAACCCACTTTTAGTCCTTTACTGAATTCTCCTTTTTCAGCCAATTGATTATTCAGGTAGAATTTTTCAAATACATTGTTAAGCAATTGTCCCGAAACCCCATTTTCTGAATTATGTATAGCACCTGCTCTGAACCAATAATACATTCGTCCTGCTCTAATTTCAGGTTCTTTTGTTGTAACATAAAATTCATACCTGAAAGCTGTATCCGTAATTCTCTTTTTTAACTCAGGTTCATAATCTTGAAAAGAAAGTAATAAAAAAACCATTACAATGGCTAATAATCTATAAATTCGAAATGTTTTCAAAATATTAATTTTTTTAAAGTAATGCAATATAACACATTTATAAATAAAATAAAACAAAGAAATTAATGGTTTAAAAATAATATTTATATTTGATAAATATTAGTTGTTTTTGTATCAATAATGACAAATTTGATGTTTTTTGATCAACCTGAAGTTCTTATTTTTATTGCTATTACCACATAGTAGATTACTATCCTTTTGGTAGTTTGGTGCCTAACCGTCATGGTAGCTCATCCTCATATCGTTATGGGTTTAACGGAAAGGAAAAGGATGATGAAGTGAAGGGAGAGGGTGTACAATATGATTATGGTTTTAGAATTTATGATGCAAGAATAGGTAAATTTTTATCTCAAGATCCTTTATTTCAATCTTATCCTTGGCTAACACCATATCAATTTGCCCAAAACGATCCAATAAGAAATATTGACATTGATGGATTAGAAGGCGGTTCTAGGACACAATTTGAAACTGTGGGTAATGAATGGTGGGAAAGCACGAAGAGTTCCATTAGCAGGTGGCTTGACAAAACATTTAGCTCAAGCACAACTCCTGGTTTACCTGACAATGCTCCAAACAAACCCGCAGTACCTATAGTTAATAAAGACTCTAAGCCTGCTTTAAATAAAGTTGGTGCTGGTGAAATCGCTAGTAGTGCTAGTACATCTATTGACTATAAATCGATTGCGAAAAAATTAAATGCTGACGCAAATGCAGTACAAGCAGTTGCAATTGTAGAATCTTCAGGAGGAGGGTTTTATGATGATGGTAGCGTTAAAGTCAGATTTGAGGGACATCAATTTAAAAAACATCTAAAAAAAGAGGGTTATGATGTTAATGAATTATCAAAAACAAACAGTGATTTGGTTTATAATTATAGCGAAAGAGATAGTAAGTATCACGGGCCAAAAACTTATGAAAAAGCTACTGCTCTTGATGAGAGTGCTGCAATGATGTCTACATCTTATGGTTTTGGACAAATAATGGGATTTAACTATAAAGAAGCGGGATATAATTCCGTTCAGGAGTTTGTAGCTGCTCAAGCTACATATGAAGGACAAGTTAGTTCATTTTTAAACTTCGTTGAAAATACCCCTTCATTGTTAAAGGCATTGCAGGATAAAAATTTCACGAAGTTTGCAGAATTGTATAATGGACCAAGTTATAAAGACAACAAATATGATGTTAAAATGGAAAAAGAATATGAAAAATTATCTAAATAAAATAATAATAAATATTTCATTAATAATTATTACACTAAGCTGTACTGCTCAAAATAATAAACAAATAAAATGCGGAAAATATGATGATGGACAATTAGAAGTTTTCATTGATAATGAACATTTATATGGATATATTAACATAAGTGAAGAAGTGAATTGTAGATTGTTTTTTTGGGGCAAACTGGAAGATGAAAATAAGCTCATCTCTATTTACAATCCTATTGACGAAACAATCAGTAGAGGAAGTTTAACTTATTCCGATAAAATAATTACATTTGAAACAGACGAAATGTTATTACCATGCCAAAGAATAATTGATATAAAGAGAGGATGGACTTTTGATTATTCAAGTAATTCAAAATGGGAAAATTGTAAATTTGATTTTATAAAACAAGAAAAAAGTTCATTATATATAAGTCCAAACCAATTGACAAAAAAGAAATCTTATTTAGTGAAAAATGATATTGTATTAATCTTCCAAGAAAATGGAGAATGGGTGAAAATAAAATATATAAATAATGAAAAATCCTTTTTTTGGATAAAAAAAAGAGATTTATTCAATATAAAATTCCAATAGTGCCCCAGCTGACAAAGTGCCCTCACTTTGAGCTATAATAAAACAAAAAAGCAATTCATTTTGAGTTGCTTTTTTTAATACATTTACAACACGTTCTTTAATCTGAACTAGTTTCAGATTCTAGCTGTCTTTTAGTTATATGACTACTGTACTTTTGGAAGCCTTGTGCCAAACCGTCATGGCTCAACTACTGACTACCGTTACGGCTTCCAAGGGCAAGAAAAAGATGATGAAATAAAAGGGGAAGGGAATTCACTCAATTACACTTTTAGGATGCACGACCCGAGGGTGGGGAGGTTTTTTGCGATTGATCCTTTGGAAGGAAAATATCCGTGGAATTCACCTTATGCTTTTAGCGAAAATAGAGTGATTGATTCAGGTGAATTAGAAGGATTGGAATCGTTTAGAGTAATTAATGAACAAGATTGTGAGACTTTGAAATTCAATACAAGAGTTGTTTTTGAATCAGACATTAAATTTGGTGTAATAAAATATACTGATGATCATTCAAAATGTATAAAATTTGGAGGTTGGACTCAATTTGGTCAAACTTCATTCGGTAAACCTATGAGTGTCAATGTAGGTGAATTGGATACTGGAGGACTCAAATTTACATTAAAAAGTGAATATAATACTAAAATGGGAGCAAGTGAATTAGTGCAGGAATTTAATGAAAAATCGTCTCCCGTGATATTAAGATTTAAAGGAGAACTTGATAAAATGAAGGGGAGTACTTCTGAAAATTCGTCAACATCTAAAGCTTATGCAAAAGTTTTTGGAGAAAAATTTGTTAAAGTAAAAGAAGAAAAGTCCAAAAGTACCGTTGTAGATTACAGATTAGTGCCGAAAGTTGTTATTGAAGCGACAGACATAAGAAGCCCATATATTAAAGAGCTATTGGACAATCTTTCTGGTTCTAATGTCGAAATAAGACAAGTAGAGAAGTTAAATTCAAATAGTACAGTTAAAGTTAATGATGTAAAAAATCCGAATGGAATTGTGATAAGGTTAGAGGTTGATGTTGAATGGGAAAATTTGGAAGAGAATGTTGGAACCGATGTTTATATAGAATCCATGTCTACTAAAGAGAGAGTTAGAGAAGGCGATAAAAAAACAGAGAAAAGCGATTGATAAAAAATGTTTAGAACAAACAAAATAATTATAACTATTATCATTAGTAGTAATTTCTTCTTTGCAAGATCTCAAACTAAAGATATTAATATTCTTTTTGAGAAATTCCCTTTATTAGAAAAGTTTCCAATAATATTCGATCAAATAACTTTAGAAAAAATTGATGAAAAGAAAATGCTGAAAAATAAACTTTCATATTTTGAAATTAAAAACGGCTTAAAAGACGACAATGGTGAACCTTTTATTAAGTTGACAGACACTATTCGAAACAGGTTTTATTCAGTAGGGAGAATGAATTTAGAAAATGATAGAAAGGCTATAGTTTTAATGCAAGTTTCGGATATTAATTTGACTGAAAAAGTATATAGTATTTTGTATAGTCTCATTGATAAACATAATAATACATTGATTTTTGATAAATTGGCTGACACATATATTCAGTCTAATTCTATTGCTTCAATACTGTTAGAAAAGTTTAATTTTATTCAGAACAATAACGACGAAGTGTTTTTTTATAGATATGAGTTTGAAAATAATGATTCCACTGTGAATCTTGAATCATATAAACCCTCTTTTAATGAAATACCGACCATAAATGATTTAAATATAAAATTTACAAGAAAAAAAGTAGAGTCGTTAAAAAGTTTAATCCCTTACAAATATTGTATTCCATATGAAGCCTACCCTACATTAGTTAAAATTAATCAAGATAGTTTAATAAGTTTTGACTCGTATTTTATTGCATCTAAGGAAATCAAAAATAATAGGAAATTAGTTTTTATATTAAATAAGCTGAAATTTAAAAATTTTACAAATGTTTATGAGATTGATTATTTGATTGTTGATATGGAAAAAGTTTTGAAAACAGGTAGTTTGTCGACTTTTTATACTGATTTAAATGGTAAAAATCATGGAACAGAATGTGAAATCAAGGATTTAGACAAAAAAATTGTTATAATAAAAAAATATCCATATAACTCAGAAAATATTATTTTCAGAAAGTAGCTTCCCAGCTACGAAAAGAGTTCTAGATAAAAAGTAACGTGCTACACGAGCTGCGCAAAGTGTCCTCACTTTGAGCTGTAATAAAACAAAAAGCAATTCATTTTGAGTTGCTTTTTTTAATATCTTTACCTTACGTTCTTATACAAAATGTCGCTATCCTTTTGGTAGTTTGGTGCCAAACCGTCATGGCTCAACAGCTGACTATCGTTACGGCTTTCAAGGGCAAGAAAAAGATGATGAGATAAAAGGCGAAGGGAAGTCTTTAAACTACACTTTTAGAATGCACGACCCGAGGGTGGGGAGGTTTTTTGCGATTGACCCACTAACAAAAAAATATCCTTGGTACACACCATATAGTTTTAGTGGTAATAAGCCGATTCAATTCGTAGAACTTGAAGGATTGGAAGAATCTAATACCGCTGCTGGAAGTGTTATTATGGGGTTGTTATTTCCAACACCACCTAAGTTGAGAAAAGAACCATGGAAGAGTCCGGGAGCTTCCGCTGCAAATGCAGGTGCTCCAATTGCCGGTGTAGCAATAGGAGCTGTTCCTGTAGCAGTACCTGCTGCATATGCTACTTCTGCTGCATATGCTTCTTATACAACATGGTATGGAACATCTTTGTTAAGTAATTATTTAGCTGCTGGTGTAGGAGGTACAAGTTCATTAGCAGCTTTGGATGCAAACTCTTATTTTGGTTCATCTCTGTGGCAAACGTCTGGCAGAACAGCTCTTTTCAACGGTATGGCAAATATAGTAGGACAACTTATGTATAATAACGGTTTTGACAATTTTAATTATTCTCAAACTGTCTTTGCGAGTGTTGTAGGTAACCCTTTTTTATCTAATTTTGGAGAGTCAAATATTTTTGTGGGTTTCTTAGAGGATGGAAGTTTTGGTATGAAAGCTCATAATTTTGATACAGAATTCTTTTCAACATTCGGTTCCAACTTTTTAGGTTCTTTTATAGGGAAAACACCATCCACCGTTACCTATAAAGCCGCAGCAAATATATTAGACTTTACTAAAAAAGGAGCTATTGAAACATTTGAAAATAAATTGGGAGACGATTTAAAATCTGTTATAAATACATTTTCTGATTTTGAAATAGATAAATCGTTCAGGAACAAAAAGAAAACAGGTAGTGGATTTTGATTTTTATGACTAGAAACGAAAAGATATCAGCTTCAATTTTTTTTATCTCAATAAGTTTGCTTGTTTATTTTGCATTCAATAGCCAAAAAAACAAAAACAAAATAATTGACAAGAACAGATTTTCAACTGTTGCGAAAATATATGAGATAAAATCAAAGAGGAGCTTCACATATGCAAGATATTATTTTTACTTTAATAATGAAAAGCATTTTTCTGGTGAATATGTTGATAATGATAAACGGCATATTATAAATAAATATTATAGAGTTGAGCTATCAACCGTCGAACCTAAATATTCTAGAATATATTTAGATAATGAAATTACTGACTCTTCAGATATCATAAAGGCAGGTTTTAAATATAATTAAGTTCGGTTATAAAAATGAAAAACAAAAAAATATAATGACAATCAAAACCTTCTGGACAATATTAATAAAAATTTTAGGAATGCTTTTAGTTTTAGGAGCATTAACAATTATACCTCAATGGTTTTCTACTATGTATTATGCTTATGAAAGCGGAGATAATGAGAGTCTCATAATATTAAATTTAATTCTATTGCTAATTTTGATAATTTATTATATTGTGTTTAAAATTTGCTTGTTTAAAACGTCTTGGGTAATAGATAAATTAAAGCTTGATAGAGATTTTAAAAATGAACATATAGAACTAAATTCTAAAAGTTTTACAATAATTTCAATTTCAACAATTGTAATCGGTGGAATAATGCTCGTGGAAAATATTCCAATTTTAATAAAAGACATTTTTATTTTTTTTCAACAAAGAAATTCATTAAATGATTATCCAAATACAGGATGGATAATTTTCACCTTTTTTAAAATTATAATTGGATATTTATTGATGACAAACAACAATAAAATTGCAAAATTCATCGAAAGTAAAAAAGAAAATGACTAAAAATCGTAATGATACGCATACGTTAATATACTTTTAAGAGCGAATAAGATTTCTTATGATTATTGTACACTTAAAACCAAAAACTACCCCCCGCTGCCGCGCGAATCCCTTCGAGTGGTAAATGATAAAAATAAAACAAAAAAGCAATTCATTTTGAGTTGCTTTTTTTAATACATTTACAACACGTTCTTATACAAAATGTCGCTATCCTTTTGGTAGTTTGGTTCCAAACCGTCATGGTAGCTCATCTTCATATCGTTACGGGTTTAATGGTATGGAGAAGGATGATGAAGTTAAAGGCGAGGGGAATAGTTTAGATTTTGGCGAAAGAATGCTTGATACTAGAATTGGAAGATGGTTCAAAACAGATAAAGTCAATAAACCTTGGTTAAGTCCTTATCAGTTTGCAGATAATAATCCAGTTAATAATGTTGATGCTGACGGAAATGACGAAATACATTTCTATTATAAAACACAACAAATGCTTGATAAAGACGGTAAAGCTCACACACAATTAACTTTATCTTCCGAAATCATTAAAAATAACAGTGAGCATACTTTCTTTATGCATTCTCCTCAAGGAGCAACTGTTGAATTTCATCCTTTTAAAAGCGATAGAACTCCAAATGAAACATCCACAGAAGCATATGACAATAAACTTCCATTATCAAAAAGTGTTGATGGATTATTTGGTCTAATTACAATACCAGTAGACGATAACGCTTATTTAGGAACACTTTTACAAGCAGCTCCTGAAGTAATGGAACATTATAGCGATATACGAGAGGATGGGATGCGTTTCCGTGGTGCTGTTAACAGAGCATCAAGTGTTGATTTTGCAGAAACTGTTATCAGAGCAGAAGAAACAATGTTTGCAATCGTTGACGGTTATTATTTAATAAAAGGATTAAGCAAATTTGCAGTAAAAGAACTTGCTAAAAATTCACTTAAAATTGCCGAAACAAATGTTAATAGTGTTGTACAATCAACTTCTAGGGTTACATTCAACCCAAAAGCATTATATGCGAAATATGCTGAAAGACATATTTTTTCTGCTAAACATTTAAAAAATGGAATTTTAGACTTAGGCACTAAAAAAGAGATTTTGCATAATGCTACAAAAACAATAAATGAGAAAATGAGTTTATTGAAAGAGGGAGAAAATTATATTTACACAAAAATAAATGGAAAGTCTGCAACAATTAGTGCTAGTGTAGAAAACGGTGCTGTAAGGTCTGTTAATGTAGTAAAAGGGGAGCAAATAGCTAGAGATGCGACAAAAGTTAATGTAATAAAATAATGAATTATAAAGACAGAATTGAAAATTATTACGAAAACGGAAAAGAATTTGATGCTATTTCTTTTTTAGAAAAATTTTGTGAAGACAATCCGTTAGATTTAAATGCTAAATTTAATTTGGCGTTATTACATACAAATACATCTGTTTATGCAGATAGCCATATTTTTGCTTTAGAATTATTAAATGAAATTTTAACAATATCACATTTTGATTTAAAGTCTGTAATATTGAAATCATATATTGAAGATATGTATATAGGAGATATTAAAGATGAAACACTAGTTTTGATCGAGGAATGTATAGAAAAACTATCTGTATCTTATCAATACTACAATATACTATTTTTAACCAAAGCATTTTATTATCGTGAAAAAAAACCTGAAAGATATTATAAACTACTTTTAGATTATATCGAGAAAGATCCTTTGAGTTCTTTTCCATATTATTTGGTTGGTAAATATTATAAAAGTTTAGATAAGAAAGATGAATGTAAAATTGCATTTCAAAATGCTTATGAAAATATTAAGTCTATTTTTAAAAATGATGAAGGTATTAATCCTATTGACTTTAATAAGTTTATAGATTATTTTTACAGAGGTGTAATTATAGCTGAAAGCCAGTACAAATCGATGGTTACAGAAATTAAAACTAACAACACCGAATAACCCTATGGCTTGGCTATTGGGTAACCGTTAGCGCAGTTTTTTAAACTGTTTGCACAATAGAGATGAAAATTTAAAACACGCTTTTAGGCGTGTTTTTTTTTGGGTTTTTAAGAGCTATAGGCTTTTTTAGTTTTAGCATCTCTCAAGAAAGCATCTAATAAAGCATAGATATGTTTTTTGCCAGCTGCGCGATGAGTTCTAGATAAAAACTAACGAGCTGCGCAAAGTGTCCCCCAGCTGCTCAAAGAGTTCTAAATAAAAACTAACGTGCTATGCAAAGTGTCCTCACTTTGAGCTGTAATAAAACAAAAAGCAATTCATTTTGAGTTGCTTTTTTTAATACATTTACAACACGTTCTTATACAAAATGTCGCTATCCTTTTGGTAGTTTGGTTC
>JADBYA010000089.1 GCA_020403245.1 Flavobacterium sp. | reverse complement strand
GTAAAGGGTATGTTAAAGAAATAAGAATACCCCCCTATCCGTTACCTAACGGGTGCTTGCCAAAAGCGGTTGCAGGAAGTCATACAACTAAACCTGCAGCCGCTTTAATTATATAAATGTATCATTTATGTAATTAGAAATCTATCTACAACAATAAAATTCAATGCAGGAATATTTTTGTTTTCGATATTCCGTTTCGATAATTGAAAACACTGACTAAATTGTTAAGTCAATCTCGGAATTGCTGTCCTTGAGCAAATCAATCGAAAAAGCTATTCTGCTTGCTTGTGTTTATCCGGAGATTTTATTGCCTGGATTATTATCATCTGTTAGCAATGAAGCGTCAGATTCTCAGACATTATAGAATTAATTCATAACGTTTTAGATAGTTTATCAATAACGCTATAAAAAAAGCAATTTTTTAATAACTACACCGGTAATTATAGCGATAGCGAAACTCATCAATGTGCCAACCAAAACATATTCGCTTCTTAATTTCCCATCCCTTTCTGCAAATCGTATGATGCTTTTTCCTGTAATTAGAAATCCAATGGCTTCGTATTGGTTTAGAAGTACAAATGTCAGTATGATTAACCTTTCAAATTGTCCGATTAATTTTCCACCATTTAAAATTTCTATAGACTCATCCTCTTCCTGTAAATGAACATTTGTTATTCTAGGTGCTATTTTGGCTATTGAATGTTTTATTATATACCCGGTTGGATACATTATAAAAATATAAGCCAATAATAACAGACTGATTTTATAATTAAAAAAAGGCAGCTCGATTGCCGAAAATACTTTGGGAAATATATTAAAATGTATTGTCCAAATCACAAGTAGTATAAAGATATGAATACCCTGATCAATAAAAAATAGCCTACTTTCCCAACTTTTCTTCTTCTCTAAAAGGTGCATTTTTATTGAATCAATGAGCCAATGGCTAAGAGCAATTGTTGCACTTATTAATAGCATTTTACTTAAGACTAAGGTGGAAACAAAAACTATAGCTACATGAATTAACATTTGTTTTGTAAGCCATTTTTTATTGTTTACAATGTTGCTGCTTTGCAGAATAAAATCGCTTATAAAATGCGCTAACAGCAAACGAATTAGTAAACTGCCTTGGTCAGTTGTGAATAATACTATTTCATTCTTCATCAGAATATATTTTCTCAAATCGATTTAACATTGTTTCTATGGCATTCCAGTTACCAGTCATACTTCTTTGATTTACTGCAGACTGATGAATATTTAATTTCTCTGCAATTTTTTGCTCTTTAAACCCTAGTAATTTTTGGAAAATTACCTGACATTGAAATGCCGAAGTTTTAGAAATTAAGGCATCTAATAATTTGAATTCAGTTGTTAACTCATCATTGTATTTGTCATTTGTAGCTATTCCAATTGATTGTTTTTTATTTTTCATTGAGTCCAAAAGTTCTCCTGATAATTGAAATGCCTCTCCTCCTGAAGAAGCTAATCTATTGGAGAGATATTCAACTTCGCCAATCCCAATTACTATTCTTGCATCAAAAATTCTTGGTGGAGAAATTTTCTTTTTTTGAGAATTGGATTTACCCTGCGTCTTTACTTTAAAAAGTTCACTTGGATTCAAACTTCGGATAAATGTTTTTTGTATCAAAACAATCCTAAGCGCGAGTTTAGGCCTATCAATAACACACTGAAAACTGTCACCTCGGAATGTTTCACTTCGCATGTTAAAATCATTATCCCACTGCTTAAGTGCATTTGCTATTCTTTCGAATAAAATATTTCTCTGCTCTGCATTTATTTGAGTCGAGTGAATTATATCCCCCGTGATAACAGCTTTTCTCATTAGTCGAAAATTGATACAATATTAGCTATTAGACTGATAATATAAAAATATAAGTCTATAAACTTATATTAAATAATTATTAGTCTCACATCTTATAATAAAGATAAGTAAATTCAGCACTATGTATTGTTTGAATTGGATGTACAATCACCTTTTCTTATCGCACCTCAATGAGACTTCGTTTTCCTATCAGGGAGGATTTCGGCTCTGCTTGATCAACAGAAAAGAAAAATATCCACCTTAAATAAATAGCATTTTCATATTTGAAACGCTATCTATCCTTCATTCTTCTGATTGATTTGCTAACCCCGTCAAAAATGAAGAGGGTATAGCATATGGCAGAGATTAAAATTGACTGAAAAAAAATAGAAAAAGACTTAAATATCGTCGTTCTAGCCTTCTTTTCCGGGTGGCAATTTATCAAAGTTGAAATAGAAGAGAAGTTGACTTTTATCCGAAAAACACATGAAAACCACCTCATAAGATAGTTTAACCATGCATCTACTACTATTTTCTCCTGCTCAGGGAAGAATATCGGCAGGTGTATTTACTTTGGCCCCGGCTATTTTTTTACGCACGGTACCACCTTCCATCAGGAAGTAGGTTGGCACTACCCGGGCAGCTGTTTTAATAACAGTAGCATCTCCCTTTAAAATCGAGTGTCCGCTAAAAATAGTGGCTGCCTCACTGGCATCTGCAGTTACGAGAAGTACAGGAATTCCTTTCTGCAATGCTGCAGTCCTAACCTCTTCATATTTTTCCCTCCATTCTGCCACATCGCGACAATTTTGCGCAAAAACAAGCAGATAGTTGCCCGATGTACTCAGCAGAGCTGATGTTGTATCCGTTCCGCTGAGTGTTTGTAAGCTAAAATCTTTGATGGCTGCTTCTAAGCCATTGCCCTTCTTCACCAAGCGGTCTGTTCTTTCCACAAACTGATATGTTGAATCGAAATCATCGGGAAAATGATCTGCATCGAAAGTAACTTTCTTCCCCTGG
>JADBYA010000088.1 GCA_020403245.1 Flavobacterium sp. | reverse complement strand
TCTAATATGAGAAACTTGAAGGTTATCAAAGAACACGTCTACCGGACTCTCATTGCTGGTATAGACATAAAGGTATCCATTTTGGGAAATCGGTAAGCCGGTTTTTACAAAAGTTTTGAATTCTCAATCAGCACCAGGTAAAAGCCAGTTTGGGTGTGTAGGTTGAGTGTGGTTAATTCTTTACATTCCGAACAATAAGAATCTTCGCCGAATAGTCTTACACCAAAGGCGCACGAGCTGCTGCAGCGAAGCTAAGCAGGACTATGCGGCATGGGAAAATATCGCACTCGCTCTCAAACCTTGTGCGCCGCAGGCGTATCACTCTGATTTCATTCCAGTGTGGGTGTGTAGTGTGAGTGTAGAAGCCTAAACCAGACTCGAAATTTCTCACACTCACTCTCACGCTCACACAAGCCCGAATTCTACAAATAACAGTGTCTGAAATATGAGAAAGAAAAAAATTACCGAAATTCACAACTCAAACACCATCTGTTAAAAGGGATACGTTCAAATCGAATTTGATTTCAACTTGGAAGCGCATATTCTCCTCTACTGTCAAAGGACAATGCGAAATAAAATTTACAAACTACATAATTTTTAATAAATTTTATAAATTCAAATGGCTAATTTGATATATGAATAATTAAAGAAACTGAACTTTTGTTTGAATTAGGATTTTTTTCATTATCAATATTTATCAATAAAAGTTTTTGAAGCATTTATATCAGGATTACTCTTTAAGTACAAGATATAAATACTATCGCCAATATTATAATTTTCATTATTAGTTTCTCCATTAAAAAATTCACCTTTTTGAGTTTTAAAATAGTATCCGAGATTAATAGTGCCCTTGCCACCGATGTACTTTTTGTTTTGTATCACTCCCTTGCAAACTATACCATATTTTTTTAAGCGATAATTATTGATTGTTTTTTCAATTATTATATAACTCAACCATCCAAGTAATAAAATTAAAATAGAATATTTTTTTAACCACTTCATATCACTTTAATTAATTGCTTTATCAACTTTCCGCTTAATTAGTTCTCCTGGTGCACCTGTAGCAACTCCATTAACCAATGATCCAGAAGCAGAATTAATAGACTCGGCAATTTGCTGCTTCTGTTTAGCTGCTTTCATTATTTTGTTTTTAGTTACTCTATTTATATTCGGTGTAGTTGCTCTAGCTAATTTAACTGCTCCATTAGGTGTTGGAGCTTTAATAATATTAGCCTTTTAAATAGGAAGGGGATTAGCTGTAGCAGAAGTTGTATGTCCAATTGTATGTACCTCTTTAAACAGACCGTGTTTAATTTGTGAATTTCGGTAATCTCCTATTTCATTTTTGACAGTTTGAGGTTAAAAATTGGTTTTTTGTTATAACAAATCTAATCCCAACTGTCAGATTAAGACTTAATTACTTCACTTAAAGGTTATTTAGTAACTGTATAAGTGTAAATAAACTTGCTTGATAGTTTATTGTCCTCCCAAAATTCTGCTTCCTTAATTTGACCGCTTTCATATAATTCAATCTCTTTTTTATTTAGTTTCAAATTATGCTTTGAAATTTTTATTAAACCTAACTGATTGTAAACTCTGTTTTCAGTGCTCATTATATCACCATTTTTGCTTTTTAAAACAATACTGACTATTCTATTACTTTCATACGTATATTCTTCAGTCCTAAGTAATTTATCTGACTCTAAAACTGTTTTTTTTATCAAATTTCCAAAGCTATCATATTCAAAATTATCTGTATTGACTAAAGAGCGGTTCTTTAAAAAATCTGTTTTTTTAACTAACTGATTTCTATCATCATAAACAAAAATAGTTTTACAAACCGTATCATTATTATTAATTAGTTGTTCTTCTGATTTATGCCCAAGTGAATTATAAAAAGTCAGAAGTTGTGACTTACTTACAGAACAACCCATGTAAAACTCATTAATTAATTTGCAAATCAAATTCGCATTCTTATCATACTTATATTCTGTTTTTATTATCACTCCCTTCTCTGGTTCCTCAATTTTCTCATGAAGAATTTTTTTATCATATAAAAAAAAACACGTTGACCTATTTTTATCAAAATCAAGGAACTCTGAACGATACAGTAAAGTGTCTTTATAATAGAAAAAAGATTCTTCAGAAAGAGTTCCTGTACTAAATTTTTGCTCTTTAACTAATAATCCAAGATGATTAAAATAAGACTTCTTAAGCAATACTATCTTTTGCTTTCCATTTCCCTCAAACACTAATTTTGATACACTACATATATTAAATTCATTTGCTTTCTCTTGTGAAAAAACAACAGTAGAGGAAATAATAAGTAAAGAAAACAAGATGTTCCTTAACATAACTAACGTTTTCGTTTTAACATTTCTACTGGAGATCCTGAATAAGTGTTTAACCTGATATTTCCTGCATTTTCAGTAACACTTTTAAGATTAGTCATAGTCGAATTACCATTGGAATCGGAACTGAACATTCTCCAACCTTGATTAAAATCAGCAGAGCCAGTAAGACCCCCCTTTCCCAGGTTTAACAACCCCATAATCAATAGGATTTCCTTTTTTATCAATTTGAAATGCAGCTCTTGATTCATCTTGATTAGCATAAATGTTGACTTGATTACCCGTAGCTCTTATCAACACTGTATCAAATTTTTTACATTCTGAACCTGCTGCAGAATTGCAACCAGTAATGACAAGATTACCACCTTTATATACTTTTCCGACCATCGACTGAACTGATTCAATTGCTTCAACTCGATTCACCATTTCCGGATTTTTTTGCAAATCTCCTTTGTTAAAAGATTCTAACGAATTGCCTCCAATAGTAAAGCTTTCATTAGGCAACCAATCTGCCCCATTTTTTCCACCATGTGAACTGATAACAAGATTAGAAATACTATTGTCGCCAACATAAGAAGATAACTGAGAGTTAGCATCATTTATATCTTTAGCAACAATCATGTGCCATTGTCCCATGTCATAGTCTTTAGAATTTTTAAACTTATCTTGATCTTCTCCTTGGATAAATACAATTACGTTTTTCTTAATAGGGTCGTCTGGTTCCATACCATTAGGGTCTATACAACGTATTAGATTATTAAAGCCATAATTATATGGGCTAATAAAAGACATTTTCTCTGCCATCGGGTCAACAGTATTCCATCTCCCTATTTGCGGGTCTAACATCCTCGCCCCGTAATCATACCACTCCAACCCACTTCCATCAGCAAACTCCTTCTCCTGCTTTTCCTTTCCGTTGTATTCATACTTATTGTCTAAAGAGCCAGCTGCTTTGGAACTGATGCCCGCAATGGTAAGTCCAAACGGATAATAATGCGTTTGCCCATGGCGGCTATTATTTTGTTTGTGGTATGGGCGAATCTCGCTCAGCTCGATTTCTTAGAGAAGTGGCCCCCTCACATGCGTCACCCCGAACAATTCTGTTGGGGCAGGCTCTGTAAATTATCAAAGAACACTTACACCAAAGGCGCACAAGTCTACCGGACTC
>JADBYA010000087.1 GCA_020403245.1 Flavobacterium sp. | reverse complement strand
TTTTAAATCTTCTGTAAATAATCTAAAAAGTCTTGTTCAACAAGGAGTTCAAGCAGGTATTAGAGCATCTGATTTATCAAAATTAAAAGTTCATTATCCTCCACTCGAAACCCAAAAACGCATTGCCTCCATACTTTCAACTTACGATGATTTAATAGAAAACAATCTCAAACGCATTAAACTATTGGAGGAAACAGCACAAAATATTTACAAAGAATGGTTTGTGAATTTCCGTTTTCCTAATTATGAGCATACAGCATTTGATAAGGAGAGTGGTTTGCCTGTGGGGTGGGAGATGAAGAAACTATCAGAATTAAACACGAAGATAACGGATGGAACTCACGATAGTCCTAAGCCAACAGAAAATGGATTTCCTTTAATTACAGGCAAAAATCTTATTGATGGATTCGTTGATTTTTCAAATTCTTATTTTATAAGTCAAGAAGACCACGAAAAAATAAAATCAAGAAGTTATTTGGATATAGGAGATATTATGTATTCAAATATTGGTACTGTTGGAAGTACTGCTATAGTTTCTGAAAATTTTGAGTATAGTTGTAAAAATGTAATAATTTTTAAGCCCTTGACTGAACATACAAATTTTTTGTATTGTTTTTTAACAAACGATATGAATAAAAAATTATTTCTTCAAGGTCTACTTGGCTCAAATCAAAAGTTTATAAGTTTGAAATATGCTCGAGAATATAAGTTTGGATTTCCAAATTCTGATTTAATTTTAGATTTTGGTTTAAAGACCAAATCTATATTTGAAAATAGAAGATGTTTGTTTGAAATGAACCAAAAACTCAAAGAAGCGAGAGATATACTGTTGCCAAGATTGATGAATAGAACGATAGAAGTGTAAAATAAAAAAATGTTATGGCAGATAAAATTATTAAAGAAAAAAGACTTTATTTTCTGTTTTCAAAACTTAATGGTAAACAGTCCGATAAAACGCACTTCACGCTTGTATTAGATACCTTTTTGAATAATGGAAATAACTTTTTAAACTTATTTGAAATATCTCAAAAATTAATTGAGATTGGAATTAATATAAAACCTGAAGCATTAGAACAAATACTTTTAAATAAGGAATATAAACCTTATTTTGAATTACCTGATAATTTTAAAATTGAAACTCCTTTTAAAATTAAGTCTGTACAATACAATCTTTTAAGTAGTTATAAGAATTACTATATTAAATTAGATGATTATATAATTAATTTTTTGAAAATAGATAGCATTGATAATTCAAAAGCTGAAATTGTAAAAGAAATATTATTAACTACCTTATTTAGAAGAAATTTAACTTTTCTTAAACAACTTATTACCTCAAAGGACGCTAATGATTTAGAAGAGATTTTAGTACCCGATAAAAATGGACATTATTCTATTGAAGATTGTCGCATTTATAATAGTATGATTTTAAATTCTAATTCTGAATTAAATGAGATAATTAAAGTTTTATTATATAAAATATTTGATTTTTTGAAGTTACATTATAACCCTAATGTTGACAAAACATTGAATGAAACATACAAAAATAAAGTCTTCTATCTTGACAGTTCATTTATCATTAGGTTATTTGGTTTTGATAATGAATTAAGAGAACATAGGACATTAGAACTTATTGGAATTCTTAAAAAAATTGAAGGAGTTAAATTTTTAGTTCATTCAACAACTGTAAATGAGACTCAAATAAACGTAAAAAATTTAATAGATAAAGTTCAAAAGTTATTGAACCATTCTGATGAATCATTGTTGAAATTTGATGAGTTAAGTAATAAAAAGAATGATACAATCAACTTGTATCTTAGACTAAAACAAAAAGGAAAAATCACAGGAAAGGAAGATTTTTTATTACATTTCAATAATGTTTTAGCAAAATTAAAATCAATAATTGGAGATTCTATTCAGATAGATGACAAGAAAATCACATATTCAATTGAGAAATTTGATAACTTAATAGACGCTCTTTCATTAACTGAAAAAAGTAATTCAAGAATCAATCATATTTCAAAATTATTGCTTTTTATAGATAGTTTAAGAGAAGCAAATAATTATAATATATATGACATCAAATATTGGCTTATAACTACGGATGGGGCTACTTTAAAAATAGATGGAAAAATAAGAACTTTGAACGAAGACAATTCTAAAAGTGTTTGTATTCTGCCTACAGAATTATTGAGAACAATTTCTAATCGAAGTGAAATAAGTGCAGATTATATTGAGGTTTTCAAACAATTTATGATTTATTCAAATGCTTTCATTGAAGATTATACTGAAAAAGAACTTGAAGTTATTGATAAAGTAATTACTCTCGCTGAAAAAGCAAATAATGATGAATATGATGTAGATTATTACATAACAAATCTTTTTGATGAAATCAGTTTGAAAGAATTGATGGGTAGGTTAAGCAAAATTGAAGAAAAAGAAAAAGAAGATTTGGAATTAGTTAAAATATTTGAAGAAACATTTGGTGGTGCTTTTAGGGAAAAATATTTTAAATTAATTGAAAAAAGAGAAAGATTCAACATACTCATTTCAATAGTTTGTAGGTATTTATCAATATTCATTTTACCAATTTTAATATTAATAAAGTTTTTGTCATTAGTTTTTAACTCAAATCTTGTTTATTCAGACCCGCTAACTTATATAAATGTGGATAATTGGTCAAAATTGGAATTTGTATTTTCAATTATAGAAATTATTTTAATTCCTTTTACTTTATTTATTAATGTTATGTATGGGTTAAAATTTCAAAAATGGATTTTAAAAAAAATAAGTCTAAAAGCATAAATATATTTTTTATTTTAAATCTAAAAACTTAAATTTGTGTTTTAATTTTACGTTTATAGGTTTATGAAAAATACAAAGCAACAATTAATATTAGAACAAGTAGATAAAAAGTTGCTGACTTTCAAGTCGCTTAAAGATACTTCTATTCCTTCAAGAGGTTGGATAAATACATTGAGAATAGCATTGAAAATGTCGTTACGACAATTGGGTGCTAAAATTTCTATTACACCTCAAAGTCTAAAAGATATGGAGAGCAGAGAAGTAGCAGGAACAATCACCTTAAATACTTTACGTGACGTTGCCAATGCTATGGATATGCAGTTGATATATGGTTTTGTTTCCAAACACGAATCGTTAGAGCAAATGATAGAAAAACGTGCAAATGAGTTAGCCACCGAGATAGTGATGAGAACTAACAATACGATGACGTTGGAAGACCAACAAAATTCAAAGGAACGCATAGAAAAAGCCATTGCTCAAAAAACAAATGAGATTAAAAGTGAAATGCCAAAATACCTATGGGATTAACGATTGAATACATAGACGGTCAAACGCCTTTAGATGAGGAAGAAAAAGAAGGGTTGCGTATTCCTTCTATAACCACTCGTGAGGAATTGGACGAATTTGAGCAACTAAATATTGAGAAAGCGATTCAATGGACTTTTGGTAAAAAACTAAAGGCAGAACAAATGTTTTCAGAAAAATTCATCAAAGACCTTCATAAGCGTATGTATGGCGAAGTTTGGAAATGGGCAGGAACGTTTAGAACCTCTGAAAAGAACATTGGTATCAAGAGTTATCTAATAGGCATTGAACTGAAGCAGTTATTAGATGATGCTATATTTTGGCAGGAAAACAACACGTACGATTCGGAAGAATTAGCAATTCGTTTTAAACATCGTTTAGTGAGTATCCATTGTTTTGCCAACGGAAACGGAAGACATTCTCGTTTGATTGCAGATTTGATAATGGAAAAATTGTACAACAGCCAATTCTTTTCTTGGGGCAGTACTAATTTAGTGAAAGCCACCGAAGCAAGGAGCAACTACATACAGGCAGTTAGAAAGGCGGATAACAACGAT
>JADBYA010000086.1 GCA_020403245.1 Flavobacterium sp. | reverse complement strand
GGTGTTGGATCAGATGCCGGAACAGGAATTCGTAACATTGACCATTCCAAATGTCACAGCTGATAAATTAGAAATGGCCATTAAAGGAATGATCAAAAATGTTAAAAGAATTCAGGATAATAGGCGAAAGCAAAAAAAGTCATTAATTAGAGGCATCAGGAAATTGGAATGCACATATAATCCTAAAAGAAATGACTATCATCCACATTTCCATTTTATTTTAGATAGTAAACAAACAGGAAATGAATTAATCCATGAATGGCTGCAATATTATCCTGATGCAAATATTTTGGCACAGGATCAAACGGAGGCCTATTCTTATAAAGATTTATTCAAATACTTTACAAAGCTAACATCAAACACCGGTGATGAATACAGGAATGGAACAAAAGTAAAGGATGAATGGGCATTCCCTGAGGCATTAGATATTATTTTTAGGGCCATTGAAAAAATTAGGATCATACAACCGATGGGAAAAATAAAAATGGTATCTGAAAAAATAAAGGAATATCAATCGGAGGTAATGGATGAAACATTGCATGATCCTAAAAAATTGTATGATAATTTTTATTTATGGATGAATGACAATTGGATTGATCCATTCACCGGTGAACAAATTTCATCATTTAAGCCGACAAAAAATCTTTGTGCATATCGGAAAAAAATTAGATATTTGCCCAATGTATCGTATATCGGCACACAATAAAAAAATAAAAGGATCACCGGGATATTATTCATCAAAAATTTTATGGTAAAATGAAAACTAACTTTTTAATCGGTATTGCAGCAGCAGCAGCAGCAGCATATTATTTTTTAACAGGAAAAAAAACGGCAATTGAAAATCTGATTATAAAGCCAATTGATATTGCGATAAATACGCAAAAAACAAATATCATGCAGTTAGTTTTTAATCTAAAATTAAAAATTACTAATGATTCAAATTTCAGTGTAAAAGTAAATGGAATTGATGTTGATATAATCGTTAATAATAATATCATCGGTGATGTTCAGAAAAATTTACCTTTTGTAATTGCTCCCAAAAAAACTGAAATTGTTACAATTGAATTATCAGTGAAAAATTTAAGCATTGTGCAAACAGTCATTAATATATTAACGAATAAAGAAAAAGTTACAGCCGGTGTTCAGGGATTTGTTAATACTGATTTAGGACAGGTAAATTTTTCATATTCAGCAAATGTGTAAAAATCCAAAAATATATTATGTCAAATATTTATTGCCTCCATTCAGGGCAATGACTATTCCTCCATTCGGTATTTTTATAAAAGAAAAATACAAAAATGATGATCATATTTTACAACATGATTTGATTCATTGGAAACAATACAAAAGGATGGGATTAATTATGTTTTATGTAAGATATTTTTTTCAATTAGTGTTTATTGGATATGATACGATGCCGATGGAAATGGAGGCAAGGCAAAAAGAAAAATACGAGGATTTATATAGATACAGGGAAAAATACCATGAAAATAATTAAAGCATTGGATGATGGCCGCACAGATGATATTATTTATTCAATGGCCATTGCAGCACCGGCAGCAATAAAACAAGCTAAAAAAGCAAATCTTCCTGAGATCATAGGATTAACCGGATCAAATGTTTATAATGATGCCATCAAAACAGGAAAATGGATCAGGGCCAATGTGACTTATAAAATTGATGATTTCGGAGTGCAAAATATACAGCTCCCATCAGCAATACTTAAATCTAAATTAGCTGATTGTAAATCAATAAGTTTACTATATTTAAGTATAATGGAAGCGGCAAAATATAACGGAGGATTTAGATTTGTATCATATAAAGAAAATAGGCCATATTCCCATGTATATAATTATTTTTTGGATAATAAAGGAAATATTTATACATTTGATGCCTGTTTAAAGGATTTAAAGGAAATTAATAAATTTAAAAGTAAAAAGGACATGCGAATAAATTACATAGCCGGTGTTCCAATGGTCATTAAAGATAATAATCAAAAATCAATGAAAGCATACAAACCAACATTAAATGAGTTAATGACAGATGATCGATATCTGTCAATTGGAGTTGTTGAAACATACATTAATGACATTCAGGGCATCGGAAGGAAAAAGAAATTTTTTGGAAAACTACGCGACAAAATAAAGGATAAAATTCCCCCATTTGTAAAGAAAGGATTTAATAAAATTAAGACCGTAGGATTGGCACCGGCACGCGGGCCATTTTTGGTGTTAGTAAACATTAATTTCAGAGGCATAGCAAGCAAATTTGAACAGGCATTGCAAAAGAATCCTGAAAAGGTGAAAAATTTTTGGTTAAAAATTGGCGGTGATTATTCAGCATTACAAAGGGCCATTGATAAAGGAAAATCAAAAAAGCCATTTTTAGGATCAAAAGGTGTGAATGGTGCATTGGAGGATGAATATATATCGGCAACAGGTGATGATGTTTTCAGAAATGATGATGGGATCAATGCGGAGCCGGTAAGCACAGCAACAGCAATCACATTGGCCACAGGAATATTAACAGCCGCAGCAGCATTATTTAAATTATTAGGTATCAAAGCAAAAAGCAAAGATGAGAATTTAGATGATGTTACTGATCCAAATGCTCCAATTGTGCCGGAGGCGGAACCGGGCGAACCGGTGATCCCCAATGATCCTGCATCAGCTGAATCTGAACAATATATTGAAAAGGGAATCCAAAAAATTGGAGCAGACAAAACACCGGGTGCATCATTTACACCATCACCAATATTAATTATTGGCGGTGTGGCTGCATTAGGTGCCATTTATTTATTAACTAAAAAGAAAAAATAGTCATGCCGGTTAAAAAAAGAAAAACAACCAAAAAAAGAAAATCCATTGGATCAACCATCGGATCATACGTTAAAAAATTAATGCGTACACCATCCGTAAAAAGGGCCGGTGATTCCGTTAAAGTATTAGAACGTAAATTAGCAGCTGCAAAGAAAAAGAAAGCAGCAGCAGTAAAAAAAGCGCGTAAAAGTTTGAAAAAATAAAAATAAATTATTAATATTGCAATCCATTTAATTGCAACAAATAAAAAAAACATGGCAAAGACAAAAATGAAATTACCCATTAATGATGTTTTGGGTGTAGTGGCCGGAGCAGTGGCCGCAGGATTTGTAAAAAAATTTGTATCTGATAAATTAACGATGGTGCCTGATACCATTAAACCAATTATCCCGATAGGATTAGGTGTATTTTTAGTAGGAAATAAAAATCCAATTGTGCGCGGTGCCGGTTTTGGCATGGTGGCAAAAGGTGCATCAGATTTAGCCGGTGCCTTTATTCCCGGTGTGGGAAATGTGGATGATTTATTTTTGTCGGCACCGGCTGATCAATCTATTTTAGCATTGCCGGCAGATCAATCTATTATCAGCGGTGATGATGATGTATTCATCAGTGGTGATGATGAAAATATCAGCGGTGATGAAGAAGTGATGATGGGCAT
>JADBYA010000085.1 GCA_020403245.1 Flavobacterium sp. | reverse complement strand
TTAAGCCCGTTTGCGTCCCGTCCCGAAGTTTCGGGATCGGGAGTACTGCATTTTACTTCGTCTGTTCGCTACGCTCGGGTGTGGGAGAGTATGTGCTTCGCCAGTTCGGGCAAGCCCTCGGGTCGCTGCCCTGCCTGCCGGCAGGCAGGCTTTTTTAGTGGAAAGCCTGTTTCGAAAGAAACAGGCTTTGCTTCGCCAGTTCGACCTGAAGGTCTCGGGTCTTGTTTTTAAGCGGTGCAGCGTGTCCCCGCCAAGGCGGGTCGTGTGATACTGTAGTATCCACCATCGATTTTTCGGGATTAGAAAGTGGCAGTTATTTTGTTAGAATATATGATTAATTGCACCCAAGGAGTTACAATTAATAAAATTAAATACTCCTTTCAAGTTGAATATTTTGTACAAAAAAAACTGAAATTTTTGTTTGTTTATAAAAAATCCAATGTTCGTTCCAAAGCCATTCCTCTAGATCCTTTTATAAGCATTGTTTTATGCTCTAGTTTAACTAATGATAGGTAATTAGCTAAATCTTCGAACGTATTATGAAAATGAAAGTTATCATTATGAATGCTGTTAACAAAAAAATATTTGCCCACAAAATGACATTCAAAATTGCTATTGCTATTTAAAAAATCAACTATTAATTGATGTTCTGTTATACTTTCTTCACCAAGTTCATACATATCACCAATAATAACCAATTTGTTCTTTTTTTCTAATTGTATAAAGTTTTCCAAGGCCACTTTCATACTACTTGGATTGGCATTATAAGCATCCAAAATAATTTCGTTTGTTCCTTTACTGAGTAGCTGTGATCGATTATTTTTGGGGACATAGCTTTCAATGGCTGATTTAATTTCATGTGGAAATATGTCAAAATAATTTCCAATAGTTATCGCTGCATTGATGTTAGTCGCATTATACAAACCGATTAAGTGAGAATTAATTTCTAATCCCATTGTTTTAATTTTGACAAATGGATTTGCTATAACGCAATCAATAAATACATTTGCAGTTTTATCATTTTGGCTAAACGTAATTCTGTTAAAATCAGTAGTCTTGGTGTTTTGAATTTTATCATCTAGATTTACAAAAACAGTCTTATTATTTTCTTTTAGAAAAATATACATTTCACTTTTCCCTTTAATTACACCTTCAACTCCACCAAACCCTTCAAGATGGGCTTTTCCAAAATTAGTAACGTATCCATAATCTGGCTGGGCAATATTGCACAAAAATTCAATTTCTTTTTGATGATTGGCACCCATTTCTACAATTCCTATTTCCGTTTCTTTTGTAAACGACAATAAGGTTAAAGGGACCCCAATATGGTTATTCAAATTTCCAATGGTTGCCTTTGTATTGTATTTTTTTGATAAAACAACATTGATAAGTTCTTTAGTAGTTGTTTTTCCGTTACTTCCAGTCAAAGCAACAATTGGTATTTTTAAATATTGTCGATGGTATTTTGCTAACTCTTGTAGTGCTTTCAAACTGTCTTCAACCAAAATAGTTCTATCATCAATATAGTTTGATGGATTGTCAATAACCACAAAGCTTGCTCCTTTTTCTAATGCTTCTTTGGCAAAGGTATTCGCGTCAAATCGTTCACCCTTGAGGGCAATAAAAAAAGAATTGTTTTCAATATTCCTAGTGTCAATGGAAACTTTACTACAAGTTAAAAACAACTTATGTATCTTTTGAATGGTCATATAAAAATTAATTTAAATAAAAAAGCCCTTAAAAATAGGGCTTTTTTAATTGATATTTAAGAACTGAAATTAGTTTCTAGCTCTTTTCTTTTTATCTGATTTTGGACCTACTTTGGACATAGCACATCTAAAACCAATGTAATCTGTAGCAATATCTTGAGGAAAGTATCTTCTTTGTGCTGGATCTAACCAGTAAGCTCTATCCCTCCATGAACCTCCTTTGTATACCCTAACGTCATCGTTGACTAAAGTTGTTCTTTTGTTAGATTTATCGTATTTTCTTATCATGTTACCTAAACTGTCAGTAGAAACATTGTGTTTAGGAGAATCATACATTCTTTGATCGTCTTTCATTTTACCTTTTTCATCACCTTCTTCTGACGCACCAAATTTAAAATATCTTGTTGATTGTTTATCACCATCACGATAATTTCTGTTATCTGATTTATCAAAGTTTTGTCTTAAATAGGTTTCTTTGTCATCTATTGGTACTTGTGCAATTTGACCTGGTAAATTCCTTGAAATAATTTTACCGTTAGATAGTGTATCATATATTTGTGTTTCAGATGTTATTAATTCTACTTTACCATCTTCACCAATTTTATCTTTCATGTACACATTACCTCTATAATAGTTGAAATCATTTGCTTCATCATCTACAACTGGTCTATACACATCAGCAACCCATTCTGCAACATTTCCGGCCATATCATACAATCCAAAGTCATTTGGAGGATACGATTTCACTTGATTAGTAATATCTGCACCATCATCAGACCAACCAGCTATACCACCATAATCCCCTTTTCCTTGTTTAAAGTTAGCCAATTGATCTCCTCTAACTTGTCTTTTTCCTGAACGAGTATAGGTTCCAGACCATGGATATTTCTTTTGTCCTTTGTAAGAATTGTACTCTCTCTGTCCAACATCAGCAGCTGCAGCATATTCCCATTCAGCTTCAGTTGGAAGTCTGTATTCCGGTAATAGTAAACCTGAAGTCATTTGAGCGTATACATTTTTTTTACCGTTGCCAGCTGTATTATTTGCCCCTGCTGCAGCACCATCTTTACTTGGTTTAGCTGCTCCTCTTCCTTGTCCTTTTTGTAAAACAATTGTTTGATCACCACCCATAGCGGTTGAAGGTGATGCTAAATAAGCTTGTGTATTGAATACTTTATCAGCACTCACATCTGTAATTTTAGAGTCTTTTTTCAAAAAGCGTTGTTCTTCAAGTATTTTTTCATTAACACGATCTGTTCTCCATTTAGCAAATTCCGTTGCTTGAATCCAATTAACTCCAACAACGGGATACTCAGCATAAGCTGGGCTTCTTAAGTAATAGTTAGTCATTGTTTCATTATAACCTAATCTATTTCTCCATACTAACGTGTCTGGGGATGCACCTTCGTAGATGTTTTTGTAGTTTTCCTGATCTGGTGGGAAAACCGTTTTCAACCAATTTAAGTACTCGGTGTACATCATATTAGTTACTTCGGTTTCATCCATGTAAAAGGTCATTACATGTTGTTGATTTGGCGTATTGTTCCAATCATGCATTACATCATCGGCGACCTTACCCATAGTAAAGGTTCCGCCTTCAACCATAACTAAACCTGGACCAGTCGCTTGTTTTTTAAATTTAGTTCCATATTGAAAACCACCTTTTTTATCATTGATTTTCCATCCAGTAGCTTTGGAACTACCTTTTGTGTCGGATTTTTTACTACAACTAGCAAATCCAATAATTATTACTAGGGACAGTAATAATTTAACGGCAATAATTTTGTTTACTTTCATAATATTAGTAGGTATAATTTTAGTGGTGCAATATAATAATTTACCTTTAAATTACAACATATTTTTTAAATTAATAGTAAATTTGGCCTTTTTAGTGGCTATATTGCATAACGCAAAATTAATTCTTTTATTGTATTTTGACTTAAAAAAATATTTTTTTTGCTTTGTTATACTATTTTAATTATTTCTACGTTACGTATTAACTATGAAAAAGATTTTTACTTTCATACTGCTAGTATTAAATATTTCTTTGGCCATTTCTCAAGAGCAAGGAAGTGTAGTATTAAATTGGACAGAAAAAAAAGAATTATCCTATGGTAATTTTTCTTTTTCAGTTCCACAATTTAATGCCGTGAATTATATGTTCGACACCTACAACAAAACCTTAAAATTTTCATTACAAATTAAACTAAACAATTTAGTTAATGAAAACGGACTTCAGATAAGCAATCCTGTTTTTGAATCTATTTCAGAAAACCAACTTGGGGATTTATCCACAAAAAATATCCCTACAGAGCTAATATATTCATTAAGAAATTCTATTGCTCGAGATTTATACTATGGACAAATAACTATTTCTCCCATCATAAAAGAAGGAAATGCTTATAAAAAACTAGTGTCTTTTAGTTACTCTATAACACAAAATAGTGCTAATAGAAATCCCTTATTATTAAACAATGTTAGTACAGTTGAAAATTCTGTTTTGAGTTCCGGAAATTGGTATCGTTTTTATGTAGAAAAATCTGGGGTCTATAAAATTTCTAAGAGCTTTCTTCAGAGTTTGGGATTAGAAACTAATGTTGACCCTCGAAAAATTAAAATTTATGGGAATGGAGGAAGAATGGTGCCACTATTGAATTCTATTCCTTATCCATCTGATTTAGAAGAAAATGCCATCCAGTTTATCGGCGAAAATGATGGTGTCTTTGACAGCCAAGATTATATTCTTTTTTATGCTGAAGGTGTTGACAATTGGAATGATGAAAACAAAACCAATTTAAATCTTTATTCTGACAAGGCCTATTATTATGTAACTGCAACTGGAGAAACGGGTAAAAGAATTACTGAAATGCCTCAACCCACTGGAGCTGCTAACACAGCTTTTACCACATTTGATGATTATCAGTTCCATGAAGTTGATAAATTAAATATTGTTAGATTAGGGAGGGTTTGGTTTGGAGAACAATTTAGTATTGATAACGAACAAGAATTCGATTTCACATTTCCAAACATAGTAAACACAACTCCAATCCAAATTTCTGTTCATGGTGCTTCTGCTGCCTTTGCACCTACTAATTTTAAAATTGAAGCAAACAACCAATTGTTAGGCAATATGGTTTTTAGTTCATTAAATGTTAATAGCAGTAATCTTGCCTATGACAGTTCTTTAATTAATTCTGTGTCAATTTCATCTGACAATGTTACTGTAAAAATAACTTATGATAATGGCGGTATTCCAAATGCAAAAGGATATTTGGACTATATTAAAATCAAAGCAAAAAGAAATCTAGTAGGATATAATAAACAATTTAGATTTCAAAATGATCAATCAAGTTCGTTAATTGGAATTGGAGAATACCAACTTTCGAGTGCTACTTCTATTAATCAGGTTTGGGATATTACAGACATTTATAATGTCACCAAAACCGAAAACCCTGGTCAGAGCGCTTTTTCATTTAAAACAAGTCTTGGAGAAGTAAAAAAATTTATAGCTGTTGCTAATGCAGATTTATTTACACCTTTAAAAGAATCAAAAACAAAAGTTGATAATCAAAACCTGAAAGGGACCATTTTCACAAATGCACAAGGACAATTTCAAGACGTAGATTACTTAATTATAACACCAAAATCCTTAAATATACAAGCTGAAAAATTAGCCAATTTTCACAGAAATTATTCTAATTTGAACGTGAAAGTAGTTAATCTTGAAAATATCTATCAAGAATTCTCTTCAGGAAAACAAGATATTGGTGCTATTAGAAACTTTGTAAAATATGTTTATTCCAATGCCTCTACGTTGGACAAAAGAGTTAAGTATCTTAACCTTTTTGGCGATGCGTCATATGATTTCAAAGATAGAATAGTAAATAACACTAATATCGTGCCTATATATCAAGCATTAAATAGTTATTCTGAAGGAGAATCCTCATTCGCTACTGACGATTTCTATGGCATGATGGATGCAAATGAAGGTAGAATTGACTCCGCAAATTCACCTTCTAATGGCCCCACAAATTTCTCATATAATTTTACAGGCGTTGATCTAGCTATCGGAAGAATGATTGTAACATCTTCACAACAAGCTGAAGAAATGATAAATAAAGTGATTGAATACCACGACATTAAGTCTTACGGAAGCTGGAGAAACAATTACGTATGTATTGGTGACGATCCTAACCCAGAAAAACCCAGTGACAATCAATTACAGTATTACCAAAATCGACTGGCAGATAGAATAAATTTAGAAAAACCATTTATAAATATTAAAAAAGTACTTTTAGACTCTTATATACAAGTAACTTCAGCCGGCGGAAAGCGATACCCATCAGCCCGAGAAGAAATTATAGCTTTGTTTGAAAAAGGTGCATTAGTATTCAATTATTTAGGTCATGGAGGAGAAGATGGCTTGGCAGAAGAACGCATTTGGGAAAAATCAGATGGGCTGAATTTGAGTAATCGATATAAATATCCTTTATTCATCACTATTACTTGTGATTTTTCAAGATTTGATAACCCTTTTCGACCTACGGCTGGAGAATATGCCTATTTAAACCCCAAAGGTGGCGCTATTTCGATGATTACTACAATACGTTCAATTGGCCAATCTACTGCCCAATACTTTAATGATGATTTAGCTGAAAAACTCTTTTCGTTTGGAAGCGACACCTATTATTCCATTGCAGAGTCTTTACGTTTAGCTAAAAATTTAGGACCTAATTCTGCCACAAACATTGTTGTTTATCTGGGTGATCCTGCATTAATGCTAGCAATTCCAAAGCCAAAAGTTGTACTGACAAAAGTGAATGATATGCCAATTACAGGACCAATAGACGATTTCCAATCACTTGATTTAGTAAAACTGAATGGAGAAGTGCTCGATTCAAACAATAATTTAATGTCAAACTACAATGGCGTTTTATCGGTAAATATTTTTGATAAAAACATTGAAAAGCAAACATTAAGGAATGATGGTTATGATGCTTTCCCTTCAGGAACCACTATGCCTTTCACTGTTCTCGGAGAAACTATTTTCAGAGGAAACGCTTCCGTCATCAATGGCAGATTTGAATTTAGTTTTGTGGTACCTAGAGATATTCGAATTCCTGTTGATAACGGAAGAATAAGTTTTTATGCCAAAAGAAATCAAATTTTATTAGACAAAACAGGTTTTAATACGGATATTAAAGTTGGAGGGATAAATACAAATGCTGCCGTTGACAATATAGGTCCAACAGTAAAACTATATATGAATGATGAGTCATTTGTTAATGGTGGAATAACAAATGAATCCCCATTCTTTTTGGCAATACTGGAAGACGAAAACGGAATTAATACCGCTAGCGGTATTGGTCATGATATTTTGGGAATTCTTGATGGGGATGAAAGTAACCCATACATTATGAATGATTATTACCAAACCGAATTGGATGACTATTCCCGTGGAAGAGTTTATTTTCCATACAGAAATTTGGCTCCAGGATTGCACACTATTACTTTTAGAGCTTGGGATGTTTATAATAATCCAATTAACGCCGAAATACAATTTGTTGTTGTTGGTGATGAAAGTGTAACACTGAAAAATGTTTTGAATTATCCCAATCCATTTGTGAGCTACACCGAATTTTGGTTTTCTCATAACAAACCATTCGAACCCCTAGAAGTGCAAGTGCAAGTCATGACCATAACGGGGAAAATAGTTTGGACAAAAAATCAAACAGTAACTACCGATGGATTTCTATCCAGAGAAATAACTTGGGACGGAAAAGATGATTTTGGCGACCGAATTGGAAAAGGTGTTTATGTCTATAAATTGACAGTAAAATCTATTTTATCGAATAAAAAGGCAGAAAAAATAGAAAAACTTGTAATCCTTTAGGAAAGTACTATATTTGCTAACTTTTATAAAATTGAAAATGAGGAAAATCGCATTATTATTTATTTTATTTACTACAATACAGTCAATACAATCTCAACAACAAGAAAGCCGAGTTATTACTACTGGTGTGCCATTTTTATTGGTTGCTGCCGATGCACGTTCTGCTGGTTTAGCAGATCAAGGTGTTGCTACTAGTGCCGACGCCTTTTCACAACAATGGAATCCAGCAAAATATGCTTTTGCCCTTGATGCGCAAGGTTTCACAGCAAGTTATACTCCCTATTTAACAGATTTAGTCAATGATATTTCATTAGGTCAAGCAACCTATTATAAAAGATTTGGTGCCGAAGGAAGAAGTGCCTTTGCAGGAAGTTTACGTTTTTTTGGTTTAGGGGAAATTGAATTAAGACAAAATGCAGATGATCCCGCATTAGTCGTTAAACCTAGTGAAATGGCTATTGACGGTTCTTATTCCTTAAAACTAAGCGAACGATTTGCCATGGCGGTTGCCGGAAGATATATTCGCTCTGCTTTAAGAATTCCCACTGGCGAAGGTGATGCGACACCAGCAAGTTCATTTGCAGTGGATATTGCGGGTTTTTATCAAGGAGAAGAAACAGCTTTTTCCGATTTTAATGGAAGATTACGGCTAGGTTTTAATTTCCAAAATATGGGGCCAAAAATAAATTATGACGCTGGTACTTCTGATGATAATAGCGCCAATTTTTTACCAGCCAATATGAGATTGGGTGGTTCTTATGACTTTATTTTTGATGATTATAATAAAGTTTCGTTAAATATTGAATTGGCTAAATTATTAGTCCCCACTCCACAAAGTGCAGACCGAAATGGCAATGGAATAGTTGATGGACTTCCTTATACTGATGCAAACGGAAATACAATCGATGAACAAGAAATAAGAGACCAAAACAATATTGATTATAATAAAGTTAATTGGGTTTCAGGTATTTTTAAATCTTTTGGTGATGCTCCTGGTGGTTTTAGCGAAGAGTTAAAAGAATTCACTTACTCAGTAAGTACCGAATATACCTATCAAGATTCATTTGCAATGCGCTTGGGTTATTTTCACGAGAGTCCAGATAAAGGAGCAAGAAAATTTTTCTCTCTTGGTGCAGGATTTAAGTATAATGTTGTTAAAATAGATGTCTCTTATTTATTCTCTGCATCACAAATAAAGAATCCTTTAGAAAATACACTTCGCTTTTCCTTAACATTTAGCTTTGGCGATAAATATGATGATTATTAGTCAATATCAAACTAAAAAAATCCAAATTTCAAATCAGAAATTTGGATTTTTTTTCCTCAATAATGAAATATTCCATTCGAATGAAAGAAATAAATATTAACACTTCATTCTCTGTTTATAGTTCTATTGCTGAACTACCAGAAGAAATCCAGTCATTAATGCGAAGCGCAGTAGAAACAAGGAAAAATGCGTATGCCCCATATTCTAAGTTTAGAGTAGGAACTGCTCTACTTTTAGACAATGATAAGATAGTTTTAGGATCGAATCAGGAGAACGCAGCGTATCCGTCTGGACTTTGTGCAGAAAGAGTGGCCATATTTCAATCTGGAGCAATTTATCCAGAGGCAAAAATTTTAAGAATGGCAATATCAGCAGCTTCAGATACAAACAAAACAAAATCACCAATACCCCCATGTGGTGCCTGCAGACAGTCAATATCGGAGTATGAATTTAAGCAAGGCACTCCAATCGAAATCTATTTTATGGGCGAAAGTGGCGAAGTTTATAAATCAGACTCAATCAAAAATTTACTACCGTTAAGTTTCGATAAAAACTTCTTGTAGTAACGCAAAAATTACTGTTTTAAATTTTACTTCTTACTTGGAATGTTTTACTTTTGCTTCCAACATTTCGGAATCGCAAATTTGTGTGTGAGTGAACTATTTTGCGTTGAATACTATTTAGAACCTATTAACGCTTTAGCAAAAAAGTAACAAATGAAAGAAATAACAAAAGAAGTTTATTTAAAGTGGTATGAAGAGATGCTACTTTGGAGAAAATTTGAAGACAAATTGGCAGCACTTTATATTCAACAAAAGGTAAGAGGTTTTCTTCACTTATATAATGGCCAAGAAGCGGTTTTAGCTGGTGCTTTACATGTGATGAACTTGGGCGGAAAAGACAAAATGATTACGGCCTATCGTAATCACGTTCAGCCAATTGGAATGGGTGTTGACCCCAGAAAAGTAATGGCAGAACTTTTAGGAAAAGTAACTGGAACTTCCAAAGGAATGGGTGGTTCTATGCACATTTTTTCCAAAGATCACGGATTTTATGGAGGTCATGGTATCGTTGGAGCGCAAATTCCAGTGGGTGCGGGAATGGCTTTCGCCGATAAATATTTTGAAACTGGTGGCGTTACGCTTACCTACTTTGGTGATGGTGCAGCGCGTCAAGGTTCCCTTCATGAAGCATTCAACATGGCGATGTTATGGAAATTGCCAGTAGTTTTTATTTGTGAAAACAATGGATATGCCATGGGAACTTCGGTTGAGAGAACTGCCAATCATACAGACATCTGGAAACTTGGTTTGGGCTATGAAATGCCTTGTGGTCCAGTAGACGGTATGAATCCAGTTAAAGTGGCCGAGGCCATGCACGAAGCTATGGAAAGAGCACGTCGTGGTGATGGACCAACTTTCTTAGAAATGAAAACCTATCGTTATAGAGGTCATTCAATGTCAGACGCACAGTTATACCGTACAAAAGACGAAGTAGAAGAATACAGAAAGATTGACCCAATCACTCAAGTATTGGATATCATCAAAGAAAAAAAATATGCTACTGATGCTGAAATTGAAGCTATTGATGAAAGAGTAAAAGATTTAGTAGAAGAATGTGCCACATTTGCCGAAGAATCACCTTTCCCTGAAGCTCAGCAGTTATACGATGTAGTATACGAACAAGAAAATTATCCTTTCATTCCTCACAGACTTTAATTATGGCAACAAAAATTACAATGCCGCGTTTAAGCGATACCATGACGGAAGGAACTGTAGCGACTTGGTTAAAAAAAGTAGGCGACAAAATTTCAGAAGGAGATATTTTAGCAGAAATCGAGACGGATAAAGCTACTATGGAATTTGAATCTTTCAATTCAGGAACATTATTATACATAGGAATTCCCGAAGGTGAAACAGCTGCCGTAGACTCTCTTTTAGCAATTATAGGCAAAGAAGGTGAAGATATTTCTGGATTAATAAGCCCCCCAACTCTCAAAGGGGGAGTTGTTGGAGAGGAAATTAATAATCCTTTTTCTGACGAAAATAAAATTCCCGAATCGACTTCCTCCCCTTCGGGAGGGGCTGGGCTGGGGTTACCAAATGGAGTAGTAGTTGTAACCATGCCACGCCTAAGCGACACCATGACCGAAGGAACAGTGGCCACTTGGTTAAAAAAAGTGGGGGATGACGTAAAAGAAGGTGATATTCTTGCTGAAATTGAAACCGATAAAGCTACCATGGAATTCGAGTCTTTCAATGCAGGAACATTATTGTTCATTGGTATCAACGAAGGACAATCAGCACCAGTAGATAGCGTTTTAGCCATCATTGGTCCTTCCGGAACAGATATTACAGGCATAGCAGAAAATTATAAAAAAGTGGGAGGATCTCAATCAAGTGCATCACCAAATGCATCAGCAGTTTCTAATAGTGATTCCAACTCCCAGCTTCCTGCTTCCACCTCTTCAGACAGAATCTTCGCTTCACCACTAGCCAAACAAATAGCTAAAGACAAAGGCATTAACTTGTCTCAAATAAAAGGTACTGGTGAAAACGGTCGTATCACAAAAAGTGATGTGGAGAATTTCACTCCATCGGCTTCAGCTGCAACTAGTCAAGTTACTCAACTTGCAACACAAAACTCGCAACCCGATACTATTATAAGACCATTCGTTCCAGCTGGAGAAACAGCAACAGAGGTGGTGAAAAATTCGCAAATGCGTAAAACCATTGCGATTCGTCTCTCGGAATCAATATTCACCGCACCACATTTCTATTTAACGATAGAAGTGGCGATGGACGAAGCCATGAAATCTCGAGGCATTATCAATACCATTCCTGATACCAAAGTGTCTTTCAACGATATGGTGATTAAGGCCTGTGCGATGGCATTAAAAAGACATCCAAAAGTAAACACCCAATGGTCTGCTGATGCTATCATCATCAACCATCACGTGAACATTGGAGTTGCCGTAGCTGTTGAAGACGGGCTTGTTGTACCTGTTTTGAAATTTACAGACCAAATGACATTAACCCAAATTGGTGGCAACGTAAAAGACTTAGCCGGAAAAGCAAAAAGCAAAAAATTACAGCCTGCCGAAATGGAAGGAAGTACCTTTACTGTGTCCAACCTAGGAATGTTTGGTATTCAATCGTTCACTTCTATCATAAACCAACCCAACTCAGCCATTCTCTCTGTTGGAGCCATCGAAGAAAAACCAGTAGTAAGAAACGGTCAGATAGTGGTGGGTAACACGATGACTTTAACGTTAGCTTGCGACCATAGAACGGTAGATGGAGCAACAGGAGCACAATTCTTGCAAACGTTACGACAGTATTTGGAGAATCCGGTGACCATGTTGGCGTAAACAAAATTTGACATCCCAAGCGCAGTCGAGGGACAAGTTTGCTTTCCTATTTATTTGTGTGCGATGAGGGATTAACTTCGTTGATCCTTTTAATGGGAGATTTTGTACAAGGAAAACCTGCAAGTACGCTACGCGTCCTTTGGTTTTTTTATTTCTAATACACTTACAAGAGTAAACTCTTGACGCGTTTCAAAAATAAAAAAACCGATTAGTTTCCTAATCGGTTTTCTTTGTGGG
>JADBYA010000084.1 GCA_020403245.1 Flavobacterium sp. | reverse complement strand
GCGGAGTCTCCCGCCCCGGGGACTCTGCGGCAAATTTGTCTTTCGTCATATCTCAGCCCTTTCAATAGTAAAGTCCGAAATCCAATTAAGGCATGTACATGGTTTAGCATAAACACATACCCCACAACAGAGTGTCTTGCTTTTCAAATCGTCAAACCATGTATGAACCCTATCATACGCATTAGCCATTTTAATTAGATGGAGCCAGCGAGTTCAGGCAAAAGTGACAAAGTACATCGCGTGTTTTTCATCTATTTTTCTTCTAACGGACATTTTTTGCATTCCGCTCATTCCTTCGGCTCATCCTCGTTGTTCCGCAGAGTCCCCGAGGCGGGAGACTCTGCGGGGAATTATATTTCTGCTTGTTCTAACATTGCCTTAACTTGATACGCCACTCGCTCTTTTGGCCAGCTAACTGTATCTGATTTGTATATAAGATCGTGAGTAGCGATTGACCACGCGTGTTGTAAAAAGGTTTTGATTTGAACTTCGAAAACGATATCAGGTAAAGCCCAAGGAGGAAGATATTCTACCTTTTTCAAACTTACATATAATCTTAAATCATCAAAAGCAAATGAAGAAGATTCTTTATGAGTAAAATTATCTGCTGGAGGTCTTCGATTTTTAATTTCAAACTGGGATTGAATAAATTCAATTCCGTTTTTAATTTCGTTGATGTTTTCAACAACCAATGTGCAGGCATAAAAGTCTTCCATTTTGGAAGGCTCTTTTACTCTGCCTGTTTCAAGTTTTAATGCAAAACTTTCTTCGGATTTAATTCGACTGTAATAATGCCAACTGTCTTTTTTGTTTGAACGAACCTGTTTATCCACCTGCTGTTGCAATTTTTCTGCAAGTGGCTTTTGCTCAAAGTATATTTTGGAAATCGAATTAACTATTTTCATTTTTAAGCTGGCAGAACCGATTTAAGGGAATTAAGTCGTTCATTACGTTGGGTTAAATCAGTAGAAGCGCCTTTGGAATTTCTGTAGTATGTAAAAGCTTTTTGTAGCATAGGCGCAGCGTTATCAGGAACGAGTGCCTCTGGATTTTCGGCAGCGGCTAAGATGCCTACCTGAGTCATAAAAGCAGTATAACTATCTGCTAAGGTAGCAGCAGCAGGTACTGCATTTAAAGCTACAAGTGCCCATAGAGTGTACAAATTATTAGCGGTTTTGGCATAAGTAGAAATACAAGAATTGTGAGCCTCCATCTCTGTCAAATACGTTTTTATCCTATTACGATCAATCTTGTATGCTTCCTCATCGAATGTGTCTACAGATTCTTCAGGTGAATCATATAAAGCAAACATATCATCAAGGTAGTCTTGATTAAATCCAACAATTTTTTTATCCAAAATTATAAGAAGTAATTCTGCAATTAATTGCACATTCTTCATTCGTTTATCCTTTGCGCGAGTGCTAACTTTGATATTCCACCAAAAATCATTTTCTGCTTCATCTTCCGTTTCATTGATAAACCAACCATTAAATCTTGCGTGTCTAAGTTCCTGTGGTTGCATGTTTATGGGGTTCCTGTTCACCCTGTCAAATACTTGATCAATGTTAGCTCCGTCAACGGATTCAATGAAATCAACAACTAAAGTATAATCCCAAAACTTTCTTTTTTGGTCTACATCAAGCTCGCTGAATTTCTTTCCATCAAAATTTACATCTCCATAATTCGGATAAATTGCAATTTTATTTTTAGCAAAACCAAGAATTGTTTCAAGTCGCTGTTTTCCATCCACGATATGATACATTGTAAAGCCATTGTCATCAATAGTCCAATGAACAAAAATGGGAGGAGTCGGATAATTTCGGAAAATCGTATCAAGAAAAAATCTACGATCTTTTGGAGACCAGACACTTTTTCTTTGATATGGAGGATTTAGATCCAGTTGTGTATTTCTTTCGAGATCTAGAAACCAAGAAATTTGTTGCGTTGAAGGTTGTCTTTTCATATTTTTTTAAATTAACGTGGTCCCATAAATCTATCACCATTGAAATGAATCATATGTTCTGGTATATCTGCCAACCATACTTCTGTTTCCCAGGCGATGTTGTTTGAATGTTTCTTGAAATCAGCGAAATCAGGAAATGCGGTTACATAAATTTTCCCTGCTTTACAATTCTTTAAAAATTCTTCGAGTTCAACAACTCGTTTTGGAGAAACGGGACCGTGGGAAGTAACCGCTTCAATTAAAAACAACCAGTTTTTGGTGTGGTCATAAATAATAACATCGGGAAGTTTACTATGTTGATTTACTGGAATGCCTAATTCTTTCAACATTTTTTCGTCAACGTATAAATCTTTTTTAGCGGTGTCGCCTAAATATAAAACAGAACCACCATTTGCAAAACGGGCAGCAAAATTGTGAACTATAGCTGCTTGAACTTCATTGTGTTTTCCTGATGATAATTTTAAAGTTTTACCATTGCTGAGTTTAACTGGAATTAAAATCTGTTTCCGCTCCTTTTTATACTTTTTAGATAGATCGCCTTCTTCTAATATGAATTTGTCAACTGCTTTTTTCCAATCTTTCGTTCCAAAAGTTCTGATTGCATCTAATGCGCCTTGTGTCAATGCATAGTGAGCATTCGGACTATTTACAGGTAGTTTAGGATTATCAGGATTGTAATCTGCAATTCTCGCTTGAACAAATTGATGTAATACTTGTCTGCGAAATGTTTCACGAGAATTGGGAGCATATTCTTTTCCGTATACTTCATGCACAAAAGCCATTATTCCTTTTGAAACCTTCTGACTTGTTCTTGTTGCTTTAACCCATTTGTCTCTTGGTTTAACACCGCACAAAGCTAAAAGTGTGTATGCAGAAGTGTCATTTTGCTGCGCTGTTGGCAGGCCAAGCTCTTTCAAAATCTTTTTTGCTTCATCTAGTTTATTCATATAGGCTTGTTGAGAGTTCAAATTGTTCAATTACTATTTTGTTTATGTTTTCAACTGAAAAATCATTTGAAAGAATAATGATGTTTCCGATTTCTTTTATTGTTTCAAGTTCAGGCAAAGGAATTTCTCTAAGCTCGGTTGCACTTACATTTACGTTCCCATTAAAAATTCTGAAAAACGAATCGAAGAGTGTACTATTTAACAATGCACATAATCCAACAATTTCACTCCTATCCAAATGACCTTTTGGTCGATAAATATAATTTACTTTATTCTCTACACCGATATATTCTGATTTAATGAAATTGCAGAAATAAGGAGTTGCTATTAAACGACTCTTATCATCTTTACTGCTGAACCGTCTAAGTAAAATATAATTCTTGTTCGGAATTAAAATGGATTTCGATTCGTTTTCAATCCTTACATATTGTCCTTTCTCAGGCTTTGGAAGAGGCCATTCTAGAATCATTTGTTTTACATTATGCAACCAAAATAAAGGAGCAAGAAAGACCGTTCCGTTTTCGTAATTGTCTTGAATGTACTCTTTGCTTCTAAAGCCAACAACTGGGCCAGTTGAAATTTGAATATTGTACTTATTTAAATTACCATTCCAGTTTTTGAAAATATTTAAAATTGATTCTTCAAAATCATTAGTCGGTAGATAAAGAATTTTTTCATTAGAACTTAAATCGACTAATACTTTTTGTTTGAATGTTTTTGTTTCGGGTGTAAGAATGTCCTTTAATCCTTGAGATGAAGAAACAATAACATTGTGATTCGGGTTGTTTTTTTCTTTTCGTTTTCCTTTAATAATTACTGTTTCCTGTAATACTTTGTCTCTGTTAAATGTATCTTTTCGGGAAACGAATAAATGAACGTTATCAATCTCAATAATTTTAAAAAAATATTCACGGAACAATTTAAAATAACTTCCCGAAGCGTAGCTTCGGGGAGTTATAAAAATTATTTCTCCGTTTTCTTTTAAAAGCTTTGCAGAAACAGCCATAAAAATGGCGTAAATGTTAGGATGCCCATTAACAACATTCTTAGCAGCTATTGAACGCTTGTCGTCTATTGGTAGTTTAAAATATGGTGGATTAGAAATAATTATGTCAAATGGTTCTATTTTTTCTGAAAACAGATTTACATTTTCTGAAAGACAGCTTGCGTTTTCCAGTACAAAGTCCTTCGTATTTATCAAATAATTAAAATCAATTTTTTTTGATAGTAACCATTCTTTTATATAGTCAAGTGATTTCTTTGACAATGGAATTAAATCGTTGTCCGTTTCATAAACAACCAATTCTATTGATTGCAAATTTTTATTAGATAAAAGGTGTTCAATTAAGGCGCAAGTTAAAATTGCTGTTCCACAGCCAGGGTCAAGAATTCGCAAAGATGTGTTCGATGTTTTTGCAAAAGATCCCATCAACGAAGCAATCTCTCTCGGTGTAAAAAACTGTCCTTTCTCTTTTTTATGTTCCTGATTAACTAATGAAGCATAATAAATCCCTAACCTGTCAGCAAAATGACTAGGAAGCTCGTTAGCTATGGGGTGTATGGATTTATGATTTACCATTTTTGCTTTTGATGATGTAATTGATTTTCTTTTCCGCTACTTGCATAGCTTTCAAAGCAACTTCTTCGTCCCGAACTTCATAAACTAATTTGTCGCTAAAAAATGAAACAAGTAATTCGTTCTCGTCTTTGCCGAAAAATTTTGCAAAGCGTTTTACTTGGTCTTTTGTGGGCATTCGCTCGTTTCGCTCAATTTTACTAAGCAAGGCCTGGTCAATTTCTATTTCCGCTGCAACTTGTCTGAGTAAAAGAGATTTCTGTTCTCTCAATTCCCTAATTATTTCGCCTATGCTTTTCAATTTGTATGTATTTGACTTGACAATTAATGTCCAAAAATATTAAAAGAATTTGAATTGTCAATGAATAATTATTAACAATTACGGAGAAGGGGTGTGGCGGAAATTTTTTGGCGTATGTTGTTGATTGTGCGGTGGGCTTTAGCTCTTTTGCAGGTGGTGCGAAGCAAGTTTTTAATATGCGTAATTTTCTCTACGCATATTAAAAACTAACCTGCAAATGTGCTAAAGGAAGCGTGGGTTCAAAAACTATGAAAAAAAATTGTGTGTCGGCAAAAATCAAATAAAAATCTCTGAAGGGTCAGCTTTTGTTTTTCTGTCAACAGTGTCGAGTTACCGTGAAATTGTCTGCCGAAGATGTGTCGTCCGTTTTGTTGTCGGGTCTGTTTAGCAATGTTGCCTAACGGTTTGCAGATTGGCGATGGGCGGGCTTTACAGCACTGACTTTATTCGGAGCTGTGAACTTTCTGCTACCACAAAACTGTCAAGCGGAGAAGAAACCCCGCCTATTGCCAATGTGCTGTTAGCTGTAGGTAAGTATTATCTGTTCAGTGGGTAATCGATTGTTTTGTAATCCCATTCTTTTATTTCATTTCGCCATTCTTTTTCCAACTCGTCAATTTTTTTGTTAATGATTTGTTCTATATTAGTAAAACCAAACTTATAGCAATACAGGACGGGTTCTAAGCCATATTTTTCATATATAAATTTAATAAAACTGCCAGTTAGAGGATAGGAAATAATTTCATTTCTTCTAAAATCATGTATAACATCCGAAATTCTTATCTGTTTATTATTCAAAATATAATTTGCCACAGAATGTAAATCATAACCCCACCATTTGTCATCAGAAAAAACAGCAAACCCCTCACTTGTAAAACCATCTTTTGGAAGTACACCGGTATAGTGATAAATAATTAAATGAAAAAGTTCGTGAGCCCCATATCCATTAGAATTGCTATGAGCTTGTTCTACTACAACCTTAGAATCAACAAATGCAATACCTTGCCCTTCGTATTTATTGGCAATTAACTTCATTGAATTTGATGAATTCACAAAAACATACGCAAACTTGAAATCTAATGAGTCAATTCTCAAAATTTGCTTGATTCGATCCATTGCTTTTTCCACTTTGCTTTGATATAAGGTATCAACAAATGGTTGATTTTGTTCAATGTAAATAGTATAATTAGACGAATTTATTTTACGAAATAAAAGTGAAGATTTTTCAATGTTCTTTTCTAAAGCAATTCGGGTAAAATTATTTTGACATCCTACCATTAAAATACAAACTACAATTAAGCGATATATTTTCATTTGTTGAGACACGTTATGGTTCTATTTTACTTACAGGTAACGTTTTCGGGCTTGGCGAAGGTGGCGATTTTCACCATCCGCCAGTTGGCGGATTGATGCGGAGAACCAAACTTTGATTAACCACAAATGTGTCTGCGGAGTACTTAACCGCCACTTTTGCTAAGCCCCTGTTATAGGGCGTTAAATTTTTATATATTCTCCTCATTTCGCTTAAAATTGATTTTTTAGTGGTGTGCATGCTGGTGAATTTCTTACAAGTATGATGTATTGAAAATAGTCACGGTTCTGATAACCTTTTTTCCTATTACCGACTAAATCTATTTTTTGGGGAATGCTGTCCACGCTGAGAGGGTAATTAAAGCCTATGTTTTTTCTTTTCTTCAAGAAACTTATACCGGAAACCTTTGACCAGATTCTATCATTATTCAATGCCTTGGTCTTGAAATAATGTTTTTCACCAAAAATCCAACGAGCAAAATTCGGAACAAAAAAAGTTGGCATATTAAAAGAGGATTTAGTGTAGAGCATTCTGTAACCAATTTGGCTGATTTCAGTTTCGGTATTTTTAATATGTGCAGCGATGTAGGTAATGCCTTTTTTTGTGGTTGCTTGAAAAATGTGATCTGTGCCCCAAAGGCCAAAACTTACTTTGTCTTTAAACTGCAAACGCTCATTGTAATATTTGAAGTTTTCATAAATTAAACTATCACGTGTGACATCCCATAAATTATCTGGCAATGACTGGCAGTAAGTAATATTGTATATGTTCTTAATCAAATATTTTGTAACCTCAAATTGTCCACCAAGCATCGATTTATAAGCCACTTCATTTTGTATTACATCATCATACAGTTTTGTATAGTAATTAAAAAAATCTTTGCTGTAGCGCAAAGGCTGACGGATTTGGCTAATTATTCTGTTACTGTCAGAGATTGTTGAAGGAATTAGTGAATCAATTAAAAATTTGTGTGTATGCCAATATCCATGTTCAATGTCTATGCCTACAAACTGAATGCGATTTTCTTTTGTTTTCTTTTGTTCGTGGGCATAAACATTTTCGTAGTAAGCTTTGTGTTCTTTCGTCCAGCCAAATGTGCCTACTGAGGTACTAAATGCAAGATCTAACAGGTTACTATCACCTGATTTCAAGTATTTATTCAGATAGTGTGTCCGTAAATAATTTGACTCCAGAAGGATATAATCAACTCCAACAGCCGAGTCTATCTTACAATATAAATCGAATGCAATATCGTAATTCGAAGCCGTGGCATGTCCCTCACCGAGCCAATATATGTTAGACTTAGGTATTGAATTTTGTATTAAACGATTTTCACTACTTAGCTGTCCAAATAAGTAGGTTGAATTTTGGCAGCATAGAATCGTTAAAAAAATAATGGATCTTATTAATTTCATACTTTTAAGTAGTTGGTTAATGCCCTATAACGGTTTGCGGCTTTGCGTTGTGGTGGGTTAGATGCACAAACCTATCTAAACGCACACTGTTTATTAAATGCACTGCTGTTTCTATTCACACTTACCCCGCCATAACGCAAAGGTGCTGTTATAGCCAGTGCTTTTTTGTCATTCGTTTTTCTTTTGTTTTTTTATCAAATCTATCAATTTGTCTTTAGTAATAGGTTTAATAATATAATCAGAAACCTCACTAATAGTCTTGGCGCGCGTAATATCATCAGGCGAATTAGATGAGGAACATATATAAATTGTAATCTTTTTTCCTATTGTTGGATTAAGTTTAGTGTATTCCTGAAGAAACTGCCAACCGTTCATTATTGGCATATTAAGGTCTAGCAGAATAATTTCAGGTAATTCGCTGACTATGTTTTTGTTTTCTTTCAAAAAATTTAAAGCGTCTAAACCATTTCTGAAAACCTTTATTTGGTCAACAAGATTAGTTTGTTCAGTTGCTTTTGTTGTTAAGAAAACGAAAACGTCATCGTCATCAACGAGTGTAAGGGTTTTTATTCGGGTCATATGTTTTGGTTTTTAAATTCTATAAAAAAAGTACTACCCTTTTCGGGCTGGCTATCAGCCCAAATTTTTCCATTCATAGCTTCAACTTGGGTTTTTGTCATAAACAAACCAAATCCTTTTGCATCAGGATGTTTGTGAAATGTTTTCCGAATTTTGAAAATTTGATCCTTGTGTAATACTAAGTCAATCCCCAATCCATTATCAGTTACCGATAATACCACTACATTATTTACTTCTTTTTTAGTTTTTATTGTAATTATTGGCTTCCTGTCGGGGGACTTATATTTAAGAGCGTTACTTATTAAATTTGTAAGAATACTTTCAATATATTTTTGAGGAAAATGGATTATAGGAGCGTGATTGAAGTCTAGTTGAATATCCGCCTCATATTCTTCAATTTGAGTTTCAAACCCCCTCAAAACTTTGTCTAAACAATCTTTCAAAATTATTTGATCCGCTTTTATTTCGGTGTCTTGCTTCACTTGTATCGATTCCACTAATTCATTAAAAACATCCATTAAATGATTCACAACTGGTTTTATTTTTACCAGCACTTCTTTACGTTCAATTTCATCTTGGCTTTGCTCTATATAATCAACTAACATAGATATATTTATCAATGGTGCTCTTAAATTATGGGAAACAATATTGCAGAAGTCAACAAGCTGTGCGTTTTTTAATTCCAATATGTGGGCGTGCTCAATTGACTTTTCATTATTTTTCTTAATTTGCTCTTCACCTTTTTTTCGTTCCGTAATGTCGGACCTGATAGCAACATACTGGTAGGGTTTTTTATCCGTATTTAAAAAGGGTACAATAGTGGTGTCAACCCAATAAACAGTTCCATCTTTCGCCTTATTTTTTAGTTCGCCTTTCCATACTTTCCCATTGGCAATAGTTGTCCAAAGGTCTTTAAAAAACTCTTTCGAGTGATGCCCTGAATTTATAATACGATGATCTTGTCCAATTAATTCTTTGACAGAATATTTTGATATTTTGCAAAAGTTATCATTTACGTGGGTAATGATTCCTTTTTGGTCAGTAATTGCCACAATAGCCGATTCGTCAAGAGCGTACTTATAATCGGAAATTTCTTTTAGTGTCTTTTTAAGTTCTTCTTCACCCCTTTTTCTGTCCGTTATATCTGAACGAATGGCAACATACTGGTAAGGCTTGTTATCCATATTTAAAAAGGGAACAATAGTGGTGTCAACCCAATAAACAGTTCCATCTTTCGCCTTATTTTTTAGTTCACCTTTCCATACTTTCCCATTGGCAATAGTTGTCCAAAGTTCTTTAATAAACTCTTTTGGATGATACCCTGAATTTATAATCCGATGGTCTTGTCCGATTAGCTCTTCAGCACTATACTTCGATATATTACAGAAATTATCATTTACGTATTTGATGATTCCTTTCTGGTCAGTAATAGCAACAATTGATGATTCATCAAGAGCGTATTTGTAATCTGTTATTTTCTCCATGATAATTAAATTTACTGTCAATTAATTATTATATAGGTTTAGTAAAATTGTCTTCAGCATTATATTAGGTTTATCTTTAAGCATTGGCTATAAATGCAGCTACCCGAAGGTGGCGATTTCGAAGCACTTCACTGTCAACCAAGCAGAAACTTTGATAGAAGCACAAAGCTTGATTTAACCACTGAACCGCCACTTTTGGGTAGGTGCTGTTAGCAAACGTTTTTATTTCTCGAAGGCATTTATTCTTATATTTGATAGTTCATCAACTTTCATTTTATTGCTTTTTGACTTTGATTTGTCAACATCTAATGATACAATGTAATTTGTGATTTCTGTTATCAAGCCGTCAATTTTCGTTTTATTAAATCCTTGTGATAGCTTCATAGATTTTGCTTCATTCAACAGTCGAACTGTCTCAAATAGATAATTTTTCAATAGTTCGTTATAGTCGTTTTTAAAGCCAAGCACCTGCGAATTCAAGATTAAGTATTCATCTGCAATCTGTCTTGAAGTAGTGATGTTATCTTTATTTAAAACTTTCTTGTATTCATAAAAACCATAATTATCTTTTGTAACAGTAAAAATATTTTCTACTTGTGCTGAAAGCGGAACTCCTGTGTTTGGAAATACACCTAACGTTGTGTATAGTCGGTCATTATAATTCTTTACACTGGTATTTAAAAAACTATATTTCTTGTCAAGTTGCTCAAGTCCAAAAACATATCTGTCTGTATTGGCTAGCATTTTTTGTCATAGAAGGATATATACGGTGCTAATTCGAGATTAAAATTTTCAAGTTTCTTTTGGTCAAAAAGATTCTTTGTCTCTATAGCAGCATTGTTAAAATTTGAACCAGCGATTTTACTATTGAAAAAGTTCGCAGCAGAATTTGTAATAGAAGCAACTACACTCGTTACAGGGTTGCTGTTTAATAGGGAACCAATTATTGGATTTTTAATTATTTTATCTACTATTTCAGAAAACCTTGGTCTGTCAGCAACAGGTAACGAACTTAATAGATGTGTCTCGGCTGCTTTAGAAACAACATCAACAAAACTAACTCCTAGAATATCGTCTGTAGGATTATTGGCTTTGCTGATTTTTGCAAAAATTCCAGTTAATTGAATGTTCTCTTTTACTCGTTTAAAATCAAACTCAAGTTTCGGTCCATTCTGGATAGAATTAAGAATTGTGTATTTTGTCTTAATATACTGCAAACTGTCTTCACTCGAAATTTGCCGTTTCAACACTTGAAATTGTTCTGAAATCTCTTTCAGTTTTTCTTCGGTTGTTTGTCCGAATGTTTGAATTGAGATTAACCCAATAGTCAAAAATAGTAATGTTTTTTTCATTGTATGGTTGTTTTAAAATGTTTGCTAACGGTTGCAGGTATATTTTAGTGCCTGATTAAATAGTATAAATTTTAAATAACAGATAAAGTATGAAAAAAGTAGAAACATTCAAATTAGCACTGAAACAGGCATTAAATATACCTGTTGTTAGTTGCAGTTTTGTTCTTTATTCCAACAACATAGACGGAATCAAAGAATATGATAAAGTAAATGGAGAATATATTAAACTTGACGAACCAATAAAACTTAAAATGTTCGGAGTTTATAAGCATTCATTTCCATGTAGTTTGAAACAAGCTATGAAAAGTTGGGCTTGTTGGAAGCAGATTTTAAGTTTTCAAAGATTTTACCACTCAATTGGAAAAGACAAAGAAACATATATTGAAGCTGGGACAAAGTTTAATATATTATTATTACCGATAGTATATTTATATTCTTTGATTGACACCAAAATGTTTCATCGGGTTGCGTTTCTTTAAATTGCAACTAGTCGAGTCACCCAAGGGAGTTTCACCCTTAGGTTCTCACGGAACCGTACGTGAAAGTCTCCCTTCATACGGCTCTTCCTGTTTAATCACAAATGTATTTCTACATTATGGATATACCAACTTCCAGTGTGCGAATAAG
>JADBYA010000083.1 GCA_020403245.1 Flavobacterium sp. | reverse complement strand
TTTTCTCAAAAAATTCTTCGAAATAACGGTATAGGTCATTATGAGCCATCAATTATATACTCTAAAGAGGATGTGAATACCACGGTCGATTTAATTGATTTAATGGCAGACGCGGTGAAAATAGCAGCACATACCAAATTAGTCTGTGGTAAATTGGGATTACCTGATAGTCAATTTTTGAATATATTTCCAGGAGAACACTATCGATTATTAAATGCAATTGTTAGAGCTAGTGAATCAAAAAAAATAGTAGAAATTGGTACAGCAACCGGATTGAGTGCCCTAGCTATGCAGGAATCAGTGCCTGATGTTTCAGTCATAACTTATGACATAGTTGAATGGGATAAATTTCCAACACATTTTGATAAAACTGATTTAGATGGAATCAGAATGAGGCAAATAATTGGTGATTTATCTGAGGATGTTTTTTTTGAACAAAATTATGATATTTTGAATAAGGCAGATATAATCTTCATGGATGCTCCGAAAGACGATGTTTTCGAATACAAAATGGCGAATAAGCTTTCAACTTTGACAAAAAAAGATTTTAGACTTCTTGTAATTGATGATATTCAATTTGTAAATATGATTGATTTTTGGCGATCAATTTCTTCACCCAAAATAGATATGACATCATTTGGTCACTGGAGTGGAACAGGAGTTGTGGATATTAGTGATGGGTTTCAAATCAAACATTGATCTCATAATTTGCGCATTTAGAGATACCTGCGATTTGTTTTCTTAGTTTGCTATTTAGATAATTTTTTTATAATTAATTTGTAATTATAAATGATTAAAACCGATACATTCTTTGTAATATCTAATTTTAATACAATTCCGAATCAATATTTAGAGTATTGTAATAATTATTTAATTTATGATCAATCCAATGATAATACTATTATAGAGCAATTGAAGGTAAGTAATTGGAATGTTTCATTTGTTAAACATACCGGACATAATTTATCTGATTACTTTAGATTTATAATAGATTATTATCATAATTTACCTGATTGCATTATGTTTTTGAAGGGTAATATTATTGGCAGACATCTTACAAAATCTTATTTTGAAAAGGTTTATAATAATAAGATTTTTACCCCTTTATATAATGATGATTCATTTAAAGACTCTGTTTGGGTAGCTAACTTATTATATGAGGGTATTTATATCGAAATTAATACAGATTGGTATGTTGAATCCAAGCCACATAATTATTTTCAAACATACAATCAACTATTGGAGTTTATTTTCGTTAATCCCATTATTCCTAAATGGTTAATATTTTCACCTGGTGCATGTTATATTGTACCTAAAAATAATATACTTAAATATCCCAAGGAATTTTATACTAATTTATATTTTTTAGTTACCTACCGTTTTTTTCCAGTTGAGGCCTATCATGTTGAAAGAATGATGCAAGTAATTTTTACTGGTAATTATTTATTAAATGATTATATGTTTTCAACTGAGGCTTTTCTTGAGGTCTTAAAAAATTATAGTATGAATACGAGTAGGATTGTTAAAACCAAAGAACAAATTTTAAGTTTTAGAAATTTGATATCACTTGTAAAAATGATACTATATTACAAAGCGCACAATTGGAAATTAAACATAAAAAGATATATTAATTAAATGCGGGTATTCGACTGTTTTTTATTTTTTAACGAGTTAGATTTGTTAGAAATACGTTTAAATTTATTATATCAGCATGTAGACTATTTCGTTATTGTAGAATCGGAAATAACTTTTCAGGGTAATTTAAAAGAATTTGTATTTGAAAAAAATCAAGAACGTTTTGAAAAGTTTAAAGATAAAATAGTATATTATAAAATATATAATTATAATATTGATTTTAACAAATTACCTTATATCAAGAATCCAAACAATGATGATGAAATTGTTTTGAATAAGATTTATAAATTGGTAGAAGATGCGAACGATTTTAATAAAAACGAATTCTGGTGGGGTAATGATAATTTTCAACGTGAATCTATTTGGAGAGCACTTGTACAGGTTAAACCGTCAAATACTGACTTAATTCTCTTATCAGATGCAGATGAAATTATCAGTACACAAGCATTAATGAAAGTAAAAAAAGAAATTAAATCGAATCTTCTATATTGCTGTAAGCAGCATGAGTTTTATTATTTTCTAAATTATTATCATCATTCAAATTGGCTTGGCCAGACCTGCTTTTTGTATGGCAGCTATAAATTTCAGTCCTTAAATAGGTTACGTGCTTATCGGACTGGGATAAACGAGGGATATAATTTTGTGATGTTGGAAAACGCAGGATGGCATTTTACTAATTTAGGTGATGTAAAGACGATAAAAAATAAGATTAATTCCTGGGGACATAAAGAATTTAATAATTTAATAGTTTTGAAAGCATTAAAATATAACATTGAACATGGATACGATATTTTTCGAAGAAAAAATTTCGGAAAATTGAAGTACATAAATGCTGATAATCCTCTTTTAAATTCATTACCAATCTTATCATCATCGAAGTATTATCATTTATTTGGCCCAATGATTAAAAATGAGTCCTGGGTACAACAATTAGTCTTTTCCTTGTATT
>JADBYA010000082.1 GCA_020403245.1 Flavobacterium sp. | reverse complement strand
TGAAACCCACATCATCCAAATCAAACGAACAAAAGAAAATAGATAATTGGTTCTTTATCGGTGAATATGATTGAGAACCACCTCCGTCCTCCACCTCCGTCCTGTTGTATCCTGTCTTATATATGGGTCCCTTCCCTCCTCATTACCTACTACAATACCAAAAGTGAAGTTTTCTCCCATTTGGGGACTTATACACTCACCTAAATACAATTTACCTCATATTTATACTACTTGATTAAACCACCCTGTATTAGTCCTGTAATTCACATTTTTAAGGTTTTTGTTAGAAAAACACCCTCCCATGAATGAAATAAAGAGGTTGTAATTATATAAACTAACTCACTCAATTACTCTTTTCGGGTTTTCCGTGGTATTTATAGATATGGAAACATTAGAAAAAATAGAAGTGTATTATTCATTGGGAAATGAAAATACAAATTACGATTTGGTGGATAAGAACCACATAAGGGACTTGATAGTTGATAGGTTTGAGAAACAGAAATCTACCATTGAAGGTAAATACCTTTACTCACTAACTCTACAAATACTCCCGATAAGGGAAAACTACCATACATTCAGTATGGAGAAACTACAAGACACATCACGAAAATTAACCAACGGGATGAGTTCGTTGGGTAGTATATCAAACAGAAAGTTTTGGAATGATAATTTTACAGGTGGGGTAAGAACGATAAGTGTGGTTGAGGATGAGTTTAATGAATACCCTACCTTTTCATTAAACTACTTGGTTTATAGTCATATAGACAATTTAGACATTAGGTTATTGAAACCACTAACATTCCGTATTAAGATGATTGACCCGAAAATCACCTTTTCAATCAACTATTTAGGGAAATACACACCCGAACTATTAAGTTCCAATATAGATTACAGAACAGAGGTGGATTACAACAATCCTGTATTGAAGAAATTTGGAGAACATACCATAGATGAGATTTTTAATAACCAATTCCAAAGACCCCGATTTATTGGAGGACTTTATAAACTTAATCCATAGAATATGAAGGTTATATTAAGGAGAGACCAACTTGTCCGTCTTATTGAGAAATTGAGAGATTTAATACAAGACAAACAAATAAACCCAAAGGATTTTATCAAATTAAACAAAAACAGAAATGGAATTAAATAGTCATTATATAGACCTGAAAGAGGTATTCAAGGAACACAACCATAAATTATGTGTAAATCCTCAAACCATAAGAAAGGTTCTCATTGACCTTCACATGGACGAAGAAGAAGAAATCACAATTTCAGGAACATATGGAGATTGGGGATGGTTTTGTAATCTTTTACTATCAGAAGTATTGAATACCTCAAATATTGAGGAATAGAGATATTCGTTTATATTATTATTGAATGTAGTATTGAAAATCAATCAGTTATGATTTTTATATAAAAAATATATTCGTTTATGAGAATTATAAGATATAAATGAATATATTTGTATCGTTAAAACCGATACAAAATGACTACTACAACATTCAAGACAAGTGATTATTTAACCACAGACGAGATACTCCGTCTCACAAGGTATTTTAGAAAAGAAGGAAATTACAGAATGTGTCTCCTTATAGAGTTCGGTGTTAAGACACTTTTGAGGTATAGTGATTTGAGTAGAATTAAATGGGTGGATGTTCTTGGTAAAGACACCCTCGTATTAAACGAAAAGAAGACAGGAAAACGAAGAGAGATTACAATAGGTAAAACCCTTCGTGAGAGTATTGATACTACCTATAATGAACTTAAAACACCTTACCAAGAGGGATTAATCTTTCAATACACTTTACAACATACCAACCTATTATTAAAAGAGGGAGGTAAAATAGAGAAAATCAAGAATAAGAACATTTCAACCCATAGTTTAAGAAAATCAGGTTCAAGATTTATTTGGGAGAATAACGGACATAGTGATGAATACCTAATTAAACTTTCATCTATTTTAAATCATAGTTCTACTTCAATAACTCGTAGATATTTAGGGATAAGTAGAGAGGAAATTAAGGATATATACCAAAGTTTTGATGAGTTAATGTAATTTTACATTATATCAATCATTATCTAACTATGAAAAAAAATCATTTTTTTCTTTACATCATACTTCTCTTATTACCTTATATTTCTTTTTCACAGAATAGGTTGAATGACTTAACTATCCTAAAAGATATTATAAAAAAAACTCCCTCTTTTAAAAGTCAAATAAAAGGACAGAGAAAAAAAGAGTTTGATAAATTATATGAAAAATTGACTTTAAAAGTAGATGAAAAGAACACAGAACTTCAACACTTTGAAATTTTAAGTGAATTGGTAGGACAAATAAACGATAATCATTTTGTTTTACAATATATACCTGATACCTCATTTGATTGGGAAAGATATTCTGACAAATTATATGTTAGTAAATTCCTTAAAAAGGATTACATATTAAATCATCCAAAAGTCAAAATCAATATAGATTCATTAGAACTTTCTCTAAAAAACAAACAAACTAATGAGGTAGAAGGAATATATTATTTTCAATCATCATCCCATAAAATTGGAGTTTTTAAAGTAAATGATTCAGTATATAATGGAATGATTCTTGAATCACTTTATCCAATATGGGAAAAAGGTGATTTGTGTTTTGTTTTAAAAGAAAAAAGTCCAAACTATTTTCATTCAATTAACTATTTGATTAGTCAAAAAACACTTCAATTTAATAAGAATGAAAAATATAAAGATGGAGAGTTACTTGGTTATAACATAAGTAAAACAATAAAAAAAAATTCATATCCATTTATTCCTGATTCATTGAAAAAATTTTATTCTTATAAAATAAATTCTAATACTCGTTATGTGAGATTGGGTGATTTTATGGTAAATCCTTCTAATAAAAAGAGAAGTTCAATATTCTTCAATGAACTTAAATCTTCTATGAATGAAAAAGTCATTCTCTTGGATTTAAGAAATAACAATGGAGGATATTTTGTAATATCAAGACCGTTTCTAAAACTATTTAAAAGGTATTCAAAAAAGAATGAAATTAAAGTTTTAATCAATAGGAAGACGGTCAGTAATACCGAACAATTTGTAATCAGGTTAAAAAAATATAATAATGTTACTTTATTTGGAGAAGATACAGAGGGTATGATTACCTATGGAAGTAACTATGGGAGACAAATACCACTAAAATCAAAAGGGTTATTTGTATATCCAACAGATATGAGAGGGTTGAAAAAAGATTTACAATATGAAACCATTGGAATAAGTCCAAATATCTATTTAAGTAAGGACTCGGATTGGATAGAACAAGTATTGAAAAAAGAGTTTTAATTAATTAGTTGGGGTTTCAATTTAATTACTATTGTAGGAATAAGTATAAATTATTTCATTTTTTTAGACCATTATTTTCACACTATCATTCACACTAATAAAAAAACCCTCTGTAAGTTATTGATTTACAAAGGGTTTTAATTTTTAACGCGGACCGGACGGGACTCGAACCCGCGACCTCCGCCGTGACAGGGCGGCATTCTAACCAACTGAACTACCGATC
>JADBYA010000081.1 GCA_020403245.1 Flavobacterium sp. | reverse complement strand
GATTGTAACGATGCTGTTGCTACGATTAACCCAGGACGCACAGAAATCTGTTGGAATAATATCGATGATGATTGTGATGGTTTATTATCAGAAGGATGTGCACCAGTTGTGGTAAACATGGCTACTGCAAATAATACAGTATTGCCGTCATTTGCTACAGCTGTTTCGGCTTTCCCATACACTTTTGCAGGAGCTACCACGGCTACGTACCGATTTACGATAGTAAACAACCAATCATTAGAAAGTCAAGAAGTGACATCACCGACACGATTTGTAGCTATTCCAGCGAGCATGCGTAACTTCAATGTTAGTTATACTGTAACAGCTGCTGCGGTAATTGATGGAGAGAATGTACCTTATGCAGGTAACACCATCACGGTGTTAAGTCCGATAGTACCGAAAATAAAACTAACAAGTTCTAGTTGTAACGTTACGTTGACTTCGCTAAGTACTAGTATTAGTTCAACAGTAGGAACCAATGCTATTTCGTATACTTTTAGAGCCCGTTTAACAAGCGACAATGGACCAACGCCAACGTATTATACAGTAACGTCACCATCTCGTTTTGTTAACTTAGCTTCATTTGTAGGTCTAGTACCTCAGTTTAGTACCAGTTATACCATTGATGTACAGTATACCTTCTTGGATATAGCAGCAAGCAACGCTCCAACGCTATCAGGATATGGTGATGCTTGTACGGTAACTACACCAAGTATTCCATTAATTAGATTGGCATCACCAACGTGTGGTACTACGGTATCAAGAACAGCAAATATAGCAGCTGCACCAGCGTTTTCTGCAATTGAGTATCAATTCAGAATACGATTGACAAGTGATAACGGACCATCACCAATGTACTACACTACTGTTCCAAGTGTGAGCCGTTTCTCAAACTTAGCATCGTTCCAAGGATTGGCACCTCAGTTTAGTACTTCGTATTCGGTATCAGTACAATACAAACTAGTGAACAATGGTGTTGAATTATGGTCAGGTTATGGATCAGATTGTATTTTGAATACACAACTATTCCCAACCACCGAGGTTACACCAGCATTGTGTGGATTGCCAACAACTTCATTAACTCAATCGTTAACGATAGTTCCTGTTTCAGGTGCCAATATGTACAGAGTGTCATTGTTTGAACAAGTAGATGAGAGTTTGGTACAAGTAGGTGCACCTATCAATAGAACCGTAGCTAGCTTTACCTTGAGTATGTTCACAGGTGCTACAGTTAACAAGAACTACGTAGTAACGGTATCGGTACAATTGGGTGGCGAGTTTGGACCAGAAGGAAGAGGTTGTGATATATCAACATTCTCGGCAAGAATAGCTCAAGTACCGTTTGGTGCTATTGCTTATCCAAACCCGTTTGCAAGTGGCTTTAACTTAGATGTTACTACTTCTGTAGACAGCACACCAATTGCTATCAAAGTATACGATATGGTAGGTAGATTGATTGAGCAACATATAGCTCAAGTTAATGAGTTAGAGACTATGACTATCGGAGAGCGTTATCCAAGCGGGGTTTACAATGTTACTGTAACCCAAGGCGAGGAAACAAGAACGGTTAGAGTCGTGAAACGATAATCGAGGTACGAAGTACGAAGTACGAGGTACGAGGTACGAAGTACGAAGTTTGGAGATGATAGACTGGAGTATTAAGTATTAAGTATTAAGTATTAAGTATTAAGTATTTAGACTAATGGTTATTAAAATCCCTGTCTCGTTTGTTAACGAGATGGGGATTTTTTTATTGCTAAGTTTTTTTAAAAGTCACACAATAAATTTTAATTCTTAATTAATTATATCCGTAACCATTTTGTCATAGCAATTAAAAAAAATAGTTTTATAACATTAAAGAAGATTTCTGTTGATTTTTCTAATATTTTGTAACTTTACAAAAAAAAGTATGCCTTGGTTTGCACTATATACAAAGCCACGTTTTGAAAAAAAAGTTACTGAGCGTTTACAACAAATAGGTATAGAAGTCTATTGTCCTATGGTCACCCAACTAAAGCAATGGTCTGATCGGAAAAAAAAAGTTGAGGTGGCTTTATTGCCATCCTATATTTTTGTAAATCTTGATAATCAACAACGAGATAGTGTTTTTACTGTAAATGGTATTGTTCGTTATGTATATTGGCTAGGAAAACCAGCTACAATTAGAGACGAAGAGATTCAAAATCTTAAAGATTTTTTAAAAAATAAGATGGTTAATTCATTTACTGTTTCTGCTATTCAAGTAGGACAACATTATACTATTACCTCAGGTCCTTTAAGTGGGTTACAAGGTATAGTAGCAAAAGTTGAAAAAAACTATTTAGAAATTACACTAGAACAACTTGGTTTTAAAATACAACTCCATAACATTAAATCTAAACAAGAAGTTTAGTTAAATAGGATAACACTAAACTAATTAATTAGTCATTAATGATATTTTTTTAATATTTATATTTGTTTCATAGTTTAAAAATTCAAGATAAAAATGTAATTTCTTTACTCTATATCCAAAGTTGCAAAATGAATTTTGTGTTAAATAAGAGTGTTTTTTTAAAAAAAAATTGTTAAAATAAATTTAAAGAGTACCTTTGTTACTCAGTATTTATTTCAATTAATGCTCGAAAATATTATTACTTCAAAAACTAGGTTACGCTTATTAGTAAAGTTTTTTATAAACGTTGCTAACGAGGGTTACCTTCGTGGTCTCGCTACCGAGATGCAAGAGTCTACCAATTCCATTAGGAAAGAGTTGAATAATTTAACCGAAGCTGGGTATTTGATTCGCACTGAAGAAAATCTCAAAGTAACTTATAGAGCCAATCAAACCAATCCTTTTTTTAAATTGCTACAACAAATTGTTAGAAAATATGTAGGGTTAGACACTATCATTACAATGGTTATTGATAAGATTGGAAACGTTAAAAAAGTATATTTGATAGGCGATTATGTGAAGGGTATTGATAGTGGTAGGATTGAAATAGTACTTGAAGGAAATGATTTGAATACTGAATATCTAATACAATTATCTGAGAAAATCGAAAATGAGATTCAAAGAGAAGTTGTTTTTACAATAACTGACAAACACGATAACTCAGGTTTGTTACTATACGAGCATGAGGTACTAATTTTAAATTAGTTTTTCATGTTTTTTCTTTTTCTGAGTTAGTCGCTTATTGTGACTGACAGGGCGAAGCCGTTGAGAAAGTGTTCATTTTTCAGTCTTCAATATTCATGTAGCAGCTCAGACTAATTTATTATTAAAAAAATTAATGGCATTAGATAGCGTACAAATTATACAATTACCCAAAATTCAAGATCCAAGGGGAAATTTAACTTTCGTACAGAATTTTGATCCTATTTCTTTTGAGATAAAGCGTGTTTTTTGGATTTACGATGTTCCTGGTGGTGAAACTCGTGGCGGACACGCCTTGAAAACACAAAAAGAAGTTATTATTTCTTTAAGTGGTAGTTTTGATGTAGTAGTTACGTTGCCCAATGGCGATGAACAAAAGTATACTTTAAATAGAAGTTATTTTGGTTTGTATATTCCAGAAAATCATTGGCGGCATATGGAAAATTTTTCTACTAATTCCGTTTCACTGCATCTTTGTAACGATGTTTTTGATGAGGACGATTACTTACGTGATAAAAAAAAGTACATAAACACTATACTGTAATGAAGTCCTCATCTATACATGATTGCATTTTAATTACACTTCCCAAAAACCATCAATTGAATGGTAATTTAACGTCGATTACGAATTCAAAAGAAATATCTTTTGATGTAAAAAGAATATATTATCTCTATGATGTGCCGGGTGGTAATAGCCGAGGTGGTCATGCGCATAAAGATTTGTTCCAAATCATGATAGCTTTGAGTGGTAGTTTTACAGTAACTCTCGATGATGGAAATGATAAAAAAAGTTTTCATTTATACCAACCCTATCAAGGATTGTTAATACCACCAGGATTGTGGCGCGATTTAGACACTTTTTCTAGCGGTTCCATTTGTATGGTTTTGGCTTCCGAATTGTATGATGAAAATGATTATTTTAGGGATTATCAAAAATTTAAAGATTGGAAATACTCGATATAACGCCATCACTCTACAGTACAATTATTGTAAATCCAACTCAAGTTTTTAACTCGAGTGCTTTTAGTATCTTAAACGCTTCCAAGTGTGATAAAATTCATTATCTAGTATTCAAAGATTCAAAATACCGATTAGGAATTACACTTGGGGTTAGAAATAATATTTTGATTAGTCCATTTTCAGCTTCTTTTGGAGGATTTGAAGCCGTTTATCCAGATATAAAAATACATCAAATTGATCAAGCAATTACTAAATTAATCGAATGGGCAAAAGGTAATAATTATGAAGGCATACAACTTCTTTCGCCTGCCTCTTTTTATAACTCAAATTTTGATGCTAAGATTACCAATTGTCTTTACAGAGCTGGATTTGAAACAAAAAACATTGAGTTAAATTACCATTTTGAAACATCAAATTTTGATGAAAACTACTTAACTACTATTTGGTATAATGCTAGGAAAAATTTAAAAAAATCATTTTCTTTCCCTTTAAATTTTTTGAAACTTGACAATTTAGATGGCAAACAAGCTTATGATATAATTGCATTAAACAGAATGCAAAGAGGCTTTCCGTTACGACTTTCATATGAACAACTGAAAGAAACTGAAACAGTTATTCCATTAGATTATTTTTTAGTAATGGACGAAAAAAATACAATTGCTGCCGCAATCGTTTATCATTTGTCTAAAAAAGTTGTTAGAGTAGTTTATTGGGGTGATTTACCTGAATTTTCAGAGTATAAAACCATGAATTATCTTTCGTATAAAATTTTTGAGTATTACAAAACATTAGGCATTCCCTATATTGATATAGGCCACTCAACTGTTGACTCTATACCAAATACTGGTTTGTGTGAATTTAAAGAGAGTATTGGTTGTTCTCTGGGTTTGCTTTATGAATATTTTAAAAAATTGAATTGATGTTTGTTATTAATCCAAATGAGTTTCTGCTACCAAATTTTGGTATGACACCTTTTAGAACTGAGTACCTATCTGTTAATAACAAAATACAGAAAGATGATTATTCTTTACTCTATTTCAATAATAGGTTCGGGCCAAACCATTGGTCTTATACATTTAACGGAAGAGAAGCAATAGCTCTTGCGCTGCAATTTTATAACCTTAAAAAAGACGATCTAGTTACTGTTTTGACTACATCAAACAATTTTTACATTAGTTCTTGTGTAACATTGGAAATTGAAATGGTTTGCAAATGGAATAGAGAGATCCTTCCTGAAACAAAGGTGATTTTTGTAAATCATGAATTTGGATACCCATATCATGATATGGATTATTTAATATCACTTAATATTCCTATTATTGAAGACTGTTGTACTACTTTTTTTAGTCAAGATAAAAACAAAAAGATTGGAAGTTATGGGGATTTTGCAGTCTATAGCTTTCCAAAATTTTTTCCAATACAAATAGGAGGAATTATTACATCTTCTACAATAGATGTTTCAACTTTTACTTCTAAATGTAAAGTAGAAGAGAATGAGTATATTACAAATGTAATGTCCAGCCAATTAAAACAAAAAGATGCAATTCTTTTAGAAAGAAAAAATAATTTTGACTATGCAGTAAAACTTTTTTCTTCAATTGGTTTTTCTCAACGATTTATAAAAAAATCAGGTACTATTCCTTATGCCTTATTATTAAATAATAATAAAATAATCAATGATTTAATTAAATTTAAAAAACACTTATATCAAAATGGTATTCAAAATAGCATTTTCTATGGTGAAGATGCCTTTTTTATACCCAATCATCAAAATTTATCTCTTTCAGAAATCGATTATTTTTTTGATGTAATTAAATTTTATTTAGAAAACAATAATGAATAGCTTAGTATTAGCAGGTTTTGGTCAACCTATTTTAGAACTTATTACTAATTTAAGTGGTAAATTTAATGTTGTTGGGATATTTTTAGATTACGAACGAAGAAGTAATTTTCCTTTTTTTTATTCGGAACTTGAAAAAAAAGCAATACCAATTTTAAGTTTTGAACAATTGAATTCAACAAAAGTAGATGCTATTGTTGTTATAAATTTCAACAAGATTATCAATGTAGATGCTATAAAAACACCATTACTTTTAAATATTCATATGGGTTTATTGCCAGTTTACCGCGGAAATAATGCTAATGCTTGGTCAATATTAAATGGTGATAGAAAAGTAGGTTATACGCTCCATCAAGTATCTAATGAATTAGATGGGGGTGATATCTATTACAAGTTTGAATATCTTATAAAAGATAATGAAACTTATTTTGAGGCAAAAAACGCCATAACTGAAGATTTAAAAGATAATTTTCCTAAAATTTTGCAAGATGTAATTGATGGTGAAATTAAACCAGTTTCGCAAGTTGATGAAGAATTCATATATGCTAGTAAACTAGTTCCAGAAGATGGCTTACTTAACCACTGGAATTATACCACTGCAGAAATATTGAACAAAAATATCGTTTTTTCAAGACCCTTAGGTACAGGTTTAAAAATGAGATTTGGCAATGATGTCATCGAAATAAATAAAATTAGTTCAATTCCTAAATATAAAACCGCCAATGGATTTGCAGGTGCTGTGGTGCTTAAAACCGAAAGTGGCGCTATATGGATAAAGACGAAAGATACCGCTATTGCTTTGGAAGAAATAATAGTAAATAATAAAATTATAAAACCAGCCGAACTATTCAAAATTGGTGATCGATTATGATTAAATTTTTAGACTTACAAAAAATAAATGCCCAGCATGCTGCCGAATTAAAGAAAGTAGCTGCAGAAGTAATCGACTCCGGTTGGTTTCTTATGGGCGAACGTGTAGCTACTTTTGAAAAAAACTTAGCCCAGTTCAACAATTCAAAACACGTTATTGGTGTGGCAAACGGATTAGATGCGCTTCGATTAATTCTAAAAGCTTATATCGATTTAGGAATAATGGCAGAAGGCGATGAAGTGATTGTGCCTGCCAATACCTATATTGCGTCACTTTTAGCTATTTCCGATAATCAATTGCAACCCGTTTTAGTAGAACCTAATGAAAAGAGTTTTAATTTAGATATTGACTTAATAGAAAAACACATCACTCCAAAAACGAAAGCCATTATGATAGTTCATCTCTATGGTCAAGTGTGTTGGAATGAAAAGTTGGTCGAAATTGCCAAAAAACACCAGCTAAAATTAATTGAAGATAACGCGCAAGCCATCGGAGCAGAATGGAACGGAATTAAAACGGGGAATTTGGGCGATGCAGCCGGTTTTAGTTTTTATCCGGGAAAAAATTTGGGAGCATTGGGCGATTCTGGAGCTGTGAGTACAAATGATGATGCATTAGCGACACAAATAAGAGCACTTGGGAATTATGGTAGCAAACAAAAATATGTCAATGAATACCAAGGATTGAACAGTAGATTAGATGAAATTCAAGCTGCGTTTTTGGATGTAAAATTAAAGTATATCGATACTGAGAATCAGTACAGACGTTTGATAGCGGCACGTTATTTAAACGAAATCAAAAATCCAAACATACAATTACCTCATCCTATATCTACTCAATTTTCTGTTTCAGAAAATAAAGAGCATGTATGGCATTTATTCGTGATTCGTTGCCAAGAACGAGAAAAACTTCAAGAGTTTTTGACTTCAAATGGAATTCAAACTTTAATACATTATCCCATTCCGCCAAACAAACAATTGGCTTATAAAGACTTAAATCATATCGATTATCCATTGACCAATGCTATCCACGAAGAAGTATTGAGTTTGCCCATTAGTCATATACTAACTCAAGATGAAGTGACCAAAGTAATCGAAGTGCTCAATTTATTTTCGCTTTAGTGGTAGAAAACAAAACATCGTATGGCTCTATACTGAAAGCCACCTCCATCTTTGGAGGGGTGCAAGTATTTAATATTCTAATTACATTAATTAGAGGAAAATTTGTAGCTATTCTTATCGGAACAGCAGGTATGGGTTTGAATGGCTTGTTGCTTTCAGGGATGCATTTAGTTAGAACACTGACATCATTAGGCATTGCTGAAAGTGCAGTTAAAGATATTTCGGCAGCTCACAGCTCTGGTGATGATATAAAAATCAGAACCACTTTTCAAGTATTTAAACGATTAATTTGGGTAACTGCTTTTCTTGGCATTATTGTAACTATATTGTTCTCACCTCTTTTAAGTAAGTTTGCGTTTAAGAATTATGACCATTTTAGTTCTTTCATTTGGTTATCGATTACCTTCTTGTTTGGGGCATTATCTGGTGGCATTTATACCTTACTTCGAGGAACAAGACAGCTTAAATATTTAGCGCAAGCTAATATTTTTGGCGGCATTGTTGGTCTATTTGTTTCTTTGCCTATTTTTTATTTCTATGGTATAGCAGGTGTTGTACCAGCCATTATTATTACTGCTTTTGGTAATTATTTGGTTTCCTATTATTTTACCTCTAAAATAAAGGTGGAACCCATTGCAATTAGTTGGAAAGAAACCTATCTTTTGGGGAAGCCCATTGTGCAGCTTGGTCTTAGTTTAACCTTAGTAAATATATTAGCAGCTGCAGTTGCTTTTGCTCTAAGTGCTTATATTTCGGGTACTGGATCACTTTCAGATGTTGGATTGTATAGTGCAGGAAACGCTATTGTTGATGGTTATGTGGGAATGGTATTTACTGCTATGGCGACAGATTATTTTCCTAGACTTTCAGGTGTTATAAACGATGAATCAAAATGGAAAAAACTAGTAAACGAACAAGCAGAATTGGTTTTAATCATTCTTGGAATTGTATTAATTCTACTGCTTTCAACCTCGCCAATTTTGATACGGATTTTGCTTAGTAAAGAGTTTTTAGCTTCAAATGATTTTATTACTTGGGCAGTATTAGCCATACCGCTAAAAGGGCTGGTATGGGTTTTAGGGTACATTATCCTAGCCAAAGGAAATAATAAGCTTTTTTTGACTATAGAGATTATATCAAATTTGATGGTTTTACTATTCAATATACTTTTTTACACATGGTTTGGAATAAAAGGACTGGGTTTCTCGCTCATAGTAAGTTACATTCTTTCATCGTCAGTAATGTTACTAATTTTAAGTTCTAAATATAACTTTCAATTTTCTAAACATGTTTTTCAACTTTTAGTTGTAAATATTTCCTCTTTACTAATCTGTTTACTTTCCATAAATTATTTGAATAGCCCTTTAAAATTTAGTTTTGAAGTTAGCATTGTTTTACTTACCATAAGTTATAATACAGTACAGATGAACAAACGGATAAATATAAAGTCGGTATTACTAACAGTTAAAAATAAATTATTAAAATAATTTTTTTTGAGAATGTCAATACTAGTATCTGTTTCTGTTTTAACCTATAACGCTGCTTTATACGTTGAAGATACATTAGATAGTATCTTCAAACAAACGTATGATAAACTAGAATTAATTATTTCTGATGATTGTTCCAAAGATAAAACCGTTGAAATAGTCAAGAAATGGTGTGATCAAGATAGAGTGAAAAAGCGTTTTACTCATGTAAATATAGTAACAGTTTCAAAAAATACCGGGGTCTCTGCTAATTGTAATCGTGCCATAGCGGCATCCAGTGGCGAATGGGTGAAGTTTATTGCTGGGGATGATATTTTATTACCTAACTGTATAGAAGACAATATGAGTTTTGTTGCAGAAAATTCAAATGCAATGATCATTTTTAGCCAAGTAGATGTCTATCAGGATATTTTTGACCCAAAAAGGTATCAAAAAACAATTCCAGCTACCTATCCAGTTAATTTAATGCATAAAAATTTTTATGCTGAAGAACAATTCAAAATTTTAGTACAATCTGATAGAATTAATTACACACCATCTTATTTTTTTAATAAACAAGCTATATTCTCGGTTGGCGGTTATGATGAAAGTAATCAACTTGTTGAGGATTATCCGATGTGGCTCAAGTTGACAAAAGCAGGTGTTCGTCTTTTTTATTTTCATAAACCCACTGTTGGCTACAGAATACATTCAAAAGCCACTAACAATACAGGTGATGATTTGCTTTTTAAACCTTCGGTTATCAATGGACACCGTGTTCGGCAAAAATTTGCTCATCCTTTTCTTCCTTGGGTTCAAGTAATGAAAGAAGACTGGACATATAATGTTACTTTATTTTTTAAATGGATAGGTATTGTTAAAAAAACGAGATTTAATGAGGGTTTATATCAGTTTACTTCTGTTTTTTGCAACCCTTTTTATTATATCGATTATATAAAAAGAAAATTACAGAAGAATGAATAATATTCAAATTTCTATAATTATACCAATGTATAAAGTGGCAGATTATGTTACTAGATGCATTGAAAGTCTGGAGAATCAGGATATTGATAAAAACCTTTATGAAATCATTTGTATTAACGATGGTTCACCAGATAATTGTCGTGAAATTGTAGAAAATCTCCAAAAAAAATATTCCAATATAGTATTAATTAATCAAGAAAATCAAGGGGTTTCTATAGCGCGTAATAATGGAATAGCCATTGCTAAAGGGGGATACATTTTACCAATTGATCCCGATGATTATGTAGTTTCAAATACTTTTAAACGAATAGCAAACATAGTAGAAACCGATAATTATGATGTTTTCTATCTCGGATTTGAGATATTTGATGTTAATGGAAAATCCATATGGAAAACTAACTACAGTAAACAAGATGGTAAAACTTTTTCGGGATTGGAAGGATACTTTGAACCTAGAGGATTTAACGTTAAAGATCCAGATCGTTCTTGGGCAATATTATACAAAAAACAATTGCTTGACGACTATGCAATAACCTATCCTAACGATGTTCCTTATCTTGAAGACGGATTGTTTTTAGCCAAAGTATTTGCCATTGCAACTAAAGTAGGTTTTGATAGCAAAATATTCTATCAAAGAACCACGAGAATAGGTTCTGCAACTAATTCCAAATTGTTTAATTCTGAAAAAGCTACAGATGGTTTTTTACGTGCTATCAATGATTTAAAATCATTTTCCTTAAATATCGACCTCAATCAGCAACAGCAATATTTGGTAAATCATGTGGTGGCTAAGTTTGTTTTATTAGCAATAACACCAAGTATTTCAGGGTTTTATTTTAAAGAGTATTTTATTATTCTTTCGATTTTAAAAAAGCAAGGTTTAGATAAACTCAAGTTTGATGGCGTAAGATTAGATTATATATCTTACGTAAAAATGTATAACTTCTCTAAATTACTATTCCCGTTTTATTTTAGTTTTAGTAAAAAATATAAGTTTTTAATGGGAAATTTATAACGATTACATTTCAAAAAATACAATGAAAAAAAAAATACTTCTAGTTTGCAATGCCTTTTATCCTGAAAATTCCCCACGCTCTTTTCGTGCAACCGAATTGGCTAAAGAATTTGCAAGAAAAGGACATCAAGTTACAGTAATTACCCATCAAAGAACAGGTTTAGAAACTTTTTGTCAACAAATCGGTATTACTTTTAAAAGCTTAGGGAATTTAACTTGGGCTGAACCTAAGGTAAAAGGTACTGGATTGACTAGGTTGTTCTGGCGAATTATTGTTCGATTAAGTGCATTGCTTTTTGAATACCCAAAAATTCAATTGATGTTTTTAGTAAAAAAAGCTTTGAAAAATGAACAAGATTATGACGCATTGATTTCAATTGCATATCCTTATCCTATTCATTGGGGTGTTGCAAGTGTTTGGTCCAATAAAATAGCCAAAGTTTGGATAGCCGATTGTGGCGATCCTTTTATGGGTCAAGAAAATGATAGTTTCAAGCCCCTATTTTATTTTGGTTGGGTAGAAAAATGGTTTTGTAGAAAAGTAGATTATTTGACCGTACCTACTGAAAAATCAATTGGGGGTTACTACACTGAATTTTATCCTAAAATAAAAGTAATACCGCAAGGTTTTCGTTTTGAAGATGTTCAATTGTATGAAGGAGAGAAAGATAGTTCTAAATTAGTCTTTGGCTATGCGGGTATGTTAATACCCGGTAGACGTGATCCTTCAGAGTTTTTAGATTATATAAATAATTTAGAATTCGGCAAGCCTTTTGAATTTCATGTGTATACCACAACACCTCAATTTGTTAAACCATTTATTAAAAATTCTAGAATTATTTTAAAAGAATTAGTTCCAAGAGAAAAATTACTATTTGAATTGTCCAAAATGAATTTTGTTGTCAATTTCGAGAATGTTGGCAATACTCAAACACCAAGCAAATTAATAGATTATTTAATAATTGATAAACCAGTATTAAGTATAAAATATGGTGATTTAAAAATTGAAACTATTAATGAGTTTTTTGAAGAGAATTATTCAAAAAAAATGATACTTCCAGACAAAAATATTTATCGAATTGAAAATGTAGCTACTAAGTTTTTAGCTTTGATAAGGTAATGAAAAACGCTTTTTTTTATTTTATTGTTTTCCCTTTTTATGGTTTAATTCAAGCTGTTAAAAACTACGAATTACCATGGGCTAAAAACATGATTTGGTTGTTTGTTGTATTTCATGGTTATACAATGTACCGTCAAGAATTTACAGACAGTACACGTTATGTTCAAAAGCTTATTGATGTCAGTAATAGCAAAAGAACATTGGATAATTTTTTATTGACATTTTATTCAATTGACAATGAAGGTAAAGCTTCTGTAGATATTTATGAGCCATTAATGACAAATTTCGTTTCACTTTTTACACAAAACGGAAGTATTTTATTTGCATTTTTTGGTATTGTATATGGGTATTTTTATTCACGTAATATATGGTTTATTATAGAGGAAATTAAAAAAAATCAATCGCCACGATTTTTTGGGATACTTATTTTTGTATTTGCATCAATAATTGGTTTTTGGGAGTTGAATGGGGTAAGAATGTGGACAGCTGCACATGTCTTTTTCTTTGGAGCATTTCAAGTGCTAATAAAAAATAATAAAAAAGGTCTAATCCCTATTTTAGCTTCAATATTAATTCATTTCTCTTTTGGTTTACCTATTTTAGTTTTTTTAGTTTTTTATTTTCTACGGTTATCTTTTAGATTATCTTTTTTAGTTTTTATATTAAGTTTTTTGATCAATTCTTTAGATTTCAAGTTTATTGGTAGTTTTTTGGAAAACGTATTGCCAGAAATATTGTTGCCAAGATTAGAATCCTACTCTAATGAAGAATATGTTGAATCTGTAAACAACTTAAATCAAAATGCTAATTGGTACATACAATATTTTAGTATAGTATTAAATTATACTATCGCCTTTTTGATGACTGTAATTTATTTTCTTAAAGACCAAAAATATAGAAAAGATAAAAAATTCATAAATTTCACTATTCTTTCACTCCTTTTATTGACTATTGGTAATTTAATGTCCTCTCTTCCATCTGGTGTAAGATACTTAATTTTGGCACAGTTGTTTGGAGTAGCGGTAATCATACTTTATTACATTAAATACAATTCGAAATCTTATCAAAAAGCAATATTGTATAGCATACCCTTTTTTTTGTTTTTTTTAGTAGTTTCAATACGTATTTCTTTTAACACTATCTCTATAATGGCATTGTGTTCCAACCCTCTTTTAGCATCTATTATAGGGACAAATTTTCCATTAATTGATTTAATAAAATAAAAATTGAAAGAGACTTTAATTAATTTAAAATCATATTTAGATGCTACAAAAATTAACGTTTCTGGTAAAACCGTTAACAGAAAATTAGTTATATTAGAATCAGACGATTGGGGTGCTATACGAACACCATCTAAAGAGATAGTAAACTATTTTGAAAAATCTAAAATAGATGTTTCTAAAAGTATTTATAAAAATGATGCTTTAGAGTCGCAAACTGATTTAGAATTGCTATTTGACGTTCTTCATAAGCACAAAGGAAGCGATGGTCAACCCGCTATAATGACTGCCAATGCTATCATGGCTAATCCTGATTTTAAGAAAATTAAAGAAAGCGATTTTCAAAACTACTTTTGGGAACCGTTTTATACCACTTTTCAGCATTATCCTGAACATCAGAACAATTTGTCTCTTTGGAAGAAAGGGATGGAACTAGGCGTTTTTCAACCTCAGTTTCATGGCAGGGAACATGTTAACATTCATCGTTGGATGAGTGCTTTAAAGGGAAATTCAGAACGTGTTCGGGAATTGTTTGATTTTGGCACTACCTTTTCGGGTATAGCTGATTATAGTTTTATGGAGTCTTTTGATTGGAATAGTCCTGAAGAAGTGGAAACGCATAAAAAAATACTAGCCGAAGGGTTAGCCGTTTTTGAGACTACTTTTGGTTTTGCTTCCAAGAGTTTTATTGCACCTTGTTATACCTTAGATTCTAAATTGAATTCTTTTTTGGCTTCTCAAGGCATTGAATGGATGCAAGGCACTCGTTCACAATTGCAACCTACTGGGACTTTTAATCGTTATACCTTGATTAGACATTCGTTTGGACAAGAAAACAATGGGTTACGATACAATGTAAGAAATTGTTTTTTTGAACCTAGTATGCTGCCTAGCAAAAATTGGGTTGACAGCTGTTTAGCTCAAATTCAAACGGCTTTTTTGTTTTCCAAGCCCGCTGTTATTTGTTCGCATCGAATTAATTATATAGGTTTTATTAATCATAAAAATCGGGATAGAGGGTTGCACGATTTGAATGCCTTATTGAAAGCTATTGTTACGAAATGGCCCGATGTTCGTTTTATTACTACCGATCAATTGTCTGAAATTTCTATTCAATAAAAATTCTTTTAGAAAATAAATGTTATTTAACTCCATTGAATTTGCTATTTTTTTACCCGTAGTCTTTTTGCTCTATTGGTTTGTTTTTAACAAAAATCTTAGTAAACAAAACCTTCTTCTGCTAGTAGTTAGTTATGTTTTTTATGCATGGTGGGATTGGCGTTTTTTACTTTTGTTGGCTTTTTCTACATTCTTAGATTATTTCTCGGGTTTAAAAATTGAGCAAGCTTCGACTCAGGCAAAAAGTAAGTTTTGGTTAGTCATTAGTGTTGGTATCAATCTTGGTTTTTTAGGCTTTTTCAAATACTATAATTTTTTCATTGCCGAAATGACCACTGCCTTAGCGAGTGCAGGTATTTCTATCAATGTTTGGTTGTTACAAGTGATTTTACCAGTTGGTATCTCTTTTTATACTTTTCACGGATTATCTTATATTATAGATGTTTACAAAAAACGAATTGTTGCCGAAAGCAATTTTGTTGACTATGCTGTTTTTGTGAGTTACTTTCCGCTTTTGGTTGCTGGTCCTATTGAAAGAGCTACTCATCTTTTACCACAAGTAAAACGTGTACGAGTTTTTGATTATCATCGCGCTGCCGATGGTATGCGTCAAATTCTTTGGGGACTGTTTAAAAAAATTGTTATTGCCGATAATTGCGCTGTTTATGCCAATGCCATTTTTAATGATAGTGCTCATCAAGATGGCAGTAGTTTACTTTTGGGAGCTGTATTTTTTGCTTTTCAAATTTATGGTGATTTTTCGGGCTACTCTGATATTGCTTTAGGGGTTTCCCGTTTGTTTGGCATTGAATTGTTGCGCAACTTTGCTTTCCCCTATTTTTCTAGAGATATTGCTGAATTTTGGCGACGATGGCATATTTCTTTATCTACTTGGTTTCGAGATTATCTCTACTTTCCATTGGGTGGAAGTCAAGGAGGTGTTTGGATGAAAGTTAGAAATACGTTTATTATTTTTATGGTTAGTGGTTTTTGGCACGGCGCCAATTGGACTTTTCTTGCTTGGGGTTTTTTGAATGCATTGTATTTTATTCCACTATTATTATTAGATAGGAATCGCAATTATTTGAATGTTATCCCAACCCATCAGTTCTTTCCGTCTGTCAAAGAGTTTTTCCAAATAGTATTTACATTTTTCTTAACTGTCTTGGCGTGGGTATTTTTCAGGTCAGATACTATTACACAGGCTTTTGCTATTGTTAGAACAATATTTTCAAAAAGTTTGTTTCAAATACCTGGTTTTTTGGGTAAACAAGACCCTATTTATTTCATTATTCACTGTTTTTTAATTGGAATTTTGATTTTAGTTGAGTGGCTGCATCGGGATAAACAATTTGGACTTCAAATCAATACAGGCACTATGAAATCGACTTATAAAAGATGGTCAGTTTATACCCTCATTGTACTTTTTATTTTACTTTTTGGAGGAAAACAAAATAATTTTATCTATTTTCAATTCTAAAATAATACTGATGTCAAAGTTTATCACAAGATGTTTATTGTTTATAGTATTACTTATTATTTTTAACCTTGCTTACTTTTTTTTACTGTTAAATTTTAGTCCAGGTTTTAACAAGATATATACAGTCTCTAAGTTTGAAAATAAAAATTATGAATTACTTATTCTAGGAAATAGTATGGCACTTGATGGTGTTGACGCATCTTATCTTTCTGAAAATGATATAAAAGCATATAATTTAGCTGTGGCCGGAAACCATATTTCCACAACAGTAATGATGTTAGAAAAATATTTAAAAAAGAATAAAACACCAAAAACGGTTGTGGTAGGTTTATCCTCAGCAGTGGGACAATCCTACCTAAATGAAGTGCCATATAATAATCCTGAGGTTGATTTTTTTTACAAACCTAGTTTTTGGAATTCTATTACAAATCCTCCACTATTGAACTTTCAATGGCTAGCAATTGATATGTTGAAAATAGTGATTTCTAAAGAGCATCGAAATGCAACAATGGTTGAAGGTCAGTGGAGAACCAAGAAAGTAATTCCTGATAATTCTGTTTTCAATTCTTCAAAGAAAAAATCGATTGACTATACAAATCCTTATTTGAGTAAATTAATAATGATTTGCAATGACAAAAACATAAATGTAGTTTTAGTAGAAATGATAGGTTCTAATGCTTCTAGAAATAATTTTCCCTTTATTTACAATGTGAAACTAGCCGACAAGTCTAAAACTAAAATTTATAATTTAAACAATTATAAAATAGGAAATACGATTATAAATTCTAAAACCGATTGGCTTTCATCAGACCATTTAAATGTTCACGGAGCCAGAAAGCAAACAGCATTTATCTATAATGAAATTTTGAAAAAGCAATGATAAGAATAGGATTTACTGGTGATTTTTGCCCTTGGCTTAGAATAGAAAAAGAATTTCAATTGGGAAATTGGAAACCACTATTTGAGACCGTTCAACCATTTTTTAAAGAAAATGATTTGAATATATTTGACTTAGAATGTCCATTGACGACAAGTAATTCAACTATTGAAAAAACGGGTCCGCATATTAAAGCACTTCCTGAAACGGCAGGTATACTAAATCATTTGAATTGTAGTGTTGTTGCAACCGCCAATAATCATTTTAAAGATTATGGTTGGCAAGGAATGAAAGATACCTATGAGAGTTTAACAAAACATCAAATTCAGTGGTTAGGTAGCGGACAAAATTTTGAAGAAGCATCCAAAACTTTTTATTGGGAAAAAGACAGTTTACGGTTTGCTTTTATTAATGTAGCTGAAAATGAATGGACAACTACATTTGATGCTGAACCTGGTTGTCACCCGATGGATGTGGTGACTGTTTTCAATAAAATTCAAGAGGCCAAAAAGGAAGTAGATTTTGTCATTGTCATTGCTCATGGTGGACACGAGCACTATGAATTGCCAAGTCCAAGAATGAAAAAATGGTATCGGTTTTTTGTGGATGCAGGGGCTAATGCTGTTATTGGGCATCACACTCACATTATTTCGGGTTATGAAACCTATAAAGAAGCCCCCATTTTTTACAGTTTAGGGAACTTTTGTTTTGATTGGGATAGATTGCAAAATTTACCTTGGAACAAAGGTATGATGGTGCGTTTACATTTTGAAAAAAATAAACCCATTACGTTCGATATAGAATTCTTTACCCAAAACAATGCCGAGCTAGGTTTGTTTTTATTGTCAGAAGTCGAAAAAGAAACAACCGAAATTAAAGTGCATGAATTAAATGCAATCATACAAGATGACGTTTTTTTAGAAAAAAAGTTTAATGATTATGTTGAAACGTGGAAACCTTTAATGAACACTTGGATACAACCTTACCGGGGAAAATATTTTTCAGCTTTGTACAAAAGGGGATTTTTACCACCTATTATATCAACCAAAAAAAAACTTTTATATACCAATCTAATTCGATGTGAAGCACATCGAGATATATTATTAAATTCTATAAACCCAACTAAATAGTATGTGCGGATTTACAGGATATTATAATCTGAATTCAGTTTTAGAAACTAATAACAACGCTATTCGTCAAATGATTGCAATACAAAAGCATCGAGGTCCAGACGACTCGGGTATTATTGGAATAAATACTATAGAGAAAAACTTTGAGGAAATTAGTGTTACAACTGATTCTGATTTTAATACTGGAAAAGATTTACTTTTTGGATTTAATCGATTGAGCATTCTGGATCTATCACCCAATGGTCACCAACCGATGATTAGTCCAGACAGCAAAGTTATATTGATGATGAATGGTGAGGTATATAATGCCTTTGATTTCAAAGATGATTTAATCCAAAAAGGACATTCGTTTATAAGCACTTCTGATACTGAAATTGTATTGCATTTGTATATGGAGTTTGGTATGGATAAAATGATTACTATGCTCAATGGCATGTTTGCTTTGGCTATTTATGATTTTGAGTTAGACACCTTATTTCTTGCTCGGGATCGATTTGGCATTAAACCTTTGTATATTCTACAAGAAGAAAATAGAATTGCTTTTGCCTCTGAAATGAAAAGTTTCAAGCCATTACCAAATTTTCATTTTCAACCTGATTTTAGCCGAATTGATGAATTTCTATTGTTTAGAAATGTAATCAACAATACACTTTTTAAGAATATTACCAATTGTACTCCAGGCACTTATTTGAGCATTAAAAAGGGTAAAATATGCACCCATTCATACTATGAAGTAGATAAAGAAAGTACAAATTCAATTCCAAATACTAAAGCAAAGTATGAATTAGAAAATGCATTAAGAAAAAGTGTTTCCTCTCAAATGATTAGTGATGTAAAATTAGGATGTCAACTTTCGGGTGGTGTCGATTCTTCTTTGGTTACCTATTATGCCGCTGAAAATGTGGCAAAAGGAAATTTGGAAACGATATCCATTACTTTCAAAGATCCAAAATTTTCTGAAGAAAAGTATATTGATTATGTAGCCGAAAAACTATCACTCAAAGCGCACAAATTCGAAATGGACGCCCAGTATTACTTTGATGTTTTAGAAAAAGCAATTTGGCATTTTGAACAACCTTTAAATCATCCCAATACTATTGGTATTTACTTGCTGAGCGAACAAGCTAAAAAGCATGTTACCGTATTGTTGAGTGGTGAAGGCGCTGATGAATCTCTTGCTGGTTATAGTCGCTTTATTAGAGCAAAAGAGAACAGAATTTTTACTAAGTCTTTCTTTGGAGGATTGAAACGCAATAGAAAGCAGCTAGTTGATTATTTAAGTTATTCTTTGAATGTAGAGAAGCGTATGATTATGGAAACGGCTTTTGGAAGCGTCACTACTGCCAAAGCTTTAAAGCCTAATTTTAAATTTTCTAATGCCATTGAGGATAGAACCAATACCTTAGGAAGGTTAAAAGGTGATATAAATCTTCGACAACGAAAATATGAATTACTGACCTATTTACCCGATTTGTTAATGCGTCAAGATAAAATGTCCATGGCACATTCTATAGAAAATAGAGTACCATTTTTAGACAATGAAATGATTGCTACCTCTTTTTCTATATCAGGAGATGTGCTTGTAGCTCGACATAATAATATATTGGAAGGAAAAAAAATATTGAAAGATATTTGTGCTGATAAATTTAGCGAATCCTTTGCCTACAGAGATAAAATGGGTTTTGGAATTCCACTACGAGAATTTATGTCAACAAATACTTTTCAGAATAAATGGCACCAAGAAATTGAACCTAGTTTACAAAAAAGGGGTTTGTTTGAATTAAAAGAATTATCGGTTTGGGTAAATAATATAAAATCGGCAACACCAGAACAATTGGATGCAATTTGGTTACTTCTTGGATTTGAAATTTGGGCTAAACAATATTTGAGTTGAAACATGTTTTCGATTATTTTTTTTAATAATTTTTTATCAGATGATAGCAATACATAAATTAAATATAGGATTCCATCCATTATGGGTAAATTATTGTATCGAAAATAAAATCCCCTATAAATTAGTCGATTGTTATGATAACTCAATTATTGAACAGTTGCAAGGTTGTTCATCATTACTATTTCATTTTTTTCAATCTGGATCAAAAGATATAGTCATGGCAAAACAATTACTTTTTTCATTAGAACAAAGTGGCTTGCGTGTCTTTCCAAATTTTAATACGGCATGGCATTTTGATGATAAAGTTGGTCAAAAATATTTGTTGGAAGCATTACAAGTAGAATTAGTGAAGACGTGGGTTTTTTATGATAAAAAATCTGCTTTAGAGTGGATAAATACTGCCAGTTTTCCTAAGGTGTTTAAACTTCGAGGCGGTGCAGGTTCTCAAAATGTCCAATTAGTTTCATCAAAATTGCAAACCCAAAGATTGGTTAGAAAAGCTTTTGGGAATGGTTTTCCTGCCTATTATGGCTGGGGAAGTTTGAAAGAACGTTACCGAAAATGGCGGTTGGGTAAAGTTGATTTTAAGGAGGTAATCAAAGGAATAGTTCGATTGGTAAAACCACCTCGTTATGCCCAAATTATGGGTAAAGAAATTAATTATATATATTTTCAAGAATTTATTCCAAACAACGACTCAGATACGAGAATTATTGTAATAGACGGAAAAGCTTTCGGAATCAAACGAATGAATAGAGAAAATGATTTTAGAGCATCCGGTAGTGGTTTTATTCTTTATGAAAAAGAACATATTGATATTATTTTTGTCAAAACTGCATTTGAAATTCATAAAAAGTTGAATGCACAATGTATTGCTTATGATTTTGTTTATGATTCAACTAAAAAACCACTCTTGATAGAGATTAGTTACGGTTTTGACAGTGGAGGATATAATGATTGCGTGGGATATTGGGATGAACAACTTATTTGGTATGAAGGAAAATTTAATCCTTATGGTTGGATGATAGAAATGATGAATAAAAAGTAAATATTTATGATAACAGTTACCAAAACTTTCTTTCCGCCATTAAATGAATACCAGCTTCAACTAGAAAGAGTTTGGAATAATCAATGGCTTACCAATAGGGGGGAATTGGTATTGGAATTGGAAGAGAAATTAAAAGAGTATCTTTCTGTTTCCAATATTATTGTAATGAACAATGGCACTATTCCATTACAAATTGCCTTAAAGATTTTAGGAAACAATGG
>JADBYA010000080.1 GCA_020403245.1 Flavobacterium sp. | reverse complement strand
GTATAAAGGTATGCCCCCATTGATTAATATAGATAGGGTCCCAAATATTAATCGGATAAATCGCAGAACTAGATTGCGCATCATTTATCATGGTAATTTTCTCATCCAATGTTGGCTCTATACGATAAAACATAGGCTAAAAAATTAAATTGTCAACATGAACTCCGGGTTGTGCATCTAAAGCTTTTTTAATGTCACTAATTATATCCTCCAATTCTTTCTTTGCAGATTTGGGATTCCAACCACCTGGAGGAGGTATGGCATCATTAAATTTTTTCCTCCCTCGCATAGTCTTCCTTACCGCTTGCACGTAAGGAAGACTATGCGCTTTGAAGTGCAAATCAACTTCATGCAAAATAAATCCATCCCTCACAAAGCCCTATTGGAAGAACAAGCAAAAAAGAAATATTTTGTGTCAACATTCTCTGGTCTCAAATTGGGAGAGTGTTGTTACCTATAAGCCTTTAGCAGGGTACTATTAAAGCATCAATATCCAGAAAGAGTCTTCATCTCATTATTACTACTTTCTATGATAGACCCCGCTTAATGAATCCAAACCCTTACTCATACGATGATGTATAACTTGATTCATTATTATGGGCCCGTCTTCAGGATTACCCCATCGCTTTTCAAATAATGAGTCACTTATCGCTTTTATTGCAACAATAACACTTGAATCATTTTGTATACTTTTCAAATAGCTTCTTTCTGAAATATCACTGTAGTTGCAAACACTTCCATTCATAAAATTAAGTTTTTTAAGAAGATTTATACTCACTAACCCCTTGAAAGCTTGATCCCATTCAGTCTCATTATATAATACTATACTATCTTCTACATTTTCTATGTTTTCCCAAAAATCAGTATCAATATTTTTAGACTTACAATAATTATAATAAATCTCAGCCAATTCATCTAACCTTTTATTTAGTCTAAGTTCAATAGCCAATTTGAAAATCTCACCACTTCGAAATTTATTTTTATCATAATCACGTACGATACTATCGCTTATATTTTTAATAATTGAATAAACAATTGTATCTCTTATTATACTCCAATAGAGGACAGATTTTGAAGCATCGTTATTGATACAAATATTATTGTCGAACTTGTTCAAGCAGTCAATAACATTGAAAACAACTAATCCCTTAAAGCATTGATGCCATTCCTTTTCATGATATAGAATAAGAGCAGGGTCTGATTTAAGATCTTGCTTAATAGAAATAAAAAGCAACCCAGTAAAAAAAAGAATAACTCGCATAATCATTAATTTAAATTACATACGTCACAATATGAAATAAAGTCTTACAGATCATTAAAATGGCAATTTCCTAAACAAGTGGCATTATTCCTTAATAAATCACAATGTCCACTTCCTCCCTCGCATAGTCTTCCTTACCGCTTGCGCGTAAGGAGACTATGCGCTTCGAAGTACAAATCAACTTCAGCACCTATCCCATTAAGAACTATTGGAAGAATAACCAAAAAGAGAAATTTATTCTATCTATAAATAAGATTCTAATCGAGATTATTTCCCTCATACAAAGGCTTATAGTATTCATTCCTATATCTTGGGAATTAGCTACCACCGCTTCGTATAGCCTTGAGTTTTCAGGAGGCGAGACTATCTTTGAAAAAAGCAACTAAAAACAGTCCAAATAGACTAACCCATATCGAATTTTTGTCTAGTTTTCAAGGTGTGAAAACAGCAGTTACAATTCAGTCAATAAAAAAGACATCCATTTGTCAATTTCAATGTCTAACTCCGATAAGGTTTCATAATTTTTTTTCTCTGCCGGGGGTGTATTTCGCCATGCGTAACTTAAATTAGTTTCGATATCAATGAGTCTACAAAAAAAACTGCGATACTCGTGAGCATATACAAGCTCTAACTTGAAATTTTTTTTAATGTAGACAATAACTAAACCCTCACGATTGCAAACTATGTCCCTAAACTGAAAATTAAACTCTGAAATAATAAACCCGGATCTTGGAATTAAAGTATCGATCACGGAAATCCAAATTTTATATATCGGGGTATCTAAATAGTAGTTTTCCATACGATTTTATTTATAGAAACATTCATTTAATTCCATTTAATAAAATATGCATTCGTCCTTCGCTTAGTATTCCGCCAACTAATGATAAAACATCTTTTGATTCCATATTTAAATAAAACCAAATTGATATAGTATGTGTTGTACTATTGAACCTAGTAATACTAAAGTTAAAAGCAAAACACGTTTTTTACTTATGCGTGATTAGTTTGCAGAATCATTTTAATAATTTCAGCATTTGAAGCGAGTGCACTTAAATAGTCATCACCATTGGGTTTTAAGTCATTTTCGTTTACAATGTTATTTTTTCTATTAAACTCGATAGTTGTTTGAAAATCATTTCCCAACTTCAATGTCACAATCAGTTGTTGTTCAATAAATTCATGATAAATTCTAATAGAATGCAAATAACTATGTGAAATCGAAATAGTACAAGTATAAAATGAGCCATCTGTTCTCACTTCAATTGTTTTGGAATTATAATTTGATAAAAATCCAAATACCGATTCTAAATTTAAAGAGTAATTTTCATACCCCTTTCGATAATGATGCTCCATTTGTGATGATTTAATTTCCAAAAATTTCTTCATATTCCATGCCATAAAATAGACCTTTATCATCTCCATATCTTGGGTCCGTTCCAATATCATAGATTGTATACCCTTCACTCTTTAACTTTTGTATCCATTGCTTATTTTGTTCAACTGTAAGATTGGAATTCCATCCCGGCCATTCTTTAATTTGATGGACATGTATACCTAATTCATTGGATAGTTTATTAGCAAATGCTACTACTCGTTCTTCTTGACTTCTACCTATTACTGCAATTTTTTGTGGATCCCACCCTTTCATGACTTTATTAGCTGTTATTGTAATTACTTGACCATTGCCTAAAGTATGATTAAAAGATTTATTTATTTGTTGCAAACCTCCACCCAACCATCTGCAAATTGTTCCATAGGAAAATATTCCTTCAAATTTAGTAACAAGTTTTCTTCCTAAATTATTCAAAGTCCCAAACTTTGAAGCAACCAAATCACCTAAACTAGTTCCAATTAGGCTACCCATAAAGCCCTCTACAAATTTAACACCCAGATTATCCCAGCTTGTAAAGCCGTTAGTTTTAAGGTCTTGAAGAATGACTCCTCCACCTGCAATCGCTGCGACTACATATTTATTTGAGATTGGTAAAACCCCTGTAGCCATGGTGATTAAAACCTGACTCCAATCTACTTTCTCGAGGGCCTGACTCCATGTTTGAATATTATCATCAAGCATTC
>JADBYA010000008.1 GCA_020403245.1 Flavobacterium sp. | reverse complement strand
TGAGTTAAATGATAACTAATAGTATAATTGGCTGGATTATTAGCACCTAATACTATAGCTGTTTGTGGCGTAAAATTAAAAGTCGCCGAACCACTACCCAAGGCACTTTCACATAATGTTAAATTTGGAGGTGGATTAGGAATAGGATTAGTACTACACAACGTTGGGTCTATTTGCAAAGCAAACTGAGTAGTTACAATACAATCATTATTATTATTCTCAACAGCTACAAATATAGTTTCACCATCTGTTCCATTATAATTAGTAGGATTTAATATCGGTGATGCTAATTGTTGTGCGTCAGCCAAAGAATGGTAAAAAGAAATAGGATTAGATGTCCCATTTAAAATAACAGAAGAATTATCGGTTAAATTAAATGGTGCAGCACATTCAGTTATATCGTTTGGAGTGCCAATGGCGACAGGAGTTATATAATCTACAACCATACAATCAGTTTGCTGGCATCCTCCTGGAAAAGTTATAGTTACACAATAATTACCTTGTTGAGTAATAGAATAATTGTAGGCATTGGCGCCTGCTATAGGATTACCATTAAAAGTCCAAGAGTAAGTAGCTCCCACAACTGCAACAGAACCTGCTTGTGCTATAATGGTTTTGTTTCCACAAATTGCGTTAGTACCAGCAAAATCATCAATCCCATTAAACTCTCCTGTACCAGCAATTTCAGCAGAACCAATATTAAAACTACCACCACCAAGGAAAACAGCCGAATCAAATGAATTATCATTTCTATCTGCAATTACTAACTTTATATGATAAACATTATTAGGAATTACAGCAGAGGAGGCCGTCATTAATACGGTTTCTCCATTAAAATTGGTTGCAGAAGTAGCAGCATTCGCTCCTCCGTTGAAGTTGCCAAAATAGGTAGGATTTGCAGATGCACAACTCCCGTTATTAGCGCTATCTCTAATAGTTACAACTGATATTGGAGTAGTTGTACTGGGTATCAAAGCCAAATTTGTAGCGGGAGTCCCAGCAGTAACATTGGTTAAGAAAAATGCAAATGAATCAGAATATTCACATTGAAAAGTGCCATATTCCTCTGATGCAAAAAGAAAGTCAAAACTCATTTGATTGGTCAACGGTGTAAAATCAAACTCTAAAATTGTAGCATTATTATAGTCTGTCAATGTAGGATCTATTCCTAAACCGCTGATGTAATTAAACAATTCTGTATCGCCAAGCCAAGCACCAATTCCTTGACTAAGTGTTGTAGTATTTGGTCCAGGTGCGCTCAAAGCATTCCCTGTTGATAAAATCACACCATTGGTTAATGGAAAATTAGGATTCGCATTCGTAAAATAGCCAATCCCATTTTCTGAACCAAAATTGGAACCAGTACTCCAAGTGATGTTTGTAATTGTTCCAATACAACTACTACCGCCACCTGTAGGCGACGCAAATAAAACATTTTGAACCAATTGTGGGACTGTATAGGTGGTATTGTTAACTGCAATAGGTTGTGAAAAAGAATTTAACACATTAAAAACAATAACAAAAACTAATATAATTCGTTTCATATATTAAAATTAGGGAAAGTGATTTTTAAAATTCAAAAACACTCAAATGTTAATTAATTGTTTAATTGTCCAAATATAAGTAATCAAGGAAAATAACTTTGTTAAATTTGCAAAAAAATATTCATTTCCGATGAAAATAACTATAAAAGAAACTCAAAACCCTACCATTTTAAAATTTGAATTTCCAGATTTTATTACCCAAAATCAAAATTTTGAATTCAAAAATATCGATGAAGCCAAAAATTCCCCACTCGCACAACAACTTTTTTACCTTCCATTTGTGAAGACTGTTTATATTTCTGGTAATTTTATTGCCATAGAACGTTTCAGTATTGTTGAATGGTCAGATGTTCAAGAGGCAGTAGCTGACCAAATAGAAAGTTTTGTCAATAATGGTGGCATTATTGTTTTGAAAGATGAGAATGTAAACAAAAAACAACCCATAACGGTTTATGGCGAAACCACACCAAATCCAGCTTCATTAAAATTTGTAGTGAATAAAGCTTTGACAAAAATTGCTGTAGAATTTAAAAATAGTGACGAAGCAAAATCCTCTCCTTTAGCTCAAGAATTATTCAAATTTCATTTTGTGAAAGAAGTTTTTATTGCCGAAAATTATATTTCAGTTACGAAATACGAAAGCACTTCTTGGGACGAAATTACCCTTGAATTGCGCACTTTCATCAAACAATTTATCGAAAATGGCGGAACAGTTATCAATGAAAGCCAAATCGAAACTACTGAAAAGCAAGAAAAACAACAAATCAAAAACTTTGACAATCTTGATACAACCTCACAGCAAATCATCAATATTCTTGAAGAATATGTAAAACCAGCTGTTGCAGCCGATGGCGGAAATATCCTTTTTGATTCCTATAATGAGACGGAAAAAAGAGTAAAAGTAGTGCTTCAAGGCGCTTGTAACGGTTGTCCTTCTTCCACTTTTACATTAAAAAGCGGAATAGAAAATATGTTAAAAGACATGCTCAACGATAAAGACATTGTTGTTGAAGCAATAAACGGATAGTATTATTCAAAATAAAAAAGTAACTTTAAGCGTCTAAACTGGGCGCTTTTTTAAATTAATTTTGAAGCTATATCCAGCTATACGTTGCAATCTTTTTTATTGCTTTGTCATCCTGAGCGCAGTCGAAGGACTTTTTACAAAGCAATAAAAAAGGATTTCCACTGCTATCTGGGCTAAACCATTTGCCATGAACGAACTACATCTCGAAACCAGCCCCTACTTATTACAACACGCCAACAATCCGGTACACTGGAAAGCATGGAATGAAAACTCTTTGGCTATAGCCCAAAAAGAAAACAAACTTATCCTAATCAGCATTGGGTATTCCGCTTGCCATTGGTGTCATGTAATGGAACATGAAAGTTTTGAAAATGATGAAGTAGCAGCAATAATGAATGCCCATTTCATCAACATCAAAATTGACCGCGAAGAACGCCCCGATATTGATGCCGTTTATATGAAAGCCGTGCAAATCATGACGGGTCATGGCGGTTGGCCCATGAATGTTGTTGCATTACCCGATGGAAGACCCATTTGGGGTGGCACCTATTTCAGAAAAAATGATTGGATAAATTCTCTCAAAAAGCTTCAAGAAATATACGCACAAAACCCTGAAACCATTTTAGATTATGCCCAAAAACTTCATGAAGGATTACAATCTTTGAGCATTGTCCCTATCAACAATGCTGAAAGTTCTTTTGATTTTGAAATCTTAGAAAAATTAATCGAAAAATGGCAAAAAAGTTTCGATTGGGAATTTGGTGGTATGGCGCGTGCACCCAAATTTATGATGCCAACCAATTATGAATTTCTTTTGCGATACGGCTATCAAACAAAGAACCAATCTATTTTAGATTTTGTAAATCTGACTTTGACCAAAATGGCTTATGGCGGATTGTTTGACACTATTGATGGCGGTTTTTCTCGCTATTCCGTCGATGTGAAATGGCATGTGCCTCATTTCGAAAAAATGCTGTATGATAATGGCCAATTGGTGTCACTTTATGCCAATGCTTATAAATTGACGGGTAACCAACTTTATAAAGAGGTCATTGAAAAAACGTTGCGTTTCGTTGAAAAAGAATGGTTAACCCAAAAAGGAAGTTTTTACTCAGCGCTCGATGCGGATAGTTTAAATTCAGATAAGCATCTCGAAGAAGGCGCATTTTATGTTTGGACAAAAGCTGAATTACGAACCATACTTCGGGAAGATTTCGAATTATTTTCACTAGTTTTCAATGTGAATGAATTTGGTTATTGGGAACATGACAATTATGTTTTGATCCAAAATCAATCTCTAGAAGACATTGCAAAACAGAACAATGTTGCCATAGCAACTTTGGAACAAAAGAAAAAATCTTGGGAAAATTTATTGTACACCGCAAGAGAAAAACGCAGCAAACCAAGATTAGACGACAAATGTTTAACGTCGTGGAATGCCATTATGCTCAAGGGATTTGTCGAGGCATACAAAGCACTTGGCAAAAAAAACTATTTAGAAATAGCATTGCAAAATGCACATTTTATCATCAAAAATCTTTGGAGTTCAGAAGGAAATTTATTCCGAACGTATAAAAATGGAACTCGAGGCGGAGCCGAACAGAGCGTAGCTAAAGCCACAATCAATGGATATTTAGAAGATTATGCTCACGTCATTCAAGCATTTATCACTTTATACGAAGCGACTTTGGACGAAAAATGGTTACTAAACGCCAAGCAATTAACCGATTATTGTTTTGACTTTTATTATGACGAAAGCGCCCAATTTTTTTCGTTTACTTCCAAAAAAGATTCTAAATTAATCACACCCCATTTTGAAGTGGAAGACAATGTAATTGCGGCGGCAAATTCGGTGATGGCCGAAAATTTATTTCGGTTAAGCCTATATTTCAACAACAGTTATTACGAAACTATTTGCCAGCAAATGGTACAAAACATAATTCCAACTATTGATTATCCTTCGGCTTATTCTAATTGGCTGAATATGCTATTACATTTTTCGGAGCAAAATAAAGAATTGGGTATTTGTGGCGAAAATGCCTTGCATTATTTAGAAAAAATAAATCAAAAATATTTGCCCAATATTGTCATTGCTGGCACAACAAAATCCACTAAACTTCCTTTTTTGGAAAATCGGTTTTCAGATAATGAAACGTTATTTTATCTATGCCAAAACAAGACTTGTGACATTCCAACAACTGATTTTAAAGAAATTATGGAAAGGATTGTTAAACTATCTTAGAAAATTATTGTAATATTGTTATTATTAACAAATAAAAACAGAGTTATGGGATTTGGAGATTTTTTTAAAAAAATATTTGGTTCATCCAAAGAAAAAGTAGCCGAAGTGGCTGACTCAGTAGAACATTTAGTCCAAGAAAATTATGAAAAAGCTAAGGAAGTTGCTACTCCAATAGTTGAAAAAGCAGAAGCTTTTGCACAAGAAAATTATGAAAAAGCTAAGGAAGTTGCTGCGCCAATAATTGAAAAAGCAGAAACTTTTGCAGAAGAAACGTTGGAAAAAGTAAAAGAGGTTGCTACTCCAATAGTAGAAAAAGTAGAAACCTTTGCTCATGAAAATTATGAAAAAGCTAAGGAAGTTGCCACGCCAATAATTGAAAAAGCAGAAACCTTTGCTCATGAAGCTTTAGAAACAGTTAAAGAAAAAGTAAATTCATTTACAAACGATGCTTCTGAACATGCTGATGAAATTAGAACAAAAGCAGAAGATACGGTTAAACCTGCTGAAGAAAATGCAGATTAATTAAAATTATTGTACAATAAAAATTCAATTTAACACTTTTTACATAAAAATATTTAAATCGCAAAGGCGCTAAGTCGCATTTTACGGTAACTTTTCTTTGCGCCTTTGTCCCTCTGCTAGAAATAAAACAAGTAAAAGTTAATAAAATTTTATAAAACCCAATAAAATCAATATCTAGTAAAATATTTAAAAAGTTTTATCGGACAACTATGATAAATTTATAAAAATATTATTTTTGTGTCCCGTCCCGTTTCCTCGGGAGTCGGGATTTTTTTTATCCTGAATTTAGTTCAGGATTTAACTTATTAAAATGGAAAAAAAACAACTACATTATATTCATTCGTTTGCCGATTATGTTGATCAATTTATCAAACTTTTAATTGATTATTCTCCTAAATTGATTACCGCTTTCATAGTGCTATTCGTAGGACTATATATAATTAGAATACTAAACCGGTTGGTAAGAAGAATTATGATTAAGCGCGAAATAGACCCAACATTGTCAAAGTTTTTAGCAGACAGTTTGCTTTGGGCATTGCGAATTTTACTTTTTGTTACGTTTATTTCAAAACTAGGGATTGAAACTTCCTCTTTTGTAGCCATTCTTGGCGCAGCTGGTTTAGCTATTGGTTTGTCATTACAAGGGTCATTGTCTAATTTTGCTGGTGGCATGTTGATTATTTTATTCAAACCTTTCCGAGTTGGAGATACCATAGAAGCGCAAAATGTAATTGGAACGGTAGGCGAAATTCAAATTTTTGTTACCAAATTAATTACTGCCAACAATCAAACTATTTTTGTGCCCAATGGCATTTTATCCAATGGTGTCATTACTAATTATTCGTTAGAAAAAAATAGAAGAGCCAATTTGCTTTTTAATATTTCGTATGATACTAATATAAAAAAAGCTAAGGAGATTGTTATGAACGTTTTAGAAAATCATCCCAAAGTTTTGAAAAACCCATCGCCAACTATAGTTGTTAATCTATTAACCGATTCAGCTATACAACTGGCGATTCGTCCATGGTCAAAAAACGCTGATTTTTGGGATATGAGTTCCGATGTTTTAGAGCAATGCAAAGAAGCTTTTGATAAAGCAGGAATCGTTATTCAACCTTTTGTAAAAGAAGCTTCTAAAAAATAAGTTACTTAACCGTCAAAAAATCTTTCAAATAAAATGGCTCAAAATAAGCCACATCTTCAAAGTCGTTTTGATTGAATTTTTCATAACTCAACGCACTCATTTCGTTTGCGGATGGAAATAGAATTTCGGGAAGAAACTTAAAATTAGGTTGGATCAAAACCGTTTGGCATTTTTCTTGACAATCGCCAATAAAATAAACGGTTTCATTAAATTCTAGGTAACTTTCTTCGGTTAAGATTTCGGCTTGGACCTCTTTTATCTTTTGATGATTTTTATCAAAAACTGCACTGTATACTTCCATTCTTCGGGCATCAAGCATAGGAACTATATTTCCGTTATCAACCGAAACTTGATGGGCTAAAACTTGTAAGGTATCCAGAACAATTATTGGTATTCCGAGTGCGTAACAAAGTCCTTTCGCGGTAGAAACACCAATGCGCAAACCGGTGTAAGAACCTGGACCTTTACTTACTGCAACAGCATGTAGTTCTTGAATTTTTACTTTAGTTTCCTTCAGAATTTCTTCTATAAAAACATGTAATCTTTCGGCATGAGAATACCCTTGTTCTGCAATTTCTTTGCACAAAATAGTTTGACCATCTTTTGCCAAAGACACAGAACAATTCTTGGTAGCTGTTTCTATGTTCAGGATATAAGTCAAGGTAAATAAGTTGTCGTTTTGAATAGTGATCGCAAATAAAAAATTCAGTTATAATTTGCGAAACTGCGGTAAAATTTTTATTTTTTTAGTTGTCTTTCTCCTTTTCAGAGTCTTTTTTAATACTGACTTTATCTCCCGAATTTAAATCTTTGGAAACTGTAGTATATGGTCCAATAATGACAACATCGCCTTTCTTTAAACCGGAAACAACTTCAATATTCGTATCGTCTTGTATGCCTGTTTTGATAACTCTAATTTTTGCTTTATCGCCCACTTTTACAAAAACACATTCGTATTTTTTATCACTTTTCGCCACAATTTTGTTATCGTCACTTTCTTCTTTTACTTCATATTTTTTTGTCGCTGTAGTATCCGATTTGATAACCACTGAATAATGGGCACACCAACAACTTTTTCTTTTCTATTCGTAATAATATCTACAGTTGCGGTCATTCCTGGTCTAAAAGGAGAATAACTGGATGGTTTCCCTTTTAATAAGTCTTGGTACGACTCTTTTAGAATTCTAACTTTTACTTTGAAATTGGTTACTTGGTCAGCCGTTATTGTTGTACTAGCCGAATTAGAAATACTGGTTACAATGCCTTTAAATTCCTTTTTCAAATAAGCATCAACTTGAATATTAGCTGAATCACCCACACTAATTTTAACAATATCATTTTCATTTACATCTACTTCTACTTCCATATTGTCCAAATTGGCAACACGCAAAATCTCTGTTCCAGTCATTTGTTGTGTTCCTAAAACTCTTTCGCCTAATTCCACTCCAAGCGATGAAATAGTTCCGTCTGCTGGCGCATAAATCGTGGTTCTTCCTAAGTTGTCTTTGGCTTCTTTTACTGTTGCATTGGCGCTTTGAACATTAAAATAGGCAGATTCTTTATTGGCTTTTGCCCCTTCAAAAGTGGCGATGGCTTTGTCCCAATCAGACCTTGAAATGATTCCTTTATCAAACAACGTTTTACTTCTATCGTAACTTGCTTTCGCTTCTTTAAATGTAGCATCAGCTTGGCTCAAACCCGCTTTTGTTACAGATAAATTTGAAATTGTTCTATTGTATCCTGAGGTGTATAAATCGGGATTAATTTTCACTAAAAGTTGCCCTTTTTTTACCACTTGTCCTTCTTTTACAGGCAGTTCGATAATTTCTCCTGAAACTTCTGAAGATATTTTAACTTCAATTTCGGGTTGGATTTTTCCAGTGGCCGAAACCGTTTCTACAATAGTAATCTCGTTAACAGCAGCGGTTTCAATTTCTACACCTAAATCTTTATTGCCAATGATTCCCTTTTTGGAGAGTACAATTAATAAAATTATGATTCCTATAATAACACCTACTAAAATATAAATTCTTTTTTTTGACATGATTTATTGTTTTTGAATGATTGGTATTCCAAAATAGAACTCTAATAATTTAATTCTAAAAATATAGTCATATTTTGTTCTTAATACTTCGGATTGTGCATTTTCATACAATAATGAAGATTGATTAAAATCAAATGAATTTAATAAACCCACTTCATATCTTTCTTTTGAAAAATCGAATGCAAATTTTCGGGCTTCTTTTGTTTTTAATGCCGCTTCGTATGATTTTTTGGCGTTCAACAAATCATTAAATGCTTGATAAACTGTTCGTTCTAAATCCAATTCGGCTTGCTCCAACAAATAATTTGTACGATCTTGATTAATTTTACTCCTTTGAACTCTTGCTCTTGTTGCAAAACCATTCAAAACAGGCACATTAATCTGAATTCCCATATTGGTTCCATCAAATGTATATAATTGTTCGATTACTGGTTGTGGATTGCTTTGAGCAAAACGGGTGTTATAACCAATAAATCCTGATAGTGTTGGCTGATAAGCACTTCGAGCAATTTGAACATCTTTTTTTGCAATTTCAAGATTGTTTGCTGCAATCTTAACATCTTTTACAACATCTTTGGCTTTTGTTGCAATAGCTTCGGGAGTTTCGTCAAGAATATTTGTCAAAGGAATATCCATGTTTTCTGTTTCTACATCAAAGGTGTCATATTCTTTTAGTAAAAGAGTTTGCGCTAAACCTAACTTTGAAATTAATAAAGTGTTTTCGGCATTTATTATTTGCTGCTCTTGTCCGGCATCAGTTGCTTCCAAATCATAAATATCGCCTGCTGGTATAGTTCCTGCATCAATTAATTGTTTTGTTCTAACAAGATTTTCTTTAGTAATCTTATTTTGATTTTTTAAAACCTTGAGTTGTTCTTTGTTGAATAATATTTGTAAATAGGAATTAGCTATAGAAAGCATAATGTCATCTTTCATTTTGTCTAATCTATATGCATTTGAAATTTTATTGATTTTAACTCGTTGCAGTGTTTTCCAATTCACTAAACCGTTATAAATATTTATACCAGAATTAATATTGGCAGATGCTGATCTAAACGTTTCGTTCTCAAATTGATTTGTCACTGGGTTAATGTTTGCTCCAGTATTTATACCATAATTTGCAGAACCTGCTAAAGATGGTAGAAAGTTACCTAACGCCTCTAATTTTTCAATGTCAGATATTTTTAAGTCTAATTCTGATTGTTTGATTGAAATATTATTTTCTAACGCATAGACAATACATTCTTCAAGTGTCCATTTTTTGGATTGTGCAAAAGATGCAAATCCAAGGAAAGTCAAAAAGATTAGTAAGTAATTATTTATTATTTTTTTTATCATAAAACAATGTAATGAAGCTTATTTGATTACCCTACAAAGATATTGATTTTCCTTGTTTATTAATTGGGAATAATACAAACTTAGACTTTACTTTTTTAATTATGTTACAGTTTTATTGAGATTTTACAATTATTTTTGCCGAATAATAAAAAAAGATTATGACAAACATAAAATCACTCTTGTCAATTAGTATTATTTCTATATTGTTTTGCAGCTGTTCTACTTCAAAAAAAATTGAAGCTTTAAAACCACTTCCTTCAAATGATGCGCCGATGGTCTATAAAACAAAGACTTCGTTTGTAAACATGCCATTAGAAATTACACTGAAAGAAATTGAAAATCAACTAAATAAGTCTATGACAGGACAGATTTATGATGACTCAAATTTGGAAGATGATAAAACGGAAATGAAAATTTGGAAAACAGCACCAATAAAACTAATTGAGAAAAATGGTAAAATTCAAACCATTCTTCCTTTAAAAATTTGGGCTAAGTTCAAATACGGAACCGATTTTATGTCGTTAAATGACACTCGAGAAATTAACTTAAACGGAACCATTACACTGCTGAGCGACGTGAAATTGTCCAATTGGAAAATGTCAACTAATTCTAAAATTGAAGATTTTAAATGGTCCGAAAGTCCATCAATAATCGTGGCTGGAAGAAATGTTCCCATTACTTATATCATCAATCCAACACTTTCTATATTTAAATCAATAATTGCCAAAAAAATAGATGAAGCCATTGAAAGTTCTTGTGATTTCAAACCTTATGTGCTTGATGTTTTAGAAAAAATGAGTACCCCTTTTTTAACGAGCGAAATATACCAAACTTGGTTCAAACTTATTCCAATTGAAGTTTATGTAACCGATGCTGTTTTAGGAAAAAGTAAAATTAACATGGATTTGGGTTTGAAATGCAATATGCAAACAATGGTGGGTGTGAAACCAAAAAGCACTTTTGATAGAAATGCTATACAATTCAAAGCAGTGACTAGCGTTCCCAATAAAGTAATGGCAAACGTTGTGGCTATTTCTACTTATGAAAGTGCTTCTCAAATAATCACTTCCAACTTTCAAGGGAAAGAATTTGCCTCAGGCAGCAGAAAGATAGTAGTACAAAAGGTTGAAATATGGCAAAAAGAAGGAAAAATTATTATAGCACTTGATATGACAGGCAGCATGAATGGCACTATTTATTTGTCTGGTATTCCAAATTACAACAGCATTACCAAGGAAATTTATTTTGATCAAATGGATTATGTTTTGAACACAAAAGGAGTGCTGACCAAAACTGCTAATTGGTTATTACAAGGTGTGATTTTGAAAAAAATTCAAGAAAACTGTCGTTATTCTATTAAAGAAAATCTAGATGAAGGGAAAAAAAGTTTGTTGCCTTACTTGAATAATTTTTCCCCAATGAAAGGCGTTTTTGTCAATGGAACTCTGAATGATTTTGAATTTGAAAAAGTAGAAGTAACGGATAAAGCCATGATTGCCTTTATTACTACCACTGGCAAAATGAATGTGAAAATTGACGGAATGGATTAAGAAAAGTGTTCAGTCCCAATTCCGAAGTTTCGGGACTGGACAGTTTATAGTGTTCAGTTCACACTGACTTCTTCTTATAATACATCCTATAAATAGCAAACCCAATCACAGCGACCAAAATATAAGGAATTGCCATCAGGAAAACTATACCATCATTCACGGCTTCCACTTTAGTTTTATTGCCCGAACTTTCTAATGCAGCACGACACATAGCACATTGCCCATAACTGGAAATTCCAAAAAACAAAAAACAAAATCCAATAAAAAAGTTTGGAATTTGAAATTTGAAATTTGAAATTTGAAATTTAATTAGCATAATAAGGCGAAATCATTAAATAAACCACAACACCTGTCACAGCAACATACAACCAAATAGGAAACGTAATTTTGGCCAATTTTTTATGTCGGTCATATTGTTCTGCTAATGCTATAACATAAGTAAATAAAACCATTGGTATAATGATTACGGAAAGTAAAATATGTGATAATAAAATAAACCAATACACATAACGCATAGATCCTGCATTTGTTTTTTCTGTTTCGTCCAAAAGTCCATCTGCATTAATATCACCAAAAACAGTTGAATCGGTTGTCATGTGGTAGGCAACATACATCAACAAAAATGCAACAGAGCAAGCGATTGCTGTGGTCATAAATCGTTTATGAACTTTTCGATTTCCATTTTTAATGGCTATTACACCCAATATTAATAGCAATGCAGTAATGCCGTTTATTGAAGCATAAATAGGTGGTAAAAAAGACAATGGTTCCACTTCAACGCCAAAATCTTTTAGTTTTACTGAAAACAGTACCGCCACAGCAATTGGAATTATAATGGAAACTGCAATAATTGATCCTCTAAACTTTCTTTCTAACGATTGTTCTCCTTGATTATTCATTTAATAGTTTTTTTATATCTTCTATAATAGCTTTTACTCCTTTTTTGTCCAATCCATCATAATATAAAATAGGATTGCCAAATTTATCATTTCTACATCTAATATTTCCTTTTTTGTCAATCAAGGCAAAAAGTCCCGAATGCTCAAAGCCACCATTCACATTTTTATTTTCGCCAGCATACAAATTAAATCCTTTGTTGGCAATATCAAAAATATATTGTTTCTCACCTGTTAACAAATGCCAATTGGATGATTTTACCCCTATTTGATTAGCATGTTCTTTCAAAATTTTTGAAGTGTCATACTCTGGATTTATAGATATGGAAGCAATACCAAAATTAGGATTACCAAAAAAATTATTTTGAATGTCCACCATATTTTTATTCATAATAGGACAAATGGAAGGACATGTAGTAAAGAAAAACTCTATAACATATACTTTTCCTAAATAGGTTTCGTTTGAAATTTTTTTATTGTTTTGGTCTGTTAATTCAAATTTTGGTGTTGGACCAATAAGTCTTAATCCTGTTTCTGTATTTCTATGATTGGAAACCGCATCAATTCTGTCACCTTGTACGACAGTACCGTTTTTTATTCTGTTAATGATTCTTGGAATAAAAATAATACCAAAAACCAAAATGATAAATGACAATCCGATATATGATTTATTTTTCATTTATAAAAAATCTAAATTTGTCTGTTTGCATTATTTCTTTTCAATGCCAGTCGGTATTCTGCTAAAATAATTTTCACATCATCCATCATGTCATTATGCAATTCTGCAGCCGATGTAGTGTTGAAACCCTCTTTATACTCTGGTTTCCCTTGAACACTTTTCCCCTTTCTTCCTCGAAGGTTTCTTTTCTTATCAACAATAAAAACATTAGGTGTTCCCATTTTGGAATCCAATTTGCCTAACAATTTCAAATTATTATAATACGCTTGAATTTCTTTTACTGGCGCAAATACAAAGTGATAACCGCTCACATTGGACAGAGGACTTAGCTCCTTCAAAACCCTTTTAGCTTGTTCTTGTGTTCCGTCAGGAGCTATAAAAACCAATTGAAAATCTTTGAACTCGTAATATTTATTATAAATTTTTTGATTGAGATTAAAAAAATTTCCTCTATTCTCAAAAATAGCTTCTCCTGCAAAACCTAATATTGTTATTTTTTGATTGAGAGTTACTTTTTCCCCATTCAAAGATTTCCATTGTGGATTTACATCTGGAATGGTTGGTGTAATTGTAGGTAATGTGATAAAGCTATTTACTCCAGAAGCAAAAAAAAGGTAAGCCACTATCGGTAAAATAAAAAGGACAAAAAGAACGCTATTTTTTTTCATTTTTTTTCTAAAAAATTAACTGTACAAAAATAAAAAAAGGTACGCAATGCGTACCTCTAATTTGAATTAATATAATGTTAAAAATTCCATTTAATCGTAGAGTTTTTGAAAATATCATAAATGTAATCAGCTTCAACCAATAATATAAAAAGTAAATATATAACAAGAAAAATAACGGTGGCAACAACTGCCCATCGTAAACTGCTTTTTTCGCCTTCCATATGCATGAAAGCCCAAACAATATAATAAGCTTTATACAATGTTAGTATAATGAAAACCCAATTCAGCAAATTCATGCCAAAAAAATTATTCATGAATAAAAACTCTGGTCTAATGATTCCTAAAAATACCTCAACTATTGTAACAACAGACAATAAGGCAAAAACCAACCAAATTCTTTTTGTGTTTGAAACATGTTCGTGTGCGTGTGACATAATGTAAATTTTCTAAAAAATTAAACTAAATAGAAGAATGTAAATACAAATACCCAAACTAAATCGACAAAGTGCCAATAAAGTCCAACTTTTTCAACCATTTCATAAGATCTTCTTTTTTCATAGGTTCCTAAAACAATATTTAAGAAAATAATGAAATTGATGACTACACCAGAGAACACGTGGAAACCGTGAAAGCCCGTGATAAAGAAGAAGAAATCGGCGAATAATTTGCTCCCATATTCATTGTGCTTCAAATTAGCACCTTCAACAACCAAATGCGCATTTCCAACCAACACTTCAGATTCTGCTCTTGTTACAATCTCTCTCTGTTTGTTTTTATTTAAACCAGGTTGTAATTTAGTATTAGCTCTGTCTTCTTTAGTATCTCTATAAATTTTTTCAGTTCTCACTAATAGTTCAGGATGTGCTTTGAAACCCGCTTGAACCTCAGCAACCGAATATGAAGCTAAAGATTCTTCACTCTTCATAAACCATTTGCCTTGGCTTCTAGATAGCTCTTGCCTTTGATTTGGTAAGCGAACTGCAAAATCTTCCAGCTTAACTCTTTCTCCTTTGTTGTTTACAAATTGAATGATGCTTCCCCCTTTTGTTTCAACAGCGCCATATTCCCCTTTAATGAAATTTTTCCATTCCCAAGCTTGTGAGCCAACGAAGATTAAACCTCCAACAATGGTTAATAGCATATAAAAAGCCACTTTCTTTTGTTTCATTTGATGTCCAGCATCAACGGCTAACACCATCGTTACAGAGGAAAATATCAAAATAAAAGTCATCAATGCCACATAATACATAGGTGCTTCCACACCATGCATAAATGGAAAGTGTGTAAACACTTCATCGGCAATGGGCCAATTATCAATAAATTTAAATCTAGAAAATCCATATGCAGCAAGGAAACCGGAGAAGGTTAAGGCATCTGATACGATAAAAAACCACATCATCAATTTGCCATAACTGGCGCCCATTGGCTCATTTCCGCCACCCCAAGTGTTTTCAGTGTTATTAGCAGTTGTAACTGTCGCTCCCATAAAAGTTAAAAGTTAAAAAGTTCCCAAATTTAGATTTTTTTTCTTATTTAAAGAAATATAAAAAGAAAAACAAACAAACCCACAAGAAATCAAGAAAGTGCCAATACATTGCACCTAACTCAATTCCAAGTAATTGACTTGAATTGTATTTTTGTTTAAAATGATTATAAATTATGATTAAAAGCGAAATTAGCCCTCCAGCAAGGTGAGCCAAGTGTACAATAGCAATTACATATAAAAAAGTTGTTGCTATATTGCTCTCTGGTCCTGTGAAATAATATCCTTGTTGAACGATTTGTTCAAAGCCAGTAAATTGCAAAACAATAAAGCTTATTCCAAGACCTAAAGTCAATAAAAGAAAACTTGTTGTAGCACTTCTGTTGTCTTTTTGAATGGCTTTTTTGGCCAAATGAAAAGTAGCACTACATAAAATAATTGCCAACGTACTGAAATAAAAAGCCGAAGGTAATTGGAAATCTTTCATCCAATCTTGTCTTGATTTACTCACTACAAAAGCACTTACTATTCCAGCAAACATCATCGTCATACTTCCCATACCAAACAACAAAAGTAATTTGTATGAACGAGCCGTTTTTTCTTTATGTTCCTGAGCAGTCATTGGTGTTGTTGTCATAAATTATCTTAAAAATTTATCGGTAATATAAACTATTTGTAACAAAGTGATATACGAAACGCTTACAAGCATTAAGCTTCTCGCGGCTTTAGGTGTCCTCAATTGGTATAACTTTACTGCATAAAAAATCATCCAAATCCCAAGCAAAAATACAATTCCTGCTGCGATTGGCGAAATAAATAATCGCCCTGTATATCCCAACGAAGGTAACATGGAAGCAACCAACAACCAAATGGAGTACAAAATAGTTTGCAAAGCTGTTGACGTATCTTTTTTACCAGTGGGTAACATAAAAAAACCTGCCTTTTCATAGTCCTCATACAAAAACCAACCAATAGCCCAAAAATGGGGAAACTGCCAAAAGAATTGTATCAAGAAAAGTGTTCCTGCTTCAATTCCAAAATGATCTGTTGCAGCTACCCAACCCAACATAAAAGGAATAGCGCCTGGAAAAGCACCCACAAAAACAGAGAGTGGTGTTATTGTTTTTAAAGGCGTATAAATACTCGTGTATAAAAAGATAGAAATCGCTCCAAACATGGCCGATTTTGGATTGATTAAATACAATAAAATCAAACCGATTATAGTGAGTAAACTAGCCACAAACAAAGCATGATTGGGCGACATTCTTCCTGATGCTACCGGACGGTTTTTGGTTCTGTCCATCAAGGCATCGAGGTCTTTTTCTATCACTTGATTAAAAGCATTGGAAGCGCCAACCATACAATACCCACCAACGGCAAGCATTAACAAAGTAGTTACTTTTAAATCGTTTAAATCGAGTACGCCAAGCAAATAACCCGCAATAGAAGAAAACACCACACTAACAGCTAAACCTGCTTTTGTGATTTCTTTGAAATCAATGGCAATTTGTTTTATTGAAAATGTTGAAGCAGTGGCGCTCATTAGTTGTTTTTAAACTGGCGCAAAGGTACTTTATAGAAAACGATTTGACAAAAAAATAATGAGGATATTTCCAACTTTGTCATTCCTGCAAAGACAGGAATCTTTATTACAATTAAAGTGTATTCTCGCATGCGCGGGAATGACAAATATGTCTTCTTGCTATGAAAAAAAACGGATTGCAAACAAGTGTAGCGAACTGACGAAGTAAATCCGCCTATCAGTTTAATTATCAGTTTTTATAAATTTTTGGCTAAAATATGAGTGCCCATCATAAGCCAATATATAATACAAACCACATGGAAGCGATTCAATCGAAATTTCAGATATGAATGTTGTTTTTAATATTATTTGTCCCAAATTATTTATTATCAACATTTCACCTTTAACATTGTTAGGCAACCCTTTTATGTTTAGTGTTTTTTGAACAGGATTTGGAAAAACCTCTAATGTATTTTCCTCAAGATGAACATCGCTATTATTTAAAGAGCTACTACATGCAATGTTTGAGAGTAAACTTTGAAGGCAAATAGCAGAATAATAAAGTCCGTTACCTATTACTCCATATATAGATTGTGTATTACTTATATTAACTAAAGGATTTTGATTTAATATGATTAAATCAGCTCTTTTCCCAACAGTTATAGTGCCTGCATTATTACCAAAACCACATTCTTGTAAAAACTCATGTGGTTTAGATGTAGCAAGAGTCAAGGCTTGATGCGGGCTTAAACCTGCCTCTACACACAACTCAAGTTCTCTATGAATAGAGAAACCCGATACAGAGTAAGGTGTAATATTATCACTACCTAACATAAGTTTTCCATTATTCAAATACAATCTTTTAAGTAATTTTTTATATTCCACTAGGTTTGAAAATTCTTGTGGATTTGCAGTAGTATTTCGCCAATTATTTAGAAGGGAGGATGGACAAACATATCGAACGTATAATGGCTCGTTATTTCTAATGCTATTTATGTTTTCTTTATTCCACCTAACAATTAAGGTTGGACAATTCCATTTTCCATTTATCAGGGTACTATTTTCTAAAACTTCAGCTTCCGAGTCATAAACTCCATTTGGCAAGTAACCCCAAAAATGTTCTATACTTTTTTGATTAGAATTAATGATATTTATTGCGCCCAACCAGTCGTTTCCATGACCTCTTATAAATTTTCCACTTGTAGTCGCATAACTCTGTATAGCATTAAAAACGCCATTGGTCAGATAAGTATATGTTTTATAAAAATCATATCCAATTGCATCTTGACTTTGTAAGCTTGAAATTGCCTGAGTTTGATTTTGAATTGGAACAGGATTAAAAAATGGGTGTCCCATATAATTCATAATTGGCCCTGTTGAATAGATTCTTGGGGAAGTAATTTTATTTGAAAATAATATTTTTTGACCATTATTAATGCTATCACGAAAAGTTATATGCCATGGCTCTCCATGCATATTACTAACTGTTGTTACGCCGTTGGCTAAATTGAGTATTGCGTCATTTCTATTTAATAGGTGTGCATGCATATCGGACAATCCTGGAACTAAAAATTTCCCCATTCCATCAATAACGTATGCACCTGGTGGAATTGTTGTAGAATTATAATTACCTATTTGCGAAATGGTATTGTTCTGAATAATAACTGTTTTGTTGTTCCAAACGGTCAAAGTGTCAATCATCGGAATTACTTTGATGTTTTCAATTGCAATAATGTTATAATCTATAACACATTGTGCCTTCAAATTAATTGAAACAAAAAGAAAAAATAGAATATCTCTAAAACCCATAACAAAATATTTTTTCACAAGACAAATTTAAGAACAAAAGGTTTAACTCTCCGCTGATACTGTGTGATTTTCATTTTACTTGTTAGTGGTGTTCCGTAAAGGAAGGTGACATTTGCGAAGCGGGTGTTTTGTTTTCTTTGATTAAGGCTCCCGCTATCCAGATTGCGCGGATTTTCAGTCCGTGCCCACAATAAAAAAATCTAAACTCCTAATAATCAAAATACCAATTAAAAATATCACAACGCAAGCCAACAGAAATCCAAGTGGTGCTTTCTTTTAAGGCAAAAGTAGTTTGGGCAGAAGGTGTAAAGTTTCTGTAAATAAAACTTCCATACAATTTCATATTTGTAGCAGGATTTACCAAATAACCTGCTTGTAAATCGGTAATAAAGATATTGGTTTTATTGCCTTGTCCAACTTTTACATTATTATCAAAAGGTCGACTATCGTCATAATCTCTATAAATATTACTTCCATAATTAAAAGTATCGGTTGCGTTATTAAAATCCAATCCACGTGTTCCAATAGTAACTTTAGCATCGGCAAAATACCGCCCTTTGTGGTATCGTGCTATAGCTATGAATTCCTTGAAATTGCCTCCCCATTGGTGCCCTAAACTTTGGTTGTTGTGACCATAATTAGTAATAGGACTGCTATGCGAGTATACATAAGGTCGCACATGATTATACTCGGCTTGAAGTAATAAATTTTTGATGTTGAAAGCATTGTAATATTTGGCACCCAGCTGATACCCAAATTTATTTTTCCAACTGTTATTTCCTGCTTTTACATCGTTTAACGAAAATTCATCGAGTAAAAACTGTCCGTAAAAATTGATTTGATTATTCCATTTGTATTTTGTTGTCAAACCTAACATAGCATTTCCCGTTTTGGAAGAAGAATTAAACTCTACCGAACGATAGAAAATAATAGGATTTACAAAACTCATATCAAATCCACGATTATTCGTATTTGTCCAAACTACCGATTCAAACAATCCAATATTCCATTTATTTGTTATATTCAGGCTTAAATAATGACTAGCCGAAAACTTGGTTGCATATGTTCCATCAACCGTAACATCAGGACGAACATCTTTGAGCCAGGTATAAATATTGGTGTATTTTATTTTCCAAAATGTTGTATTCAATTTAAAGTAAGGATAAGGACTAGCGCCATCGGCTAACAAAAGTGAACGGTAGCCATCACCAATAAAATTGCGCCCATAACCCAAATGCATGTTGATAAATTTACTAGGCGTATAAGTCAAATTGGCTTCTGCCACAGGGAAATCAAAGGCGTCCGTTTTAAAATCTTTAGCAATTCCCATTCCTGGTATAATAGCAGGATTCCCTCCAGATGGAGCTATAGATTCAGCATAACGATTAAAATAATCGGCAAAACGCCCTTGACTTTCGTAAATCGTTGTAGTAAAATTTAGTTGTTCACCCAGTCCGCCGGTAAATTGAATTCCTCTAGTATTAACATAGGTGTAACTCGAAACACTTGGGTCACTTTTTCCGAACTGTAAATCAAAAATTGGGTTAAGTGTAAACCAATATCCTTCGCCTTGCACTTCGACTAAACTTTCGTTAAAAATTTTTCTACCCCACCAACCTTGTTTGTTTATTGCCAAAGTTGCATTTTGTTGTTTCAAGTTATAATATTTGGAAACATCTGCATATTCATAGGGTTTAGAACCAGTATGATTGTTAGCCCCAACTTGATTCATTTCATCATCAAATTGTGCATAATAACTATGTGAAAACGGAATATTTAAATGACTTTGGAATTGCGGATTATCAAATTTCGTGTATTTTATACTGTCTAACTCGGTTAAATAATTTTTGTTAGGTTTAAAATCATTCGCTTGTTTTGCAGCTAGAATTTCAGCTTGTTTTTGCGCTTCAATATCGGCAACGCTTTGCAATGGGATAGCGATTGTAATTGTGTATTTGGCATAAGTAGGATTTCCATTATACGTTGCGGGAGTAACTTTAGGTAGTTTTCCAAAAACCCTTTTACTTTCAGTAATTAAGGTTTTATCAACAGCATCAACATAGATGACTTTGAAATTTCCGGTATCGGCGACTTCAAACAGCACGATTACATTTCCTTTAAAATTATTTTGTTGTAAATTTTCGGGAACTTTAAAATTATTAAATACAAAATTCTGAACTTCATTATAAAAGCAATTTTCTAATTCTTTAAACTGTAAGTCTTGGCAAGCTGGAAAAACGGGGAATTTTTCGGTTCCTTTCAATGTTACTTGTGCAGCAGAAATAATTGTAAAAAGCAATACTAATAAGGGAAATATCTTTTTCATTTTTTGGGGGTAAGGTTCTTAATAATTACTTGTGGCGATTTCGCCATTGGCAATAGTTTTGGCGGCAGATGTGCCAATTCGTTTCACGCCAAGACTAATCATCTCTGCAGCTTCATCATATGTTCTAACGCCACCAGCTGCTTTTACTGGAAGTGGTGAAGCGTTTTCGAGCATCAAAATTATAGAATGAACGGTTGCGCCATTGGGTTGATTGTTTTCGGTTTCATAAAAACCTGTTGATGATTTCACAAATACATTTGCATAACATTCTTCTTCGAAACCGGTGATGATAACATTTTTTATTAAGGCAGTAATTTGAATTATTTGGGCATCGGTTAAAGCGGCCACTTCTATAATCCATTTTGCTGTTTTATGATTTTCAAATGCCAAACGAGTTCCTCTATAAATTTCATTTTTTACTAAATCTAAATTACCTTTTTTAAATGCTTCGTAATTGCAAACATAATCAAGTTCATCTACTCCGTCTTCTATTGCTTTATGAGCTTCTACTAACTTTTCCTCTACTGAATTTGTCCCTTCGGGAAAAGAAATAACTGTTCCTATGAGTAATTTAGATTTGGCTGCGGTAATCATCTCTCTTGCTATTTTAACTTTGTCAGGCCTAATCATTATTAGTTTAAAACCCTCCTCAATGGCTTCTTGAATAAACCCTTTTACAATAGTATTATTATCCTCTTCGGATAATCCAGCTTGCGCTGCTGTTTTTAAATAAGTGGAATCGAGATAGTGTTTAATATTCATGGCATAAAAGTAAAAAAAAAACCCAATTAAATTGGGACATTTTTTTTAATCTAATTCAGTGATGGTTTGTTTCTACTTTTATTTTTTTTATGAAAACAAATACAAAAAAGGCAATCATGGCTCCTGATAAATTTGCTAAAACGTCAAAAATATCTGCATAACGTGTTGTGGTAAACTCTTCTTGTAAAAATTCGATAAGAATTCCGTAGCAAAGTGAAATAAATACTATTGTAACTATTTTATTGAAATCTATTTTATTATAGTTTAACCATGAGTAATATCCCCAAAGTAATGTGAAAACAAAATGAAATGTAAAATGAACATATTTATCTGTTCCAGAAACCCCGAAAGAAGGTAACTTGGCAAAAGAAAATAAACATAAAAAAGCAACTAAAACAGTCCAACTCAATGCCAAACCAAAAATTGTTTTTTTAAGCACCAATAAGTTGTTTGTAAGCATCACTCGATAGTAATTCTTCAACTTCGGCACTGTTAGCTATTTTAATTTTAACCATCCATCCTTTTCCATAAGGATCAGCATTTACTGCTTCTGGATTTGCCTCTAAATCGTCATTAAATTCAATGATTTCGCCAGATAGCGGTAAAAATAAATCAGATACCGTTTTTACTGCTTCAACAGTGCCAAATACTTCATCTTTATTTAAAGTTTGGTCCAATGTTTCTACTTCAACATATACAATATCTCCTAACTCTTTTTGAGCAAAATCAGTTATTCCTACTGTTGCAAAATCACCCTCTATTAAAACCCATTCATGGTCTTTGGTGTACTTTAAATTACTTGGTATATTCATTAGTCTTTTTGTTTATTATTATTCTCCAAAAGTATACAATCTATAACTTTAATTAAAAGATTGTTTTTAAAAATTCATTAATTACCAAAGTTATATCGCATTGTAAATCCAGTTCTAACATTAGTTAATGGAAAAGAAGTGGATATAACTGGTTTTGAAAAGGAATGATCATAGAAGAAAATAGCCGTTAAGTTTTTACTGAACGAATAATCGGCAGTTAATCTTGCTGTCCAGATATTTTGTCCTCCTCCTAATTGGTTATTGTTATAATCCAAATTACGCACAATGGTCTGGTTGTTTCGATATGAAAAATCGACTTTAATATTTATATCACTTTTTATAATCCCTGTTGGGTTATCGGCTAGTTTTGAAGAAAAAATAACATCTTTGATGCGGTAACCTACACCAATGATATACTCAAATCCTTGTACTTCGGTTAATAAATTATTATCAAAACTCATGGATAAACTTCTGTCTTTTTTCATTTCGGCTAATATTTTCAATGAGCTTTTCATTTCAAAATCAAGACGAATTAAAGGATTGAATTGTTCTACTAGGTTGGCATTTCCAATAATTGTTTGCGGTAAATAATTTCCGCCTGTATCTACTTTATTTGGATTGCTTGCATCATAATCTAAATTGGAACGGAAAGCATTAATAGTATAAGCTGCTCTATATGCATGTTGAATAGAAAAACGTTTGAAAGTATCTTTAAAAAACTTATATCGCATTAACCCTGTGTATTTTATTGTCCAGTTTGGAATTGGGAAATTTCTGAAAGCGCTCAGCGAAATATCTTTTGCTCTATCATTTGCACCATAGGAAAACAATCCTGTATAGGCGGCTAAAAATGCTGGTAATAAAACGGTTTGGCTATTTTTCCCGAATCCTACTGGATACCCTTCGGCATCTCTGTTGAAAGTTGTATTGCCATAAAAATCTTCTGCTAATCTATTGGCAATAATAATTCTGTTCCCTCTAAAATCATTAAATACAGACGAAAAATTTTCATCACTTGCCTTGAATGCAGATTTGAGCATAACGGTGGAAATAGAGAAATTTCCAAAAGTATAAGGCGACCGTGAATTGTATTGCCCTGTTAATGCATCAACATCATACTGCTCTGAAAAGTTTTCTGAAAAGGCTCTACTGGAAGTTAAATCAATTTTAAAATCAGGGAACAAATCAATATTTGCTGTTCCTTCGAGCGTTTCTGTTAATACTTGGCTGTAATTTTGATTAAAATCAGGATAGGTTGTTAACCAACCATTTTTAGCGGCTTCAAATCGAACATCATCTTGAATACCAAAAACAAATCCCAAAGAAGGTTTTGAAGAACCAAAAAATCCTAAACTAGGTAAAAAACCCGGAAGTATGGTACCCTCATTTCTAGTATAGTTCACTTGAACATTTTTCACACTAGTCAATACCCCTACTAAACCGTCTAAAAAGACATTGTTTGACTTAGAAGGTTGTGGTTTACTATTGGCTATTTTTTCACCAGGTTTTGGAGCAGCTGTTTTTGTTGGAGCTTTTGCTGGTTTTTTACCCAATCCAATATATTTATAAAAAGTGTCCATATTGAAAGTAGTATTCAATCGATGTGAACTTGCATTTTGAATAGTGTTTCCCAGATTATATTCTGTTCCATCGCTAGCTTCAATGGTTTCTAATGCTAATGAAGAGCGCTGCCAACTATAATCTCCTGTATAAGAATAAGTAGATTTTACAAATCCAAAAACCGGAATTTTATTAATTGGAATATCATAATTTACTACGATTTGTTGATTATGTTGATTTGGAGTTCCAATATTCCAAAAATCTGTCCAAACAGTATAACTATTATCTGGAACGTCATTTTCATCAATATAAGAACGTACAATGTTTTGAGATGCTGCAGTATAATTAATTTTTATTGCTTTTGTTAGGTTGTAATTAAAACCATATTGATAATTGAACATGTAATTTCTTCTATACAATGGTTCCAATCCTATTCCTGCAACATCAACTTGTCTAAATTGTTGTTTGTTATATTGTCGCATGATGTTTGAACTAAATGAAATACTTGCTGGTAAATAATTAAAATTAAAATCTCTTAAAAGTTTCCAATAATCACTTTTCTTAAGGTATTTATTTTTACTCAACGGTTCGATGGACTTAGGTTTAAATGCGTAGGTATAATCTGCCGATACGTTTACTTGTTGATCTATAAAATTATCAATTTCGTAGTTGTGTTTTTCAATTTCATTATAGGAATAAGAAAGTGTTAAATTTTCTGGGTCATATACGTGTTGTTTTTGAGCTTCTCCCCTTTCTTTTTTAACACCAATAAAATTAATACTTTTCCTTTTGGTATAATCTACGGCTCTATTACTAATATTTTCCCTTTCTGCCGCATTAGATGTATTTGCTAATAATTGTTCTAATCTGATATCTTGATTAAAAGGATCATATTCTGGAGTGATTGTTTCTTCTCCTATTGCATAATTAAATGGCAAATTAATACCCCATTTCTTTGGTAATAATTTTCCCAAACTAAAATTAGTAACCAAATTGTATTGTTTTACATCTTCTCTACTTCTCTCGTTTGGTCCTTCTTCTAATGCTCCAAAACCAATTGTACTCATTCTTCCTGTCCCAGAAATTGTGGCGAAATCTGCTACATTAGAGTCTACATTTACAACAGCAGCCATACCTCCTTTATTGTTCATATCAGAAATACGCAATTCATTAAACCATACTTCGCCTTTTATTTTAGCGTTATGAATGTTTTTAATTCCGACCATTAACGTTCGTACCAAACCAAAGTTAGGGTTTCCTTTTATCCCCAATCTCAAATTAGGGTCTCCATCACCATCGGGTAACGTAAGATCATCATCAGGATAATAAATTCCTTCTGGCAATGTTGCTGGATCAATGCTCAACGCTTTTACTTTCATTCTTGTTAACAATGACATTGCCAAATTAATTTCGTTCTCAGCGGGCCAAATTGTTTCTGGTGTTGTAGATCCTTCAGGTGTAACTTTTAAAGGTATTTCTACCTGATAGTAGTTATTGGTAAAGTCATTACCAAAACGAATAAAACCGGCCATTTGATTGTCTTGCAATGGTGTTGAATCTGCTCCCGAAGGAAGTGCTTCCGCGTGAATAAACATTCTCAATTTATTAAACTGACGCATATCAACACTTACATTTTTAAACACCGCTCTGGAGTCGCCTACTTCAAGTCCATCTCCCGATGCTCTTAAAGAAAGGGATTGCTCGTTTTGATTTATAATGGTATTGTTGTTATTAACTTGTTCTCTAATAACCCCCGGAGGTGTAACATAAGGAATTGGAAGTCTTTGAGCATTTTCTTGAATGTTCACGGCTAAAACATCAAAATTGGTATTATCATCATCAGGATCAGTATCTGATTCTTGAAACGAATTGATATAGCGTCTCCATTCTCCTCTTACTAAATCTAAAGCTCCAAAACGAAGGGTTATCGGTTCTTTAAATCCTGTCATAAACATTCTCATAAATCGAATAGAACGAAAATCGGAAATACTTCCTATGGTATTTTCGGGTTGTGTTACCGGAATTTTGAATTGCAACCACCTTGCACTTCCCACTGACTGATTAGGCAATGGAATATTAGTAGTTTCTCTAACTTCAGTAACAAAATTTTGTCCCACTTGCATGTTAGGAAAAATATTAATTTTATACTCATAATAGGCATTAACCGTATTCATGGTATTGTCACGATTGATATCTTCTACATCAGGAATTGTAGTGGAACCTCTATTGTTATCTGATACCCCAACTGGTGAGTTCCCTTGAATTCCATTATAGTTTTTGTATCGTTCAAAAACCGTTGAACCTGTTGCATTTAAAAAAAACTGATAATTATCGGCTGCTGGGTCATTTTGCGTCGCATATCCACCGATATTTGGCAAATTTCTTTCGTCATCATCATTAAGGCCATCAAAACCAACGTCTTGAGAATCCCTGTTAGCCCCATCAACATCAAAAGCATAAATTAATGATTGTGATGCAGGCACCTTTCCCCAAATGGTTGGATTGGTGGTTGTGGAGGAATTACTATTGGCAGGCAAACCATTTTCATATTGTTTGCGTTCGTCTTTTAAAATATCTTCCGAAATTTCTCCAAGATTAAAATAAACTTCTCCTGTATTATCTGGATTTGCTACTGTTGTTGGATTTGCAGGGTCAAAATAAGGGTCTAAAACCCAAAACTGAATGTATTCGACATTGCTTTGTTCAAAATTTGTGGAATTAATAGCACGTGTAATACCACCAAAATTTTTATTAGGATTAATAAATCCAGTAGGTGAAAGCGCTTCGGGATTATAATTATAAGGGCCACGTTCTTGGGGATAATAGGTCAAATCTAAGGTGTTGATAACTTGAGTCTGTCCCGCAGCAATATCCAAATTAGGAAATAATTCATTGCTAGAAATTCTACGTGTACTGTTCCATGAAATTCCATCTGTTCCAATTTCTCCTGGGGTTTGTACATACAGGGTTGGGTCAATGGTGTACCAATTCAGCTTTGCTCGTTTGTATCCATAACTTAAATCAACTGCTGCTGACCCAAAATCTTCGTAGCCAACACCTGCTTGCCATTTTGGTGTTGAGGATAAACTCCAAGATAGTGGCGAACGCATATCGATAGTAGTTTGCGAACCTTCAAAATCATCAATATAAACAGTCGGTTCTCCTTGGAATTGATCGGCATTTGGCGCATCTGGTTTCAAGAATGCTACTTCAGCACGTACTGAAATATTGGAGGGCACATCAGTATCAACATTTGGTAACTTATTAGCCAGTCGAGTTAAAAAAGGAAGTTCAGTAGCATAATTAGTGTTAAAACCAAAAATAGTGTTATTCACCGATTCTTGTCCATAATTTGATTTATTGGTAAAAGGTCGCTCTGTCATTTTAATGAAAGTACCGCCCACTAAAAATTTATCTGAAATTTTATGTTCAACATTAAATCCCATAAATCTTCGGGTTTGTTGACCAAAAGTGGAATTGTTTTCTACTGAGATTTCAATTGGGGTATTTGAAGCTTGTAAAGATGGATCCAAGATTTGAACTTTCCCCGCTTGATAATTTACACTATAATCTATTCCTTCTTGTAAAATTCTTCCACCTGCTGTTACCACAACAGAACCTCTTGGTACGTTAAAAGCACCAATAGGGTATCCATCATTTCCAGCAGATTTATACCTACCTCTTAATAGAAATTTATTTTTATCCGCATCTTGTAATGCTGCTGCCTGTGTGCTGGCATACATATTCCTGAAGACATATTTAGTTTGATTAGCATTATAGGTTGTGCCATTATAATCTTCGGAAACATTGCTTCGCAACTTTTCAAATAAATGTTTCCCAAAAGGTTCTACCGTTGTAAATAGTAATCGCCCGTTTTCTTGATCTACGGTTAATCCTGGCAAGAAATCAAAAAAGCCGTCACCACCCGCTTGAGGGTCATTATTATAATTCAATTTATCAACATTGAACACTTTTAACAAGGGAGTTTCGGCAACATCACTTGGCAATGGCGAGGTAGTATTGGCAGGTGTTATATAATTTAATGGAGACGGATCAGAGTATAAAATATTAAACCTAAAATCTTCTTGTTGTAATTGAAAACCACCCTGTATTTGGTAAATGTTTTTCATCATTAAGTTCCAAATTGGTTTTTGAACATTGGTTAAATTGCTTTTTAGCATTTTCAAAATTAAATTTTGGGAGGACACTGTTTGGTTAGCTGCTCCTGCATCTTGTACTACAGTTGCATCAACACCATCTGTTCCAAACTCTCCTACTTGATATACTGCATCTCCAATAGTATATTGAAACGCAACCGCCAAAACCTCATCGTTGGCTAACCGTTGTTGCAATGAAATGTATCCTAATTGCGGGTGAAACTTAAACTCATTTGGTGCTAATTTTCGAGCATTCTCTAATTTTGAATAATCGGCCCCTTCATCAACAATTACACTATTGTTAAATCCCGCACTTGAAGTTACAATATCTCGAATATTTGAATTTAATAATCCACCACCAGCAGTTATTAATTTTGGATCGTATTTGTTGTTTTTATTATCTGATGGCGTGTCAATTGGCGTTGATAGGAAAAAACCATTGGTAATATCAAGAGGTGCTATGGCAACTATTTGACTATCTGTAAAACCTGTAAGTCTAGATTCTCCTAAATCTTGTAGCGCTATAATATTTCTTAAATTATTATTGGTGTTACTAACACGATTTTGTCTGTTGGTAACCCATACTTCTATCCTAGTGATTTGAACTCTACTGTCAATGAATGGATAGTTACGAAGTGCTTGATCGTACTTATTCCTAAAATATTGTGATAGGAAAAAGTGCCTGTCGGCGTCATAATCAAGGGCAAACATCTCAAAGTCTTGAATGGTGCCGCCGCCTTGTGCATTTACTGACCTAGTTTGTGATTTTTGTTCTGAAAAAACTCCTGTAACCGTAGTTTTTCCGAATTGTAATTGTGCTTTTACCCCAAACAAACTCTGTGCTCCACGAATTAATGAGTTGGTTAATGGCATACTCACGTTTCCAACTTCAATTTTTTGAATTATATCATCCTCAGTTGGAGCATATTCTAGCTTTATTAAATTTTGGAAGGCAAAAGTTGACTCGGTATCATAATTAATGTTAACATTCAGTCTAGTTCCAACTTTTCCTAACAAACTCATACTGATTCTTTGGTCGAAATCAAATGTTGTTTGCGATCTGTTTCTTGGAGAAAAAGAGGGATTATCTTGTTTGGTATAACGAGCACCCAAATCCATTTCTACAGAGCCAGTGGGTTTTACATCAATTGTATTTGATCCAAAAATAGACTCAAAGAAACCTGAATTAATATAATATCTCGGTAACAAATCTTTTTTGGCTGCTTCACTTCCTTCTTTTTTACCATCAATGGCATCTGATTTTTTCTTAAAATAATCGCGCATCGACTCGCGAAGTACTAATTCCTCATACTCTCTTGGAGTTAAAACAATTGGATAATTAATATTAAATCCTTCTATTGTACTAGAGTAGATATACCTGTTTGTGACAGGATCATAGGTATACATATTTACAATACTATTAGGATTTTGCATTTCAACTCTTCCAGTAGAGTAACCTGTAGAGTCTTGTGGAGTTGGGTTAACTTGTGAAAACGAAACAACACTAAACAACAATGCTAGCGCAAAAAGTAGTATTTTAAAATTTAAAAATGATTTTGTAATGTATATTGATTTCAAAAATTATAAATTTTTTAACGCTTGTTTGATTATCATTTCAACTGAAGCTTCAGGGTTTTCTTTACTGATTTTATCCACTACTTTTTCTGCATTCTTTCTCATATAACCCAAGACTTCCAAAGCAGATAACGATTCTTCTCTATTAATATTGTGTTGAGAGGAAGAAATTTCATTTAAATCATAAATTTTTAAAACTTTTTCTTGCAAATCTAGTATCACTCTTTGTGCCGTTTTACTTCCAATTCCTTTAATACTTTGAATGGTAACTACATCTGCACTGGCAATGGCCTGAATAATTTGTTTAGGGTCTAATGATGACAGCATAGTTCTAGCAATACTAGCTCCTATTCCTGAAACTGATAGTAATAATTTAAACAATTCTCTTTCTGATTTTTCCATAAAACCAAACAAAGAATGGGCATCTTCTTTTATTTGAAGATGGGTATATAATTTAATAAAATCGGTGTTGGGAAGTAAAGAAAAAGTATGTAGCGAAATGTTAATATGATAACCAACTCCATTACAGTCAATTACTACTTCGGTTGGCGATTTTTCAACCAATTTTCCTTGAATGTGTGCTATCATTTTACCTTAATGTAATTTCAAATATAGCAAAATTCCTGAACTGACAGAGTCACTTTGCAATTTTGTACAATTATACAAAAAACTATTTGGCGGAGGCAACTTTTCTTTTATCTTTTTCTTGTGCATCAACCACCGCTACAGCAACCATATTGACCATTTCTTCCACGCTTGCTCCCAATTGAAAAATATGGACTGCTTTTTCCATTCCTAACATAATTGGTCCAACAGAATCAACTTTATATAGCTCTTTCAATAGTTTGTAATTAATGTTTGCTGCTTCCAAATTTGGAAAGATTAACGTGTTTACTTTTTTTCCTGCCAACTTTGAAAAAGGAAATTTATTTTTTAACATTTCAGCATTCAGAGCAAAATCGGTTTGTATTTCACCATCAACAATTAAATTTGGATAATATTTATGCAAATAAGCCACTGCCTCTCTAACTTTTGTAGCGCTTTCGTGTGATGAAGAACCAAAATTAGAAAAGGAAACCATAGCAATGACTGGTTCCATACCAAACATTCTAACAGTTTTGGCAGTCATCAAAGCAATTTTTGCCAATTCATCGGCAGTTGGATTTGGATTGATGGCAGTATCCGATAAAAACATTGGGCCACGATTGGTCATCATCATATTGGTAGTAGCAATAAGAGTAATTCCTGGAGCTTTCCCTATCAATTGCATCAAGGGTTTTACTGTTGATGGATAACTACGAGAATAGCCCGAAACCATAGCATCAGCATCACCTTGGTTGACCATCATGGCTGCAAAATAATTTCGTTCACGCATCCATTTTTGAGCATCGAGTAGCGAAATTCCTCTTCGTTGTCTCGACTTCCAATAAATGTCTGCATATTTTAATCTGCGTTTGTCCTCTTCTTTTGTTTTTGGATCAAAAATAGGTACATCAGCATCAAATCCTAATTCTTCTTTGAGTTCTAAAATCAATTCTTTATTCCCTAAAAGTATGGGGTGAGCAATACCTTCTTCATAGGCAATTTGGGCAGCTTTCAACACATCTAAATGATCGGCTTCTGCAAAAACAACCCGTTTTGGTTCTGTCTTAGCCCTATTGGTAAGCAAACGAACCATTTTATTATCTGAACCTAAGCGTTCTAATAATTCTTCTTCATACTTCTCCCAATCTGTAATTGGATTCAAAGCCACACCCGAATTCATAGCAGCTCTTGCTACAGCTGGAGCGACAACGGCAATTAATCTTGGGTCAAATGGTTTTGGTATGATATACTCTTTTCCAAAATTCAAACGGGTTTCACCATAGGCAATATTTACTTGCTCAGGCACTGGTTCTTTGGCCAATTCTGCTAAGGCATGAACCGCTGCCATTTTCATTTCTTCGTTTATTTTAGTAGCTCTTACATCAAGAGCTCCACGAAAAATATAAGGAAAACCCAATACGTTATTCACCTGATTAGGATGATCTGAACGACCCGTTGCCATGATAATATCTTTTCTGGTAGCAATTGCCAAATCATAATCAATCTCTGGAATTGGGTTTGCCATAGCAAAAACTATTGGAGTTTTTGCCATTCCCAAAAGCATTTCGGGAGATAAAATATTCCCTGCAGATAAACCAAGAAAAACGTCAGCACCAACCAAAGCTTGCATAAGTGAAGTGCCTTTTTTCCCGTGGGAGTATTTCATTTGTAAATCTGATAAATCTGTTCGGTCTGCAGAAAGCACACCGTCTTTATCAAACATAATTATATTCTCCGGTTTTACTCCAAGTAAAATATACAAATTAGCACATGCCAATGCTGCAGAACCTGCGCCAGAAACTACTATTTTTACGTCTGTTGTTTTTTTCTTGGCAATTTCAAGTGCATTCAATAAAGCTGCAGAAGAAATAATGGCTGTTCCGTGCTGATCATCATGCATCACAGGAATATTCAACTCTTCCACCAAGCGTCTTTCTATTTCAAATGACTCAGGCGCTTTGATATCTTCAAGATTAATTCCGCCAAAAGTGGGAGCAATATTTTTTACAGTGGCAATAAATTCTTCGATGTCTTTTGTCCCAATTTCGATGTCAAAAACATCAATATCGGCAAAGATTTTAAACAACAATGCTTTTCCCTCCATTACTGGTTTTGAAGCTTCTGGACCGATATCACCCAAACCTAAAACAGCAGTTCCATTAGTAATTACGGCTACCAAATTTCCTTTAGCTGTATATTTGTAAACGTTATTTACATCTTTTGCAATTTCCAAACATGGCTCTGCAACTCCAGGCGAATAGGCCAAAGATAAATCTCTTTGGGTTGCATATTTTTTGGTAGGAACTACTTGAATTTTTCCCGGAGTGGGTTTAGCATGGTATAAAAGTGCTTCTCTTCGCTTACTGTCTTTATTCATTTTGGTATATTTTCTTCTGGCGTACAAAGGTAGAAGACTGAATGTAAAAAGGAAATTTTTAGAGCTTTCTTTTAATTGAATTTTACCATATAAATGTACTGTTTTTTTTCAATCCTTTTGTTGAGTTCTTTTTAAAGGAGTTGAACATATCCGAGCGGAGAATAAAAAGATTCCGCAAAGTCATGTTCCGATAGCTATCGGAATTGCGGAGCTTTTCTAGGAAACACGTTGAGGAGCTGGGTTACTCGCCACAAACAAGCACCAGAGAATATGGACAAACGAGAGCGCGTGGGGATATTTATGTTGAAATTATTATAATTACATTTATATTTGTATTCAAGATTAAAAAAATTCAAAACTTTTTTAAATTATATAAATTGTAAAATAAAAGATTATGAAAACACAAATTATACAAGATTGTAACGGCTTGCCAACTGGTGTTTTATTCCTATTGAAGATTGGGAAAATTTAAAAAAGCATTATCCTAATATTGAAAAGGTAGATCAAGAACTACCGCAATGGCAAAAAGACATCCTAGATATTCGTTTGACGGATTTAAACAATCCTGATAAATTAGAACCTATTGACGAACTTTTTAAAGCATTAGATCTGGAATGAGTTACGCTGTAGTCAACCACATAGAAGTTAAAAATGATGTGCTACAAGTCAAAGACTGGTACAAAACTAAACAAAAAGGTTTAGAAAAACGATTTGCTAATGAGGTTAAATCCACACTTAATTATCTTATTAAAAACCCTTTATTATTTCAAATTAAATACAAAACTTTAAGAACTGCCTACACCGAAATTTTTCCTTATGCCGTGCATTACCACTTCAATGAAAAATCTAAAACTATTACTGTTTTAGGTGTATTTTATACTTCAATATCGCCTGATAAATGGCTTATACGATTATAACAAACCCGACCAAGTGTTCGAGTTACTTACTAATTTTAAAGATATAGAAAACCTGCCTAATACAGAGCAATGCGTTATTCTTGATGTGATTAGTGCTTATAGTAGAGATTATAAAGCTAAGCAGGATTACTCTTAACCTTTATAGCAACACCATAAAACAACAAAAGCAGCTCGTTGAAAAGTTGCTTTTGTTTTTATTTATCATTTACCACCCGAAAGGATTGACTTCGTCGAATCTTCGATTTCTGGCGGGCGCGGGAGTGGTATATGTAGTTGTTTGGGTTTTGGGTGTTGAGATTGTTTTTATATTGTGAATATTTAGAACACTACAAAGATATTAAAAAGTCCCTTTATAGAACAATAAATATTTCTAATATAAATCAAATTATGTATATTTGTTCTTTTTTAATACATTTGTAGTGTAATATTTGTCCAAATGAAGATAGGAGATAACTTAAGAAAACTGCGTGAAAATAATGGTTTAACCCAGCAACAGATGGCTGATT
>JADBYA010000079.1 GCA_020403245.1 Flavobacterium sp. | reverse complement strand
CTCAGTTGGTTAGAGCACAGGATTCATAACCCTGAGGTCTCGGGTTCAAATCCCGATCTCGCTACAACGCCTGTCATGAAAATGGCAGGCGTTTTTATTATAGTTATTACTAGGTCGATAATACCGCTGTGTTTCCTCTATCATTTTCCGTGTTTATTGGGTATTTATCGCAAATATTTCACCTGATTTTTAATTGGTGCTGATTCGTTCAAGCACTCGGTTTATTTTGGGGATTAAAAAGTTGTATTATGCCCTTTACCGTTTATGTATTGTACTCTGATACAGCAAAGAAGCACTACACCGGTTTTACAGGAAATTTAATAGAGCGGCTAAAAAGTCATAATGAGCTAGGGGACGAGTGGACAGCTCGCTATCGCCCTTGGCGGCTTATTTTCCAAAAGGATTTCGCTGCTAAGTTAGATGCCATGAATTATGAGCAATGGTTGAAAAAAGGTCAGGGGCGGGCGTTTATTAAAACTTTACCACACTAGACATTTTTAGATGTATAAGCAAGAGATACACTAGGCCACATTCTTGCCAGAAAAAATCAAGGCCTTACATTAAATCGTGGATCCTTTGTTTTGTGAGGAAAACACCCCCTGAATTCAGTTAAAATCGATTGATTTCGGTTTTGTGAAAACATAACTATATACTTATCAACGCCAACATTTTCTCAAAAAATCTTCATATGCGCCTCTTGCACACATGGGTTCAATGCACCGGAGGCACAACATATAGGGCGGACAGCGTAGTGAAACGAGGCTGACAATAACGTGCTAGTAATATGAAAATCAATGAGATATGTTAAATCATAGGTCCTTTTTGTGTCGGGACAACATCGGTCCAATCGGTTTCAATCCGTTTTACATCTAAAATTCACCTTCATTTGAAGTTTTCTGCGTGAGGATTTTCATTTTATTGAAAAATTATTTGTCTAACTAAAAATATAGTTATAATATTGACTAATAATTTAGTTAGAAAGTAAAATTTTAGTCTATGAAAAAACTGACACAAGCTGAAGAACAAATTATGCAAGCCTTATGGGCATTGGATAAGGGCGGATTTATTAAAGATGTTTTAGAGGCAATGGATGAGCCAAAGCCACACCACAATACAGTGGCAACTCTTTTAAAGATTTTAGTGGAGAAAGAATTCGTGGGTATTCAAAATCCAAACAGAAACAATTTTTATCATCCATTGGTGAGTAAGGAAGCCTATTCTGCAAAAAGAATTGAGGGTTTGACGGAAAGTTACTTTGAAGGATCTTATTCAAATGTCGTTTCCTTTTTAGTAAATAAAAAACAAATGTCTATCCAGGATTTGGAATTGCTTTTGAAACAATTAAAAAATAAAAATCATGACTAGTCAGATTGTGATTACTTATGTTCTTAAAACCATATTAATATCAGGTATATTCCTGGCTTATTATTGGATTGCATTAAGAGATAAAAAATTTCATTATTACAATAGATTTTATTTATTGACTGCATCAATAATGAGCTTAGTCATTCCCTTGTTGAAGTTTGATTGGTTTATAGTGGAGAAGCCTGTTGTATATAGTTCAAATGAAATCGTACAATTCATTATACCAGTATCTAATGTAAATAAGAGCATACAATATGATTGGTTAGATTATGCTTTAGTTATATCAGGTATTGTAGCCATTACTTTGGTTTACATACTGCTTTTGAATATAATTAAAATTCAATTGTTAAAAAGAAAGAGTGATGTAACGAAAATGGAGGGGTTTGATTTTATAAATACCAATGACGATAATGCCCCTTTCTCTTTTTTAAATAATTTATTTTGGAAACAATCTATTTCATTACAAGACGAAGGTGGCCAACAAATATTCAAGCATGAAATTACCCATATACAGCAAAAGCATACCTGGGACAGAATATATAGTCAAATAGTTACTTCAATATTATGGATGAATCCATTTAATTGGATTATTCAAAAGGAGTTAGTTACTATTCATGAGTTTATAGCAGATGAATCAGCAGTAGGGAATAGTAATGTAGAAGCGTTTGCAAAAATGTTATTACAGACTCATTATGGCAATCATTTTTTAATTCCAACACACCAATTTTTTTATTCATCCATTAAACGAAGATTAACTATGCTAACAAAATCAACCAACACAAAATACTCCTACCTAAGAAGGGTAATGGGATTGCCCATTTTAATTGCAACTGTTTGTTTAGTATCTATTAAGGTAAATGCGACAGAAAGAATTGAAAATAAAGTAAATGAAATGAAAGATACTATTGATTTTACTGTGAGTGATACTACAAAGCCCAAAAAGATAACTCCTTCAAAGTCGCCAACACCTCCAAGTCCTTCTTCAGCAAAATTCAATTATTATATCAATGGGGAAAAGATTAAGATTACTGAAGGTGCACCACTTCCGACGTCATTGCCAAAACCCTCTTTTTATTTAAACGGTGTAAAGGTTACCGAAAAGGAAATGTATTCTATTTCTGTAAATGATATAGAATCAGTCAATGTTTTAAACGGAGAAAAGGCAAAAAAAATATATAAAGAAGATGGTAAAAATGGAGTAATGATTATTACCACAAAGATTCCAAAAACAAATCTTCAAAATACAATGAATGAAGTGACAGTTACAGACCATTCAAATATTGACACAGGCGTTAGCTCTGTTTTTATTGCACCTAAGATTCAAAAAAACGTTGATCCTTCTAACGACCCCATTTTTTCTTCTGCTGAAAAACCTGCAGAATTTCCCGGTGGTAAAGTCGGTTGGTCTAACTATTTAATGAATAATTTAGATAGAAATCTACCCAATAGAAACAGCGCTGTTCCCGGTAAGTACACTGTTAAACTCAAATTTATTGTGAATAAAAATGGAGATGTTGAGAATGTCATTGCTGAAAACAATCCTGGTTATGGAACTGCAGCAGAAGCAATTCGTGTTATTGAAAAAGGCCCTAAATGGATTCCAGCAGAACAAAATGGCAGAAAAGTCAACTTTTTAATGAAACAAGTTATTGTATTTTATGTTACCGATAAATAGATAAGCTTTAATAAGTTCAATTTTGATTAATTAGTGTGAACAAACCCTCTGCATTTCTATGTAGGGGGTTTTTAATTCATCAAGCCCTTTTACTATAGAATTCAGAACTACTAGGTGCGGAAAATTCCCCCGCCGGATTCTTTTACAATCGGTCGTTTTAGGTTTTGTGAAAACATAACTCACAATACAACATCGCTTGTCTTGACAATGACGGTTTTATAGTTAATGAAGAAAAAATATCATACTGAATTCACATATTCTGTCTCCTAATAACAGTACTTCAAGTGAGAGCGACTTTTCTTTTTGTAAGTGAAAAATCAATTATTTTTTGTTAAAACTAAAAAATTAGTTGATAAACTAAAAATATAGTTATATGTTTGATTGATAAATGTCGCATGTATGAATAAACCATTAACAAAGGCTGAGGAACAGGTTATGCAGGTGCTGTGGAGGCTTGGGTCTGCGTATTTAAAAGATATTGTAGAAGCTATGCCTGAACCTAAACCGCATAGTAATACGATAGCAACTATTATCAAAATATTGATTGATAAGGGATATATATCCCATAAGGTACATGGAAGGGTTCATTGTTACACTCCGGCAGTGAGTAAGGATGAATACTCAGCATTAAGTATGAAGACTTTAGTTGAGGGTTATTTTGATGGTTCTTTCTCCAATGTGGTTTCTTTTATGGTACAACAGCAAGATCTGAAAGTTGCTGATTTAGAACTGCTCCTTCAACAAATTAAAAAGAAAAAAAATTTTTAACATGATAGCAACTCTTTACTATCTGCTGAAAGTGGTTTTGTGTAGTACTTTATTATATGCCTACTATTGGTTTATATTAAGAGATAAGCAGTTTCATCAATACAATAGATTTTATTTGATGGGCATATCAGTGATTTCATGGCTGGTTCCTTTTATTAAAATTGAAATTGTCAAAGAGCAAGTTGTTGCTGCGCCTAAGTTTTTACATTTTGCTACTGCTATCGCTGAAAGTAATAGTAGTATTGAAAGGGAGGTTATTGAACAAAGTGCACAATTTTCATGGGATAACTTAATTCTACTCATTGCAACTATTGTATCAGTATTTTTTATACTGAGGTTTCTACAATCATTGTGGAAAATAAAGAGATTAATTAGAAAGTATCCAATGAAGGAATTACTAGGCTTTTACTTAGTAATGACCGATGTTAAAGGAACTCCTTTCTCATTTTTCAAATATGTTTTCTGGAATAATTCTATTGACTTACATAGCGAATTGGGGAAGGGAATTTTAGCACATGAAGTAGCGCATGTTGAAGAAAATCATTCATTTGATAAACTTCTAATTGAATTACAGTTGGTTTTTGGTTGGTTTAACCCAATACTTTGGCTTATTCGAAATGAGTTGTATTTGATACATGAATTTATCGCTGATAAAAAGTCGGTTGAAAATAATGATGTAAGTGTTTTGGCCGAGCTATTACTAGCATCAGCATACCCTTCACAGCAACATTTATTATCCAACCCATTCTTTTTTTCACCAATTAAACGTAGAATCCAAATGTTTACAAAAACGAAAACAAAATATAGTTACCTGAGAAGATTAACTATTTTGCCAATTTTGGCTGTAATGGTTTTGCTATTCGCTTTTAGAAATCATTCAATAAATTCAAAGCCAATAACCCATTTAGATAAAAAATATACAGTAATTGTTGATGCAGGTCATGGCGGTCATGACCTAGGCGCAACTACTACAGATGGCACAAATGAAAAGAATTTGACACTAGCCATAGCGCAAAAAATTAAATCCCTAAATAATAATCCAAATATTAATATAATACTAACGAGGGAGTCTGACAAGTTTGTTGATTTGGTTGAAAGAACAAATTTTGCAAATGCATCTAATGCTAATTTGTTTTTATCTATTCACATTGATAACTCGAAATCCACAAAACCCACCGGCGCTTCCTGTTTTGTCCCATCTAAAAATTATTTATACATCAATAAGAGTAATGTATTTGCAAAGAATATTTTGATGGCTACAAATGGTTTATTTACGAATGGCAAATTAAAAACACGCGATAAGGGAATTTGGGTAATCGAAAATGCTCAAATGCCTGCTGTACTATTTGAGAGCGGATATATGAGCAATTCAAATGACTTGCAATTTGTTAAAGAAAATATATCCAACATAGCTGGCGGACTCTTAGCAGCAATTGAAGCCTACTTAGCGAATGAAAATACGCTTACAACATCATTTCCTGAAGCTACTAACGAAATATCGACTAATACTCAGAACATTAATAGAGTAAATTCGAAAAAAATTGATACAACTAGATATCAAATTGTTACATCAGAGATAACAATTTCAAATAAACGTAAGCCGGAATTGCAAATACCCTCGCACACAGGTAAATATGAGTTTGATTCTTCAATGCTATGGCCTGTTGAAAATGGTACTGTTACAGATAAGTTTGGAAGAGTGTTGGTTCCTGGTACAAAAAAAATATTTACAAATAATACTTTCGTGACCATTGCAACTGATGAAAGTGCTAAGGTAAAAAGCATCAATAATGGTGAAGTAACATATATTGGTAATTTATCTGATAATGATATATTAGTAATGATAAAACATAATGAGATTTATAGCACCTATAGTAATATCGTCCCTAATGTAAAAGTTGGTCAAAGGGTATCACGTGGTCAAGTGATTGGAACTGTTAATACATCAATTAAAGGTAAACATGCCTTTACATTCGGGATTTTAGATGAAAAGGGAAATTTTATAGATCCTGAGGAAATTGTAAAAAAATAGTAACGCGAGACTTTCACTTGAAATTCACAACGATGATTTTTTGATAAGTACATCCTTTTTTCAAATCGAATATCAAAATAAAGTAATATTAATTTTGGAGATAGAATCTTTTTGAGATCATGCTACAATGTCTTTCATGAAAATAATAGGATTATTTTAATGAATGAGTACAGGAGATGGGTTAAAATCGGAAAGAAGAAGAAAAATAGGACGAGGTAGCTCAGTTGAAAGGCATTGGGTATGGCACAACATGTAGGGAGGGCAGCGTAGAGAAACGAAACTGGCAATCCCGATCTCGCTGGAGGAAAATCAAGAACTTACATTAAATCCTGGGTCTTTTTTTGTTTCTAAGTGTGGTTTGCGTGAGGAAATGTTCATTTTTTGAATAAATTATTTATCATTGTTGTCCGACTAAAGTCGGGGTTAAATAGCCTATAACCTCTTGCAGCAAAGGATTACAAGCCAAAAATCAGTTGTTTCAAAATCGGGGGTAGCACCCCCTTACTTTTTATGGCGAAAAAGCAAGGGGTGGGCCATGCATTTTTCTCCATGCTTTGTACGTGTCTTTGATAAATTCTAGCAACCCCACATAGCTCATCAAATGAAGCCTTATCACCGTAATCATGTTGGCAAAAGACTTCTTAGTTGCCGCCTTTTTTCTAATCACCACCATCAATAACTGAGCCATCAATACACAATAAACCTGCATCTTGATGGCGTTTGAACTCTCTCCCCAAAAGTATCTCAACGGGAAGTTTTGTTTGATTTGCTTGAACAAGAGCTCTATCATCCAGCGATTTTTGTAAATGGTTGCAATCTGTTTTGCCGCCAATGTAAAATTGTTGGTTACAAACACATATTGCTTGCCATCATCCGACAAATACTGAATACGCCTGAGTTTTAGTCGTTCTATCGCATTGCCATTTTGCTTTACGGCCACCGTGATGTATTGTTCTTTCATTACGCCTCCGGCTCTGCGTTTCTTGGTTTTATCAATCATCACCTTTGTCACATGGTAGTCTGCATTTTTCCTTTCTCGCGTCACAAACCAAATGTTGTCTTTGGTCCATTTAGAAAACTGATTGTAAGTGGTGTACGCTTTATCGAATACAATCCAACTGTTTGGCTTTAGCTTCAGATGGCGCAAGAACTTTTGGTCGTGTTCACGGGCCTCAGTAATCCGGGCAAACTCCACCACACCACTGAACGCATCCATCATTGCATGAACCTTGAAGCCTCCTTTTTTCCTTGCCCCATCCAGTCTGTTACGACCAACACCCCGTAAAATATCACTGAATAGCTGAATCGTGCTGCTGTCAATAATCTTTAAGTTCCTAATACTCAACCCTTTTAACCGGCTGTCCGAGATAAAACTATGATACTTATTGAGTAAACCATAGTAAACTGACTCAAAGACTCGGTAGTCGCGATTGTTGTTCGCATCGGATAAAGTACTGCGTGCCGGAGCCTTATCCAGACCCAAGTGCGACAACTTCCCTTCGCAGGCCAATAAGCCCTCACTAAGCTCCCGCAGGCCATTACAATAGCTAAACACACCATATAAAAGGCTTACCAAATGTACCCGAAAAGGCAAACGCTTATAGTAGCGGTTGGCTTGGTGCTTCCTGCCTGATTGCTGTATCAAAGAACTGGGTATTACATCTAAAATCTGAGATAATACCGGCTGTCCGACAAATTTTTTAACTTCGCTCATCGTAATGTTTAGTTGTGGTAAACCAAACTTAACGATTATGGGCGGTTCTTAGGAACTGCCCTTTTTTTTGCCAGTTTTATTTTAATTTAGTCGGACAATAGTGTAATTTTATCAATTCCTTTATCAGAGAATGATAGAGTTCCTTTTTCTTGGTCATAAAACCAATTTTCATATTTTTCAATTCCATATTTTTCCTCAACTTCTTCTTGCTGCTTTTTTAGATATTCGTAAGATATTTTACTCAATTCTTCAAACTCTTTTGTGTCTTTTGGAGTAATTAAATTTTCTTCTTGAACATTTTCAATGATACTTTTTTGTTCAGACTTTTTCTTGAAAAATGAAAATATTGACATAGTTATAATTATTGCTAAAATTGATGTTAAGATTCTATTTTTCATAATATTACAGCCAATGTTTTGCAGCTTGGCGATGGGCGGGACTTTTACCATCCCGACTCGTCGCGATTAATTTGAAATCCGCCGCGGCGGATGATTAACCATCAAACTGCTTTTGGAACACGAAACCCCGCCACTTTTGGGTAGGTGTTGTTAGCCACAGTATTTTTATTATTCTTTTCCAATTGCGATATAAATTTCATGTTTGTACTTAGGTGTAGATATTTTTATCTCGCGTTCTTGCCTCTTTTGAATTGTGATTATCAGACCTTTTTCGTACAATGTTTCATTTTCTCGTTTGTAAATCTTTTGCTCTTTTGTTTCGCATTCTTCGAATTCTTTTTTTACAATCATTTTGCCTGTTGAAAGATTAAAATCGACATATTCCCAATATTCACAAATCCTTCCCGCATAACTTGAATAACCGATTAAATAAAACTCTCCGTCTTTAAAACGGTATTTATCAGTAAATCCCCATTTCCAACTACTTCCACCATCTTGGCTTATGAGCAAGATTCCATTTTTAATCTCTATTTTACCAAAAGGATCTCCCTCCATTCCGCCATCTTTACTTCTGTATAACGCTTGGTCAGATTTTTTCCATTCCGTCCATTTGCCATTTCGAATCTTATAAATTATTAGTTCTCTAGGAACACCGTCAATTTCATTTTCAGGACCCATGTTGTAAACAACCACAAGTTCAGCAATGGAATCTTTATCTAAGTCGCCCGCAACAGAATCTACAACTGAGTAATTGGCAGGAATTGCTAATTCTTGTCCAAAAGATATATGAGACAAAGTCAATAGAAATAAGAATATATAGAAAGCTCTTTTCATATTTTGGCTAATCGGGTCAGGCAAGGGAATTTCACCCTCACCTTCCCACAGAACCGTGCGTGAGACTCTCGCCTCACACGGCTCTTCATGTTCTCAATCACTTGACTAAAGATAGTCATGGTTGTACTAATTTCCAATGGGCAAATAAGGTGGGCTGTTCCTGGTATATTGCCCGCAGCCAACGGAGCGAGG
>JADBYA010000078.1 GCA_020403245.1 Flavobacterium sp. | reverse complement strand
GGCGGATTTTTCTATACTGGAACAACGTATCCAAATTTACAAAACAAATATGTTTTTGCCGATTATTGTTCGGGGGAAGTTGGTTATATCAACGATGCTAATCAAGTTGTTTGGTCGTATGACTCGCCAGGATTTATAACCACTTTTGGCGAAGACGTAAATGGTGAATTGTATGTTGGAAGTAGTGGTGTTTTGTACAGAGTAATCGACACTTCATTAAACACAAATGAATTTCAAAAAAATGGAATTGCCGTTTATCCCAATCCAGCTTCAGATGAATTGTTTGTAAAAAATGAAAACAACATCGAATTATACGCTATAAAAATAACCGATTTAACTGGTAAAACGGTTGCATATCAAAACTCACAATTGAGTTCGATAAACATTTCCAATTTGTCAAAAGGAATGTATTTTGTAACGATTGAAACCAAAACTGGTAACACGGTAACTTCTAAAATTATCAAACAATAATTTAAGGCGCAGGATTTGGAACAATTTCTTGAATGGCGTTGATTTGTTTCACAACATCATCTGACAACGTGATATCAAAGGCATCAATATTTTCTTTGAGTTGTTCCAAATTGGTTGCTCCGATAATGGTCGAAGAAACAAAATCTTGTTGGTGTACAAAAGCCAAAGCCATTTCGGTCAACGTTAAACCATTATCATCGGCTAATTTTTTATAAAATTGGGTTGCTTTGAAACTGTTGTCGTTCGTGTATCGAATGAAATTTGGGAACAAACCTAATCGAGAATCCGATTGAATTCCGTTTAAATGTTTTCCAGTCAAAAACCCAAATCCTAACGGCGAATAAGCCAATAAACCTACGTTTTCTCGCATAGCAATTTCGGACAAACCTACTTCAAATAATCGATTTAAAAGCGAATAGGGATTTTGGATGGAAACAATTCTCGGCAAATTATGCTTTTCACTTTCGTTGATAAATTTCATTACACCATAGGGATTTTCGTTGGAAACGCCAATGTGTTTTATCTTTCCTTCTTTGATTAAACCATCAAAAATTGACAAAACGTCAAAGAAATTTTCCTGCCAATGGGTATCAATTTTTGAAACACCACGTTGACCAAACATATTCATCACTCGTTCTGGCCAATGCATTTGATACAAATCGATATAATCCGTTTGCAGGTTTTTTAAACTTAACTCAACTGCTTCGGTAATGCTTTTTTTGGAAAAATCAAGCGGTTGTCTAATGTATTCCATACCACGATTTGGTCCGGCAATTTTGGTTGCAATGACCAATTTTTCTCTTTCTGAAGCACCAATTTTTGAAATCCAACTTCCAATAAAACGTTCGGTACTTCCAAAAATTTGTGCATTTCCGCCTATCGGATACATTTCGGCAGTATCGAGAAAATTAATTCCTCTTTCTACGGCATAATCCAATTGGTTGTGTGCTTCAGCTTCGGTATTTTGATTTCCAAAGGTCATCGTGCCGAGGCATATTTTACTAACTTTTAAATCAGAATGAGGTAAAGTGGTATAATTCATTTTAAATGGAGTAGATTTTGAAAGTGCAAAAGTAAAACATTATACTTTTTTTCTCTTTTGATTAACAGATTTTTTGGAAACAAATTGCAGAAAAAAAGGTTCTAAGTTTTTCTTAGAACCTTTTTGTAGTAATACCTACTAGGTACAAAAAACCTTGCAGGAATTATTAAAACTCATTCAAAAGTTTTGAAATTTCGTCCAATTTTGGTGTTAGGATAATTTCAATTCTTCGGTTTTTAGCTTTTCCTTCGCTAGTGTCGTTTCCTTTGATTGGAGCATATTCGCCACGACCAGCAGCCGTTAAATTTTGTTTGTTAATTCCACTGTTTTCTGCTAAAATATTTACAATTGCCGTTGCTCTTTTGGTTGATAAATCCCAGTTATTTTCAATTCCGCCACCAATGTTTCCAAGAATTTTATCATTATCCGTATGACCTTCAATTAAAACAGTAATATCTGGATTTTGTGCCAAAACTTTTCCAACTTCAACAACTGCTTTTCTACCTTCAGTTCCAACAGACCAACTTCCGGTTTGGAACAACAATTTGTTTTCCATAGAAACATACACTTTTCCGTTCTTTTGTTCTACGGTCAAACCTTTTCCTTCAAAGGCATTCAACGCTTTTGATAAAGTTTCTTTCAATTTGTTCATGGCTGCATCTTTTGCCGCAATCATGCTTTCTAATTCGTTCAAGCGTTTTGAACTTGATTCCAATTCAGAACGAAGTTTGTTTAATCGATTTTGTTCTGCTGCCAATGCTTTTTCTTTGGCATCTAATTGTGCCAAAAGTTCACGATTTTTGTTCATATTACTTTCCAATGCATCGTTGCTGTTTTTCTCCAATGCATTGTAAGAAGCTTGCAATGTTTTCAAATTATTTGCCGTTGCAGCACAATCGGTTTGCAGTTTATCACGTTCTGATTTTAGCTTTGCTAATTCTGATTCAAGCGATGCTTTATCGGTTTCAAGCAAATTTTTAGCTTTTTTTAGCTCTTCATTTTCATCGGCTAAATTGTGATTTTCTTTCTTTAAATCGGTGTATTTGTTTTCTAAATCATTGTAGATTTTTTTGGAAACACACGACGACATCGATACTAAAAGCAATGTCAACAAAACTGTTTTTTTAATCATTTTTTTATTTTTATAATTACTAATTTGGGGTTTTTAATCTATTTCTACCAAAACCGGACAATGGTCAGAATGTTTGGCTTCGGGCAAAATAACAGCTCTTTTCAAGCGTTCTTTCATGTTTTCGGTGACTAAACAATAGTCAATTCTCCAACCTTTATTATTTTCTCTTGCATTGGCTCGATAACTCCACCAACTATAATGGTGCGGTTCTTTGTTAAAAAATCGAAACGTATCGATAAAGCCGCTTTTCATAAAAGCATCCAGCCAAGCTCGTTCTTCGGGCAAAAATCCTGAAACCGTTTTATTTCGAATCGGATCATGAATGTCAATGGCTTCATGACAAATATTGTAATCGCCACAAATAATAAGATTTGGAATTTCTTTTTTCAGATTATCTACATAATCCTGAAAATCATCCATATACTTGAATTTATGGTCTAATCTATCGATATTCGTGCCCGATGGTAAGTACAAGCTCATCACGGAAACATCATCAAAATCAACTCTTAGATTTCTTCCTTCGAAATCCATGTGCTCAATTCCAGTTCCAAAAACGATGTTTTTAGGTTCAATTTTTGATAAAATTGCAACTCCAGAATATCCTTTTTTTTGTGCTGAAAAATAGTATTGATAAGGATAACCTGCTAATTGAATTTCCATCACAGGAATTTGATCTTCAGTCGCTTTTATTTCTTGCAAGCAAATTACATCAGGATTGGCTTGTTGTAGCCAATCTAGAAAACCTTTGTTAATCGCGGCTCTAATTCCGTTTACGTTATAAGAAATTATCTTCATGTTTCAAATTTCCCTAAAAATAAGTGAAAGAAATGCTAAAATTTGGTAACTTTTTCAACAAACTTATCACCAAAAATTAAATTGCAATTCTAATAATTTACTAATGTCGTTTGAATAGAATTATTATCTTTGTTTCTTGCTCAAATAATAAAAACAATACATGGGTTTAGTCACTGCTAAAGAAGTTGCAAAAGCAATAAATGCTGATAAATATGGAGTTTTAGGAACTTTTTCTGGCTGGTTATTGATGAAAGTGCTAAAGATTTCCACTTTGAATAAAATCTATGACAGAAATAAGCACTTGAGTGAAGTGGAGTTTTTAAATGCAATATTGGATGAATTCCAGATAAAGTTTGAAATTCCTGAAGAAGATTTAAAACGTTTACCCAAAGATGGTGCTTATATAACGGTTTCCAATCATCCGCTTGGAGGAATTGACGGTATTTTATTGTTGAAATTAATGCTCGAAAGAGAACCTAATTTTAAAATCATTGCCAATTTCTTATTGCATAGAATTGAGCCAATGAAACCTTATATTATGCCTGTAAATCCGTTTGAAAATCATAAAGATGCTAAATCGAGTGTGATTGGAATTAAGGAAACCTTACGTCATTTAAGTGATGGAAAACCCCTTGGAATGTTTCCCGCTGGTGAAGTTTCCACCTATAAAGACGGAAAATTAGTTGTAGATAAACCTTGGGAAGAAGGAGCAATTAAAGTAATTAGAAAAGCACAAGTTCCCGTAGTTCCGATTTACTTTCATGCTAAAAATAGCAAACTTTTTTATTTTCTTTCTAAAATTGACGATACACTTCGAACGGCTAAATTGCCATCAGAATTGTTAACGCAAAAGGATAGAGTTATTAAAGTTAGAATTGGTAAACCAATATCGGTTGCTGAACAAAACGAGCATCAAAGTATAGAAGAATACTCGGAGTTTTTAAGAAGAAAAACCTATATGCTTGCTAATTCATTTGACGATGAAGAGAGCAAATTGCTAAATCCGGTAAACCTAAATTTAAAAACGC
>JADBYA010000077.1 GCA_020403245.1 Flavobacterium sp. | reverse complement strand
TTGTAAATTTCTTAAAGGAAGTTCGTGAACATCTCCACCTACGCAATACTCTGCAATACTTATTGTTGAAATCATCATTGTGATTTCTTTCTGTAAAAAGTAACGAAAGTAGCCGTCCGCATTCTTGAATAGTGGGTCGTTGTCGTTGAGGAAACGAAGGAAAAAGCTGGTGTCAAGTAATACTGCCTTATGCGTCATAACCACCTCTAATTTCTTTTAACCAATTGTCGGGGTTGATGTTACCAAGCCAAGATTTTTTGGCTCTGTCCCTAAGTGCTTTTAGATATTGTTCATCATACTTTGGTTGATAGTCAACCAACTCAATAAATTTGAGCGTGGTGGTATCTACTTCCCCTGTTTCTGAATGTTGTTTTCCTGTAGCACGAATTCCAAATGTTTTGTAAAGCAGGTTTTCGTCATATTGCTCTAAAAAGCTAATTGGTGTCTGAATTCTGACCGTTCCGAGTTCTTCAGTATAAACGTGAATATTAGCTTTGTCCTTGCCACCTGCATTTGTAACTTTTCCATAGAAATAAAATTCTGCGTCTGCCCAAATAGCTTCAGTTCTATAGTATTTGGTTGTCTTGTCAACTTTTACTTCGTTAGTATTGTCGAGTGAAGTTTTGATGCTAAAAACATAATTACGTTTGGTTGCTATGTTTTGTATGTTTTCAAATGCCTTTGCAGTCCCCAAGTCAAGGAAATCAATATTTTGAACTTGTGTTACCTGTCCGATAATTGCATTGAAACCAATGATATATTGAATTGAAGTTTTAAAAATGTGTTTTACTGAACCTTCCTCAATTTTGTAGCTAATGTTTGGTCTGTCTTTCTTGTCGCCTGAATACAGTAAATTCTCTGCGTTTTCGAGAATAGAGATTATCTCCCGAATGTCATAATTGTCGGGGGACAGGTCAAGATTTCCCTTTGAACCTGTAATTCTAATTTCTATAAAACCAATTTTTTCCACATTACAAATGTAATAATTTTTACGGTCAGTATTTCACTTTTATTAAAGTTTGTCAAACGCTAGGATGTCTTCATAGCATGACCTCCAACTCCTAAATACCCGCAATAACTTACATATCTCTAACCCATTTTAGTTGTAAAAGCGACTATTAATTCCGCTTTTTATTTTCAAAAATAACGATAATTTTTTCTAATAAACGTTGTCAAAGTTCAAAAGGTTGACAACGTTGTGGTTTTCTATTTTATTGCTACGAAGTCAGGGACTTCGGAGAGCGGGGGTTCCTCGGCTTCTCTTTTGTAAAAAGGTCTGCCGTGTATTTTTCGTATAGTTCAAATAAAAATACCATTCTGTTAGCTTCACTTGTAAATGCTTGTGGTCTGTAAGCCAAATCCACCGCTTTGTCTAATTCGTTATGTGCTTTTACCAATGTTGGTGGCATTGTCAAAGGGTCGTAAAGGTCGGCAAGTGAACTGTTGGGAAATTGCAATCTTGCATCCAATACTTTTTGTGCTGCTGTTTCTATGGCTTTGGTTTGCTTTTCTGAGGGATTTTCTGGCCAAGGAAAGTTGTTGTAGACTATGTTATTTGAATAATTATAATCACTTTTCAATCGACCACAAACCGTTTTCAGCCAAGACATATGCATTGATGATGTCATTATTCCAAATTGGTATAATGTTGCTTCATTCATAAATGTACATCTGTCATTTATGATTGTATTATAATCAAAAAATGCGATAGGAACATATTTCCTATTCTCAGAAGAAACACGAGGTATAACTAAAATGTTACCCTCTTTTTGCCTTATCTCACCGAATAGAGTAGGAAAATCAGCAAGTTTATTCGTTGCTACTCTTGTACTTGAACTTCTGAAGTTTCGGGTTTCATCAATCCGTGACAATAAAATTGGTAAAGATTTTATTTCATTTGGAGCAACATTCACTAACCAGAAACAATATCTTTTAATATTGTTTATCAATTCAACAGAGCCAACAAATGGTTTGATAAATTTTTTGCCATTTGGCTCTCGCACAATGTAGTCGTTGAAATCTTGTTCTGATTGTAAAATCAAGCCCCCGCCATCATTTGCCATATTTCCGAAATTTAATTCAGGAACAGAAGAAATCGGTTTTGTTCTTGAATTAAGAGCAAAATCTTTTCCTTCAATTAAATATGGACTGATGTTTGTTGCTTTAATTTCGTATGGTTCTGCTTTAATATTTTCGTATTCAAAAATTAGTTTTTCTTTGATGTCATAATTTGCGAAACCAACAATTACACAATGAACAGCCGCGTTTCCTTTTGCTTCATTGCTCCAAGAAAAAGTGCGATGTGCAAAATGAATTTTTATTTTAAATTTTTCAAACAACAAATTCCACAATGCTCCAGCTTGTTCTCCTTGCGTAATTGAATTTGTAGAAACGAAAGCAACTTTTGTTTTTGAACCATGTATATAATGAGCCGCTTTATAATACCAAGCTGTAACATAATCAAGCAAATTACTTACTTTGTGATTTTCAAATACAAAATTCATATCGTCCTTTTGAGCTTGATTTTGCAAATGTTTCCCTATAAAAGGCGGATTTCCAAGAATAAAAGAAAGTTCGTTTTTTGGCACTACTGTTTCCCAATCTGTTTGCAATGCGTTACCGTGTACAATTTTTGCAGATTTTTTAAGAGGCAAACGAACAAAATATTGTCCAAACTCATTGCTTATTTGCATATTCATTTGGTGGTCAATAAGCCACATGGCAACTTCGGCAATTCGTGCAGGAAATTCTTCGTATTCAATTCCGTACATCATATCAACGTCTAGATAAATTATTTCTCTAACGTCAAATACTCTTTGTCCTGTTTTATTCGATGCTCTTAAAATTTCTAATTCTAACAAACGTAATTCTCTATAAGTAATTACAAGAAAGTTTCCGCACCCACAAGCAGGGTCAAGGAATTTGAGTGTACTTAATTTTTTATGAAATTCCGCTAATCTATTTTTTGCCTGTGCCGCGCTTGATGCGGCATCTTTGATACTTTCAAATTCCTTCCAAAGGTCGTCTAAGAAAAGTGGTTTGATCAATTTTAAAATATTGGTTTCGCTTGTGTAATGTGCTCCCAAGTTTCTGCGTTCTTTTGGGTTCATAACACTTTGAAACATGGAACCAAATATTGCTGGAGATATCTTGCTCCAATCAATGTAACAACAATCCAACAAGGCCTGACGCATTTTTGTGTCGAAACTTGCCGTAGGCAAGTTTTCTTCAAACAATTTTCCGTTTACATAAGGAAAGTCGGCCAATTGCTCGTCCAAATTTTTAAAACGATTTTCTTTTGGTGTGTTTAATACTTGAAACAATTCTTGCAGTTTTGATGCAAGGTCGCTTCCGTCTTCGGCTGTTCGTTGTTCTAAATAATCTTGAAATTGTTGTTTGTTAAAAATGGTTGTGTCTTCGGCAAACAATAAAAATAGAATACGAACCAAGTAAACTTCTAATGGATGTCCGGTATATCCAATTTCTTCAAGCCGGTCGTGAAGTTTACCCATTAACTCTGCTGCTTTAATGTTTGCAGGGTCTTGTTCTTTGTAAACCTTTTTTTGATAACCTAAAATGTATCCGAAATGCTGCACATTATTTACAAGGTCATTGAGTTTAAACTCTACAGTTTTATCTTCGTCAAGGTCGTAAAGCCGAAAGTTTTCAAAGTCAGAAATGAGAATATATTTTGGTAATTCGTGTTGTTTTAAACCGTGTGTATAGTCAATCGCTTGTTGGTAGGCTTTGTCGAGGTTTTTGCCCCGACTTTTCATTTCAATTAAAATCGTCCCTTTCCATAACAAGTCAATGTAGCCGTCTTTGTCGTCCAATTTTTTTACTCTGTGTTCAAAAGTCGAAACACGTTTACTGCTAATACCAAACACATTAAAAAACTCAACTAAAAATGGTTTTGCGTCTGCTTCTTCATTTGAAGTGTCCGCCCATTCCTTTGAGAAATTTAATGCTCTATCTTTTATTTCGTTCCAGCTTAATGCCATTCTTAAATTGTCAGGTTGCTAAGATAATTATTTAAAACTACTCTTGTATAGAGCGTGAGAGGGGGGGGATTGACTTCGTCGAATTTCATTTAGCGCGGGAGCGGTGCAAGCAAATTTATAATTTCTAATCATAAATTATTTTATTGTTACTGTAAAAATAGGAATTTATTTTAATAATTCCACGCGAAAGGATTCGCGCGGGAGCGGGGGTCTGCTTCTTCATTTGAAGTGTCCGCCCATTCCTTTGAGAAATTTAATGCTCTATCTTTTATTTCGTTCCAGCTTAATGCCATTCTTTTTTCTATATTTTATCAATTTCTAGATAGTTGTTCTGTGGTCGTTCTCTAAGCTAGGACCTAACTTCCTTATAGTCGCATCTTTTGAATATAAATACATGCTATTTGGCAAGAAAGTCACATGTTTACTTTGTTTTGTTTTCCAAAAATACTATTATTTTATAACAAACGTTGTCAAAGCTCAAAAGGTTGACAACGTTGTGGTTTTTTAATTTTATTACTCCGAAGTCGGGAGACTTCGGAGAGCGGGGAATATAAAAAGAAAAAACTATGAAATAAAAGAGTAATAAACACGTGGCATTATTGAAAAAGTTAGAACAACTTTTTCATGTCCAATGCCTTCGGCGGACAAAAAGTTGTTGCCAACTTTTCCAACAAGCCGTTGGAACGGATAACCTTACTCGAAAAAAAACCAACATATGACCCTTATTCAAAGTTGTTGATAACTTTATGATGCTTTACATAGGAACGGCTGTTAGTGGCTGCCCGTTTTTATTTGATTAGTTTTTCTATATTCTCTTTTAGCGCTATCAATTTTGGATAATGTTGAACATTTATATGCTTTTTTACGGCATTTGCAAAATTTCTGTCTGAACGACAACCAGCTTTTGGGGCTAATTTATGTAATAATTGTTTCCCAGGAATTAATAATAAAATTTGCTCCATATCTTTCGAAGTATGCGCCTTTTTGCATCTTTCCAATTCTTCACTTAATATTTGAAGAGTTTTAGTTTCGCCGATTGTTTCATCTGCTTTTTGTGACTCTTTTTGCGATTCTTTTTTTACCAAATCTTTCAGTTCATCTTCACTAGTAATAGTACAAAGAATACTTTTTTCAATAGAAACTGCTAAACGGATATTTGCTCTTGAAAATGTTCTTTGAGCCGCAATTATATTAATTTGTTTTAAAAAATCATCTAAAATAAAATTCGTTATTTCTTCTTCAGTTGGGATAACATCGTTAACAGATAAAGCATTGCCAATTTCACAAATTAATTTAGGATCACAAAAATAACTTTCGACTTCGTGATATTCTAAAATTGAGATATTGCCTTTGCTTAAATTTGTTAATTCTTGTTCACTTCTGTGATCACAATCAATCACACCCCCAATTTTAACAGCTGGAGCAATTTTTTCCCAAATCCCTTTTTTATTAGCAACACTATTTACTTCTGCACATCCTCCGACAGGTATGACTTCTAAATCATTGTTATTTAATAGCCATCTGTAGAATGATTGGTCAAAAGAGTTTTCCTTGCCTTCGACTGCAAGTGCCGAAGATGAACTTAAAATTGCTGGGATTGCTCCAAGTAATTCTCTTAATTCATCTGAATGAAGTTCAGAAATATTTTCAATACTTGTGAGTTGATTTGAATTTTTTCCCAACACAATTATTTTTTCTACATGGTTTCTCATTGAAAAACTAACACAATGTGTCGCATATATAAATACCGCTTCAGGTAATTCATTTTCTATTATATCCCAAAATCTACAAGCAAGTCCAGGGTTTAAGTTTAATTCTGGCTCATCAACTAAGATTAGACTTAAAGGCTCTGCAAGCATAAAAATATCTGCCAATAAACAAAATATCTGCTTTTCTCCATCTGACAATTGAGATGGCCCATATTCATTACCGTTTTTGAAGCATCGTAGTGCTTTTTGTGCAGTATTAAATTGTAAAGTTATGCTTGGAAAAACTTCATTAAAAATTTCAAATAACTTCTCTAATGGTGCTTGAGGTTTTTGAGGAAAGGGTTCTGTTCTTCCCGCCATATCCCAATTATGTGCATTTCTTGCAAATTCATTATTTATTTCTTGCTCTTTTTGTTCGAGAAGAATTAAAGCATCCTTTATTCTTGTAGAAATTTTTTGAGGTCTTTTTTTCTTATAAAATAATTCGGTTTGCTTATAAGTTTTATAGTTATTAAAATCAACTTGACTTAACTGCAAAGAATCAGGTATTGTCATTGCGCGTCCACCTTCCACATAGATTAGTTGTCTAGCCAACCCAAATGAGTTGATTTGAGTTTTAAGGGCGTTTAATAACTTAGATTTCCCCGTGCCATTGCCTCCTAATATGATATTTATACGAGCGAATTCTCCTGAGAATCCAGCTAATTCTTTACCGTTTCCGGGAATTGTTATGTTATGTTTTGTCATATGTTTTTATTTGCAGAGTAGTGAAACTTACTACTTGGTCTCGGGTTGCCACTAACTTCTATATACCCGCAATAACTTGCGTATATCTAACCCAATTTGTGTGTATAACAGAATGTTTATTCCGCTTTTTATTTTCAAAAATAATGATAATAGTTTTTAAAAACTTTGTCAAAGTTAAAACTTTGACAAAGTTGTTGTTTTCAATTTGCGGTTCTAAACTCCTCCGTTGGGGTCTAACACTCCAATTTTGTGGTCTCTAACCCCAATTTTGCGGTTCCTAAGCCCAAATTTGGGGTTCCAGACCCTAAATTTCCGGTTCGAGACCCCAAATTTAGGGTCTCAGACCGCAAATTTTCATTCCAGGACCGAAACGACGGGGTTCCTAACCACAACCGAGGGGTTATTTACTCCGTTGGTGGGGTTGTTGAAACTGTTGTTCTCCCAAAAAACTGTTTCATTTCCTTCATTTTAGTTTCATACCCTGGTGTGTTTGTCCCTGCCATAAAGTTGGTATATGCATAGTCATCCAATGCTGCTTGATAGTTGTCGTAATCGTGTAGGACTTTTGCATTTTTCAATCGGGTAATTAAACTTTCTAAACGAGCAATCATTGCCTCTAGGTTAGTGCGGCTGGTAAAATCGTTAGCAAACTCTGTCCAGTCAACATGGGGTGTTTGTAGCGCTGGTTGATTGTTGTGAAAATCCATTGTTTTGTTAACAAATAGTTTGTTTTGCTCATTAATACTACCATATCGTTGACGATCCTCTGCCGATAGGTTTACATTTAGTACCGCTAGTGCCGTTTCTAAGGCAGTGAGTGAAGTAGTAGCAGTTGTTATTTGTGCTGCTGTTAAATGGGTGTTGTTTAAATTTGAAATTGCCATAATTATAATAGTTTTTTGTTTGTGCCTACTCTGGTTCCTCTTTTCGGCTTGCGAGGTTTTTTTTATTTTTGCGGTATCATTTTAGATTTTTGTTTGTTGGTCAAATTCCAAGATATTCCTGCAAACCAGCCAGTTTTGAATTGCATACTGGTGACATTTTCGGTTTGTAATTGTTCGGTATAATCGGTGTTTGTTTGGTAAATTGCTTTTAATTGATTGACTCTTTTAAATGCAGGTCCTACTGTAAATATCACTTTCTCTCTTTTTCCAATTAATAAACTCACACCCGGAAAAAATGAATTTAAATTTAGATTAGTTAAGTCTATAGAAGCACCAAGGGATAACCCAAAAGCAAACATATTGTTGCTTCTAAAACTAGTGTGTAGCAACCCCGCAATAGTAGGGGTATATTCGGATGAATTATTTTCAATAATTTGATATTTGGAGGTACTTTCGTTTTTCTTAATTTCGTATTCTTGGTTTTTAATTCCAAAATCAAACACCGTACCTACGCTAAAATCCCATCGAACGCTTTGTCTTACATATTCAGTATAGGTAAATACTTTGTCTTGTTCTTTTAAAACTGAAGTGCCTAAATTTTTATTTTGGCTTATTTTTACTTTAAATTCAAGGTAGTCTTCAAAAGGTTGAATAGGATCGGAATATACCGTGAAAGCATTATCGCTTGACAACACATTATCAAATAATTCAACATTGTGCAATTTTGTTCGTAATTCAGTTATGTTGACTACTTTATGGATGCGTTCAACCTCTTTTTTTAAATTTTCAAGATTTAGTTTTACCAGTTTTGAATATGCTGAATTATCATCTAAATGTATGACATCATAATATACATCGCTGTTAAACAGTGCGTTATATTGTTGGTTAAATTGAGCATATTCTCTTTCAAATTCATTGATGTATCCGTAATATTCGTTTCTTTTATCCAACTTTAGCACAATACATATTTTTTCGGCATAACGAGCATATTGATCTTTTGTTAAAGTGGGTATGATAATAAAATTAATATAATTAGAATAGGCAGCATTTATTCTATTGATATTTACTAAACTCATCTGGATGTCGTTGAATTTTTCGTTGATTTTGCTTAATAATAATTTGAAGTTTATTAAATTGTTATTATTGCGCATCAGTTCTATTTCTTGCTTTTCTATTTCTAAAGAAAGTTCGGTGACATCCTTTTTTAATTCGTTTATATTAATATTCAAAGCGGGTTTTAAATCATTCTTTGTTGCTATATTGGCATCAAAATCTGCAATTTTTTTGTCATACGACTTGTCGTTCGATTGTAATAGTCTCTTATTATTTTCTAATGCTGCCACATCGGTTTCTATTGTGAATAGTTCCGTTATTTTTCGTTCGGTTTCATTTTTTTTGTTTTGTAATTTGATTTTATCAGCATTGATACTGTTTTGCAATTTTTCTATATCACTATTTTTTAATTTTGTTTTTTCTTTACTATCATCAACAAGTTTCTTAGGAGCCTCTATTTGCATCGTTGATGTTTCGCTAGTTATTTCCTCTGTTGGTTTGGTTTGGCTAATGATTGTTGCAGCAGCTTCTGTATCGGCATCTAAATATTCGTCTTTAATTTTTACATCGTTTTCAGTAATCAGTATGTCGTGCGCAAGTTTATTGATATTAATAATTTTGAAAACTACTGGTTGCTTGTGCTTGGGTTTTAATTCATCGGAGCTGTATACGTGCTTTTGGTAATCATATTCTGCAACCAAAGTGGGTTGGTCTTTATTATTATTTGTTATAATTGAATACAATTCTTTGGCTTTATCATTTGCAATGGCTGGGCTAATTTTTGAGTTGATTTTTATGAGATTACCTGTAAAAAGAAATATAAAATTATCTTCAGATAGCATCTGCATCGAAAACTCTTTTTTTGATGTAGCATTATTTTCCTGCTCTAAAACAAATTTATATCCGCTATTTGATTTATCTGTTTTTAATAAATATTTTTCTCCATTTGCTCCTATTTCAAATGGTATTTCTGCTTTCTTTTGCGTGTATCCATATTGTGTTAAAAATAAAATAAATGCAAGCTGTATTAGTTTTGTTCTCATAATCTCTATAATTTTAATTCCGCCTACTCTATAATCCTCTTTTCGGCTGCCGAGGGTTGTTATTTTTTTTAGGTTTTAACTATTTTATCTTTCTCTAAAAATTCTTGGGGCATCGGGTAATTCGGCTAAATCAAGCTCCAATCTTGTTGCGCCATTATCGGCTTCAACACCAACAGTAAAAGCGCCATAGCTAATCAGCTTGTTCTCTGCTTTACCATTTATTACTTTAATAATTTCCTTTTCATTCTTAAAAGAAGGATGCAAATGAAAAATAACTTCTCCTGTAAGTGGATTTGCTTCGTTTGTTGAGGTAACTTCTAAATCAACAACAAATAGTTCTTTATCATAAGATGTCTCTCTAACTACAGCAGCTATTTTTCGCCCATAATTCTCGTGTAGTCCTCCAAATTTTCCTTTGTTTGGGTCGTTTTCAACATTATCATCATTTCTAATGTTGATTTGTTTTTCCTTAATTTCTTGAGTAACATCAGGAAACGTGCTAATAATGGCATCTTTTTCGGCTTCAATTTCTTTTTTCTCGATAATTACATTCTCTAGTTGGACTTTGGTTTCTTTATACATCTGTTTGAATTTGGCATCAGCTTCTTTTAAAATATCATAAAAGTATAATCGTGTCCAGATATACACCATCATAAAACCAAGAACAGAGAAATAAAGAATTATGGCAACAGATGCATTGGTTCCCATATCATTTTTGGGATCATATCCTAAGATTGAAGTTCCCAGTTTCTCACCAACATGATGTAATGCTTTGGGAATATTATATATTTGAGTAAGCCCAACTCCAACAATAATTTTAGTCAACCAATCACTAATTTGAACAAGATTATCATTGTGTACTATATCTGAATTGTTATTGTTGTTAGTATCGCTAACAGAGGACTGAATTATTTTTGGAATGCCAAACAAAAACCCCGTTAAACCCCCTAAACCATAAAAAGCGCCCGCGATTAACGATGCATTTCCAATTTTGAAAAACAAACCTGATATATGGCTTTTGTCATAATATACCCATGATAAGGATATGATAAAGACAATACCCATTATAAGCATCCATTTTAAAATCACAAATACATCCGGTAGATTTTTAAGAGTTAATCTTCTATTGTCGTCCATAATTTCTAATATTTATAATTCCTGCCTACTCTAAATCCTCTTTTCGGCTGCCGAGGTTTTTGATATTATGCATTAATTACTGCTCACTTGTCCTTTTTTGAGCCACGATGCACCAAAGAAGAGTAGCGAAGTGGTTTCGAACCAAAATAAGTATTCAAAATCATAGCGGTCTTCCCATTCTTTTAGAAAAGGAACTGTCTTAAATAATAGTATGGCAATCAGTGAAGCAAAAATTCCTATGCCACACCATTTGTAAAAATTGTGTGATGCTTTAGTGCCAAAATTGGCTACGGTATCGGTGCGTCTGAAATTAACCAAACACATAATGCTCAATGACACAAAAAACAATACGGCTGCCCCATAATGGATGTATCCTACTGGTTTGTGGCTTACAAAGGTTCTAAAATTATCGGTGGTGCAATTTGGCAAATCCATAGGAAAAATGGCGACCAACAGCGCACATATCCCAGCAAAATTGGTCATAAAACTATCGCCGGGCATCAACTCGCCAGGGCGTTTTTTGTATCCTTTGTATAAAAACAGGAAAAAGGCAACGGCACACAAAGTACCTACAAAGAGTTCGCCCATGGGCGTATAAAAATATTCGCTAATGCTATCTCGAGAATGATTGGTTGACGTATAGTTGCCTTGGCACATCTGCATCAAATTGGGATTTCGGTAAACCTCTAACTCATGAAAAACCCAATCGCCTATAACAAGCGCAAATGGCAATCCCAATCCGAGATATCCTACCCAGCGTCGCATGCGGTGATACGACATAACCAGATTGTTTTCTTCTATCATAATTTCTAAATTTTAAATTCCGCCTACCCTAGTTCCTCTTTTCGGCTGCCGAGGGTTTTATTTGTTATACTACTTTAGCAATTTCAAAGTGCATTCCGTCTTTTCTGGTGAAGTGTCCGCCCCAATAAAAGCCGTTGTTGTTGGCTATTTGCACCAGCTCTCTCACGCTTCCTTTTTGTCCTACTAGCGCGGGTATGGCACCCAGTCGGTTCCAATTGACATTGATATCAAAAGCAGTCCCAAAGGCATGGTTGCTCAACACCGTTTTGCTTCCTCTCACAAAACGCGGGTTATAGGCACCATCCCAAGTGAGTACTTTGTGCAATAGTCCTGCTGTTTCCCAGTCTTTAAACAGTTTGATCAGTTGGTTGGCTCCTTTTTTATGAAAATAGACGGTTGCCGTTCCTTTAATCGGAATGAGTTGTGGCACCAGCACTTTAATGATGTTTTGACTATCCCAGTTGTTGGTAATTTCGATGTTCTCTGGGTTGCCCGGTAATGGCTTTGATTTGAATTTTATAGTGCCAAATACCACGGCGCGTTCGGCATTAGATACTAATGGCGGAAAGTTGGGTTTGCTTGGAAAATTTTCACTGCTTATGTCGGTTCGGGTATCGTCGATGAGTCCAAATCCCAACTGCATGGCGCGTCCTATAGAAATGTTGCCCACAACACCATCGGGTTGAAGTCCTTGTTTTTCTTGAAACGCTATGGTTGCGGCATGGGTAAGCGAATCAAATTTGCCCGTTACCTGTCCGTGATAATGTCCTTGCCCCATTAAGAAGTATTGCCATTTTTTTACATCGTTGTTTTCAACGCCCAGTTTTAATAGTTTCATAACATTCAAATTAAATTGATGCCTACTCTAGTTCCTCTTTTCGGCTGCTGAGGGTTAAGAAAACCTGCCCTTTATAAATAAATACCACAATATTTTTTCGGGCAGGTGTCCTAAGTCAACTTATTAACTAACCAAATTCTATTAATTTGATAGGTCAAAGTACTTGAATAGAATCCAAAAAAAAATCCCCATCAATGGGGATTTTTATGTGTTTTATTGGGTTGTATTCTTACAGGAAGTCGTATTTGCGTTCCATAGCAAAGCGCATCAGTTCGGTTTTGCCATTGATATTGAACTTTTTGATGATGTTCTTTCGGTGACTATCTACTGTTGATTTTCCAATGAAGAGGGTATCGGCTATTTCTTGTGATGATTTTCCATCGGCAACGAGTCGCAAGATTTCTTTTTCTCGTGTACTCAGGATAATCGTTTCTTTGGTATGATGGTGGTTAAGAATAACGTTGTAATCATAATAAGTACCAAATTTTACTACATGCCGAATGGCTTCTAGGAGCGTCACTAGGGAAGCATTTTTTAATAAATACCCCGATGCACCAGCTTCCATCATTTGGTCAACGGCTTCCACTTGGTCAAACATACTAAAGCA
>JADBYA010000076.1 GCA_020403245.1 Flavobacterium sp. | reverse complement strand
AGAAACTTTCACTAGTAGCGGAACAACAGGAATGATTACTAGCAAACATCTCGTTACTGATGTTTCGCTCTACGAACACAGTTATCGATTGGCTTTTTCAGAGTTTTATGGAAATATTGAAGATTATACCGTTTTGGCTTTGCTTCCATCCTATTTGGAACGCTGCGGTTCGTCTTTGATTTATATGGTTAAAGATCTAATCGAATTGTCCAACAACGAACACAGCGGTTTTTATCTTCACAATTATGACGAATTAATTGCAAAACTAATCGAACTCGATTCATCTGGTCAAAACGTAATTTTAATTGGTGTAACTTATGCTTTATTAGATTTAATCGAGAAACAAAACTTTCAGTTAAAAAATACCATTATCATGGAAACTGGCGGAATGAAAGGCAAACGAAAAGAAATCATTCGAGAAGAATTGCATTCCATTTTAAGTAAAGGTTTTAGCGTTTCCAACATTCATTCTGAATATGGCATGACCGAATTATTATCGCAAGCCTATTCATTGGGCAACGGAATTTTTGAATGCCCATCATGGATGCAAATCCTAGTTCGCGACACCGAAGATGCATTAACCTATGTCGATTTCGGAAAAACTGGCGGTGTAAACGTGATTGATTTAGCCAATATTAATTCGTGTTCATTTATCGCAACACAAGATTTAGGAAAAAAACATTCCAACAATTCCTTTGAAATTTTAGGCCGTTTTGACAATTCCGATATTCGAGGTTGCAATTTGATGGTTATGTAATAAAATCCATATTTTTACGTTATCTTATTATTTAATGTAACTTTATGCGAATTTTTATCCTTTTATTTCTTTGCTCATTTTCTATTTTCGCCCAGAATCCAAAACTTGAAGTTAAAATCAATTCTATTGAAACTTTTCCAGTTCACAACTCAGCAACGGAATATCACATCAATTATCAAATAGAAAATAAAACCGCAAACGAACTTTCGTTTTTTCTTATTCCAAATGCATTAATTGCTAATTCGGCTAGTTCTTTGACGCTTTTTCCGGTTTATAAAATATATCAAAACGGTATTTTTGAAAATATGGATGGACCATTTTTCGAATTCGAAACAGAAGACGATTTAGAATATTCAAAAATAGAAAATAAAGAATCCGAAGAAGCCAAAAATCTTTTGAAAAAAATCCAAATATCTCAAGGCACAATAGCAATGGATAATTATAAAAAATACAAAGAGAATGGTGGTGAAAGTAATGATTTACAATGGATTTATTACAGACTGCGTTTGCTCAACAATATTGTTTTTTTGAAGCCAAACGAAACCAAAACATTCACTATAAAAACACTTTGGAACAAAAACCGATATATTAAAAACGATGATTTAGAGTTTTATCTCGACCAAAATAACACTATCGAAATTGAACTAATTCTCGACCTGAAAACCAATTTATTTCAAGACCAACTCACAAAAGAAGATTTGCAAAAAATCAAAGAAAATCCTAATTTTATCAAAGGTCAATTCACTTCCAACAAAATGAAAATTGAATTTAAAGATTAATTCCATGAGGATAAAACTGATTTTAATTTTACTTTATTCCACATTTCTATTTGGACAAAAAACCGTTGAGATTAAGATTGAAAGCCTGACTTCTTTGGATGAAACTCCAGAAGAAAGAACATTTACTATAAAATATTCAATTACAAACAAAACAAATAAAACCATTCATTTTATATTAAATCCAGACAATCTAATTCCGATTAGTGCTGGTTCTTTGAATCCTAGTGTTTATTATAAAGTATATGAAAAAGAAAACTCAATTGATGTGAGTGGAATCTTTACAGGAAAAAGAACTACTCGAATTTTTAAAGACGAAGCGGAATTAAAAAAATACAATGACTCAATAACTGATACATTTATAAACAGAACTGCTGAACAAGTTATACAAGAAAGTAAAGCCCGAATAATCAAAAACATTCAAGAAATTAAATCAAATCAAACAAAAGAATTTTCAACAACTTTTAATTGGGACAAAAATCGCTATTTTAAAAACGATGTTATGGAATATTACATCGACGAAAAAGAACCGCATTTTTATGAATTACATATCAATTTGATGAAAGAAGAATTGCTTTCGAAATTCTCCGAAGAAGAAAAAAACGAAATCCTAAAAGACAAAAACTTTATCAAAGGTTGGTTTACTTCCAATAAAGTTGAAATTAATTTTAGAGAATAAAAAAGGAGCAAAACTTGCTCCTTTTTGTATTAAACCACTTTTATCAAGTAATAATTTTTCTTTCCTTTTTGCAACATCACAAACTGATTGTGAATTAAATCAGCCGAAGTTATTTTGTAATCTGCTGCTATTTTTTCTTTATTTAACGAAATCGAATTCTGCTGCAATTCACGTCTAGCATCACTATTAGAAGCCAAGAAACCTGTTTTAGCAGAAAGCGCTGCAATCATATCCAAACCTTCGTTCAAATCATCAGTTGAAACCTCAGCTTGTGGAACACCATCAAAAACCTCTAAAAAAGTAGCAACATCCAATTT
>JADBYA010000075.1 GCA_020403245.1 Flavobacterium sp. | reverse complement strand
GAATGGACAAATTTGCTCAATATGCAATAGCAGCTAGCGAAGAAGCCATTAAAGACGCTGGAATTACTGAAACCAATGTCAACAAACAACGCGTAGGTGTTATTTGGGGTGCAGGAATTGGCGGATTAGAAACTTTCCAAGATGAAGTAATGAGCTATGCTAAAGGCGATGGAACACCACGCTTCAACCCTTTCTTTATTCCAAAAATGATTGCCGATATTGCTCCTGCTCATATTTCGATGAGAAACGGATTTATGGGGCCAAATTATACAACCGTTTCCGCATGTGCTTCATCAGCTAATGCTTTAATCGATGCATTCAATTACATCCGATTAGGAATGTGTGACGTTATTATTTCTGGTGGCTCAGAAGCTGCTGTTACCATTGCAGGAATGGGCGGATTTAACTCAATGCAAGCCTTGTCAACAAGAAACGAAAGTCCAGAAACTGCTTCAAGACCATTTGATGCTACTCGTGATGGATTTGTTCTTGGCGAAGGTGCTGGCGCATTAGTTTTGGAAGAATATGAACATGCAAAAGCGCGTGGAGCAAAAATATATTGCGAAGTTGGCGGTGGCGGAATGTCATCGGATGCATATCATTTAACAGCACCACATCCAGAAGGAATTGGTGTAATTGCAGTGATGCAAAATTGTTTAAACGATGCTGGAATGAAACCAGAAGATGTTGATCACATCAATACACATGGAACTTCAACACCACTTGGCGATGTTGCCGAATTGAAAGCAATTAGCGCAGTTTTTGGCCAACATGCTAAAACACTAAACATCAATTCTACCAAATCAATGACAGGACATTTACTTGGTGCTGCTGGTGCAATTGAAGCGATTGCTTCAATTTTAGCCATGAAACACGGAATTGTTCCACCAACCATCAATCACGAAGTGGTTGATGAAAACATTGATCCAAATTTGAATTTGACTTTGAATAAAGCACAAAAAAGAGACGTAAAAGTTGCTATGAGCAATACTTTTGGTTTTGGCGGGCACAACGCATGTGTACTTTTCAAAAAATTGGAAGCCTAATCTTCAGATGAAAAGAATTATCAAAAAAATATTTCCTAAATCCCGTTCAAATGAGGACGGGATTTTTTTTGGAAAAATTGAAAAAATCATAGGTTTTAAACCTGTAACCTTACTTTATTATCAAAAAGCGTTTACGCATCGTTCTGCCAATCGATCTGATGACAGTGGGAATCCATTAAACTATGAGCGATTAGAATTTCTTGGCGATGCCATGTTAAGTTCTGTAATTGCTGCACATCTATACAACAAAGTACCAGCAGGCGATGAAGGTTATTTAACCAAAATGCGCTCAAAAATCGTCAGTCGTGAACATTTAAACGAACTAGGAAGAGATTTGAATTTAGTTGCTATGGTTGATAGTAAAGTTCCCGTTAGTAATTTTGGAGAAAACATTCACGGAAATATTTTTGAAGCCTTGGTTGGCGCTATTTTCTTAGACAAAGGTTATGTTTTTTGCGAAAAATTCATCAATAAAAAAGTGATAATTCCTTATGTTGACATTGCAAAACTTGAAGGCAAAGTAATAAGTTACAAAAGTCTTTTAATAGAATGGTGTCAAAAAGAAAAACGAACGTTTCATTACGAAGTATTTGATGATAACGGAAATGATGGACAACGATTTTTTGGTGTAAAATTATCTATTGACGACAAAGTTGTAGCAAAAGCACGAGCAACATCAAAGAAAAAAGCCGAAGAAATAGCTTCCAAAAGAGCTTATTTTGCATTTCAAGAAAAAATTAACACAAAATAATCAGAATTCTTTAAAAACTATATCGTTTTCGTTCATAAAATTACGTTAATCATCAATTCTAGTGGCAAAACCTATCTTCAGAAATAGTATATTTACAACTTATTCGAGACTGAAATGGCCGTTTATAAATTGCTTAGCGAAGAATATGATGAAATAGATTATCAATTGATAGCTATACATACTACTTTAGAAGACTATCGATTGGCCTATTTTATCAATAAAAATTTACCCGTTTTGTTTTCTAAAAGCAAAAACGATGTAAGTATAAAAAGCAATGCTATTGAAACACAGTTTTCAAGGTTTGTATATGAAGATGAAAACAAAGATGTTACTTGGAACTTAGTTCAAAATAAAAACGACTATTCTCAGGAAGATTTTGCCATAAATACAGGTTTATTTACCGATAGTAAAACTAAAATTTCAACCAAAATTTATCTCATTCCCGAATATAAAAAAGTAGATTATTTTCTGAAAATTGAAAATAATTTATCTACTTCTGAAATTGAAAATACGATTTCAGTCTTAAAAAAAATAAACAAAATCAGTACGGTTTATACCGTTTCTGTTGACAATATAAAATCAAAAGATAATTTAATTTTTTAAAAAATGCCGACTAGAAAAAAAACAAAAATAGTAGCCACACTTGGTCCGGCTTGTAGTTCAAAAGAAGTCATTAAAGACATGATTGATGCAGGAGTAAATGTGTTTCGTATTAATTTTTCGCATGCCGATTATACCGATGTTAAAGAAAGAATAGATATCATCCGAGAATTGAACGATGAATTTGGATATAATACAGCAATATTAGCCGATTTACAAGGTCCAAAACTTCGTGTTGGCGTTATGAAAGAAGATGTAGTTGTTAATCCAGGCGATATCATTACGTTTCAAACTGCCGAAGATGTTCCCGGAACCAAAGAACGTGTCTACATGAACTATTTGTCGTTTCCAAAAGATGTAAATCCTGGAGAACGAATTTTATTAGATGATGGAAAACTTATTTTTGAAGCGATAGAAACCAACGGTTCAACCGAAGTAGTTTGTAAAGTAATTCAAGGCGGACCATTAAAATCTAAAAAAGGTGTTAACTTACCTCAAACTAAAGTTTCACTTC
>JADBYA010000074.1 GCA_020403245.1 Flavobacterium sp. | reverse complement strand
CGGCAAATATGAAATCATTCCGAAGACCCGAAAGAAAGTTTTTTTTACTTTTTATTGAATCATTTAGACTATAATAGGCTCCATTATAATATTTGCTCATGTCTAAATTAGTAGACATAATTTGAACTGTTGAACAATCTGCACAGATAAAGTATTCAAACTCAAGTCGTGATCCTTGCAGCATTTCTCTTGCATAAAATTTATCTGCTATGTGATTAGAATTACATATTCTACATGTCATGATAGTAACATTAAGCTACTAGTAATAAAAGTTCATTGTTGAAATTGACTTCAATTGAATCTAAAATAGTTGTGTATTCATCAGAATGATTTTTCTTGTAATCAATTTTTGCTACTACCTCAGCTATATGTGAAGGATCATTTTTCTCGTAAGTAAAAATTAAATTTGATACAGGTGAACTCAATATCAATGAATTTGATAGTGAAAGAACAATTAAGTTATTAGTTAAGTAGGTATATATTTTAGAAGGGAATGAACTATATGTAAATTTTTGATCCGGTGATTGTGCAACCAAACCGATATGGCATTTTTGCAAAAATTGGAACAAATTACTACCTTCTAAAAATCCTTCAAATACAATTTGGCATTTAGAATAAATATTCTGCTCCTTAATTTTTACTAATAAATCTGCCACATCTAATTCAGAACCAAATCCGGCAATATGTATTACATACTTTTCCGATAAAAAAGGAGCTATGGCAATTGCATTAAATGAGCAATTTTTTATCTTATCAATAAGTCCTGCATAAATTAGGTGAATTTTCCCGTCGGAAAATTTCTCTAAAAATGGTCTATTCATTCTCAATACCCCTTCACATATAATTACTTCTTTATTATAACTTTTCATCCTTTCCTTCAAAAAGTGATTTGAAACTATATATGCACCTGCATCTCTAATAATGGCTTTCTCAAAATAATTTTTAATTAATCCTTGACTCTTTACATCCTGATATACTTCATTTAGCTGCAGTATTAATTTATAACCAAATAATTTTTTTGTGATTAGAATCACTGGAGCAAAAGCAACAGAGTGATATACAATTACTTTATCACTTTCTTTTAATGTAAATACAATTTTGAATATCAACCAAATTTGAGAAATGATTATAGAAAGAAACTTTCCCAGTCCAAAATAAGTTCCAACAGACGGGGCTATATTCAGGAATACATTATCACTCAGCTGTACTTTTTTTCCCCTATAAATTCCTCTTTGATTATTTGTCCATGAAGGTGATATAATATTTACTGTTGCATTTGAGCTTAATTTTTGCGAAATAAAATTCATCAAATTAACGGCTGCTGAGGAATATACCCTATTCTCTTTTTCGAGTGTTCCTCCAGAAAATGAATAAAAACCTATATAGTAAATATTTTTTCTCAAATTATCTTTTTTACCCATCTTATCAAACGTATTCGATATAGCTGAATTAAACGAAGAGTAAAAGGTATATCTTGAATGGAAATCTTTTTATACATATAAGGGGAATCTTGATTGATAGTGAGTAATTGCTCCGGATGAGTTTCCGCAGATACTTTTACCCGTATAAATCGATGATTCTTTCTTCCAAAAACATCTTCACCCTTCTTCAAACATGTTTCAATTCTGTCCTCATCCAAGAAATGCTCATTGTTTAATTCCTGATGTGCAAAAGCTCTTACTTTTTTGAAAATTGCCTTTACCCCCCCCAAATAAGAAAAATGCCAACCCCCATTATAAATGAATTTTGCACCATCGTATAACCTAATTTTAGTGGCAGTAATTCCCTGATTCAGATAAGCAGGAAATGTCTGATCATTGTATCTCACTCGTTTTTCATCTAACCGATTTTGTTGAATTACACTGTATTGCAAAACCTTGGTCCCACCAATCCAAAAAAGATGGTGAACATCTCTGTAGTTATAAAAAAAAAAGTACTGATCCTGAACCAAACAATATACTTCATCTCGAAAATGAATTTTACTGATAACTTCTGGCTTTGGTATTTCATCTGCGTCAGAAATCATTATTATATCTTCCGGCTTGCATTCAGTTAATGCCTGAAATATCTGATTCCGTTGATAATTTTCCAACGTCCAGGAATTTTTGAACTCCGGAAATTCCGATACAATAATATGTATAATCTTATCCTGATATCTGGAGTATCTTTTTTTATTTAATTCATAAAACAATTCCTTATCGACATTCGAGTGCGTTTTAGTGGATTCGACCAAAACGAACTTGTCCACTACATCATACAACAACTGCAACCTCAATTCAAGGATTTCTAATTCATTAAAAAAAGTAAAACAATCGTAAATCATAATTGAATAAATCTAAGCCGCTGTTGCAATATCAATGAGCTTACGTAAATATAACATACGAGATGACCATGTGGCAGTTTGGATTGCCTTCCTGTAACCCGCTAATCTGATTGATGCAGCTTGCGGGTAGTTATCCCGCACGAAACAGATTTTTTGAAAACATTCTTCAAAATCCCTGTAACATAAAATCTCAATATCGGGTTGATATACTAATTTGATTCCTTCTGAAAATTGTGTCAGGTATAACCCACCAAAAGCAGGTACTTCAAAATCGCGTCCCTTAATAGTAGTAATATCTTTGGTATAGCCCACGTTGGCAAAACCTAAAACAACCGGAGCCTTAAAAATTTCGTCCTGCATCTGATCATCACTGATAGTTCCGTTTTCCCACCCCTTTCCAAAGCACTTGACAATAATTCCTTTTTTCTTAAGCCCCTCAATAAAGTCTGACCTCCATCCGTAGCGGGTACCAACAAACAATACATAAAAATCATTATCCCCCTGATAAGAGTCTTTCTTTGGCAACAGTTCAGCCGAGGCATTTGGAACAGGGATGCCCTCCCAAAAGAAACAAGCAGAACCTGCAATATTATATCTTGATATGGCTTCAGGAGATAATGTTAGGTTAAAGTCCACCTCGCGAGACATCTGCTGAACACCCACCAACTGACCACGGACATTACCCTTAAAGTACAATAAATCATCCCAACAAAAACTGACCATAACAACATTGGATTTTTTCATACTGTTCAAAGTGTCTGAACTTATGATGAAATCTGATGTGTAAAAAAAAACAACAATGTTCTTATCGCTTTCATAATGCTTTTCAAATTCAGACTGGATGTGACTATTGATGCGTTTCCGCTTTTTGAGCCATTCAGAACTTGTATCGAAGAAATCGTTTATGTGTGGCCAACAAATATGAATTACCGGACCTATAGAATTTAAATGCTCGATCAGAACTTTTTCCCAATTATTGATGGAAAATACCGCAATAACCTTTGTGGGGCGCTCTTTATTCCACTTAACCCCGCGTTTAAGCAGCTTGTTCCTTACCAATGCAACATTATCTATAGATGATGCTTTGATTTTACATAAAAAGAGAATGGACTTTACTTGTATGCTCTGATACATTCCCTTTAAATACAACAAAAGCCGTGGGGGTATTGTGGAAAAAAGCCTTTTCATTCAAAATAACTTCATGCTATAGACTGATTGGCATCCATCGGGTGAAAATCAATCCAGCTTCAATAATTCAATCATTTTATCAATCGCCTTAGCTGGTGTCAGAGAACTTGGTAATATCGAGCTTTCTAAGCCATGTTTATAATCAGATAATCTAATTATAACATCCTTTATTGTCTTGATATCATCTGCCTGACAAGCAAGATGTCCATGTGAAGTAAGCAATTGCTCAATTTCACTATTGCGATAAATCAATCCCCATATTAAATTTCCTGAATGCAAATAGTCGTATAACTTGAATGGAATTGTAGTCTTGCTGCGCATATCTGTATGCTGAACCAATAACAGTACATCTGCTTGCCGGGCTTTCTTAACAGCCTGTTCTCTGCTGACATGACCGTGTAAAATGAAATATCCCGGATGTTGGAACTTAGTTATTCGTTCTCTAATATCGGTATTCATTACACCATAAATATTGATCTGTATATTGGGTTTAATTCCTTCACTGATCAATTCATCTATTGCTTTCATTAACGTATCCAGGTTTCTGGTCTGGTAGAGAGATCCCAAATAACTGATGTTCACAGCTGGCTGTGGTTCTGCATTTTCAATAGCAAATTCTTGAACTTCGTCAGTAGATGAAGGTTTGGATCCAGGGTATACATAGTCAATTTTAGACTGAT
>JADBYA010000073.1 GCA_020403245.1 Flavobacterium sp. | reverse complement strand
GTAGCGGTGCGATCACCAAATTGATAGGTAAAATTTTCACCCGGTTGGATATCTGTATAATTGGCTATGAAATCAAAACCAAAGCTACCATCTTTGGCTTCCATGCGAGCGAAGTATTGACCACCCGGCTGCAGATCGTTGGAGGCAGTTGGGCAATGCCAACTTGGATCGGCAAAATTCCATTGCGTGATGTGTTCGGGATGGGTATAGTAGTCCCATACTTTTTGTTTGTCAGCCGCAATGGTTGCAGTGATGGTTATTTTTTCCAGTTTCATGGTATGCTATTGTGGTATTTGTGCCGGGTCGCTAAACAAAATTTCCCATTGGTGTCCATCTAGGTCCGCAAAGCTATCATAATACATCCATCCATGGTCAGCACTGTCTCTGTATCGGGTTGCTCCGTTTTGCAGGGCAATTTGTACGATGGTGTCAACCTGTTCCCTGCTTTCCACTTCCAATGCAGTTAATACTTGTGTTGTTGAGCCATCTGCGATGGGTCTGTTGGTAAAAGTATTGAACATATCATGACCAATCAGCATCGCATACATCAACCCCTCATGCAAAGTGAGGCACAGCGCTTTGTCATTCGAGAATTGCTCATTGAAAGAAAAGCCAAGGCTGGTCCAAAACTCCCTGGTTATATTGAGATCTTTTGTTGGAAGATTGACGTAGATTGACTTTACATTCATTGATGGTATTTTTAGTAGGTTGGGTCTCTAACTGATTTTTTACATTTTGTTTCAGGTTTGGTAAGTTATTCTGACAATTTTTTTAATTCAGGCAATGCTCCTTTCAATCAACACAAATTAGCGATGCCTGGCATGATTTTATGATAAACATCAATTTTCGAGATGCCAGAAATTGGCATTTTATTGAAGTTTTTCACCCATCATATTGATTTTGCGAAGCCAATTTTCCCTCTTGTCAGCTGCTGAATTTTTGATCGGACCGATATAGGTGACTTTCACCGGCTTGATTCCGCAAAACTCTAATGTTGATTTTTTGAGTTGATTGACACTCGGACGCCCAAATGCGAATCGATAATACCAGGAAGGTTGATCGAGGGTTGTAATGATATGTGCAGTTCTGCCTGCAAGCAGTTTGTCCCACCAAACAGAGTTTTTCCTATATTGAAATGCAAAGCCCGGTAAAAAGAGCCTGTCAATAAATCCTTTGGCTATGGCCGGAAGTCCGCCCCACCAAACAGGGTGTATCCAGACCAAATGTTCAGCCCATTTTATTTTTTCCCAGGCATCCAATAAATCAGGTTCCAATTCTGTTCTTTTTTGGTAACCAAATTGTAGGTTAGGATTGAATTGTAAATTTCTAATGATTATCTCTTTTAGTTCAGCACCTGCGGTAACAGCTCCTTTTTTATAGGCATCATGTATTCCAAAATTGAAACTGTCTGCGTTTGGATGACAATTGATGATGAGTATTTTCTTCATAGCAGTATCTCTTGTTTAGTGGTTTTTAACTAGACTATTCACCCTTTTCTATGTCTTGGATTATTTTTTGTAACCTGCAACAGTTGAATAGGAATTGAATCCTTGCATATGACTAATCTTCCATTTTCCTTCTTCTTTTATGGCTTTCATTTGATATTGTTTTTCATTGGTATCGCCCCATGACCAGTAGAAAGATACCATACCTTTTTCGAACTTGAAATTGTTCAGTGTTAATAATTTCCAATAGTCATCGGGGTAGTCCTGACAATCGCACCAGTCTTCAGCACCAGTTTCCCAGATAGACATGCCATCGTTGGCGTTGCGCCATTTTTTATCTGTTTGTTGTATGGAGGAATCAATGCTACGAGCGATGTTTTGATGCGATACAAAGAAATAATCTGAAAAGTAATGGGTCTTTCTTAATTCCTGCATCTCATTTTCATAAGCATCCCAGTCAACTCCGGCAATCAGATCTTTTTTTGTACCGGTAATTTTGAAGGGGAATCCATTTTTTTTGTGTAGGGTTAGATGCCACTCATATACATTTCTTACTAATGTGGTGAGAGCAGTACTGTCTGATGATGTCAGCGCCTCAATACGCTGTGTATTTATATTTTTAGTTGCGGGTGTTTCGCAGCTTCCTAATAATGTAATGGCTAGAAGCAGTGCCGGAAGAGAGTTATTGATAATCATTCTTAATTCGTTGTGAGGCCATGAGGGGCATGGAATGGTTGGGAAGGAAGTTGAATTATAAGTTATGGATAATAGTATACATTCTCTAGTTTGTCCATTGCTCAATATGCAATTGATTGCAAGTTATTAAATTCGGTCTATTGTTTAGTTGATTGATCTATTATCTATTTCACTTTTCAGTGTCTCCGGGTCTTTGGAACCAATTCTGATGATCTTATCTGTATTTTTGAATTTCAATTCAATTCCCTTAACTCCGCTGATGTTGTATAAAGTGCCATTGGGAATCATTCTAATACCCCAGCCCCAGAACCAGGGATTTTGAACTACCCTAACAGCTACAATATTGTCGAGAAGAATTTTCTTTTTGATGAGTCCGATACAGAATGAAATTGTTATTGATTTCGAATCAATCCGGGTCGTCATGCCAAAAAATAAAAGTAAAATAAGCAGGCAAATTCCAGTTACAAGAAGATATGCGGGTTTTTCCAATGGCTTATCTCCCATATTGGATAAGAATAGGTACGTCAACATCAGATGAAGGCAACAAATAAATAAGAAAACCTACCAGCTGAATGTAAATTCTTTGAAGTCTTTCATCGGTTCATTGTTGGAAATTGGTTTATAAAATATACTCTGTCATGTATAGTAGGGAGAATGCTTTTACAAAATTAGTTTTGTTACCACGTATTAAATAAAGCTGATGCTGGAAATATAGTGACATAAAATTGCCACGAAATTGACTCATCCATTTTCTTTTATTAACCCATCCAATTCATTTTTAAATGTACTTGAAATTGGAATTATAAAATCTTTAATTGTGATCATATTGCCTTCTTTTTTAGTAACATGAACAATATTAATTATAAAAGATTTATGTACTCTAATAAATAGATTTTTTGGTAATTTTTCCTGAAGTTCACTTAATTTATCCAATACCAGCAAGGGCTTCTCTTTCTGCGTATGGATTTTCACATAATTCCCGCTGCCTTCAATCAACAAAATTTCGCTAAATAAAAATTTGTAGATTTTTTTATCGGCCTTAAAAAAAATATAAGATAGCTCTGAGACGGGTTTTTCTGTTACTTGTTCATTAATTTTTTCTGTAGTGGTGGGTATCAATATTTTATTCACGGCTTTTAAAAAGCGCTCAAAAGGAATAGGTTTTAATAAATAGTCAGTAATTCCATATTCATAGCTTTCTACCCCAAATTCAGAAAAAGCAGTTGTTAAAATTATTTTGGGTGGATTTTTAAGTGTTTTGATCAAATCTAAACCAGATAATGATGGCATTTTGATATCTAAAAACATAATATCAATTTGTTCTTTGTGCATTACATTCAAAGCTTCAAACGCGTTATTACATTTACTTACCAATTGTAGTGCATCAATTTGTTGTATGTAATTTTCGAGGATTTGTTGAGCAATTGGCTCGTCATCTACTATTATGCATTGATATTTCATAGTTGCAGATATAAAATTACTTTGAATTGGTTATCCGTTTCTTCAAATTGCAATTGATGCCTTTCTGGATAGATTAGTTGCAATCGTTTTTTGAGATTATTTAATCCGTTACCAAGTCTTGCGGTTTTATTTATATTATTTCCAATTGAATTTTTAGCCTCAAAATACAATTCCTTGCCTTGAATGGATAATGAAAAATGTGCATAACAATTATTTGAAACTGTTAATAATCCATGTTTGAATACATTTTCAACCAATGGAATGAGCAATAGCGGTGCAATTAAAATCTCTTTATCTAACCCCGAAATCTCAAAGTTGATGTCAGATGAATTGCTTAATCGAATTTTTTCAAGGGTTAAATAATCTTCTAGAAATTTAATTTCATCTCGTAAGTTAATCAATTCAATTTTACTGCTATCTAATAGATATCGCATTAAGTCTGCAAGTTTCAATGTGATTTCAGCTGCTTTTTCATTGTTATTATTTTGAATTAATCCATAGAGATTATTCAATGTATTGAAAAGAAAATGCGGATTTACCTGCGATTTAAGTAAATCTAATTCTGATTTAAGTTGTTCGTTTTCGGCTTTTATTAATGATTTTTCTTTTTTTGCGTATTCTCGTAAGAATTTCAAGGAACTGGTAATAATTATAAAGAAAAATAAATTGATACAATGCTGTAGTAGCGATATATTAAAGAATTCATTACCGGAAGCGAAGATTAGTTTTAAAGAAAGTGCACCTGTTATAATTAATGCAAGTAAATAAATCGAGTAGCTTACATATTTTTTCCGAAAAAAGAAAACGGGTAATAAAAAATACAAATTACTATAAATTACCACTGCACAAACTAATAGAACTGTAATCCAGGAAAGATATTCAGTTATATTTGCAGATGGATTTTGTTGCAAATACAATAACAAAAAAAAAGTCCAAAATGCACCATGAATTAATACCCGTTGTTTCATTGAGCTTTTTTCTTTGAAAATGTATGTACTATTCCCACTAATAATATCAATGCTACAATTTGTATTGTAAAATCTATCCAATTTATTTTCCAGCTAAAATTCTCATTCATAGCTTCAGACAAATCCAAAAACACTAGTGAAAGTAATAAATTATTTGCATTGTGTGCCCCGGCAACAAATTCAATTCTTTTCTGAAAGATGACAATTAAAGCAAATGCTACTCCAAAAATCCAGGAAGAAAGAAAGCTTTCCAATCCATACCCAATATGTAGTAGGCCAAACAATAGTCCATTCACAAATATAAGAGCAGTTGTATTTTGGAGTCGTGTATGTAAGCCTTGTAAAATATACCCCCTAAAAATTAGTTCCTCAAAAAACGACTGAACACCAATTGCAAAAAATCCTACTAAAAGTGAAATGGTAAAATATTCGGGTTGGAAGTTATTTTTGAATGCCTCGAACTTCTGATAGTCTGATATGAGTAAGCTAATAAATAAAATAGCTCCCCAAGTTATCAAGCCCAAAAAATATTGACTCCAACTGAACTTATTGAAAGAAGAGATAAAAGTAATTCCAGGCCTTTTGTGTATTTTACTTGCACTATATAAGAAGGTGATTAGGGCAACTCCGAAAACAATAAAAATGAGGAGATATGTTATAAGTCCCTTACCAAAATCGTTTGCCGGAAAGAAGGATTTTATAGTTGGAAGTACTAGCCGTATTGCTATATTCACAATTATTATAGCGAGGATTGCTGATAAAATGCTTGTAATATATTGCCACCACTTATTGGTGCCCACATTCGCATTTTCTAAGAAGTTATTGCTCATTGTTCAATATTTTTATGGATGATTTGTTTTTTTCTTTTCTGTCCACTGTATAGCTCCCCATAGAATACTTTTTTGTTCATACTTTGAGCTATCTATTGATTTACCCGGTACCGAAGATTTAAATTCAGGTGTATTGAATTCAAAAGCAAATGATTTGTTTTTCGGATAATTTTTAGATCTTATTAGTCCCCAGGCAAAGGTGTAATCTGCCTTTTTTTTCTGTGTCGTGTCATTTGCATTGCTTTTGGCTTCTACAGAATCTGACAAAACCAGTATGCAGCTAAGAAAGATGATTTTTTTCATGTTTAAAAAGTTAGATATGAATTAATGGTGTAAAATTCTACACAATTCGCTTCCTGCTAAAATTAGATGTACGATTTCACCAATAATTTATGTGAAATCAATATTTTCTTATGCGAATGAAAAATACATTATCCATTTTTACCAAAAATCATGTATTCTAATAAATACACTATGCTTATTGAGAAAGGCGGCTATTTCTTATTGATTGTAGTATCATTATCTAAGTTCAAGTAATAAGTGCAATTTTTTCCTGTAGCACTTGGTTAGATGCTTTATAATAAAATTTTCTTACTGGTCTGAAATTTGGGGAGTGTTATACCTCAAACAAAAGAAAGTTCGTTACGGGTAGTACTTATAATTTCTATTAATTCGATATCTTTTCCAATATCCTGCTACCTTTTTTTGATATAGAATCCAGTTGTGAAGTTGTTTTGTTGATTAATGTGTCAAGTTTTTTTACTTTATCACTTTCCTTGATTATTATCGAATCGAGTGTTAAAACCTTGTCTACCTCTTTATTGATTAGTGAATCTAGCAACGCTGTTTTGTTTTTTAATTCAATTAGTTTGTTTTCAACTTCGTTGCTTACGTTTACACATGATGACATATAAACTGATATTATGGCAAGTAGAAATAATTTTAATGATAAAAGTTTCATCGTTTAATATTTTTAAGCGGTTATTTAATTTTTTTGAAATTACTAATTATATAATACTCCCCTTTTTTAGGACCAAAAAGGTAGAGTGTTAAGTTAAGATTTTTGGTGTCAAGATTTTCATTAGGCAGCACTTTTTATTGATTCTTTGTACAGGTCATGGGGTGTTTGCAAGGTGGTGTGATGGACTTTCTGATGGTAATAGTCGATGTGGTTTTGAACTCCTTCATAAAGTTCAAAACCATCATCGGCGGGATTCAGATATATATGGTCGTATTTCAATGATTTCCAGAACCGTTCAATCCAAACATTATCCAATGCCCTTCCT
>JADBYA010000072.1 GCA_020403245.1 Flavobacterium sp. | reverse complement strand
TGGTCCTTTAAATCATGGCGTCTAAATCCAAACCTAGCTATTCAAACACAACCACTATGGGAAATTTTGTATAATAGGAAAGATCTCAGTAAGTACCAACGGGCAACTTCATTGATGAGAAAATTAGCATCACTAGATCTATCGGTTGGATCGGTTCAAGATGAAAACAACGATAGGAGACTTGGGTTTGCCTTGAAAGTGAATCTTATCCGACAGAAAGATCCTTTGATGGCAAAAGAATTATATGAAGACATCGGAGAGAAATATAGCAATGAAAAAGACGAACTAACAATCAAATTGAAGGAATTAAGGGTTCAATTGGATTCCACGAAAAACATTCTCACAAAACCAGAAATTAGAAACCAAATACAGTCAACTGAACAGCAATTATTAACATTAAATTCGCGGAGAAACTCTGAAATTAATGATAGAGCAAAAATTTTCATTTCAGAAAATTGGAATGCGTCATCTCTTGACATAGCGTATGGTAGAGTGTATACCTATCAAACGGATAGTATAGGCTCATTAAAGTCTTTAAGATTGAACAGAAATACAGGACTAGGGGGTTGGATTAATGGAAGTTTAGGCATAGGAAAACGAATTTTACTATCTGGATTGATTAGAAGCACCTGGTATGAAGAACAGCTAGATTTTTTGATTCGCAACAATTCAACAGGAGATGAATTAACAAGACAGGCTGTAGCGGATAATACTCTAATTACTGTGGGATTCAACATACGATACGGGGGGCCATTATTTACATTCTTTGCGGAATTTTTATACGAGAAAAAAGGGTTAAAAACACCACTAGAAGCTTTGAATCAAGCATTTAGCGCACCTACAAATTTTACTGTTGTAGCAAATTCTGTGAAATGGAATGTTGTAAATCCTAATACAATAAGTTTTGGTGGCGACTGGAGACTTAACAGGAGTGTCATAATAAACTATGGCATGAGATGTCAATTCAATAAAGATTGGAAGTTCACATCTTTTGCACCTATAGTAACATTAGCATGTATGATGAGATAAAAAATTCATTAAATTAATCAATAACATAAAAACCATGAAAAAACTTTCAATTTCACTCATCCTAGTAATAATTCATTCCCTAACAAGTTTAGGTCAAGGTGTATTAACAAAAAAAAATGGACCACCTGAAAATGAAACGAATTGCTTTAGATATTTTGATGCTAACGCAACAGGCAGAAATGATGTAAATGCCTACTTATTAAGTTATTTAAGTAGAATAGTTTATCCCCAATATCTTGATACAAAATTAAAACCCACAGATACATCTGCGTTCAAAGCAAAGTTCATTCAAAGAACAAAACACTTTTTTTCATCGCAGGAAAAAATACTTTCTACTCAAGATTTGAAATCAAGCAGTAATTCTATTAAAGATTTTAACAAACAAAATTATAGCAATAAAATAGAAAATGATGATGATGATGTCAATTATAGCTGGATTTGGAGAAGTGACGGCGTAGGAAAAGATCCCGAAGCTATGGTAATATCTACTTCATCAATAATTTATGTTGTCTTTAGGGGAACTGATAGAGTTGTCGGTACTGATTTTGAAGGAGGAGAATGGATTTTTACTGATTTCAATGCATTCCCGCAAAAACCTTGCAATAATTGTTTGGTACGTGTACACAAGGGTTTTTTAGAAAGCTTGAATTATAGTGGATTTAGAACTGATTTAGTAAATACAATTAAAAAATATGGCGGACAATCGAAAAAAATATGGATTACAGGTCATAGCTTGGGTGGTGGAATGGCACAACTGTTTGGTTATCTATTGAAAAAAATTGATAATATACAGGCAAACGGGATATATGTTTTCAACTCCCCTCACCCAGGTGATAAAGATTTTGCAACAGAAATGGATTTGCTATTTACAAATGGTAGACTTCAAAGATTTGAATTTTTAGATGACCCAATATCTCAGTTACCTCTTCAATCAGGTGGTTCGGGTAGAGCAGGAGTTAGAAATTATTTTGAAAAGGAAACTCTTGGTGGTTATAAATATAATACCGAAGAAAATCCATTATCAAAAGACATAGAACTTCCTGCTAGACTTGCTGGGGCATTACCCGGAGCAATTAAACTAGAAACAATAGGAGGAATATGCTTTCATCACCCAACTTGGATAACGAGAGCATTACACAATTTAATACCTCCAAACATACAAACTAATTTACCATTTCCACCGGAAAGAATTACAGCGAATGATGAAGGCTGCAACTCAATTGACATAAATAATGGGGTAAGTGGAAAACTATATGATGGAGGTACGGATATAATTCCAGAAGGTAATTATAGGATAAAAAATGTCAAAAGTGATCGTTTCATTCGCGCTTCAGATGAAGGATTCTTAAATTGCAATAAACTTGACCAAATCTCAAACGGATCAGGAGACAATACTAAATGGAAGGTATCTAAAGTAAAAAGTGCAATATTCGAGAGTTATACTTTCAAATCATCATTGTCTAGCAGGGTTTTTGACGCAGATATTTTTAATACAAAATTGAAAGATAAGAATGATGCATGTAAAGTTCAATTATGTGAAAGATTACCTACTCCTCCCAGAACAAACCAAGAATGGACTTTTGAAAAATTACCAAATGGAAATTACAGAATAAAATGTGTTCAAGATGGTGGTTATCTCAGTGTTGGAGATTGCTACTCCCAGGACGGATGCAAATTTGAACTAAAAAAAGAACCCAAAGGACAACAATCAGAATGGAAACTTATAAATATTAAATAAACTAAAAATATACTGGTAGTAAATTAAATTTATTAAAATAATAAATCAATTACAATGAAGAAGACTCTATTTATTCTTTTTTTACTTTTTCTTACAGCAGTTTCATTTGCTCAAGATAGCTTAGAACTAAAAAATAAAATAAAAATTACTCCTATTGGAGACAATTTAAAAATGAAAGATGTAATTAATGTGAACCAAAAATTAGATGAGTATAATATTGAACAGTATAAAGTCTTATCAGTGAAAGATATTTCTGCATTAGAAGATAGATTAAATAAAAATAAAGAGTGGAATTTAATTAATGAATATGCTATCAAAAAAGGTTATACTAATATTAGAGCAAAAGAAGCAAAATTTGGATTTACTTGCGAAATTGTTTATTCATCTTCGAAAATAAAAAATAATGCTTCGTTCTTTATTGTAGACTTATGGAATCCTAAAAGTAAAAAGGGGCAAGGTGCATCATTAGTATTTAAAGAAATTCATAATAAAATATATGTAGCCCTTTGTGAATTTCCAATTGGAGAAACAAATGGAGATATAGCACTTGAAAAATGTGTTGAAACTACAATTGAAAATGGGAAATTTGTACTCGCAAAAAGTTGGAGCAGATGTTTCAGAAAATGTACAAAAGGAGATCAAAAAGTCATGGTTGATGCAAAAGGAGTTCAATTCCGTGTACCTTCAGGTTGTAGTTCAGGATGCCTTGCCTCAATTGCTGTTTGTGGTGGTGCAACAGCTATACTTGCTGCAGTAGCCCCTCCGGTCTCTTTCTTTGCAGCTGCTATGACTTTTGGCATTTGCGCTAGTGTCAGTTGTGGAATATGCTTTGCAGCATGTGCACTTGGATGTCAATAGTAATTTTTTATAACGATTTAAAGAGTTGTATAAAACGAATTAGTATTGATACGTTAGGCCCAAAGAAAAAGATAAAAGATACTATTGAGCCAAGAAAAAAGAAAATTCCAAAATTTAGATATGGAAAAGACTCAGTCAAAATTATCCCAATACCGTAAAAAGAAAAAATACTTACAATCCTATTATATATAACCAAAACTATATCAGTACCCGTATAAAAATATTTTAGTAATTAACTTGTGATATAACCTTGCAGAAAATGTCGATTCTACAAATCGGCATTTTCTGCTTATAAACCCATTTTCATCCAATGCCTTATGTACAATTTATACTCTCTGTTGTGCTTATGACTGAATTAAAGGATGTATTAATTAATTATAAATTTGGAACATGTATATAGATTTATTCCCGCTTGTAAAACCCCTCACTCAATCCAAAAAGTCGTTCCGGGGCCTTTTCCTCGAGTGCATGAAATCCGGTGGGAGTTAGTCCGGTGAAATCTTTGTATGCCTTTGACAGATGCTGGTAGTCATGATAACCACATTCGACTGCTATGCGGAGCCAGTCAAAACGGGGTTGGGAATTCTTAAGCCGAAAGGCCTTGTCAAATCGGATGATTCGCTCATACAATTTAGGATTCACGCCTGTCCGTTCTTTGAATAGACGCTCTAATTGCCGCACACTCAGAAAAGACTCTTTCGCTATCTGCTCAACAGAATAGTTTTCCGACTGCAACAATTGTGAACAGGCATCATCGATGGGTCGCTTGGGTCTTTTCCAGGTTGTTTTCAGGTCCCGAACAAATTCATTCGCTACCCTTATCATTGCCCCGTAGTCATTGGCTTCTGCCAGCATTTCATTCACTAGATGCAAATGGTTACCGAATACGGAAGTAGCATCTATGTATTCATTGTGTATTTCGGAGGAAGGCATACCTGTTAAACGGTACAATGCTCCCGGAAAAAAGATAATCTGGAATACCAAAAAATTATTTCCAATCATCCGATGTGTGACTTCATCGAATTGACCATACAATACTATGGGGATGTGTTGCTCTCTTCTTTTGGAGTTGTTGTATTGAACTGTTTCAGTATCGAAGGGGTAAAACGCCAGGCAGTGTTCCGGCCTCGGGGGATAGGCCTTGGCAGGTGGTACCATACCTGGTTCAAATTGGAAATGAACTATCCGATAGAGCTGAATAAACGCTTGAACATCCGGGGCAGGTATAAAGTCCTTGAGAAGCAATGTAAATGAGTTACAGGTAAGTTACTGATATTTTGCCATTTTAGTTCTTGTCGGTTATCCGGAGTTTACAACTCCAGGGGTGGTCCTACCACTTTCATATCATGTTCTGCATGGATACGGTCCATTTCAGC
>JADBYA010000071.1 GCA_020403245.1 Flavobacterium sp. | reverse complement strand
TTCAGAATAAAAATGCAGTTAACCTAAATGCAGCTGCGGGAATTGCTATTAGAGAATACCAAACCGATATTGGTCCCGCCGATTATGTGCTATTCGTTGATAAAAAACCGGTTGGCATAATTGAAGCTAAACGTGCCGAAGAAGGCGTTCACCTTACCGTTCATGAAGATCAATCAGAAGGTTATGCATCCGCAAAGTTGAAATACCTGAATAACGAGAAATTGCCGTTCGTGTATGAAAGTACGGGCGATCTCACCCGCTTTACTGATTATAGAGACCCCAAACCAAGATCCAGACCGGTTTTCAGTTTTCACAGACCGGAAACTTTTAGGGAATGGTTAAAGCTGGATATAACATTGCGAGCGGGTATGCTGAAAATTCCTGCATTGCCTGTTTTAGGATTACGTGACTGCCAGATCAATGCCATCAATAACCTCGAAAAATCTTTTAAAGAGAATAAACCCAAGGCCCTTATTCAAATGGCCACCGGTTCTGGTAAAACCTATACCGCTATAACGTTTATTTATCGGTTATTAAAATTTGCTGGAGCTAAACGTATTTTGTTCTTGGTAGATACCAAGAACTTAGGTGAACAAGCAGAACAAGAATTCATGGCCTTTGTGCCGAATGATGATAATAGAAAATTTACTGAACTCTATGGAGTTACACGATTGAAAAGCAGTTTCATTCCTTCCGATAACCAAGTGTACATTTCTACTATTCAACGGATGTACTCTATTTTAAAAGGAACTGAAATGGATGAGGCAGCAGAAGAACTTAACCCCAACGAATACCAACAGAAAGAAGCCGCACCGGTTACCTACACCGAAAAAGTGCCGATTGAATTCTTTGATTTTATTGTAATTGATGAATGTCACCGAAGCATTTATAATTTATGGAAACAAGTGCTTGATTATTTTGATGTATTTCAGATCGGGTTAACCGCTACACCAGATAACAGAACCTTTGGTTACTTTAATCAAAATCTAGTGAGTGATTATGGTTATGAAAAAGCTGTAATTGATGGTGTACTCGTTCCATATAATGTATTTACAATTGAAACACAGATCACCAAAGATGGTAGCCGCATTGCCATGGGTGAACAGGTAGATAAGCGTGAACGACTTACCCGTAGAAAGTTTTGGGAATCAGTTGATGAGGATATTGAATACAGTGGTAATCAACTAGATAAGGATATTGTAAATCCGAGTACAATCCGAACAATCATCAGGGCCATGCGAGAAAACCTTCCTGCTATTTTTCCGGACAGGGTTGATGGAGAAGGCCGTTTTGAAGTACCCAAAACACTCATCTTCGCCAAAACCGATTCACATGCAGAAGATTTAATTGAGATAGTGAGGGAAGAGTTTGCAGAAGAAAATAAGTTTTGCAAGAAGATCACTTACAAAAGTGAAGAAGACCCCAAGAGCGTCTTAAGCCAATTTAGAAACGATTACTACCCAAGAATAGCTGTTACGGTGGATATGATTGCAACAGGAACTGATATACGCCCACTTGAAGTTTTGGTATTTATGCGCGATGTGAAAAGCAGAAGCTATTACGAACAAATGAAAGGCCGTGGTACACGCACATGCTCGCTGGAGCAATTACGTTCAACAGGCACACCAGCCGCCAAGTTCACCAAAGATCATTTTGTAATCATTGATGCCATTGGTGTAGAGAGCTCTCAAAAAACAGATAGCCGACCTCTGGAGAAAAAACCAGGCATGAGCCTTAAAGACCTTTTACAGAATGTAGCACTGGGTAATACACAAGAAGATATATTAAGTACCCTCGCCAACCGATTGATCCGTTTGGATAAACAAATCAACGAAAAAGAAAAAGCCAGTTTTGCCGAACAGGCCAATGGTCATAGCATTAGTTATCTGGTTCGTGAATTGCTGAATGCATATGACCCAGATACGGTTAATAGTTTAAAATTAAAAGTTGAAAGTGAAAACCCGGATGTTTCTCCTGCACAAATAAACTCACTACTTACAACTCACCACTCACAACTAATAGAACAGGCTGTAAATGTTTTTCACAATCCAGAGCTACGTAATTATATTGTTGACATAAGGAAGAAATACGATCAGATCATAGATACGGTTAACCTGGATAGCATTACCAATATTGGCTGGGTGCAAGACCAGGAAGCTGCTGCTAACAATACCATTCAAGATTTTACAGAATGGATAGAAACTCATAAAGATGAGATAACTGCATTACAAATTTTTTATTCACAACCCTATCGCAGACGAGAACTTACCTACAGCATGATCCGCAGCCTGTATGAAAAAATAAAATCAGAAAAACCATTATTGGCTCCAATAGCTGTATGGAGAGCTTATGAGCAATTGGGGCAAGCCAACGGTTCTGCTAAAAATGAATTAACCGCTTTAGTGAGTTTATTGCGAAAGGTTAGTGGCATAGACAGCACATTGATAGGTTATGATAAAACTGTAGACCGCAATTTTCAAACTTGGGTATTTAAGAAACAGGCGGGAACCACCACCAAGTTTAATGAAGAGCAAATGCAATGGCTACGTATGATCAAGGACTATGTGGCAAATTCATTTCATGTAGATAAAGATGATTTTGAACTGGACCCTTTTAATAAAAATGGAGGGTTAGGAAAAATGTGGCAATTATTTGGAGAAAAGACAGAGGAAATAATCAATGAACTGAATGAAGAATTAGCCGCATAATAACCTGAAAAAAATACAGTAAATGGAAACACAAGAATTCAATATACAAATTGCTCAATCAGAGAATAAGGAGTTTTATGACAAACTGAATTTGTTAATCGAATATCCTCATATTGGGTTCTATAACAATATTCAAGGACTTACCTCAATATATGAGTTTATTAACAGGCAAATTGCTGGATATAATTCTTTAGAAATCCTGCCACCAGAACTTTTAAATAATAAACTTTTTTTTGAGAACACAAAGAATGAAATAATCCGGTTATTTAATGGCAACATAATTAGTGAAAGTGAATGGAATACTATTTTTCATCAATTAAAAATAAATAATCCTAAAATATTTCTTTATGATTCACCTGAAACTGAATTTTTAATACGATTATACAAGGAAAAGCAAGAGTCGTATGCTGGTGCAATAGAATATTTTAACGGTCAAACACAAAATAATAGCAACAAACACTATTTCATTGGATATTTAATGGCTTATGAATTACAATCAAAACAGTTTTCAGAAATAGCAGACAGAAAATCAAAAGAAAAAACATCAATTGTAAAACTAAGAACTGATTTTCAAAAACTTTTTGAAGAAACTGAAAGAAACGTAACTGACTATATATATAAAACTCATGAAAAATTCAATAATTATTCAACTTCAATAGATCAGCTAAAAGAAGAAAAAAACACACTTTTTCAGGAATGGTTCGAAACCGAAAAAAATAATTTTACCCTTTTTCATGGGAACGCGGAACAAAAAATGTTGAATTTAGAAAAAACTTATCAGGAACAATTAAGGCTTAAAAAACCTGCAGAATATTGGAATAAGCGTGCTGGTGAACTAAAAAAAGAAGGCAAATATTTTCTAAATTGGATGATTGGTCTTTTAGCTTTTGCATGCATTTCCCTTTATTTTCTACTTTGGCTTACCCCATCTGGTATGCTTCTAAGTTTTATTAAAGGCGATGCAAGTGCAATAAAATGGTCATTAATTTACATAACATTTATTTCTTTTCTAGTGTTTGGAATTCGTGCTATTTCTAAAGCCATGTTTAGTTCATTCCACTTGGCAAGGGATGCTGAAGAAAGAGAACAACTAACTTACTTCTATTTATCTTTATTAAATGACTCAAATGTTGATGAAAAAGATCGAAGTCTTATTATGCAATCATTGTTTAGCAGGTCTGATACAGGATTATTAAAAGAAGACTCCTCTCCAACTATGCCTGGGAATGTTGCCGAAAAATTTTTGAAATAAAAACATGAATGAATCAAAGAAAATACCAGAAGACTGGAAATGGGTAAAGCTAGAGGAGTTATGTGATAAGATATCACTAAATAAAATTAAACTAAAACAGAAAGATTATTTGGAAAATGGTACTTATCCAGTTGTTGATCAAGGACAAGAACTAATAGGAGGATATTTTAATGATAGAAAATTACTAATTCCTGAAGAGCCCCCATTTATTGTTTTTGGTGATCACACTAAGGTAAAAAAATACATAACATTTAAATTTATTCCCGGAGCAGATGGAGTCAAAGTTTTGAAGCCTAAAATGGTTGTTTTATCTAAATTTCTTTATTATTCTTTATTTACTATTAAAATTGAAGACAAAGGGTATGCGCGACACTTTCAATTATTAGAAAAAGAACTATTCCCTTTGCCTCCCAAAAAAATCCAACTCGCCATTGTCTCTAAAATAGAAGAACTCTTTAGTGAATTAGACAAAGGAATAGAAATACTCTGCACTGCACAACAACAACTAAAAACCTACCGACAGGCTGTTTTGAAATGGGCGTTTGAGGGGAGGTTCACGAATGAGAATATGAAGGATGGGGAATTGCCTGGAGGGTGGAAAAGAATCGAATTGAGTCATGTTTGTGAAATTAAAAGAGGAAAATCAAAACATAGACCAAGAAATGAACCTATGTTATATGGCGGTATTTATCCATTTATACAAACCGGCGATATTAGAAATTCTTCAGGTAGATTTATAAATAGCTACACTCAAACTTATAGTGAATTAGGACTTAAACAAAGTAAGCTTTGGCCTAAGGGAACTTTATGCATAACTATAGCAGCAAATATTGGTGAAACAGCAATACTTGGGTTTAACGCTTGTTTCCCAGATAGTGTAGTAGGATTACTTAGTAATGAAAAAGTGCTTTTAACTCAATATACAAATTATTACTTCATCTCATTTAAGCAAAAACTTGAAGAGCTGGCCCCTGCTACTGCACAAAAAAATATTAATGTAGATATTTTAGAAAAAGTTTTAATTCCTCTAGCGCCAATTCATGAACAATATAAAATAATCGAAGCAATCGAAAATCGACTCAGTGTTGCTGATAAAATGGAAGAAAGCATAATCCAAAGTCTGCAACAGTCAGAAGCATTGAAGCAGAGTATTTTGAAAAAAGCGTTTGAAGGTAAATTATAGCATTTATAATATCCTTATAATAAATAAAGCAATAAAAACTGAGCGTATAAAAATATAAACATGGCAAAATCTGCACCACACTATAGCATAATGAAGATTATTGATAAAATAAAGAATGTTACTAAAGTTATATTTTGGCTAATATTTATATTATCAATTGCACCTTCAGTTTTAAAGAAATTACAAATTAATTCATGTTATGATGATTTTATTAACACTTTGAATATAATTAGCATCTCTGTTTTTTTTGTTTTTGAAATAGTTGTGGAATATATATTATTGCCTCAATCTGATAGTAGAAGAAGAGATGATTTTATAGATAATTCTTTTGGAACTAAATATTCATCAGAGTCGTCTGATAAATATTTTGATAATGATGATTTAAATATCGGATTATATAAAGCAGCAACTAATTTATTCGAAAACGTTTTTTTTACATACAGTATTATAAAAAGAATGACATTTAGAAAAACATTTATTCCTTCTATTGTGTTAATAAGCATACTCCTTTTTGCCTATTATGGTTTCAAAGAATATTATATAGGATTATATCTTTTACAGGCTTTGTTTTCTGTAACATTACTTGGAGGATTAATAAAACATTTTATCTTAATGGTACAATTGCATAATATTTATGAAAAATGGATAGCAATATTCCAAATTGATGATTTTAAAACAAATACAGAAAAACATAAAACTCTCGTATATCGAACTTGGCTTCAGTATGAAACACTTCATAGTAGACTTCCAGCTGATATTCCTAATAATTTTTTTTTAAGTCTAAATGATCAGCTTACAGAAGAGTGGAAGAAAATTCGTCTTAGATATAACATAAACTAAATATTATGCCAATTTCAATTAACACTAAACTTGTAGAACTAGCAAATAATTATTATATCAGTCATGGGACTTCAGAACAGGTAAAGATTGATTCTTCAGTA
>JADBYA010000070.1 GCA_020403245.1 Flavobacterium sp. | reverse complement strand
GTTGTGTACCTTGGTTTACCCATGAACAGCTCGTTGTGTTGAATTGGAAATTATCCCAGCAGTTTACAACTGGTGGTTGTACCGGTTGTGTACCTTGGTTTACCCAGCTACATGAAGTAGTATCGAATTGGAAGTTATCCCAACAGTTTACAGCTGGTGGTTGTGGCGGTTGTGTACCTTGGTTTACCCATGAACAGCTTGTTGTGTTGAACTGGAAGTTATCCCAACAGTTTACAACTGGTGGTTGTGGCGCTTGTGAACCTTGGTTTACCCAACTACATGAAGTAGTATTGAATTGGAAGTTATCCCAGCAATTTACAACTGGTGGTTGTACCGGTTGTGTACCTTGGTTTACCCAGCTACATGAAGTAGTATTGAACTGGTAATTATCCCAGCAGTTTACAACTGGTGGTTGTACAGGTTGTGTACCTTGGTTTACCCAGCTACATGAAGTAGTATCGAATTGGAAGTTATCCCAACAGTTTACAGCTGGTGGTTGAACGGGTTGAGTACCTGTTACATCCCAAACACATGTTGTTGTATTGAAAGTAGCTGTTTCATAACATGCTAATTCTGTTGGTGCCGGCGGCATTGTTCCAGTTATATCGTATTTACAGGTTGTTGGATTGAAAGTTGCTATTTCGTAGCAAGCCATCTCTGTCGGTACTGTTGGCATTGTTCCAACTATATCGTACTGACAAGTTGTTGTATTGAAAGTTGCTGTTTCGTAACAAGCTATTGTTGGTGGAGGAGGTATTATTCCACATGTTACATTAATAGTTACAATTGCAGGATCACAATTGACATTATTATTTATGTCACATAAATTATAAATGATTGTATAGGTTCCAATAGGAGTTCCAATAGGAATACTAACTTCTCCATTTATTGTATTAATGAATGGAACAGGATTAGAAGCTAAACCAATAGGAGTTGCTGGAGTTGTGACTGTAATAGTAACTTGAGAAATAGTTGCTGGAATTCCATTTACTGTATCAGGGCCATTGCCATTATTACTTAAAACATTTCCAATATTAGAGTTTCCTGTAGTTCCATTTCCACCATTTAGGGTATCATTTTGTGCAATTATTGGGGGGCATTTAGAAATTGTGAAAGGATAATTACATTGTGCTAAATTGTTTGGTGGAACAGCATAGTATGTTACTATTGAACCAGCCACAAGAGGAATAGGGTTAGCATCTGTAAATTCAATTGAATTTACGGTAACTGGAAACTGATTGTAGAATCTTGATCCAGCTGGGAAGAATGATGCAATTTCAGATGTTCCAACACTAGTGTTTTCGCTACAATACGAAAAACTTCTAGTTGATGAAGTATTTTGACAATTTAGTTGTAGATAATTTGAAGCTTCTATTTTAACTGAAAACGGGTCAGTTAATGGATTATCATTACATTGTCCGTTCAATTCATATCCGCTAATAAACTCTTTACCAGTAAATGCAAGTCCAGTTGATGCTCCTATACCACTCATGCCACCTTCAACTAATATTGAATTGTTACAAGTTGTATTGTTTAATATGGTACAATCAGTAGTAGCTTTAAGTTTAAATCTTAGTTTTGCCAATATGGCGTTTGGATTTGTTGGTAAAACTAAAGTTCCAAAATCCCAAACTAATGAACCAGTTGCTCCAAGATTAGGCAAGAATGCAATATTATTTGGAGTTGGAATTGTTTGAGGGCTGAATATGGTTCCAACTGCACTACCAGCTACATAAGTTGCGTTGAAAGGTATAGGAAAAGTAACTTTGAAGTTATTAATTGCTTCAAAACCTAAATTTTTAATATCAATACTAAACTCGCCTTCTTGTCCAGGTTCAAGAGTGTAAGGTACAACAGGTGGATTATTATTTAATGATATAAGAGATACTATTCCTTCAGACTCTGGTATAAAGGCATCAATTGACATAGCAATTGTAAAGATAGAATAGGTATCAGAAGTTGTGCCATATCTGAAATTTGTAGAAGTTTGATTATTTCCTATTATAGTGTTTCCTGAATTAGGAATGTTAAACATAGCTACATCAATACCTGTGTTGTTTACTAAATTCGGATTTCTTGTACCACCAGTATTAATTGAGGAATTAAAGAAGTTCGAAGTTGAATTTCCAGAATGGCTTAAATTAGTATAATTATTAGTGTTAAGGTTTCTAATTCTGATATAGTCGCCAGAAAAACCGATGTCACCTTCACTTGCTATTAATCCTAACTTCATTCCCACGTTGCCAGTTTGAACAGCATTGAATCCTGAAACAGGTAAATCATAACCACTTGTATTTGTAGAAGCTACATAGGCATATCCGTCGAATATAGTTACATCTCTCCAATTCATTTTTGTGTTTTCATAAATAACTATCATTCCCCAACCACCTGAAAATCCGGTTCCACCTATGTTACCTTCAAGTAGCGCCATGTCAGCAACTGTATATTGTCCAAGACCACCAGTAACAGCAGATTTGACATAGTCGGTGATTTCAGCATAAGCGGAAAAAATATTATCATCAGTCCCAGAAGGATAATAAATGTCATTAGCAGCTGCAATAATTTGTGTGTACGATGAGGCGCCTGGTCCTTTTAATGAGACAATTCTTTTATTAAATGTTTTGGTAACATTAGTTGTAACTGATGCTAAACCTGAAACATTAACATTAGCATTTGAATTGTTTTGTGTATTTATGGCAGTTTCATTAGTACCTCCATTACGAATTAAATTATTTATGGTTATTGTTACTGTTCCATCGGTTATAGCATATGGTGTAGTAAGGTTCGCTTGAGTATTTCCAGCATCTACACTAACTGGAATATTAGTTTCAGTTCCCCCATTAATGGATAGAGTTACTCTATTTATTTCTGAACTGTTGTAAAATCTAAATGCATAGGTTTGTCCATTACCTGAAAAAGTATATATTGGATAAAAATTATTACTAGTACCACCAGTTGTTACAGATAAAGTATAATTTGTTGAATAAATAGGGCTTGTGCTTGCAATATTTTGATTGTGAACAATATTTAAATCATTATTTACGGGTTGAGGAGACGCAACTCCTTTGGTTACATCAAAAGTTGCATTAGGGGAAGATCTACCTGTCCAATACAAACCAGCATAAACAATATTAGAACATGCTGGAATAGCTCCATTTTCAGTAGAAAAAACTAAAGTTGAAGAAGAGGAGTTAAATGTATTTGAATCACCATCTGTATCAACATAAATCATAAACTGACCATTGTTGTTGGTCGTTGGACTATAGTTTTGAGGTGTCAAACAAGTATTTCCCAGCATGGTAAAGTCACCTTTGAGATTATAAATCTTTTTGTTAGGAGTATATTGTGAGGTTCTTTGAGTAAAAGCTTTTCTTATTTGTGCATCTACAGTATTGGAAATTCCTAATAGAATTAACAATAAAACAGCAATGCTTTTAAGCTTTTTTACGACTGAATTAAAGTATAGATTTTTCATATATTCTTTTTTTGTCTCAATTATTAATTAGTGTCTCCTTTTTCTACGTTATAGAAAACACTATATTGATCATTACTTCCTACTATCATGTTTGCAATAGCTTGTGCAGTAGTATCAAAACTTGAAATAATGTAAATATATTTTAAGTTCTTAAAGCTTGAAAACAATTCCAAGCTAATAGTGGAATTCAATTGATTTGTATTTTCTAATTTGATAATGATAATTTCAATATTATTTTTTAAAGAAATAACATTGTTTAAATTACTTAATGAATTAAGATCTGTAAATAGGTTTTTTGGTTTTTCACCATATATTTTTTCAACACCCGAAAAATAATAGATAGAAGGTTGAGTATTGTATATTAAATTTTTAACGTTCTGAATATTCAATAAAGCCACAGCTGATTGATTTGCGTTATTTTGCAAACCATTTACTGGAACTAAGAAATCATCTATAGCTTTAACATTTAAAGATGTAGGAGAAGTTATATTTATAGTTGAATTTTGAGATAAAATGGTAACACTATAAAATGTAATCAATAGGATGATAATAGTATTTGTTTTCATACAATTAGATTTAGTAGAATAATTATTTAAGAAAATTTAAATCAGGGCTCGAATTGAGGATGTAGGCATAATGAAGTTATAATATTTTGGGTTATACTATATTAGTGTAAAACTATACACTATGTTTATAAATTCATCATTTTTTCTACAAACAACACGAAAACTCGTTAAGATGTCAATTTTCTTTCAAATATTATATTTATATTACATAATTTCACTTTTTTTCTTCACTTTTTGACAAGAGATTTTATGTTTTTTTGAGTATAACTTGTCATTTTACAAAACTTTTAAAGTTCGAAAGTAAGAATTACTAATTAATCTACCAAAAAAAATATCGATAAAATGCATTATTTTATAGATAAAGTGTATTATTTATTATTTTTATAGTATAAAGTATTACAAAAATTATTAACAATGAATTGTTTTTTTAAAATTACAAACTATAAGCTATATTTATTTGATTTTTTTTATAAATCTATTCTTTATATGTTTTTGAAATAATTTTTGGAGCCATAATTAAACTATCATGCATTTGGTTTTAAAAATCACTTTAATTATACTTCCATTTTTAATTATAATAGTTTAAATTTATACATTAAATAACTTTGAAGAATTATATTCATGAAACAATTAATGCTAGTTAGACATGCCAAATCTAGTTGGGATGCACCACTTCGGGATTTTGATAGACCATTAACCAGTAAAGGAATACATGATGCGCATGTGGTATCATCAGACCTTAGCAAACACATTCCAAAAATGTATTTACTTTGGAGTAGTCCTGCTAAGCGAGCAACAGAAACCGCTGTAATTTTTGCCCAAAATTTATCCTATCCTATAGAAAATATTGATTTTAAAGAAGAATTATACACTTTTGATGGAAAAAGACTTGAGGAAATTATAAAGTCTTGCCCAGATGATTATGATAATTTAATAGTTTTTGGACATAATGAGGCCATTACAAATTTTGTCAATAAATTTGGGAACATTTTTGTTGACAATGTTCCCACTTCCGGTTTTGTAAAGATTATTTTTGAAAACACAAGTTGGAATACCATTGAAAATGGCATTACAAAAAAAGTTATTTTTCCAAGAGATTTAAAATAAAATATGAGTACAGAAACCGGTTTTCGTTATATTGACAGAGAAAAAAGTTGGTTGGCATTTAATGCTAGAGTTTTACAAGAAGCTGCAGATGAGTCTGTTCCTTTATTGGAGCGATTGCGATTTATTGGTATTTTTTCTAATAATTTAGATGAATTTTTCCGAGTTCGATTTGCTGCTATCCGAAGATTGAGTTTGTCTGGAGTAACAGGAGAAAAAATTCTTGGCGGAATTTCAGCCCAACAACTCGTTAAAGAAATCACCGAAATTGTAATCAGACAACAGTCTGAGAGTTTAAAAGTCCTCACTCAAATACAAAAAGAATTAGAAAAGCAGAATATCATTATAATCAACGAAAATGAAATTTCGGGTGAGCATGAAAACTTCGTAAAAGATTTTTTTATTCAAAAAATCAGCCCAGAACTTGTTACAATTATTCTCAATGATTTAGCGGAGTTTCCATTATTAAAAGACACTTCTGGCTATTTAGCTATTAAATTGGTAATGAAATCAGTTCAAAAATCTAAAATGTTAGGTTTGGTAAAAGCCAAACAAGAGATTAGATATGCCATCATCGAAATTCCAAAAAATACCAATCGTATAGTGGAACTTCCTCTAAAAGATGGAAAACAATATTTGATTTTGGTAGATGATATTATCCGTTACAACTTGAGTAGCATTTTCAATATATTTGAATATGAAAGTATTGCGGCTCACATGATAAAAATTACTAGAGATGCTCAATTAGACATTGATAGCGACATGAGCAAAAGTATGTTGGAAAAAATAGCCACTTCTGTAAAAGACAGAAGGATAGGTGAGCCAGTACGTTTTGTTTATGATCAATCAATTGATAAGGATACATTGAAATTTTTCTTGAATAAAATGGGGATTGATGCTTCAGATGGTGTAATACCTGGAGGAAGATATCACAATCGACGCGATTATATGAATTTTCCAAATTTGGGCAGATTTGATTTACTATATCCACCAAGAATCCCCCTTCCAGTGGAAGGATTATCTTTGGATGGAAGTATTTTAAATAAAATCGCTCAAAAGGATTACCTAATCTATGCCCCATATCAGTCGTTTTCCTATTTAATAAAGTTTTTAAGAGAAGCAGCTTTGGACCCAAAAGTAAGTTCCATAAAAATTACTTTATATCGACTAGCAAAAAACTCTCAAATAATAAGTTCACTAATTAATGCAGCTAAAAACGGAAAGAAAGTAATCGTTCAAATTGAGTTGCAAGCGCGTTTTGATGAAGCCAGTAATATTTCTTATGCTGAGCAAATGCAACAAGAAGGCATTGAACTTATTTTTGGGATTAAAGGATTGAAAGTACACAGTAAAATATGTGTAATTGATAGAATTGAATTAGGAAAGTTAAAACGCTATGGTTTTATTTCTACAGGTAATTTCAACGAATCAACCGCTAAAATTTATACAGATTTGACACTATTCACATGCCATCAACAGATTTTGAAAGATGTTGACAAAATATTTGATTTCTTTGATGTTAATTATCGAATACACCGATACAAGCATTTAATAGTTTCACCTCATTACACTCGTTCAAAATTCTATAAATTAATTGAAAGAGAAATAAATCATGCCAAAGTAGGAAAACCAGCTTACATTAGTTTAAAAATGAACAGTCTATCCGATTATGGAATGATAGATAAATTATATGAAGCAAGCAATGCGGGAGTGAAAATAAAATTGCAAGTAAGAGGGATTTGTTCGCTAATTCCAGGCGTCAAAGGAATGAGTGAAAATATTGAAGCCATCAGTATAGTAGATTATTATTTAGAACATTCAAGAACATTCATTTTCTGTAATAATGGTGATCCAGAAGTATTTATTTCATCTGCCGATTTTATGACAAGAAATATTGAAGGTAGAGTAGAAGTCGCTTGTCCTATTTATGATGAAGATATAAAAAAACAAGTTATTGATACTTTTAATGTGGGTTGGAAAGGAAATGTAAAAGCACGATACCATTCCGAAAAATTTGAAAATAAATACAGAATTCGCACTGCGGGTGAACCTATTTTCCGAGCCCAACATGAAACGTACAACTACTATTATAATCGTGCGGAAAAAGATAAATTTTAACTCTAATACAGATACAATTTAATGATTACAATAAAAAAATATGCAGCTATCGATATCGGTTCCAATGCCATGCGGTTGCTCATAACCAATATTGTAGAACAAAAAGATATGGCAACTCAATTTAATAAAAGCGCTTTAATCCGAGTGCCAATTCGTCTTGGGCAAGACGCTTTTACGGTAGGTGAAATATCCGAAGAGAATATTCACCGAATGATTGATGCCATGAAAGCTTTCAAACTGTTGATGAAAGTATATAAAGTAGAAAAATACAAAGCGTGTGCAACATCTGCCATGCGCGAAGCATATAATGGAAAAGAAGTTGCCGAAATTGTAAAAGAACAATGCGATATTGATATCGATATTATTGACGGAAAAATTGAAGCTACTATAATTGCTTCTTCCGATTTGCATGATTTCCTAATAACAGACCAAACCTATTTGTATGTTGATGTTGGTGGTGGTAGCACTGAGTTTTCTTTATTCAGTAATGGTAAAATGATAGCTTCCAAATCCTTTAAAATAGGTACTGTTCGTATGTTGAACAATATGGTGTGTGACATTGTGTGGGAAGAAATAGAAAAATGGATTAAAGCCATTACTGCCGAATATGAAAATGTAATCCTTATAGGTTCAGGCGGAAACATCAACAAACTTTTCAAAATGTCAGGCAAAATGCAAGACAAACCTTTGTCTTATTTATACTTGAACTCGCAATACCAATATTTAAATTCGCTCACCTACGAGCAACGCATCGCTGAACTGGCTATGAATACTGACCGTGCCGATGTTATTATACCTGCCACTCGCATTTATTTGAATGCCATGAAATGGAGCGGCGCACGACAATTGTTTGTCCCAAAAATTGGTTTAGCCGATGGCATTGTAAAGGCGTTGTATCAAGGGACGATTTAAACGTCCAACTCAAACATCTTTTTCAACAACTCTAAATTGGGATTGATTTCCAACAATCGATTGTATTTATCTTGGTTGGTAAATGCTTTTTTTAATACCAATGTCTCATTTACATTGACTTGTATTGTAATATCGTGGTTGTGCAATTTGCCTCGTAGATAGCCCAAAAGTTCGGGTTTTTCTTTTTCAAAATCTATTTTCGAACTTTCATTAGGCAATTCGTGAGTGATTTTTGTTCCCTCAAGAATTGGGTCATTAATGGTTAGTAAAGAAGCCACAATGCGATACCCTTTATCTTCTAATCGTTGAGCATATTTCAACCATTGCTCTAGCATTTCGGTTTCGGTAAACGGTTCACTTGGCAAATGGATTACCTCTTTCGATTCCGATTTTTGTGCTTCAGCCATTTCTTTTCTAACACGAATGCTAGCTAAGGATGTAGCGGATACTTTTACAGTAGTTAGAGTAGTGTCGGGTTTCGGGTTTCGGGTTTCAGGTTCTTCAACTTTCAACTCGGAACTCGGAACTTCCAACTCGGAACTTTCAACTCTCAACTCGGAACTCGGAACTTCTATAATTTCTTCAATATTTGCTGAAGGAGTTTCTTTCGTTTCTTCTACAACAATTTTGGAATTTGGAATTTCGAATTTGGAATTTTTATCAGAAATGGAGTAATCATTTCTGCGATAGTAAGTAGGCGGAATTATAAAGTCAGACTTTTTTTTTTCTCCATCAAAGTTGATAGAGGATATTTGCATCAGCGTGAGTTCAACCAACAAGCGTTGGTTTTGAGAAACTTTGTATTTTAAATCACAATCGTTGGCTAATTCAATACCTTTTAACAGAAAATCTTGCGATACTTTTTGTGCTTGTTGTCCGTAGAGCTGTTGTGCCGCTTCACCCATTTCTAATAAAGTAAGTGTGACAGGATTTTTGGCAACCAATAAATCTCTGAAATGCGATGCCAAGCCAGTAATAAAATGGTGTCCGTCAAAACCCTTGGCCAATATATCGTTATAGCCCATTAAAACTTCCGGAATTTTATTTTCCAAAATCAAATCGGTCATATTGATATACGTTTCATAATCCAGAACATTCAAGTTCTCAGTTACCGCTTGACGGGTTAAATTGTTCCCACAAAAAGAAACTACTCGGTCAAAAATGGATAAAGCATCACGCATCGCACCATCGGCTTTTTGGGCAATAATATGCAGGGCATCATCTTCAAAAACTACTCCTTGACTATTCGCTACTTCGGCCAAATGTTCTTTGGCATCTTTAACCGTAATGCGTTTGAAATCAAAAATTTGACAACGCGATAATATGGTGGGAATGATTTTGTGCTTTTCGGTTGTTGCCAAAATGAAAATGGCATGCTTTGGCGGCTCTTCTAGCGTTTTCAAAAACGCATTGAAAGCATTTGATGAAAGCATGTGTACTTCATCAATAATATATACTTTGTATTGTCCGGTTTGTGGCGGGATTCTGACTTGGTCAATCAGATTTCGAATATCGTCAACCGAGTTATTTGAAGCGGCATCCAATTCAAATACATTAAAAGCAAAATCTTCATTTGGGTCATCATAACCGGGCTGGTTAATTTTGCGTGCCAAAATTCGGGCGCAGGTAGTTTTCCCAACACCTCTCGGACCAGTAAATAATAGGGCAGAAGCCAAGTGATTGTTTTCTATAGCATTGAGCAAAGTATTAGTTATAGCTTGTTGACCCACTACGTCTTTAAACGTTTGCGGACGATACTTTCGGGCAGATACAACAAATTGTTCCATAGAAAATTATTGGATTACAAATATAGAATTTTCAATGACAAATTCAATATCAAAAATCAATAACAATAAGAGAAATTCATATATTAAATTTTGACTTTTCAATTGTTCTTTGTAATTGCTATTGCAATTGATTACCTTTGCCCCGCAGACCGCCTTATCGTTTTATGCTGAACTCGTTTCAGCATCTTGTGTTTTTAGTTTAATTTCATAAGATTCCGAATCAAGTTCGGAATAAAGAGGAAAGTCCGGACACCACAGAGTAGCATAGCGGGTAACACCCGTCTCTCGTCTTTCGGGACGAGAAGGACCAGTGCAACAGAAAGCAAGTACAGTTCGGCTGTAGTGAAACCAGGTAAACTCTATGCGGTGAAATTCCAAGTATATCGGCAGTCAAGGATTACTCGTCCGTTGTCGAAGGGTAGGAAGCTCGATCTCGTTGGTAACAACGAGACTAGATAAATGATAAGGTCTCGTCCCAAAAGACGAGAACAGAATCCGGCTTATAGGTCTGCTTTTTTTATATACTACCTCAGTTCGCTGCGCTCGGTTAGGAGCACACGATTTGTCTTTCTTTCATTCATGTTCCCGCCATCCGCGCTACATGCCTGCCTGCCGGCAGTCAGGGTAGCTTGCTTCTGTCGGGGCTAAAGAGACGTTTTTTTTAACTATCATTATTCCTCTTCATTCTCAACTTTAGTCTGTTCGGGCGCAGTCGAGAACTCAAAAAAAGTAAAAACTGAACCACCATAGTTTTTTTGGAAAGAATAATTTGCCATGTGGTCAAGTTTGGTGTATTTGGAATGTTCCACTACTAGCATGCCTTCTTCATTGAGTAATTCGTTTTCGAATATTAATTCAATAACTTTCTCAAAGTCTTTTTGCACTAAATTATAAGGCGGATCGGCAAAGATGATGTCATAATTACCATGATGCTTTTCAAGAAATTTAAAGACATCACTTTTGATGGTAGTAATATCAAAATCAAATTCTTTTGCGGTTTTTTTAATAAAGTTTATGCAACCCATATCGCCATCTACACACAAAATTGGCGAACACCCTCGTGAAGCAAATTCATAACTAATACTTCCCGTTCCGGCAAAAAGTTCCAAAACATTTAGTTCCGAAAAATTAAAGTGATTGTTCAAAACGTTGAATAACGCCTCTTTGCTCATATCGGTCGTAGGCCTAACAGGAAGGTTTTTGGGAGGTGCTATTCTTCTGCCTTTGTATTTACCCGAGATGATTCTCATGAGTGAAGCAGAACAAAATGTTCCCGTTTTTCGGCTTCCGAGAATGTTTGTTGCATATAACTCACATCAAACAAGGAAACGTTACGTATATAGTTGTAAGCGATATTATAAAGCGAATCGCTTTCAAGAATTTTTCCTAATAGCTCTAATTTGAATGTCTCTGGGTTCAAATGCAGTTGTTCAGCAGTGAATAAAATATAGTATATAAAATCTTCAGCTGTTTTATAATCAAAGGAATTGTAGAGTTGTAGTTTTTGGTTTTGTATCACTACTATTTCAAAATGGGTATCGCAAACATGAACAAACATTTTTCTGTCTTCATTGTTTTTGGAAACTTCTAATAATTTCTGCACCAAAATACTATTGGCATGTTTATAATCAAAAGTGCCATATTGATCAATAAAATAGTTGTTCATATTCACATACGGAATGTAGACATTATTCATCTCGTAGTTGGGTAACTCATCAAAGGCAAAAAAATCGGTTTCAAAAACCTTGGTATTAAATTGCAAATAACTACCCAAATATTCCTCATCGAACAAAGCTGTTGGCACAAAAGTGGATAGATTGTTACTATGGATAATAATAATTTCATCATATCCGGCTTTGAGTTCGGGATACTTTTGAAACGCATTTGCAAATAAATCTTCAATTTTTGAGGTAATGGACACATTTCCCATTTCGATTTTTTGCAATGTCAACGGTTTGTTCAACAAGGTATCAAATGTAGCAAAAGACAAACCATTCAACGAAACCTGAATAGCTAGTTTTTTGTATCTTTTATCGACTACACTGGTGTTTTGAAACATGGTTTAATCCGTTTTTATGGGAATAGGGCAAACTTACAAAAACAATTGCAATATCAATTTCAAAAAGCAATATCAATATCAATATTATAAGTAATTACAATTTCAAAAAGCAATATCAATATCAACAACAATATTATAAGTAATTACAATTTCAAAAATCAATTTCAATTTCAATAAAAATCAAACAAGGAAGTATTATTTGTTAAAGTATTTACAGTTCATTTCAAATTGACTCTTGATTTTATTATTTGAACTTGATTTTTGAAATTGACATTGACATTGCTATTGTTTAGTCTATCTTTGATTTCCAATTATTAAGAATATCTTCAATGACTTCCAAACAGTTTTACAGCGTTTTGCGCAACCAGTTTCCGTTTCAACCAACTGTAAAACAGGACATTTTTTTTCAAATGATTGCTGTTTTTTTGACCAATACTAACAAGGACGAAATCTTTGTTCTTAAAGGATATGCAGGTACTGGAAAAACTACCGTCATCTCGACTATTGTAAATAATTTGGTTTCCATCAATAAAAAATATGTGTTGTTGGCACCCACAGGTAGAGCGGCAAAAGTAATAGCCAATTATTCCAACAAACCAGCATTTACAATTCACAAGAAAATATATTTCCCCAAGAAAGGAACCAGTGGAGGTGTGTCTTTCACTATGCAAACCAACAAACACAAAAATACTATTTTCATAGTTGATGAGTCCTCCATGATTTCGGATGTCAATACTGATTCGAAACTCTATGAAAATGGTTCGTTGTTGGACGATTTGATGTCTTATATTTATAATGGTGATAATTGTAAGTTGATACTTTTAGGCGATACTGCGCAATTACCACCAGTGCAACTGGATGTTAGTCCCGCATTGAATACAGATGCTTTATCGATGCATTACAACAAAGAAGTTTTCTCTATTGAACTCGACGAAGTGATGCGACAGGAAGAAAAATCGGGGATATTGTTTAATGCTACCGAGTTGCGCGAGATTTTGAAAAGTTCTTTTATCGATACGTTTCAATTTAACTTAAAAGGTTTTAAAGATATCGTTCGACTAACCGATGGTTTTGATATTCAAGATGCTATTGAAAGTGCGTATAACAATTATAGTATTGAAGATACTTGTTTTATTGTTCGTTCCAATAAAAGAGCCAATCAATACAACCAACAAATCCGAACCAGAATATTAGACAAAGAAAGCGAACTCTCTGTGGGCGATTATTTAATGGTGGTGAAGAACAATTATTTTTGGCTCAAAGAAACCGACGAAGCCGGATTTATTGCCAATGGTGATATTGTAGAAGTATTGGAAATATTTAACTTCAAAGAATTGTATGGTTTCAAATTTGCCAATGTCAGAATACGAATGGTGGATTATCCTAACCAGAAATCTTTTGAAACCATTGTCTTATTGGATACCATTACCAGCGAATCACCTTCCTTAACGTTTGATGAAAGTAATAGATTGTATCAAGAAGTGATGAAAGATTATGAAGGTGAACCACAATATAGGAAATTTTCGAAGGTAAAAGAAAATGAATATTTCAATGCGCTTCAAGTTAAATTCTCTTACGCCATTACCTGTCACAAATCGCAAGGCGGACAATGGAACACAGTGTTTATTGAGCAACCCTATTTGCCCGATGGCATTACGGTGGATTATGTGCGCTGGTTATATACTGCCGTTACGCGTGCTAAAGATAAGTTGTATTTGATTGGTTTTAAGGAAGAGAGTTTTGACAATTAGATTTTAAAGGAATTGATTATATTTGAAGAAATAAATTGTAATGAACACCATCGCCGTTATTCCTGCTCGTTATGCCTCTACTCGATTTCCTGCCAAATTGATGCAGGATTTAGGAGGAAAAACAGTCATTCTAAGAACTTATGAAGCGGCGGTAAACACCCATTTGTTTCAGGATGTTTTTGTAGTAACTGATTCTATTTTGATTTATGACGAAATCATCAATAACGGAGGCAAAGCTATTATGAGTGTTAAGGAACACGAAAGCGGAAGTGATAGAATAGCCGAAGCAGTTGAAAATTTGGATGTAGATATTGTAGTGAATGTTCAAGGCGATGAACCTTTTATCAACGCGGCACCTTTGGCAAAACTATTAGATATTTTTAGAAATGATTTTGACAAAAAAGTAGATTTGGCTTCCTTGATGGTGGAAATTTCAGATAAAGCAGAAATCGAAAACCCAAATAACGTAAAAGTAGTAACCGACCAAAACGGATTTGCTTTATATTTTTCTCGTTCGGTAATTCCGTATCCAAGAGATGAAAATGCGGGAGTTCGGTTTATGAAACACATCGGGATTTATGCGTTTCGCAAAGAAGCGTTGTTAGCATTTTATAACTTGCCCATGAAATCGCTCGAAGCGTCTGAAAAGCTAGAACAACTGCGCTACTTGGAATATGGCAAACGCATTAAAATGATAGAAACCACTCACGTGGGCATTGGTATAGATACGCCCGAAGATTTGGAAAAAGCTAGAAAACTAATTTGATTTTATTCTATTTCCTCATTATCAAAATATCCTTTACTTTTTACTTTAGTAGAAAAGAAATTCAAAAACAAAACTACAAATGATAGGAAAAACATGGCTTGTATGCTTACCAATACTTTCCCAAAAGTGGTTATCGGATAATAATCTCCAAAGCCAATAGAATTTGCACTTACAGTACTGAAATAAATAGGGTCAAACCAAGTCTCAAATGGTTTGTTCATATTATCACCATGCGTATATAAAACAGCAAATGAAATTACTATTTCCATGTAATTAAAAAACAATAACAACATCGAACGTTTATAGGAACGTGGTCGATTAAATAAATCGGAGGCAAAAATTAAGGTTGGAATATAAAGCACTGTTTCTAGCAGCAAATAAACCATTGTATACAGAATGAAATGATTGTATTGCAAATGATTTATGAGGATTACAATTGGAAATACAAATTTTGCCAATACGTAAATATCCAATGCCAAATCTTGGTATTCATGTCCTATTTTATTGGATAAGTATTTAATATAGACGCCAGGAAATAACAACTGAGAAGAGGAAAGAAACAAGCGAACAATTTTTTCAATACCATTATCAAATTGATGATCATTATTCCAAATCGCTCTAATATTTAAAATTCGTCTTTCAATAGGATTGAATTTTGGTTTACTTTTTCCTGAAACTTTCCCGATTAATAATTTTCTAATAAATCCCATTAGTTTAGTTTTTTTATAGTGAACAATTCGTTGTGTGTTTCTACTTTTGGATACATCCGCAAAGAATAATTTTTGTTGAATTTCGATTTATACTCTAAATTTCGCTCTTTATCTTTTTTTGTAATTACCATAGTGTTAAATAAGATAAATCCATTTATATTTAATAATGAATTGACCCGATTAATAAAAAAATCTTCAAACAAAAAGTTGGGCATCGTTGTATCTTGAAAAACATCAATTATTATTAAGTCGTATTTATCTTTGGTTTTCAAAACAAATTCAAAAGCATCATCAATAACAATTTCCAAATTTTGATAACTATTCAACTTAAAATACTCATTAGCAATTTCTATGATGGTTGCATCAATTTCAACGCCGGTAATTTTACCGTCAAACTTGATTTCATCAACCAATGTTTTAATCACACTACCCCCAGCAACACCAAGTACCAAAATACTCTTAAAATTTTTGATGCGTTCAAAACCAATATATTTCAATCCTTTGCGCAATATGCGTTGCAAACTACCAAACGAATAATTGGTATTTTTACTGTCTAAAACCAATTCGCCATTGTTCCAAGAAACCTCCAACGATTTGCTTACCGCAGAATTTTTCTTGTAAATAGTTACAGGAATAAAATAGCTTAATAATTTTTGAATCATCTAAAATAATATTACTCAAAAGTAACAGATAAATACTAAATTTACGAAAAATATTCCAAATGAAAAAATGGCTTTATCAATTTATTTTTCTAAAATTAATGGGATGGAAAATTATTGGCACTATGGACGGAAACGTTAAAAAAAGTGTTTTGATGGTTATGCCACATACTTGTAATTTTGATTTTTTTATAGGATTATTTTCAAGAGGAATTATAGGATTAGAAATGAATTTTGTGGGTAAAAAAGAATTGTTCAAATTTCCATTTGGTTGGTATTTCAGGAGTGTTGGTGGAGCAGCTTTAGACAGAAGTGGTGGAAAAAACAATGTAGATGCGACGGTTGATATTTTTAATTCTAGAGAAGTATTTAGATTAGCTATAGCTCCCGAAGGCACACGTAAAAAAACAAACGAACTCAAAACAGGTTTTTATTATATTGCCTATAAAGCTAATGTTCCGATAATTCCAGTAGCTTTCGATTATTCTAAAAAAGAAGTTAGATTAGGACAACCTGTAACATTGACTGGCAATTATGAAAATGATTTGAAAATAATTTTGCCCCATTTTAAAGGTGCGCAGGGCAAATACCCTGAAAGACAATTTCAAGTTTGATACCAAATAGTATGAATTATTTACAACTACACGAACAAAACAAAGAGAAATCACTTTACGGCAGATACATCACTATTAAGCATATTGAGCCATTGTTGCAAAAGTATAAGGCAGAAACTATTGGAAAATCTGTTCTAGGAAAACCAATTTATAAATTAGAATTTGGAATTGGTAAAACTAAAATGTTAATATGGTCGCAAATGCATGGTAACGAAAGTACCACAACCAAAGGATTGTTAGATTACATTAATTTTCTAAATTCTAATACAAAAGAGAGTGAACGCATACTGAGTAAGTTCACTTTTTGCATCATACCCATGCTCAATCCCGATGGTGCCGATATGTACACTAGAGAAAACGCAAATGGTGTTGATTTAAATCGCGATGCACAAAACCTATCACAACCCGAAAGTATTGTCTTGCGAAAAACATTTGAAGAATTTCAACCTCATTTTTGCTATAATCTTCACGACCAGCGAACTATTTTTGGTGTTGCTGATTCTGGAAATCCAGCAACAGTTTCTTTTTTGGCACCAGCTTTTAATGAAAGTCTTGATATAAACGAGGTCCGAGCCAAAGCCATGAATGTTATTGTAGCTATGAATAAAATTTTACAAAAATACATTCCCAATCAAATAGGGCGATTTGACGATTCTTTTAACATTAATTGTGTTGGAGATACTTTTCAACACTTACATATACCAACAATACTTATTGAAGCGGGACATTTCCCCAATGATTATGAACGCGAAGAAACCCGAAAATACATTTTTATAGCATTGTTTTCTGGTATTAACTATTTGAACGAAAACGATATAGTTCTCAATGAAATTGACAATTATTTGAAAATTCCGCAAAATAAAGTCATTTTTTATGATATTGTTTATAAAAACGTCAAAATAAATTATGATAATAAAGAAAAAATTATCAATTTTGCAGCGCAATACAAAGAAGTTCTTTATAAAGACAAAGTACAATTTGAGGCAAGAATTGTCCAAATTGAATATTTAGATAATTTTTTTGGTCATGTAGTTATTGACGCTGATGGAGAACAGTTTTCTTCAGACGAATTTTATTTTCCGAAAATTGACCAAAAAGCTGACTTTTGTTTAGGAAAAAGCAAAAAAGTTGTTAATGGATTAATAAATAATTAGTAAACTACTTTTTTTGTTAAATAAAATGTATTTTTGTCTATTGATTATTATTAATTTAGAATATATAATTTATGAGTAAGTTTAAATTAGACGAAGTTGACCTCCAAATACTAGATATGTTGATTGACAACACCAGAATCCCATTTACTGATATTGCCAAAAAACTTTTAATTTCTGCTGGTACAGTCCATGTTAGAGTAAAGAAAATGGAAGATCAGGGAATTATTATGGGTTCTTCGTTATCATTGGATTATGAGAAATTGGGGTATTCATTCATAGCTTATGTGGGTGTTTTTCTCAATAATACTTCTCAAACGACATTCGTTTTAGAAAGAATTAATGAAATTCCCTATGTAACAGTTGCTCATGTAACTACAGGTAAATTCAATATTTTCTGTAAAATTAGGGCCAAAGATACCAAACACGCTAAGGATGTAATTTTTATGATAGATGATATCGAGGGTGTTTACAGAACTGAAACCATGATTTCTCTGGAAGAAAGCATCAATGACAAAAAGCGATTAATGCACACTATTTTCCAAGAGTTAGACTAATGATTGTATCAAACATATTTTAAACCTCATTTGCCTTGGTAAATGAGGTTTTTTTTAAAATTATATTCATTTGATTTAAAATAATGAAAAATCGTTTTCTCTTGATTGTGTTTTTAGTAATACTATCATCAATTTTAATCCATTTTAAATGGAAAAATGCTGATGACGATTTCGTTTTTTACACAGTAAATTTGAAGCAACATGAACTTGTCTTCTATTTAAAAAATAACGAAGGGGTAAATTTTGGTAGCATCAAAAATTTGAAAACTTGGTTAAATCAAAACGATAAGGAATTAATTTTTGCTATGAATGGTGGGATGTATAAAAAAGACAAATCACCTCAAGGACTATATATAGAAAATAAAAAAACTATCACAGATATTGATACCAATAATGGAATTGGTAATTTTTATTTAAAACCTAATGGTATATTTTTTATAAACACTAATAATGAAGCTGTAATATGTAGAACAGAAGATTTTAAGAAAAATAAGAATATAAAATTTGCCACACAATCAGGCCCAATGTTAGTAATTGAAGGAGAAATTCATAAATCGTTTAACATAAGTTCATTTAATATAAATATTAGAAACGGAGTAGGAATTTTACCTAATAATAAAATCCTTTTTGCGATGTCAAAAAAAGAAATTAATTTTTATGAGTTTGCCGAGTTTTTCAAAAATAAAGGATGTGTAAATGCTTTATATTTGGATGGATTTGTTTCAAGAACCTATTGTCCAAGTAAAAATTGGTTTGAAACTGATGGAGATTTTGGAGTTATAATTGGAGTTGTTACTAAAAAATAAATAGTCATGTACACATTACCAAGAATTGAACGTTTCAATCAAAACGTATTATCAAAGTATCATATTTATAACAGTGTGTTTATCACGTTACCGTTTGATACCATTGACAATACAGGCGTTTTGCTGCCTTTGTTTTCAGAAGTTTGCGACAATGGTTTTAAAAATAAATGGTCACCAAAACAAATTGTAGATTTCTTTGCCGATAAATATTTAGATAAAGCAACTGAAGATAAAAAAGTTGATTTGATGTTTCGATTTATACAATATGTAGAAAGACAAATTGTTCTTTTTGATGCCATTGAAGACGCTGCTTTTCCAATTGTAAATAATATGGAAGGAAGAGGTTCTTTGCGAGATATAAAAGAAAAATCGGAAGCCAAAGACAAACGAGACGAGTTGATTTTATTTCTTGAAAATTTCAATGTTCGAACAGTATTAACAGCACACCCAACGCAGTTTTATCCTGGTGCTGTTTTGGGAATTATCACCGATTTGACTGATGCTATTCGTCAAAACGATTTAATCAGAATAAAGGAACTCTTAGCACAGCTAGGCAAAACACCTTTCATCAAGAAAGAAAAACCAAATCCCTTTGATGAAGCCGTTAGCTTAATTTGGTATCTCGAAAATGTTTTTTATCAAACCGTAGGTGAGATGATGCAGTATTTGCAAAAGAATATTTTTGATGGTAATGTGATTGAAAACCCAATTATTAATCTTGGTTTTTGGCCAGGTGGCGATAAAGATGGAAATCCTTATGTAACTCCTGAAATTACCGAAAAAGTTGCCAAAAGATTGCGCACGTCTGTACTAAAATGCTATTATTTTGATATTAGAACACTCAAAAGAAAGTTAACTTTCAACGAAGTAGATACTATAATTTCTAATTTAGAATACAAACTCTACCGTTCTGTTTTTTACTCTCAAGGGGAATTGTTTATTACCTTGGATGAGCTAAAATCTGAACTTCATAAAGTAAAAGAAATCATCATCAAGGAGCATCAATCCTTATATCTTGATGAAATTAATTTATTGCTACAAAAAATAAATCAGTTTGGATTTCATTTTGCATCGCTAGATATTCGTCAAAACAGTAAAATCCACAGTCAGGTTTTTGCCGATATTATTTCATTTCTAAAAAGAGAAAAATCCTTGTATTTTCCTGAGAATTATGAAAGCGTATCTGAGGAAGAAAAAATTACCATTTTGTCCCAACTGCATTTTGATTTGAAAACCCATTTTTTCCAAAATGAAATCACTCGTTCCACTCTTGAAACCATTCAATTGATGCGAGAAATTCAAGAAAGTAATGGCGAAAAAGGGTGTAACCGATATATCATCAGCAACAACGAAAGCGCATTGAATGTCATGGAAACTTTTGCCATGTTCCGATTATTGGATTGGGAAAATCCAACGGTTGATATTGTGCCATTATTTGAATCGGTTGATGATTTACAGAACGCCTATGAAATCATGGAACAATTGTATAAAAATCCAACCTATAGAAATCATTTGAAACAACGAAAAGATAAGCAAACAGTTATGCTTGGATTTTCTGACGGGACAAAAGATGGCGGTTATTTGATGGCAAATTGGAGTATTTTTAAAGCCAAAGAAATGATAACTCAAATCTCCAGAAAATATGGTATTAAAGTGATTTTCTTTGATGGTCGCGGTGGACCACCAGCTCGAGGTGGTGGCAAAACACATAAATTTTATGCCTCATTAGGTTCCACAATTGAAAACCAAGAAATTCAAGTAACGGTACAAGGACAAACCATTAGTTCCAATTTTGGCACGCAAGATTCGTGTCGCTATAATTTAGAAAATCTTTTGAGCGCTGGCGTTGCCAATGAAATTTTTAACAAAGACGAAAATAATCTTTCGGAAACCGAAAAAGAAATTATCGATACATTGGCTCATCTTGGTTATGAAAAATATACAAATTTCAAAAATCATCCCCAGTTTTTGCCCTACTTAGAACAAATGAGTACACTGAAATATTATTCCAAAACGAATATAGGAAGTCGACCATCCAAACGAAACACAGACGAAAAATTGAATTTTTCAGATTTGCGTGCCATTCCTTTTGTAAGTTCATGGAGTCAGTTGAAACAAAATGTTCCTGGTTTCTTTGGTGTTGGAACCGCACTTAAATTTTTTGAAGAGAACAACCGTTGGCAAGAAGTTCAAAATCTCTATGATAATTCGTTATTCTTTAGAACACTATTAGAGAATAGTATGATGTCATTGGCAAAATCCTTTTTTCCTTTGACAGCTTACATGAAAGAAGACGTTGTGTTTGGTGATTTTTGGCAAATTATATATGATGAATTTTTAGAAACCAAACGACTTTTGCTTAAAATAGCAGGACATAACGAACTGATGCAAAATTATCCCGATGGAAAAGCATCTATCGCTATGCGAGAACAAATAGTGATGCCTTTATTGACCATTCAACAATATGCTTCCTCACAAATCAAAGCATTGCAAGACGAAAAAAAAGGAAATGAAAAATTAATTGCAGTGTATGAAAAATTAGTAACTCGTTCGTTATTTGGAAATACAAATGCCAGTAGAAACTCCGCTTAAATTATGAAACCAACCCAATTACAACCTTCAGAATTTGCTACTTATTATGGTGCCTATATCGCTCAAGTTTCTAACGAATACACTTTGGTAGAAGAACTCGAAATCTCAGTGCATCGGTTGGTGAAATTTGTTCAAAACATCCCAATGGATAAATTTGATTATCGGTACGCCGAGGGTAAATGGACTATTAAAGATATTTTGCAACATCTTATTGATGCGGAGCGAATATTTGCGTACAGAGCTTTGCGTTTTGCCCGAAATGATAAAACGGCTTTGGCTAGTTTTGAAGAGAACAGTTATGTGGACGAAGCCAATGCCAACAGTAGAAGTATTCAAAGTTTACTCTCAGAAATGTTGGTGGTTCGGCAAGCTACTTTGTCATTATTCAACACTTTTACTGAAGCGGAATTGTTAAGAATTGGTATCGCATCCAATAATTCTATGTCAGTAAGAGCTTTGGGATTTGTCATCATCGGACATCAAAATCACCATCAAAAGATTTTTCAAGAAAGATATTTGTAGGTACGAAGTACGAGGTTGGAAGTACGAGGTTGGAAGTACGAGGTTGGAAGTGGGAAGTGGGAAGTTGGAAGTTTGAAGTTTGAAGTTCGAGGTTCATGGGATTTTCATTTCGCACTTCTAACTTCGTATTTTGTACTTCCAATTACTCTTCATCGTCATCCTCATCAAAATTATCTGAAACTTCAAAATCATCATCGTCATCGTCATCGTCGTCATCCTCATCTGAACCCCCTTTGTCTTTTAATAAATCTTCTTCTTCATCTTCCTCAACTTCAGATGGCGCATCATCATCATCATCCAACCCTTTAATAGGTTCTATTGGTTCAACTACCGAGTCTATATCTTCTTCTTCATCAAATTTTTCCATACGACTAGCCAGTTTTGTACTTACTTTAACCAAGTAAACAGTGTCATCGGTTCTCACTTCAACCGCTTCTATCAATTCGTTTTGAGCATTTCTAAAACGAATAATATCACTATCATCATAACCTTCAGGAAATTTTTCTACTAATAGATTTAGTATGTCACCGGTTAATTTAGCATAGTCTACGATAATTCTTCTCATAAAAAAATCTTTTATAAATCTAGTAAGTAAGCAAATATTAATGGTGCAACAATGGTTGCATCCGATTCGATAATAAATTTTGGTGTATGTATATCAAGTTTTCCCCAGGTAATTTTTTCATTGGGTACAGCTCCAGAATAGGATCCATAACTTGTAGTTGAATCTGAAATTTGGCAAAAATAACTCCAAAAGGGAACATCGTGTATTTCCATATCTTGGTATAACATGGGTACCACACAAATAGGGAAATCACCAGCAATTCCGCCGCCAATTTGAAAGAAGCCTAATCCTTTTCCTGATGAATTTTTTGGATACCAATCGGCCAACCACATCATGTATTCAATGCCACTTTTCATGGTGGATGGTTTAAACTCTCCTTTGATACAATAGGAAGCAAAAATATTCCCCATAGTACTATCTTCCCATCCTGGAACCACAATTGGTAAGTTTTTCTCGGCGGCTGCAACCATCCAAGAGTCTTTTGGATCAATTTCGTAGTATTGTTTCAGTACACCAGAATTAATCATTTGGTACATAAATTCATGCGGGAAATAGCGTTCTGTATTTGAGTCAGCATTATTCCAGATATCATATAAATGTTGTTGTAATCTTCGGAAAGCTTCTTCTTCGGGAATACAAGTGTCAGTAACTCTATTAAAATGGTTTTCTAATAAATCCCATTCGTCTTGTGGACTCAAATCACGATAATTGGGTACTCTTTTATAAGAATTGTGAGCTACCAAGTTCATGATATCTTCTTCTAAATTCGCTCCAGTACACGAAATTATGTGTACTTTATCTTGTCGAATCATTTCTGCCAAGGACTTACCTAGCTCGGCTGTACTCATGGCACCAGCCAAAGTTATCATCATTTTACCGTTGTCAAGTAAATGTTGTTCATAACCTTTTGCAGCATCAACAAGTGCTGCAGCATTGAAATGCAGATAGTTATTTTCTATAAACTGACTGATTGGTCCTTTGCTCATTTTGTTATTGGGTGCTTTAATTTGCTTTTCAAAGAAAATCTTTTTTTCTAATACTGCAAACTATTTTTTTAAATTAAATTGTATAAGTAGTTATTAATTTATTTAAAATTTTATTGTTATAGTTTTTTGTATCCTAATATTTTCAACACATCATCAGCATTCTGTTGTTCAGAGAAAACTTCGGTGGCTAATATTCCATTTTCATCGCGGTCTATTAAAATATGTTTTGGTTGCGGAATTAAGCAGTGATGTAATCCACCAAAACCACCAATGGTTTCTTGGTATGAACCCGTATTGAAAAACCCTATGTATAACGGTTTTTCTTTATTGTATTTAGGCAAATAGATAGCGTTCATATTTTGTTCGGAGTTATAATAATCATCACTATCGCAAGTTAATCCTCCAAGCAAAACCCTTTCATAGGTATCATTCCATCGGTTGATGGCCATCATTACAAATCGTTTATTGATTGCCCAAGTATCTGGTAATGTGGTAATAAAAGAACTATCAATCATGTTCCATTTTTCTCTATCATTCTGTTGTTTTTGATACAATATTTGATAAATTGCTCCACCACTTTCACCCACTGTAAACGAACCAAATTCGGTAAAAATATGTGGAACATCTACTTCGGCTTCGTCACAAGCAATTTTTACTTGATTGATAATTTCGTCAATCATGTATTGGTAATCAAATTCAAAAGCCAATGAATTTTTGATTGGAAATCCACCGCCAATATTCAAACTATCCAGAGTTGAACATTCTTTTTTTAAGGCAACATATACTTTAATACATTTTACCAACTCATTCCAGTAATATGCCGTGTCCATAATACCAGTGTTGATAAAAAAGTGAAGCATTTTTAGTTCTACAGCTTTATTTTCTTCAATTTGTTTTCTGTAAAAGGGTACAATATTTTTATATCCAATACCAAGGCGAGAAGTATAGAATTCAAATTTTGGTTCTTCTTCAGCGGCTATTCTAATGCCAATTTTGAATTTAACATTTATAGATTCTTGCAATAAATCAAGTTCTTCATAGTTATCAATAATCGGTATAGTTTTATTATGTCCTCCGTTAATTAAACGAGCAATATTTTCAATATATTGTTCTCTTTTAAAACCATTACAAATTACATAGGTATTTTTATTGATTTTTCCTTGTGCCATTAAATTCTCCACAATATTAATATCAAATGCCGAAGAGGTTTCAATATGTATATTGTTTTTGAATGCTTCATCCATTATAAAACTAAAATGTGAACTCTTGGTGCAGTAGCAATAATAATACTTTGCTTCGTACTTGTTTTTTTCCATTGCTTTTCTAAACCATCCTTTAGCTTTGTTGATGTTGTTAGAAATTTGAGGTAAATAAGTAAATTTTAATGGCGTGCCATATTGCTCTACCAATTTCATCAAATCAATATTGTGAAATTGAAGATTATCTTTATTTAAGGTAAATTCTTCTTGTGGAAAGTAGAATGTTTGGTTTATTAAGTCGAAATATCTAGTATTCATTGAGAATGTAAAATTGAAGATTAATTAATTGTATAAAAAAAGTAATCTCGAATTCAAACCCTAATGTTTGCATAAATAATTAATAGTTTCTCTTGAAACAAAAAAGTAACTGTTGGATGCAAAGCAGTAAATTCATTTTTTTGAATTAAAAAATGAGATGAAAAAGTTAAGAAAATGTTTGTCCTTTCTTGACTATAAATACTGTAATTTGAAGTGTTGTCGCTTTTTTTCATTAGGGCAAATGTAAAAAATAAAATTTGCGTATTCCAACTATTCTCTCGAAAAAATAATTAGCATTTGTAATCTTTGAAAGATTTTAAAATTAATTCATTATCAACTTCTTGATTGATTGTAATAGCGCCAATTCTGTCAAGCAATGCGAACTGTACTTTTCCGTATTCATTTTTTTTGTCATGAATGAGTAAATCCAATATGGGTTGAAGATCTTTTTCTTCAAAAAGAATGGTTTCAAAAATAGCTGCTATTACATTTTTAATCTCGGCATATTCAGTTTCTGAAATTAATTTTTTTTGCCAAGAAATATAACTTTCCAAAATCATTCCTACAGCAACAGCTTCACCATGCAGCAAGGGAGTTTTATTCTCATTTTCCAGAAAATAACTTTCAATAGCATGACCTAAAGTATGCCCAAAATTGAGTGCTTTTCGTATCCCATTTTCGGTTGGATCTTGAGTGACGATTTCGTTTTTAATTTCAATAGAGCGATGAATTAAAACATCAAAGTCAGCTAAGTCAGACTGGTTTAAATCTTTAAAATGCTTCCAATAATTAGCATCTGCAATCAATCCATGTTTTAGCATTTCGGCCAATCCGGAACGCATTTCGTTTTGAGGTAAAGTATTTAAATAGGATGTGTCTACCAGCACCATTTTCGGTGAATTGATAATACCAATTTGGTTTTTTAAATTTCCCAAATCCACACCATTTTTTCCGCCAATGGAGGCATCAACCATGGCCAATAAAGAAGTTGGAATATTGATAAAATCAATACCTCTTTTGAAAGTTGAAGCCACAAAACCGCCAATATCAGTAATAACACCACCGCCAACATTGATTAACAAACTTTTTCTATCAGCACCAAGTTCTGTTAGTATTGACCAAATTTCGACACAAGTTGTGATGTTTTTTTCGCTTTCGCCAGCTTCAATTTCAATGATTTCAATGTTTTTGTCGGTTGATAAAAAGGATAAAAACCGCATCAAGCATTTTTCATTTGTATTAGAATCAACTAAAATAAATAATGAGGAATAGTTGTTATCAGCAATAAATTTATGTAGTAAATCATATCCATTCTCATTAAAATTGACTTCATAACCGTTGGCTTGTATGGTTTGCATAATTCAAAAGGTATTTTATGCAAAATAACTGTTTTTTTTGGTTTTGATTAACAAATGATTTAATTTATTTGAATTACATTTGTTTAATTATTAAACCTATTTGTTAAACAGAATTTATGCTCAAAGAAAAACATAAAATACTTGATGCAATAGCTATTGATAGAATTATTGAAATGGCTTGGGAAGATAGAACTCCATTTGACGCTATTGAATTTCAATTTGGTTTAAAAGAAGCCGATGTCAAAGCTCTTATGAAAAAAGAATTAAAATTTAGTAGTTACAAACTTTGGCGCGAACGGGTTGAAAATTGTAAAACAAAACACAGTGCCAAAAGAGTTGAAGGAATAGATCGTTTCAAATGCAAATTGCAACGAGCTATTTCCAATAATAAAATTTCAAAACGATAATAAAAGTTAATTAAATAGATTAAGATGGAGAATAAAAAACCTGATAATATAGTTTACTCAGAAGATAAGGGATATAATGCTAGTATGTTGCCATATTCTACTAGTGTTGGTGCTCCTATAATTAGAGTTGATGATATTGTTTCTTGGAAAAGTAGAGGAATTACCAATGTCAATAAAGAATTTGAAAATAAGTTTAAAGAACTTAAAAATCAATATGAAAGTTTGATGCAAGAATTTGAATGGAATGAGCTTGTTTACAGCGCTAAATTCGCATTTGAGCCGGTGATAGGCGAGATTTATCATTTGTATGCAGGAGAAGATGGCATCAACTTTTTATCTTTAATTTCCCCACAAGAATGGAAAAAAGAACATATCGGAACGTTCAAGTTAAACAGCGATAAAAAGTGGATAGCACTTCATGAAAAAGAAAAAAACTTATTTTAATTTTATCAAAATCAACCAGATTTTATGCAGAAATACATCACTTCAAAAGCACTAAATGCCATGGAAAAACAATTCCGTGTGCATCTTATCAATAGCTTAGGTGGATTTAAAAGTGTGTCACTTGTTGGAACTGCTAATCAAAATCGCAACCCCAATTTGGCTATTTTTAGTTCGTTTTTTCATGTTGGAGCAAATCCACCTTTGGTTGGGTTAATTTTTCGTCCAAGTCCGCCAGAACGAGATACTTTGCGAAACATAATTGAAACAGGTTTTTACACCATTAATCACATCAATGAGAAGATTTATGAACAAGCGCATCAAACCTCGGCGCGCTATGAAAAAGATATTTCTGAATTTGATGTAACGGGCTTGAATGCCGAATATAAAAATGATTTTTTTGCGCCTTTTGTAGCAGAAAGTAAGGTGCAATTGGGAATTGAATTTAAAGAAAAATTGGAGATTTCTATCAACAATACTACCCTAATTATCGGTAAAATTGTTCAGATTTATGTACCAGAAAATTGTATGTATGACGATGGTTTTATCGATTTAGAAAAAGCCAACACCATTACTTGTTCCGGTTTGGATAGTTATCATAAAACCATTCAGTTGGACCGATTAAGTTATGCAAAACCCGATAAACCCCTAACTTCATTACTTCAAAATTGAAAAAAAAAGCTGTAAATATTGTTTGGCTCAAACGTGATTTACGTTTTACTGATCATGAGCCCCTGTATCTGGCACAACAAGAAGAAATTCCATTTTTACTGCTTTACTTTTTTGAACCCTCTGTTATGAATTATGATGATGCCGATGTGCGACATTGGCGTTTTATTTATGAGTCAATTCAAGAAATGCAATCAAAGTTAGCCGCCATTTCAGCTAAATTATATTTTTTTCATAACGAAGTTCCATTCGTTTTTGAAGATTTACTCAAAATATATGATGTTAAAATTGTTTTTTCACATCAAGAAATTGGTAACAAAGTCACGTATGATAGGGATATTGCAATGCAATGTTTTTTTGATGAAAAAAGGATTCAATGGAAACAATCTCAAATGCATGGTGTCATCCGAAAATTGAAATCAAGAAAAGATTGGGACAAGCGTTGGGAAAATGTAATGCGAGCTGCACCTAAAATGATTGAAATAAAGTCATTAAAAATAGAAACTCTTAATGAAAATTACTATGATACATTAAAAGGAGAAAACTTATCGAATGAAATTACTACGCGAAATAACAACTTCCAGCAAGGTGGCGAAAACTTTGCTTGGCGTTATTTAGACAGTTTTGTGAAAGAGCGTTATGTGAATTACAGCAAACATATTTCAAAACCCAATTTGAGTAGAAAAGGGTGTAGCCGATTGTCTCCTTATTTGTCTTACGGAAACATCAGTATGCGAATGATTTATCAATATACCAATCAGCATTACGAACAAGCTTCAAACAAAAGAGCTGTTTTAAATTTTGTTTCACGATTGCATTGGCATTGTCATTTTATTCAAAAATTTGAGGATGAATGTCGCATGGAATTTCATAATATCAATGCCGCTTTTGACAGTATTGTAAAACCAAAAAATGAACGCTATATCAAAGCGTGGCAGGAAGGAAAAACGGGTGTTCCTATAGTGGATGCGTGTATGCGATGTTTAATCACAACGGGGTATATCAATTTCAGAATGCGAGCTATGGTGGTTTCCTTTTTTGTTTTTAATCTATGGCAAGATTGGCGCGAATTACATTTTTTAGCCCGACAATTTCTAGACTACGAACCCGGAATTCACTATCCACAACTGCAAATGCAATCGGGAGTTACGGGCATCAATACGATTAGAATTTACAATCCGATTAAAAATTCTGAAGAACACGATACCGATGGAATATTTATCAAAAAATGGGTACCCGAATTGGCCAATATTCCACCACATTTAATACATGAGCCATGGAAATTGGGATTAATTGACCAGCAATTATATGGTTGCGAAGTAGGAAAAGACTATCCTCATCCTATTGTAGATATTGATGCCACAAGAAAATATGCAAGCGATAGTATTTGGGGTTTCCGAAAAAGTAAAGAAGTGAAAGAGGAAGGAAAACGAATTTTAAAAAAGCACGTGAGTAGAGCGCCAATTTTGCAAAGTAAAATTGTGCAAATCACTCATTCCGATCTTGTTCCGGAATCTAATCCCAATAAAAATTTAAAAAAGAGCGTATAGTAATGGCCATTTTTTTAAAAGCAAACTGGGAAAACATCATTATGGTTAATTATGAAATTGACCCAAAAGTGTTGTTGCCCTTTCTTCCAAAAGGACTGGAACTAGAATTATACAATGGAAAAACATACATAAGTTTGGTAGGTTTTATGTTTAAAAATACCAAATTATTTTCTATTCCAATTCCAAAATTAGGTACTTTTGAAGAAATCAATTTGCGATTTTACGTAATTAGAAAAGAAGAAAACCAAACAAAACGAGGGGTTGTTTTTATCAATGAAACCATTCCATACAAGATTGTTGCATGGATGGCTAATGTCTTATATAAAGAACATTACACTGTAGTTCCAACAAAGCACACTATTATCAAAAAGGAGAAAAGCCAAAAAGTAACTTTTGAATGGAGGGTCAACCAAAAGTGGAATAGTATTTATGTTGAAAATGAAATTCGAGCCCAACAAATGCAACAAAATTCTCTTGAAAAATTTATCTACGAACACTATTATGGGTACACCAAAATAAATGAAAATAAGACAGAAGAATACCGTTTGCATCACCCGAGTTGGAAAATTCATCACGTAACTAATTATCAAATCTCCTGTGATTTTGAAGCCATGTATGGCGAAGCTTTTTCGTGTTTGAACCATACAAAACCAGCAGCAGTTTTTATTGCAGAAGGTTCCTCGGTAGCTATAGATTGGGAAAGAACTAAACTAAAACTAGATTATGAAAGGAGTTAAGAAACAAAACTTACCTAGTAAAACATGTCTAGTGTGTAACCGTCCTTTCTCATGGCGAAAGAAATGGGAGAAAGTTTGGGATGAGGTAAAGTATTGTAGTGATAAATGTAGAATGAATAAAACTAAATAGCCACTGATTCACAGATTTATAATAAACGAAAAAATCTGTGAATCAATGGCAAATAAAATATAAATGTTAAAAACTCTTAGATTAATTCTTGGTGACCAACTCAATAGCAATCATTCTTGGTATAAAACCGTTGATGATTCAGTAACTTATATTTTGATGGAAATCAGAACCGAAACCGATTATGCAACACATCATATTCAAAAAGTGGTTGGATTTTTTGCGTCGATGCATTCTTTTGCAGCGGAGTTAAAAGCACAGGGACACAACGTAATTTACATTCACCTTAACGATAAAAACAACCAGCAGTCTTTTGAAAAAAACATAAACACAATACTAGCACAAAATTCTTTTTCTCAATTCGAATATCAATTGCCAGATGAATATCGATTAGATGTTTTACTCAAAAAGTATTGTTCTCAACTATCAATTCCTTTTCGTGTTTTTGATACAGAACATTTTTATACCACTCGAGAAGAATTAGGTTCTTTTTTTGAAGGAAAGAAAACATTTTTGTTAGAAAGTTTTTATCGTGCCCTCAGAAAAAAACATCACGTTTTAATGGAAGGTGACAAACCATTCACCGGACAATGGAATTATGATGGCGAAAACCGAAAAAAACTACCCAAAAATCACAAACCAACACCGCCATTGGTTTTTGATAATGACGTTACTCAAATCGTTTCTGCATTAAAGTTAACCGATGTTAAAACTATCGGAAATATTGATGCTACCCATTTTGTTTGGCCCATAAATAGAAAACAGTCATTGGCATTACTGGAATTTTTTGTTACAGAATGTTTACCCTTATTTGGTAGTTATCAAGACGCGATGACACCAAACGAATGGTCATTATATCATGCACGACTTTCCTTTTCAATGAATATAAAAATGATTTCTCCTCAAGAAGTAATTAATAGAGCCATCACTGAATGGGAAAATAGAAAAGAGGAAATCGAATACCATCAACTAGAGGGATTTGTCCGACAGATTATTGGTTGGCGCGAATACATGCGCGGCATTTATTGGCTCAAAATGCCCGAGTATGAAACAATGAATTTTTTTAATAATCAAGAAAAATTGCCTACTTGGTTTTGGACTGGAAAAACCAAAATGAATTGTTTGAAAGATGCCATAATGCAATCTTTAAATTATGCCTATACCCATCACATCCAAAGATTAATGATTACCGGAAACTTTGCGTTGTTGGCTGGAGTTCATCCCGATCAAGTTGACGAATGGTATTTAGGGATTTATATTGATGCTATTCAATGGGTAGAAATTACCAACACACGCGGTATGAGTCAGTTTGCAGATGGTGGCCTTGTAGGAACAAAACCGTATGTGAGTTCGGCAAGTTATATTGACAAAATGAGCCATTATTGTGGAAGTTGTTTTTATGATAAATCAATTAAAACGGGTGAAAAAGCATGTCCGTTCAATAGTTTGTATTGGAATTTTTATGATAAAAATGAAGACAAATTGTCTAAAAATCCAAGAATTGGTATGATGTACAATGTGTGGAGAAAAATGCAACCCGAAGCAAAAGTTGCACTTTTAGAACAAGCCGATTATTATTTAAAAAATATAAATGATTTATGAAATCGCCATTAACAAGAAGTTTGCGTGAGCAAAAACTAATGAAGATTGAGCGATTCCATATGACCTTAAAAAAACAAATATTATTTACATATGAAATCGCCATTAACAAGAAGTTTGCGTAAGCAAACATAAATGAAGATTGAGTGATTCCATATGACCTTAAAAAAACAAATATTATCTACATATGAAAAAAGCGATAGTTTGGTTTAAAACGGATTTACGTTTGCACGACAATGAAACCTTAGTGACAGCTATAGCCAAAAGTGATGAAATTATTCCAGTATATTGCTTTGATGAAACACAGTTTGAAGTGACGGAATATGGTTTTAAAAAAACAGGAAGTTTTAGAGCCCAATTTTTATTAGAAGCTGTTGCCGATTTAGATAAAAATCTTCGAGCATTAGGTTCGGGATTGATGGTGCTTAAAGGCAAACCTGAAATTGAAATTCCAAAAGTAGTGTCTCTTTATAAAGTAAATAAACTATATGCAAAACGCGAAGTTACTTTTGAAGAAAAACAAACCGAACAGTTACTACAAATTGAACTTTGGAAACAACAATGTGAAATGATAACGTATAGTACTAGTACGCTATATCATGCTCAAGATCTGCCTTTTTCTATCAAAGATATTCCTGATGTGTTCAGTACTTTTAGAAAAAAAGTGGAGAAAGACTCTAAAATTAGGACTATTTTTGAAAAACCTATCAGTATTTCCTCACCTGAACTTCCTGTAGCACAATTTCCAACACTAGAAGAACTCGGATTATCATTTTCAAAAATTGACAAAAGAGCCGCTATTACTTTTGTGGGTGGCGAAAGTGCTGCTTTAAAAAGGATGAATCATTATTTTTCAGAGACAAAAGCCATATCCCAATACAAAGAAACCCGAAACGGATTGATTGGTGCGGATTATTCATCAAAATTCTCCGCATGGCTAGCTTTGGGGTGTTTATCTCCAAGGGAAATTTATTTTGAATTGAAAAAGTACGAAACACAATTTGGCGCAAACGAGTCAACCTATTGGTTGGTTTTCGAATTGCTGTGGCGCGATTATTTTAGATTTATGATGAAAAAATATTCCAATAAGTTTTTTCAACAAATTGGTATTCAGGATAAAGGAATTAGTGTCAATAAGCACAACATCCAACTATTAGATAGTTGGATTAATGGGACAACAGGTGTCGATTTTGTTGATGCTAACATGCTTGAATTGAAATTAACGGGATTTATGAGCAATAGAGGAAGACAAAATGTGGCCAGTTATTTGTGCAACGATTTAAAACTCGATTGGCGCTATGGTGCTGCCTATTTCGAACAACAATTAATTGATTATGATGTGTCGAGCAACTGGGGAAATTGGGCGTATCTTGCAGGTGTTGGAAATGATCCAAGAGGCAATCGTTATTTTAATATTGATAAACAAGCTCAGGATTATGATAGAGACAAATCCTATAGAAAATTATGGTTACAGTAACTTTAAATTAATGTCTCCTGATATAAAACTATTTTTATATTTGCTTGACTTTTAAAATCATTAATGGAAACTATTTTTAACAACACTCAAGTGGCTTTTGCACTAAAAACAGATACCGAATTAGACCGGGCGTATTTTTTATTCAAAATGATTGATAATGAGCCATTAGTTCGAATAGGTACTGCGGTTACCAACTTTGCTTTGAAGGCACATTTACCAGTTGAAGGTTTGATAAGAGCCACAGTTTTTGACCATTTTTGTGGTGGTACCACCGAAGAAGATTGTCTTTCTGTAGTTGATAAAATGTATACCAAAGGCGTTTCTTCCGTTTTGGATTATTCTGTAGAAGGAAAGGAAGAGGAAGATCAGTTTGATGCCGCTTTAGAAATGACATTAAAAACTTTAGAGTTTGCTAAAGAACGAAATGCTATTCCGTTTGCAGTCTTTAAACCAACGGGTTTAGGTCGATTTTATCTTTATGAAAAAATAGGAGAGAAACAACCTTTAACTATAGAAGAACAAAATGAATGGAATAGAGTAGTTTCTCGTTTTGACTTAATTTGTAAAACGGCTTTTGAGAAGGATGTAGCATTATTGATTGATGGGGAAGAAAGTTGGATGCAAGACGCAGCCGATGATTTGGTTACCGATATGATGCGCAAGTATAATAAAGAAAAAGCTATCATTTTCAATACCTTGCAATTATACCGCTGGGATCGATTGGACTATCTAAAACAATTACAGCATCAGGCCAAAGAAGAAGGATTTTTTATTGGGATGAAATTGGTTCGTGGTGCTTATATGGAAAAAGAGAACAGGCGTGCTGAAGAAAAAGGATATCCAACACCAATCTGTGAAAGTAAAGAAGCTACCGATAGTAACTATGATACAACGATGACGTATATGATGGATAATTTAGATTCGATGTCCATTTTTGTTGGTACACACAATGAATTAAGTTCCTACAAAGTAATCGAATTAATGAAAGAAAAAGGAATTGCTAAAAATGATGATAGGATTTGGTTTGGACAATTATATGGCATGAGTGATAATATCAGTTATAATTTGGCTGCCCATGGTTATAATGTAGCCAAGTATTTACCTTTTGGTCCAGTTAGAGACGTGATGCCCTACCTTATCAGAAGAGCCGAAGAAAATACTTCAGTAGCTGGTCAAACTAGTAGAGAGCTTAATTTATTGAAGACAGAACGAAAGAGAAGGAAAAATCAGTAAATAGTATAGAAAATTACTCTTTTGTTGAGTTTTTTTATAGGTCAATTTTCTTAAAAAAAATACGCTACTGATATAAAAACAATATCTTTGATTTTTGTTTTTTAAACAAATCCCAAATATAAATTCTAAGTCCTACTCAAAAGATATTTTAAGATGAAGTTAAATCACTTTTTATACAAATTATTATTAGTTGTACTATTATTTTTCTGTTTTAAAGGGTTTTCACAAAATTTACTCAATAACGGAAATTTTGAAACTGGTACAGTAGTTGGTTTCTTTTCAAATGGGGCTGGTTATGTAAGACTTACTCCTCCTTTTTCTGGCAATACTAATTCAGGGAATTGGGCTTTAGTTACAAATCCACAATTGATAAATACAGCCTCGTTTGTTTCTGTTGGAGATCATACTACAGGAACTGGAATTATGATGGCTATAGATGGAAATACCACTGGTGGTCAACAAAATTTTTGGGAAGCTGGTAATGGTGGTAGTGGAGTATGCGGTTTAACGGTTGGTGCAACCTATACCTTTAGCTATTGGATTAGATCAATTTATGGACCAGTGTCGGGTAATCCAACACCAGCAATTATTGGGGTTGATATTTTAAACGCAAATTCAGTCACACTTGTTTCAGGGAGTTTAACAGCACCTCCAACAGCAAATGGTTGGCAACAAGTGGTTTTCACTTTTAGACCTAATGGTTCTTGTGTTAATATTAAATTATACAATAATAATACTAGTTTTGATGGGAATGATTTTGCAGTGGATGATTTTTCGGTTACCGCTGCACCCTTACCTTTATCATTATCAGTTTCTTTTTCAAATGTAACCTGTCCCAATGCAAATAATGGTTCAATAGTAGTTTCCGGAGTAAATGGAGTGCAACCTTATGTAAATTATACATTATCTGGTAGTGCCTCTCAAACAAATTCAACTGGAATTTTTTCTGGTTTAGCTCCAGGTACTTATGCTGTTTCTGTCTCCGATAGCAATAGTCCCCCATCAGTTGTTTCACAATCAAATATTATTATCACACAACCAGCCAATTTAATTATAAGTGCTTCACCAACATCTGTTTGTGCTGGCAGTTCAACAAATTTAACAGCAAGTGGCAGTTCAAACCCTTACACATGGACGGCTTCTCCAGCTGATGCAACTTTGGTGGTTGTTCCCAATGGTGCTTCTGCCTCAGCTATACCGACTCAAACTACAACCTATACGGCATCATCTACTTCAACTTCGACTTCTACTCAATTAATTACTAATGGTAATTTTTCATCTGGAAACACCGGATTTACTACAGATTATCAATTCTTAACAGTAACCGTTCCTACTGGTGCCCAGCGAACCTATGGTATTGTAGCCAATTCAAACTCTTGGTTTGGCGGTTTTTCTCCTTGTACGGCAAATGGAGGCTCAGGAAATATGATGGTTGTTGATGGTTCAAACTTAAATGGGGGAAATGACAGAGTATGGTGTCAAACAGTTACCGTGGTTCCTGGGCAGAATTATACATTTAGTTATTTTATACAGACAGTGGCTACTCCAAATCCAGCCAATATAGAAGTTCTTATTAATGGTGTTTCAATAGGTTCTGCATTAGCTCCAACAACAACTTGTAGTTGGGTACCAAGAACCTACACTTGGAATTCTGGTATAAGTACTTCTGCTCAAATTTGTTTGTATGACAGAACAACAACAACTTCTGGAAACGATTTTGCTTTAGATGATATATCTTTTACTGGGGCGTTAACTTGTAATTTATCAAATTCTGTTACGGTTACTCTTACTCCATCATTATCTCCTTCAATCTCATGTGGTATTCCAACGGCCAATTCAGTAACCTTTACTTGGGCTTCAGTTGCAGGAGCAACTTCTTATATAAGATCTTATAGTATTAATGGAGGTGCATTGGTAAATTTAGGAAGTTTACCTTCACTCAGTCAAACTATTAATGCTTTAACTTCAGGTGACTCTGTTCAAATTTTTGTAACCCCAGTGGGAACAGGTTGTTTTACGCAATCAACTCAAACTTGCCTTACTTTGTTACCTTGTTCGCTTCCCAATCCGTTGGCAAGTGTAACTCAGCAACCAACATGTGCAATTTCAACAGGAACAATAGTTTTTACTAGCCCATTAAATACTACACCTATTTCAGTTCCGTCCGATTTATTCATTTCTGAAGTAACCGATGAAAGTACAGGAGCATTATCCTATATTGAAATTTATAACGGAACTGGAGCATCTAAAAATTTGGCTAATTATAAGTTAAAAATATATAATAACGGAAATCCCGGTCCGTCTTTGAATTGTGATTTTCCATTGGTTGGAACTCTTGCTAATAATGATGTTTATGTTGTTTCCATTGGCAGTGCTACGGATCAAGGTGGAGTAGTGCCAGATTTGGTAGTAAATTTATGTTCAGGTTTTAATACCAATGATAATGTTCGTTTGACCACAAGTACCGATGTAGAAATTGATTTATGGGGAAGAACAGATGGAGTAGATTTCACACCGGGTAATTTAGATGGTTATACCTACAGAAGACTGGCAAATGCTCCACATCCAAGTTTGATTTGGAATCCAGCAGATTGGTTAGCGTTAGATCCTCAAGAGTATACGAATATTGGAACCTATCAATTTGTAATATATGAATATAGTGTTAACGGTAGTAGTTATCAGTCGAGTCCAACTTTTACTAGTTTGGCTTCTGGAACTTATAATGTTACCGTTAAAGATATAATTTCTGGTTGTATTTCAAACTCAATTGCTTTAGTTGTTAATCCAGCACCTTCTGCACCAAATGTCTCAGCTACAACATTTAATCAAGCGGATTGTACGGTTAAATTAATTGGAAATTCGACAAACTTAGGTGTTACCATTACATGGAATGGACCTGGTTTAGCGTTAAATACCCCAAATCCGGGTACTGCTACCCAGTCTGGAACATATACAGTTACTGTTTTTGATCCAGTTTCTGGATGTTCAAGTTCGACTTCTGTAAATGTTACTATTACACTACCACCTTCACCAACATTTACAATTACGCAACCTACTTGTACAGTCCCAACAGGTTCTATTGCAATTACATCACCTTTGGGAGGAAATTTAGAATATAGTATCGATGCTATTACTTATCAATCAAGTCCAAATTTTTCTAACCTAATACCCGGAAACTATAATGTTATCGTTAAAGATTTGACTTTGGGATGTATTTCTGCACCTATACAAAGTACAATAAATATAGTTCCTAATGTGATTATACCAACATTCAATTCAATACCCGCTCTTTGTGCTGGTGATACAGCTCCAGTATTACCAACAACATCATTAAATGGAATACTAGGAACCTGGAATCCATCAACAGTAAGCACTTCTAGTTTGGGTACATCAACTTATACATTTACGCCAAATGCAGGTCAATGTGCAAGCGTAATTCCAATTACAATAACTGTAAACCCATTAGTTACGCCAACATTTAATTATTCCACTATTACCACCTGTATTCCTGATTTTCTTCCTACAGTGATGTTAAACACCACATCCAATAATAATATTGTTGGAACTTGGTTTCCGGATCAAATTTTAATTGTACCCGGAACAACTACTTATACTTTTACCCCAAACGCCGGACAGTGCGCAACCACTTTTTCTTTTCAGTGGACAATGAACCCTTTAGTTACGCCAACATTCAACTCAATACCCGCTCTTTGTTTTGGATCAACTCCACCTATTTTAGCAACAACTTCATTAAACGGTATAACTGGATCTTGGTCACCATCTACTATTGATACAAATGTTTCAGGTTCTACAGTTCACACATTTACACCTGATGTTGGGGAATGTGCAAATTCTATTACACGATCAATTACAGTGTCACCTCAATTAACCCCTGTGATTTCCATCGTTCAATTGTGTTCATCCAATTCTGTAACGGTTACCAGTCCTATTGGCAATAACTTTCAATATGCTATTGATGGTGGTCCTTTTCAAATAAGTCCACTATTTTTGAATATAGCTCCCGGTAATCATAACATCGTTGTGAATCAAATCAATATAAATTGTTCTTCTAATCCTATAAATTTTATTATCAACCCTGTTATCAACGATGTATTTGTTAACACACCACAACCATTGCGTTCTTGTGATCCTGACAATAATGGATTTGTTAATTTTGATTTAACGCAAACTGTAAATACTATAACAGGTGGAGTTCCATATACAGTAACTTTTCATGAAACGATTACAGATGCTAACATTGATGGAACTGTTATTCCAAATCCAACAATCTATCCAAATATCAACCTTTGGACACAAACTATTTATGTAAGAGTCGAGTCTAATACCACAAGCTGTTTTGAAGTAGTCCAACTCCAATTAATTGTCGACCCAACCCCCGAAGCCACCACGCCATCAGCATATGCCTTGTGCGACTACACAGGAGTTGAAGGTTTTGAGAGTTTTGACCTAAACACTACTATCCCGCAAATCTTGGGCAGTATCAAT
>JADBYA010000007.1 GCA_020403245.1 Flavobacterium sp. | reverse complement strand
TCCTGCAATGTTGCGTTTGCAATTCCTGTGAGTTGAAAATTGATTTTATCTTTAAAGGTTTCGCGAACCAGATAGGTTTTGCCCACACGCCTTCTTCCATATAGTGCTATAAATTCTGATTTTTCTGAGGCGTATTTTTCCTTTAACAATGTGATTTCATCTTCTCTGCCGATCATATTCTTAAATTTTGATTTCGCTGTAAATATAAAAATAATATAGTTTACAGCAAATATTAACGTTAAAAACTGCTGTAACTATAAAAAAATAGCATATACAGCGAGATTGAAATCGAATTAGGTGAATTGTTTTGTAATAAATATGCAAATCATAAGCGAAGTTTCATCAAATTCGGAAAGCCATGCGCGGCTATATGACCAATGATGCTATTCTTCATGCACCCGAAAGTAGAACATCGTCACCCGTTAGAATTCCTCGTGATAACGAAACTTTGGAACACCCACAAATAAAAGGATTGTATCCTTGTGGAGAAGGTGCCGGTTTTGCTGGTGGTATTATTTCTGCTGCTATTGATGGCGAGAAATGTGCTTTGAAGGTTGCGGAGATGTTAAAATAAAGTAGTGATTTGTTTTACTTTTCTATTTTGTCAAACAAATTATGAATTTTTAATAAAGCAACCCCAAAAACAACAGCTGTTACAATGAGCACAATGTTCATTATTCCTTCGGTGCTGAATGATAATTTTATCAATATCGTAGAAATAATAAAGCCAGAATTTCGGATGACAATGTTGAATTTGTCTGAATGTAAAAACGAAAATAACAACAGCAGTACATCAACAAGAATGAGTATGGTAAAGAAATCGTCGAAGAATATTTTGTTGATGTCTTTTATATCTGTAACAATTTTGCTGAATGAAAAGAAACTTTCATAAAACCAATGACCCAAACTGAATACTGACAAAACAAGGAAAACAGGAACCAAACAAGTAGCTATTGCTTTTTTTAATGATATGAATTTTGAAATCGCAGGTGTCATAATTTCTGCTTTTTCAACTTTGCTGTTTTTTACCAATTTGTAATAGATATAAATCAAGAAAAATAGAAGTACAATTGCCAACAGGTCAGCTGTGAATAAAAGATCATTCTTTATTGAAAACCAATTTAACGAAACTTCCAAATTAGATAAATCTTTAAATATCCTTCTGATTACAATCAAAGAAATAATTTCATACTGTTTGCCAATATATATTGAGGTTGACTTGGGTAGATAATATAACAATAGGTATACTTCATAAATAAGTATAAATGAAAATGGTGTATAAATAGCAGAAATCGGATTACTCAATAATTTTGAATGATCAGTCACTGAGATAAAATCTAAATTTACCAAGCCAATTAAAAGTAAATGCAAAATAAAACTCAAAATAGCTATATATACTATAATGACTTCACTTTTTTCTTTTACTTTTTCAGATAAGAATGAATTATAAAAAGATGCTACTACTTTATTCAACAGTTCAGTTTTTTTGTTTAATTAAAATTAAAAAAAAATAAACAATATTCTTTAATTTTAATTTGTAAATTTACAATTGTTTTGGTTTTTAATAGATTAACAACTGGTAATATATGTTTTAATTTCAACTTAAACCAAATTATCAATACTAAATATACAAATTAGAACTTTTTATCAAACAAATCACTCAATTATAGAACTTTCAAATTAACTTAATACTACTAAATGAATTCAATACCCTCCGAATTTCAAATTACCAAATTATTACATCAGGATACTTATTTAGTCAACGGCGAATTAAAAAAATGGACAGGAGAAACATCCGAAGTGTATTCCACCATTTCCTCTTCCGAGAAATATTCACCCACTTTTTTAGGAACCATTCCAACAATGGGGGAAACAGCCGCTGATGAAGTAGTTCAATCCGCTGTGGCTGCTTATGACAAAGGACAAGGCATTTGGCCCACTATGAAAGTCATAGACCGCATCAAATGCATGGAGCATTTTGTTACTCAAATGAAGGTCGCACGCGGCGAAGTAGTGAACTATTTGATGTGGGAAATAGGAAAATCGTTAGGCGATTCGGAAAAAGAATTTGACCGAACCGTCGAATACATTTACGATACCATTGAAGATTACAAACAATTGGACCGAAATAGTGCTCGTTTTTCCAAAAGTCAAGGAGTGAACGCTATGGTACGTCGAGGTCCGCTTGGCGTTGTGCTGTGTCTTGGTCCCTATAATTACCCGTTGAATGAAACGTTTTCATTATTGATACCTGCTATTATCATGGGAAATACAGTCATTTTTAAACCCGCAAAACATGGCGTTTTATTGATTTCGCCATTGCTCGAAGCGTTTAGAAATAGTTTTCCAAAAGGTGTTATTAATATTGTTTATGGTAGGGGCAGAGACGTAGCTTCGCCGATAATGAAATCGGGGAAAATAGATATTTTAGCTTTAATAGGAAATAGTAAATCAGCTATTGCTTTGCAAGACCAGCATCCTAATAAAAACCGTTTGCGTTTGATTTTAGGATTGGAAGCCAAAAATCCAGCGATTATTCTTCCTGATGCCGATTTAGATTTGGCTATTCAAGAATGTATTATGGGAACACTATCTTTCAATGGACAGCGTTGCACAGCACTCAAAATTCTATATGTTCATGAGTCTATTGCCGAAGAATTTAACAAGCGATTTGCAGAAAAAGTAGATGCTTTGCCATTTGGAAATCCCTGGGAAAAAGGCGTTTCCTTAACACCATTGCCTGAAATTGAAAAACCTAATTATATCCAAGAACTCATTGACGATGCCACTGCAAAAGGCGCTAGAGTAATTAATGCCAAAGGAGGAGAACGCACAGAAAACTATATTTTCCCAGCGGTTTTGTTTCCAATTAATAAAGAAATGCGTGTGTATCACGAAGAGCAATTTGGTCCTGTAATTCCTATTTTGACGTTCAAAGACATACAAGAGCCATTGAATGATATGGCAGAGTCTAACTATGGACAACAAGTGAGTTTGTTTGGTAGAGATATCAAAACCATTGCGCCACTAATTGATACTTTGGTCAATTTGGTTTGTCGCGTGAATTTGAATAGTTCTTGTCAGCGCGGACCCGATGTGTATCCGTTTACCGGAAGAAAAGACTCTGCTGTGGGAACCTTGAGTATTCATGATGCATTGCGCTCGTTCTCCATTCGAACGTTTGTAGCGTCTAAAGACAATGCCTATAATAATGAAATCCTACAAGCGTTATTGAACAGCAAGGAGTCTAACTTTATCAATACCGATTATATTTTGTAGTTCCAATTTATTCCAATTTATCACACTGAGCTTGTCGAAGTGTCTTTTTATATGGTCTTCGACAAGATCAGACTGAAATTGAGGTTTAATTGATTTTCTATTTCTTTTTCAATCTTTCTTTAAATACTTTCTCGAATTTTTCAAGCTTCGGTTGAATGACCATTTGGCAATAAGGTTGGTTTTTATTGTTTTGATAATACCCTTGATGATAGGATTCCGCTTTGTAGAATTTCTGCAATGGTTCGAGTGTGGTTACAATTTTGTTAGAAAAAACTTTTTCATTTAACGCTGCAATTAAACTCTCAGCTACTTTTTTCTCATTTTCATTTTTATAAAAAATGGCAGAACGGTATTGTGTGCCCACATCGGCACCTTGTCTATTCAATGTGGTTGGGTCATGTACGGTAAAGAAAACTTGGAATATTTCGTCCAAGTTGGTTTTGGTTTTATCATACGTAATTTCAACTACTTCAGCAGCACCAGTTCTACCAGTACAAACTTCTTCATAACTTGGATTTTCAACGGTTCCGCCTGCATAACCTGAATAGACACTTTTTACACCCTCCAAGTTTTCGTAAACGGCTTCCACACACCAAAAACAACCACCACCAAGTACAATAGTTTCCAAATTTCCTGTAGTTGAGGTAACTCCTTCTGGAACAAAATCCAAGGAAATGGCATTCATGCAATAGCGTTTTCCAGTTGGCTCTGGACCATCATCAAAAAGATGTCCCAAATGACTGTTGCATCTGCCGCAAAGTGCTTCGGTACGCTTCATGCCATAAGAATTATCTTCTTTAAAAACGACACTATTTTTATTGTCTTGTTCAAAGAAACTTGGCCAACCACAACTACTTACAAATTTTTGTTCTGATTTGAAAAGTTTTAATCCACAAGCGGCACAATAATAGGTTCCTTTGGTGTCCGATTTCCACATAGTTCCTGTAAAAGCCCTTTCGGTATCGGCTTCTCGAGCAACAGCATACAAATCGGGTGACAATACTTTTTTCCATTCCACATCGGAAACATTTAGTTTTTGTGTATCGGTATTAGAGTAATAAGGGTTTTCAGGTTTAGAAATTACATTTTCCATAGTAGTGGTATTCGTTTTTTTATTTTGTGTTTTGTTGTTTTGTCCGCAAGCATTAAAAAGAAACATTGGGAACAAAAGGAAATAATTAAAAATGGATTTTCGCATATTGGTAATAAATGTAGAATATCAAGTTGACATTCGGTTTATATTCAGTGACATTATGGTTTATAAATATAATACAAATTTACATTACATTTTTGTGTCAAAATGTAAGTTAGACTACAAATTGCAGTGATTTAAGGAAAGTTTAACGGTTGTTAGAGTAGTTTAATTATGGTCGCCGTATTTTTTTTGTACTTTTGCCCTTCGACTTCGCTCAGGGTGACAAATAGAATAAGTTATGGCTGAAGAAAAAGTAATCTTGGTTAATGAACAAGATGAACCTATCGGGTTAATGAACAAAATAGAAGCGCATGAAAAGGCGGTTCTGCATCGTGCTTTTTCGGTTTTTGTGTTAAATAAAAACAACGAAATCATGCTACAACAGCGCGCCCATCAAAAATACCATTCGCCATTGCTATGGACAAACACCTGTTGCAGTCATCAGCGAGAAGGAGAAACCAATATTCAAGCAGGAACACGACGATTGTTTGAAGAAATGGGTTTTATAACTGAGTTAAAAGAACTGTTTCATTTTATCTATAAAGCGCCTTTTGACAACGGACTAACCGAGCATGAATTGGATCATGTGATGATTGGGCGTTATGATGATGAACCAGTGATTAATTCAGATGAAGTAGAAAGCTGGAAATGGATGTGTATTGAAGAAGTGCGTCAAGATATGATTCAAAATCCTGATATTTACACCGTTTGGTTTAAAATTATTTTTGACGAATTTTATCATTATCTTGAAGACCATAAGATATAAGATTGCTGAATTTTGAATTCAGATTTCCTAATTTAAAAAACAATCACCTATTCACAATCAATAATCTTAAATCGACAATCAGAAATCTATAATCACTATGAGAGTAACCGTATCAAGAAAGGCACATTTCAACGCAGCCCATCGATTGTATCGAAAAGATTGGTCGATGGAAAAAAACGATGTCGTTTTTGGAAAGTGCAATAATCCCAATTTTCATGGTCATAATTATGAACTCATCGTTTCGGTTACAGGAGAAATTGATCAAGAAACAGGTTTTGTAATGGATGTAAAAATCCTAGCCGATTTAATTAAAGAGCACATCGAGAATGCTTTCGACCATAAAAATTTAAATATTGATGTTCCTGATTTTTCTGATTTAAACCCAACAGCCGAAAATATTGCGGTGGTTATTTGGCAAAAACTCAGAAAACATATTGATACAAATAAAGATTTAGAAGTTGTTCTTTATGAAACTCCTCGAAATTTTGTAACTTATAAAGGCGAATAATGGCACTGCAAGTAGGCGATAAAATTCCACTTTTTTCTGCAGTGGATAGTAATGGAAATTCTTTTGAAGTTCGGGATTATATAAGACAGCCCATGGTAATTTATTTCTATCCAAAAGATGACACCCCAGGATGTACCATTCAGGCGTGTACTTTTCGAGACCAATACGAAGATTTTAAAGCATTAGGAGCAGAAGTTATCGGTATTAGCAGTGACAGTTTATCATCGCATAAAAAATTTGCCTCAAGGTATAAACTTCCTTTTATTTTACTTTCTGATACAAACAAAAAAATCAGAACCGCATTTGGTGTTCCCAACGATTTCTTAGGGTTGCTTCCCGGAAGAGCCACCTATGTTATTGATAAAAATGGGATAGTGCAATTTGTTTTTGATTCTACTTTGGCAAAAATTCATATCACAAAAGCGCTCAAGGTTTTAAAAACATTATAAGTTTGCTTAATAATTCATTCCAAATGAAACTATATCCTTTACAGTTTGAACCTATTTTAAAAGAACGAATTTGGGGTGGAACCAAATTAAAAACATATCTCAACAAACCTATATTATCCAATATTACTGGCGAAAGTTGGGAAATTTCGACGGTTGAAAATGACATAAGTGTTGTTTCCAATGGAGTTTATAAAGGAAAATCACTTAACGATTTGATAAACGAATTTTCAGAAGCTATTATAGGAACTAATGTTTATGCACAATTTGGCAAACAATTTCCTTTATTGTTCAAATACCTTGATGCTCGCGAAGATTTATCCATACAATTACATCCCAACGACGAGTTAGCTAAAAAACGGCACAATTCGTTTGGTAAAACAGAAATGTGGTATGTGATGCAAGCCGATGCCGATGCTAGTTTGATTGTAGGGTTTAAGGAAAAGTCTACACCAGAAGAGTATTTGAAACATATAAATAATAAAACAATTGTTGATATTCTGGATACTAAAAAGGTAAAACAAGGCGACGTTTTTTTATTAGAAACGGGAACTATTCATGCTATTGGTGCAGGAATTGTTATAGCTGAAATCCAACAGACATCGGATGTAACCTATCGTATTTATGATTTTGACCGTGTGGATGCCAATGGAAATACACGCGAACTTCACGTAGATTTGTCATTAGAAGCCATCAATTATGAAACAGTTAATGCGCAAAAAGAATATGCTAAAGTAGAAAACGTTTCCAATGAAGTAGTCAACTGCAAGTACTTTACAACGAATTTTATTCCGCTTGACGGAAAAAATCAAGTTAATAAAAACCAAACTTCATTTACCGTTTTTATGTGCGTAGAGGGAGACTTCCAACTTATGTTTGATAAAGAAAGGTATAGTTATAAAAAAGGAGATACGGTCTTAATTCCTGCAGCTTTAACTGATTTTGAATTGTCTGGTAGCGCTTCCATCTTAGAAATTTATATTTCGTAGTTTGTATTCTAAAGATTTAATGTAGTTTTGCACCACCCGAGACCGAGAGGTCGAACGGAACATAGTTAAATTTTAAAAATAAAAGAAAATGCCAAGTGTTAAAAATTTAAAAAAAGACATCAACTTTGTTTTAGGCGATATTATCGAAGCGGTTTATATTCATGAAATGACGACTTCTGGAAAACCATCGGATAAAACAAACGCTATTATTGACGAAGCTATTGAGTCTTTTGATGGTTTGATTGCAAAAGTGAACGCTAAAAAAGTAGAAAATAAGAAAGCGCATTTCAAAAAAATCAATGCAGATTTAGAACAAATTGCAAATCAATTGGTTGAAAAAATCAACGCACTTCAATAGAAAAAAGTTCTCAAATATTTTGGTGAATTAAATTTGACTTTTATATTTGCATACTAGTAGTATTGCCAGCGTAGCTCAGTTGGCTAGAGCAGCTGATTTGTAATCAGCAGGTCGTGGGTTCGAGTCCCTCCGCCGGCTCCATTAAAAAACCGTTTCGTTTGTTCGAAGCGGTTTTTGTTTTTTACTTCTGAAGAACAATTTCAATTCTATATCTTTGTCCGCTTTTTAAAAAAGAAACCAATGTTTGGAAATAAAGTGCTGAAAGGAGTTTTTTTGGTGGGGTTAGGCGCAACGAGTTATGGCATGTTAGCTACTTTTGTAAAATTAGCTTATGCAGATACTAGTTCACTAGGACTTCATTATACTCCAGCCGAAGTTATAACGGCTCAATTTGTAATTGGTATTTTATTGATACTAATTATTAATTTATTTCAAAAAAATAGAAAAGGGAATAAAGTCATAAAGGCAACATCTAAAGAAATAAAGTCATTAATGTTGGTGGGAACTTCCACTGGAATGACAAGTATTTTTTATTATTTAGCAGTTCAATACATTCCTGTTTCTATTGGTATCGTTTTGTTAATGCAAACCGTTTGGATGGGAGTTGTTTTGGAAATATTTTTAGAAAAAAAGTTACCTTCTAGAATTAAAATAGTATCTGTTTCAATTGTTTTAATCGGAACAGCTTTGGCAACAAATCTATTTAATAATACAATCGAACTTGAGTGGAAAGGTATTGTTCTCGGATTACTTGCTGCTGCTTCTTTTACCACAACTATGTTTGCAGCAAATAAAATTGCTACTTCTATTTCCTCAGCTCAGCGAAGTTTATACATGCTTTTAGGTGGAGCGGTTGTTGTCTTTATTTTTACACTACTTACACAGCATACTCCATTCAATTATGACATTTTTTATAAATGGGGAATTTTAATTGCACTTTTTGGTACCGTTATTCCTCCTATGTTATTAAACGCAGGATTTCCATTAACAGGTATTGGATTAGGAAGTATTGTTGCAGCACTTGAATTGCCAGTTTCCGTTTTTATGGCATTCCTTATTCTGAATGAGACTGTTAATTTTTGGCAATGGATAGGTGTTTTGTTAATAATTATTGCAGTAATTGTAATGAATATTAGGGTTAAAAAAAGGTTATTCTAATTTTTTACTGTTGATAAGTTTATTTTTCGATAATTTTCTTCAACTCATTTTTTTTTAATTTTAAATTTATAACCATATCACAAAAAAACGTGATTTAAATTTAAAACTTATGAGAAAATTATTCGCTGAATTTTTTGGCACTTATTGGCTTGTCTTTGGCGGTTGTGGTAGTGCACTTATTGCCTGTAGCAACAACACTGATGGCATGAATGGCATTGGATATGTTGGAGTTTCACTTGCATTTGGATTAACTGTTTTAACTATGGCGTATGCTGTTGGTCACATTTCTGGGGGCCATTTTAATCCAGCAGTTTCTTTTGGATTATGGGCAAGCGGTCGTTTTTCAGCTAAAGAATTAGCACCATATATTGTTGCTCAATGTGTTGGTGGATTAGCTGCTGCAGGAACTTTAGTCGCCATTTGTTCTGGGAAAGCGGGTTTTGCAATTGATAATACCAAACCTGGTGCTTTTGCTTCCAATGGTTTTGGGGCTTTTTCTCCTGATGGTTATTCCATGCAATCTGCATTTATGGCTGAATTCATTTTGACATTTTTCTTTCTAATCGTAATTCTTGGTGCTACAGATAAATTTGCTAATGGAAAATTTGCTGGAGTTGCTATAGGTTTAGCGTTAACTTTAATTCACTTAATAAGTATTCCAATAACTAACACTTCTGTAAATCCTGCTCGTTCTTTATCTCAGGCAGTATTTGTGCAAGGTGAAGCTTTATCGCAAGTTTGGTTATTTTGGGCAGCACCAATTTTAGGAGCTGTTGTGGCTGGTTTAGTTTATAAAAATCTACTACAAGATCATTCAGAAGCATAATATACAATCCTCAATAGTTTGAAGAGAAAACGTTGATTAATTTCAATGTTTTCTCTTTATTTTTGTAAAATGAAATCACTTTTCCCTAAAGATAAATTTCAGTTTATTATACCAAACGCTGACATAGAATATTATCCAAATTTCTTTGAAAGCAACCGAGCCAATGAATTATTTGAGAAACTCAAAAATGAAATTCCTTGGCAGCAAGATAACATTACTGTTTTTGGTAAAACCTATTCACAACCCAGATTGACAGCACTTTTTGGCAATGAAGGCAAACCTTATGCGTATTCAAATATTGAGATGCAACCCAACCCTTGGAATCCGTTATTACAATTTATTAAAGACGAAATCGAACAGGTTTCCAAAGCAAATTTCACCACAGTTTTACTCAATCTGTATCGCGACGGAAAAGACAGCAACGGTTGGCATGCTGATAACGAAAAAGAATTAGGTCTAAATCCAGTTATAGCTTCACTAAGTTTAGGAGCTGAAAGAAGTTTTCATTTGAGGCATAATACCATCAAGGAACAAAAATTGAAAATAGAACTAGAGCACGGAAGTTTACTCTTGATGAAGGGTGAAACACAGCATTTTTGGAAACATCAAATTTCTAAAACCGCCAAAATAATTGGACCAAGAATAAATCTCACTTTCCGAATTATCAAATAAATAGAAATTTATATATTTGAATAAAATAGCTACCATGAATGAGATAATTAATTATTTTTCAACTATTCCATCTTCACACAGAGCTTTGATTTTGGCTGGTGGAATTGCTTTTTTTTGGCTAATTGAAACCGCAGTTCCTTTTGTGAAATTTCAATATAATAAATGGCAACACGCTGGAATAAACCTCTTTTTCACCCTAACTACTATAGTTGTCAATTTTAGTTTGGCATTACTATTACTCAAAACGGCTCAATGGACAACCGAAAATAAATTTGGAATTCTATATTGGTTGCCCGAATTGAATCCTTGGTTGTTTGCTTTTATTGGATTGTTATTTTTGGATTTGATTGGAGCTTATTTGGCTCATTTGGTAGAGCATAAAGTCAAGTTTCTATGGCGATTTCATCTCATTCATCATACCGATACTTGGATAGATACGACTTCAGCCAATAGGCATCATCCTGGGGAAAGTGTCATTCGTTTTATTTTTACAACGTTGGGAGTTTTATTAGTTGGTTGCCCAATGTGGTTGGTGTTTTTATACCAAACATTATCTGTTCTTTCCACACAATTTACCCATGCTAATATATCGTTACCCAAAAAAATGGATAATTTCTTAAGTTATTTTATTGTTTCACCCGACATGCATAAAGTCCACCATCATTATGTATTGCCATATACAGATAGTAATTATGGCAATATATTTTCAGTTTGGGATAGATTGTTTGGTACTTTCAAAACCTTGGATAGAAACAAGTTAGTTTATGGTGTAGATACACATATGAAATTAGAAGAAAACAATAAATTAAAGAATTTATTAGCAATACCTTTTCAAAAATATCGATCATCAAATTCGTAGTACTTGAAAAAAATTTATGCTATTTTGAAAAGTAATTATTTTTTTTACTAATATTGAATTACAAATTAATCAGATAAAAACTATTTAATTAAATGCTTTTACAGAAATGAAAAAAAGTAAGTTTGCAGATTTTGACAACGAAAAAATTGAAAGAGTTGTCTCCATGGCACAAGAGGAACGCAAACCTTTTGAAGTAATAAAAGAAGAATTTGGTCTATCAGAAAATGATGTAACCGAATTGATGCGTAAACGTTTATCCAAAGATAAATTTGAGCTTTGGAAAAAGAAAGCATCTGGAAGCAAACCCAAACCCAAACCAATCATCGATGAGTTTGACGATGATTTAGACAGTAAATATTATTTTAAAAATAAACTGGATTAAATATTTAACTCTTGCTTTGCAAGAGTTTTTTTATGAATAAAAGTTAATCATTTCCAAATAAAATCTTCTTTTTGTAACTATTAACTACTTTTGTTGACATATTTAAAAATTTTAAATTAATAGAAATGAAAAGACTTATCCTGAGTGTCATTCTTACACTATCTTTATCTAGTTTGAACGCTGTTGCACAAAAAAAAGCTACAAGCGAGGAAGTAAAAGTTACTATCGACTTAAATCAAGTGAAAGACGATAAAGTAATGGTAACGGTTACACCACCAAAGTTTACATCTAATGAGGTTGTTTATCACATACCTAAAACAGTTCCTGGAACCTATTCAACAGATAATTACGGAAAACTAATAGATGATTTTAAAGCATTTGATGCCAGAGGAAATGAATTATCTACAACAAAAACCGATGACAATTCATGGAAAATTAGCAATTCTAATAAATTATATAATATAACCTATTGGGTAAATGATACTTATGATACTGAAAAAGGGGGAGGATTTGGCAAAGAAGATATTTTTTCACCGGCTGGAAGCAATATTCTAGAAGGTAAAAACTTTATGTTAAACAACCATTGTTTTGTGGGTTATTTTCAAGGTAAAACAGAAATAAATTATGTGCTAACTGTATTGCATCCTGCCACTTTATTTGGAGCTACCTCTCTTATCGATACAAACAAAAGTGATACCATTGACAATTTTGTTGCCAAACGCTATTTTGAAATTACAGATAATCCAATTATGTATTCCAAACCGGATTACGAAACTTTTATGGTAGATGGAATGGAAATTTTGTTAAGTGTTTATTCTCCAAGTGCTACACACTCTGCAAAATCAATAATGCCCGTTTTAGAGAAAACAATGCGTGCCCAAAAAACTTTTTTAGGTCCAATAAACAACAACAAACGCTATACTGTTTTACTCTATCTTTCGGATATGCAAGGAAATGATGCCAAAGGATTTGGCGCATTAGAGCATCACACTTCTACAACGGTTGTTTTTCCAGAAATGATGCCTGCAGCAGCTTTAGCAGAACAAATGAAAGATGTCGTTTCACACGAATTTTTTCATATTGTAACACCATTAAGTATTCACTCCAAAGAGATTCAATTTTTTGACTACAACAATCCAAAAATGTCAAAACATTTATGGATGTATGAAGGCGTTACCGAATATTTTGCCAATTTATTTCAAGTAAATCAAGGATTAATTGGTGCGGATGAATTTTATGAAAGAATGAACGGAAAAATTCGAAATGCGGCTACTTTGAATGACACTATGCCATTTACTGAAATGAGTGCCAATGTTTTAGTTGAACCTTATAAAGACCAGTATTTAAATGTATATGAAAAAGGCGCCTTAATTGGAATGTGTATTGATATTATCATTCGTGAAAAAAGTAATGGCGAAAGAGGCATTTTAGACTTAATGAAAAAATTATCAAAAGAATACGGCACAGAAAAACCATTTGATGATGAAGCGCTTTTTGCAAAAATAACTTCGCTAACATATCCCGAAGTAGGTGAGTTTTTAAACACTTACGTTGCTGGAAAAACACCAATTAATTATGATTTTTTCTATGCAAAAATGGGTGTGACGAAATCCAAAGTTCAAAAACCAATTAATCCATTTTTAAAAGATCAATCCACTCCATACATAACCGTTAACCCAACAACTAAAGAAATTAGTGTAATTCCTAGTTCAGAATTAAATGATTTTATGACTAATTTAGGGTTAAAAGGGGGAGATGTTATTGTATCCATTAATGATAAAAAATACAATCTCGATACTATTTATGACATGATAATGGAAAGTCAAAATTGGAAAGTTGATGACCCAATAAACGTTACAATTTCTAGAGATGGTAAAGAGCAAATCATAAAAGGGAAGGTAAAATTATCAATGGATGAAGTTGAAGGGTACAATTTTACAGACACAACAAAAGAGAAGTTACATAGCGGATGGTTAAAAGGATAATCTAAAACTATAAATATGTTTTTATCCTCAATTCGGTTACCGAATTGAGGATTTTTTTAGTATTATTGCCACTCCAGACCATTTGGTCGAGCTGAACGAAGTTAAAATTTAAAAACATGAACAAATCATTACTCGCACTATTTTCTATAGTTATTTTACTGTCTTGCTCCGAAAAAAAATCAACCAAAAATTTCGTTTTAAATGGCAATATCAAAGGATTAAAAAATGGAACGCTTTACATTCAAAGAATAAAAGACACCGCTTTTATTCCCATTGATACCATTGTGATAAGTGGCGACTCTCATTTTATGAGTGAATTTGATATTGAATCGCCTGAGATGTTATACCTGTTTTTGGATCGTGGTGTGACCAATTCATTGGATAATAATATTGCTTTTTTTGCCGAAAAAGGAACTATGAATCTCGAAACTTCTTTGGATTTTTTTACTGCCGATGTTAAAATTACAGGTTCAAAAAATCAAGAATTGTATGATGAGTATAAAAAAGTGGCCTCAAGGTTTGTAGATCAAGATTTAGATTTAATTGAAAAAAAATTCAAAGCATATAAGGATAAAGACATGGCAGAAGTTGCAAAAATTGAGAGTGAACGAGAAGGTATTACAAAAAGAAAATATTTGTACACTACCAATTTTGCTGTAAACAATGCTAATTATGAAGTGTCTCCCTATGTTACGCTAGCCGAGATTTACGACATCAATTTAAAATACTTGGATACCATTCAAAAATCAATGACACCCAAGATTTCTAAATCACTTTATGGTAAAAAATTGAACGAATATATAAACGAAAGACGAAAAGAGGGAAAATAGTTTAGTACTTTTGTTTGTTACCAAAACCCAAATGAAAGACCTCCTTCTTATAACCCCGCCATTCACCCAGCTCAATACGCCTTATCCAGCAACGGCATACTTGAAAGGATTTTTGAATACCAAAAAAATTTCCTGCTTTCAAATGGATTTGGGCATAGAAGTGATTTTAGAACTCTTTTCAAAAAAAGGTTTGGAAAAAATGTTTCAGACCGCAAGTTTAGAGTTTCAAGTTAACCCGCAACCCGCAACTCTTAACTCGCAACGAATTATTTCGTTAAAACACGATTATGTCAATACAATCGATGCAGTAATACAATTCCTCCAAGGAAAAAACCAAACCCTTGCCCGACAAATTTGCTCCGGAAATTTCCTTCCACAAGCCAGTCGTTTCAATCAATTAGACGATATGGAATGGGCTTTTGGTAGCATGGGAATGCAAGACAAAGCAAAACATCTAGCTACTTTGTATCTCGAAGATTTATCTGATTTTATTGTCGAATGTGTTGATGAAAATTTTGGCTTCAGTCGCTATGCGGAACGATTGGGTAGAAGTGCCAATTCCTTTGACGAGATGTATTCCCATTTGCAAAATGAGTTGACTTACATTGATACAATTACACTCAATATCCTGAATGAAAGATTACAAGATGTTCAACCCAAATTAGTTTGTATATCAGTTCCTTTTCCAGGAAATTTATACAGTGCTTTTCGTTGTGCACAATTTATTAAAATGAATTTCCCAATAATTAAAATAGCCATGGGTGGCGGTTTCCCAAATACAGAATTACGAAGTTTAAGCGACAAGCGTGTTTTCGAATTTTTCGATTTTATAACATTGGATGATGGCGAACTTCCTATTGAATTACTAATTTCCCACGTTTTAAACTCCCCTCCTTTGGAGGGGTTGGGGGAGGCCAAAAGAACTTTCGTCTTAGAACAAAACGAAGTAGTTTATAAAAATAATACTCTTAAAAACGATTATAAACAATCTCAAGTCGGAACACCGGATTATTCGGATTTATTTTTAGACAACTATATTTCGGTTATCGAAATGGCCAACCCAATGCACAGTTTGTGGAGTGACGGCCGTTGGAATAAACTCACAATGGCGCATGGTTGCTACTGGGGGAAATGTACTTTTTGTGACATTACATTGGATTATATCAAACTCTACGAACCCATTGCAGCCAAAACTTTGGTCGATAGGATGGAGGAAATGATAGCACAAACGGGCGAAAATGGCTTCCATTTTGTAGATGAAGCAGCACCACCAGCTTTGATGAAAGAAGTGGCTTTAGAAATTCTTAGAAGAAAACTAACTGTTACGTGGTGGACTAACATTCGGTTTGAAAAGAGTTTTACTCGCGATTTGTGTTTTTTACTAAAAGCTTCGGGTTGCATTGCTGTTTCGGGCGGATTAGAAGTTGCTTCCGATAGATTATTGGAACTCATAAAAAAAGGAGTAACTGTAGAACAAGTGGCACAAGTAACCCACAATTTCACCGAAAGCGGCATTATGGTTCATGCCTATTTGATGTATGGTTATCCCACACAAACTGTTCAAGAAACGATTGATAGTTTGGAAATGGTACGTCAACTATTTGAATTAGGAATAATACAATCGGGTTTTTGGCATCAATTTGCCATGACAGCTCACAGTCCGGTTGGCATGTTTCCAGAGGAATTTCGTGTTATACCTATAGGATTAGATGAAAAAGCTCTCCCATTGGGAGGGTTGGGTGGGCTTTTTGCTAATAATGACATTCAGTTCAAAGACAAAACTGGAATTAATCATGATAAATTTAGTTTTGGTTTGAAGAAGTCGTTGTTTAATTATATGCACGGAATCTGTTTTGATTATGAATTGCAAGACTGGTTTGATTTTAAAATTCCCAATACTACAATTCCTTCGGATTATATTGTTTCTTGTTTGGAGAAAGAAAAAAGTTTCAACACAAAACCTTCTGCAAAAATTGTTTGGATAGGAGGAAAACCAATTTCAGAAACTTTTACAAAATCTAAAAAAGGATGCTCTTGGGAAATGATGAAGTTGACTTTTCATGACAAAAGAGAAACTATTGAATTTTCTTTGGAAAAAGAAAGAGCAGAATGGCTTGTTACAACGCTAGAAACACTTTCTATTTTCCAAAACAAAAACCAAACCTTTGCTCAAATTAAAACTGATTTCGAAACTCATTTTGAAAACTTTGAGTTATTTTGGTATTCAAAACAGATAACTTCTCTCAAAGATTTTGGGTTATTGGTTTTATAAAACCTATACTACTTTTACTGTTTTTATACTCATTTTTCTCATTTTTTGATACATTTTATTTATTGCAAATACGAATTATAATATATAAAACTAAGAGAATGTAAACTCAATTTTAGTATCCATTTATCTTTAATAAACAAATAGTTATGTCATAAAAATTAATAAATTTGTGATTAAGAAAAACACGAAGTTAATTATTACTCCTAATTATTTCAATTAATATTGCTTTTGCATTAAAAAAACAGCTTCTTTCATTTGGCTAGAAAAGAAAGTTTGTCAAATTAACATTTCCTTACTAAAAACAATAGTAGTATTGTAAATGGATTAATGAAAAAGGTTATTGTAATTAAAAGAGTTAAAAATCTATAATTAATAAAGTTTATTCAGCTGTAAACTATAAATTTTTTAAAAAAAAATGAGTAAAAAAGTAAAGATTTTAATAGGAGTAATTGTTGTTGTTGCTATTGGTTATTTTGGATACAATTATATAATGACTGCTGGAGCTAGAGATATTCAAACTGAAAAATCTGAGTATACCAAGACAGCAACTGACATTTTTACTGAGTTTTCAAATAATTCTGAAATTGCAACCAAAAAATACTTAAATAAAACCGTACAAGTTTCTGGGAAAGTTACTACTATTGGTGAGGATTTAATTACGTTAGATGAGAAAGTTTCCTGTCAATTACAAGTTTCAAAAAGTGTTGCTGTTGGTAGTCAAATTATCATTAAAGGTCGTGTCACAGGTTATGATGACCTTTTAGAAGAATTAAAATTAGACCTTTGTTTAATAGTAAAATAGTAATAAATAAAAATGAATATATCTAAAATTGCTTTTTCTGTATTTTTTCTTTTTGTGTTTGGTTTCTCGAATGCACAAGATGATTTATTGAATGAATTAGATTCTGTTAGCAAAGGAAAAAAAGAAATTGAAATTGCAGCTTTCAAAGGATTACAAGTTTGTTCTATGCAATCGACAAAGCTTGCAGCCAAAGGCGAGTGGTATTTTTTAGTATCACACAAATTTGGTGATTTAACGAATGGTTTTGAAAATTTCTTCGGATTAGATAATGCTTCAACCAAAATCGGCGTTTTGTATGGAGCAAGAGATTGGTTAACATTAGGTTTTTCTCGTCACACGTTGAATAAAAACTATGAATTATCAGCTAAATATAAGTTTGCTGACCAGGAAGTTGATGGTTTTCCAGTAACTATTGTTGGTTATAATACCATGGATATCAACTCTAAGTTGAGTAAAGACGAGTTTCCAGAATTGAAATCATCAAATAGATTTGCTTTCAGTACGCAATTTCCAATATCAAGAAAGTTTTCTAACAGTTTTTCTTTAGAATTAAATCCGATTTATATTCATAAAAATCTTTACGAACCTTTATATGAAGAAAAAGATAATTTTTTATTGGCTCTTGGTGGAAGATATAAATTGTCTAAAAGAATTAGTTTGAATATGGAATATGCTGCTCGATTGAATGCAAGAGAAACTAGTTTTTATCACAATCCTGCAACAATTGGTATAGATATTGAAACTGGTGGACATGTATTTCAGTTGCTTTTCTCAAATAGTCAAGCTATGAATGACGTTAGTTATTTTACTACTGCCAACGGAATAACAGGAGGGAAAGGAATTTATTTTGGTTTTAACTTATATAGAGTATTTTAAATATGAAAACATTTAAATTTTTAATCGTATTCATGATTGTATGCATTATCGGGTTCTCATGTGATTCTAAAACTTATGAAGAAATTTCTGGAGAAGTTGCTAATCCAACCTATACAAAAAATGTAAAGCCTATTATTGAGAACAATTGTTTAGCATGTCATAGTGCAGTTGCTGCTGAATTACCTACAATGGAAACCTATGCTCAAGTAAGAGATGCTGCAGAAAATGGAAATATGATTTGTAGAATTGATGACCAATCCTGTGGAGGAGTTATGCCGCAAACAGGTAGAATGCCACAAAACAGAATAAATACAATAAAAAAATGGGTTGCTAACGGTTATCCAAATTAAAAAAAATGCTATGAAAAAGATGTTATTATTCGTTGGACTGTTATTCTCTACTTACTTGTTTTCTCAAAAGATGATTACTCGTTCTGGAGAAATAAAATTTGAAGCATCAATGCCCGCTTTTGAGGAAATTGCAGCCAAAAACAATACAGCATCTTGCATTTTTGACAAATCAACAGGCGAAATTGCTGCTTTGGCTTTGGTTAAAGCGTTCCGATTCAAAGTGCCTTTAATGGAAGAGCATTTTAATGAAAATTACATTGAAAGTGATAAGTTTCCAAAAGCTACTTTTAAAGGAAAAGTGACCAATTTTGATGAAACTAAATTGTCATCTGGTAAAGCAAGTTTTGATGTTGAAGGCGATTTGACTTTACATGGAGTAACTAAAAAAGTAAAAATCAAAATCACATTTTTACAATCTGGTGAAAAGCTTGTTGCAACTTCTACTTTTAAAGTAAAACCATTAGATTACAATATCAAAATACCATCAGTGGTAAAAAGTAAAATCGCAGAATCTGTAGAAATTGATTTAAAATTCGATTTAGAAAAGAAAGTATAATTTATTATCACAAACTGTTTACAGAACTCCAACTTTATTGTTGGAGTTTTTTGCCTTTAAAAACTATATTATTTATCCAAATATCTGATAATTATCAGTTCCTAAAACGTTTTCTTTTCCTAAATTTACTTCCTATAATATCCAATCAATATGAGCAATAATTATAAGTTAACTGTAAATCATAATACTTCAATTGATTTATCTGAAAGTAACCTCCAAAATTTTGATGTTGTTACTGTGGAAAAAGACAAGTTCCATGTTTTAAAAAATCATATTCCTTATACAGCAGAAATCGTTTCTGCCGATTTTTTAGCCAAAAAATACATCATTAAGTTAAACAACAATAGGTATGAAGTAGTCATTGAAGACGATTTAGATATTCTTATCAAAAGCATGGGAATAGAGCGAGGTAGAACAAAAGTTATTAATGCCATCAAAGCACCAATGCCGGGATTAATTCTTGAAATTAGTGTTGAGATTGGTCAATCAGTCAAAGAAAATGATCCGTTATTAATCCTTGAAGCGATGAAAATGGAAAACAGTTTCCTTTCACCTCGTGATGGTGTAATCAAGTCTATCGCTGTAGAAAAAGGTCATGCAGTAGACAAAGGACAATTGTTAATTGAGTTTGAATAGAGTATTAAGATAAAAGTAGTAAGTAATTAGACTTTGCAAAAAGTGGAAATGCTGAAATAAATTCAATATAAATGAAAGAAATCAAAAAAATATTAGTTGCCAATCGCGGTGAAATTGCCATTAGAGTAATGAAAACGGCAAAGAAAATGGGTATTAAGACAGTAGCCGTTTTTTCAACTGCCGATAGAAATGCACTGCATGTAAAATATGGAGATGAAGCGGTTTGTATTGGCGAAGCAGCTTCAAGTCAATCGTATTTGCGTGGTGATACAATCATTGAAGTTTGTAAAGATTTAGGAGTAGATGCCGTTCATCCTGGTTATGGTTTTCTGAGTGAAAATGCTGCTTTTGCAGAGGAATGCGAAAAAAATAACATCATTTTCATTGGTCCAAAATCCAAAGCTATTGAAATGATGGGAAGCAAATTAGCTGCCAAAGAAGCCGTAATGCAATATAATATTCCCATGGTTCCTGGTGTTGATCATGCCATTACTGATTTAGATGAAGCCAAAAAAACAGCCAAAGAAGTTGGATTCCCCATTTTGATTAAAGCATCTGCTGGAGGTGGCGGAAAAGGAATGCGAATAGTAGAAAGAGAGGAAGATTTTGAATCCCAAATGAATCGTGCCATCAGTGAAGCCACTTCTGCTTTTGGTGATGGTTCGGTTTTTATAGAAAAATATGTAACCAAACCACGTCATATAGAAATTCAAATTATGGCCGATAGTCACGGCAATGTGTTGTATGTTTTTGAAAGAGAATGTAGTATTCAGCGTCGGCATCAAAAAGTAGTAGAAGAAGCACCATCATCTATTTTAACTCCAGAGAAACGAGAAGAAATGGGTGAAGCAGCAGTAAAAGTGGCTCGTGCATGTGATTATATTGGTGCTGGAACTGTTGAGTTTTTGATGGATGATAAGCACAATTTCTATTTTCTGGAAATGAATACGCGTTTGCAAGTGGAACACCCAGTAACGGAAATGATTTCTGGATTGGATTTGGTTGAATTGCAAATTCGTGTAGCTCGTGGAGAAGCATTAACGATCAAACAAGAAGATTTAAAAATTAAAGGTCATGCCATGGAACTTCGGGTATATGCTGAAGATTCTATGAATGATTTCTTGCCTAATGTGGGTTTTTTAAGTACTTATAAAATTCCGATAGGCGAAGGAATTCGAGTTGATAACGGAATTGAAGAAGGAATGGAAGTACCAATTTATTACGACCCAATGTTATCTAAATTAGTAACTTATGGAAAAACTCGTGAGGAATCTATCGAGTTGATGATAAAAGCTATAGATGATTATCATGTTGAAGGTGTTGCCACTACGTTGCCATTCGGGAAATTTGTAATGGAACACGAAGCTTTTCGTTCAGGAAATTTTGATACTGGTTTTGTAAAAGCGTATTATAGTCCTGAAAAGCTGAAAGCTAATTTAGATTTGGAAGCCGAAATTGCTGCCATGATTGCTTTGAAACGATACGTTGCCGAAAAAAAAATCTTACGATTGCCGATTTAAAAAAGTATTAAGATTTTAGTATTAAGTATTAAGACTGAACTTGAAACCTGAAGCTTTAAACTTGAAACAAAAAAATAATGGAAAATAAAATAAAAATACTCAACGATAAAATAGCTTTAGCCAAATTGGGTGGAGGCGAAAATAGAATTGCGAAACAGCACGAAAAGAAAAAATTAACCGCTCGTGAACGAGTAGAATATTTACTTGATGAAGGTTCTTTTGAGGAAATTGGGATGTTGGTTACGCATCGTACTACCGATTTTGGAATGGAAAAAGAAATCTATTTTGGAGATGGGGTCATCACTGGTTATGGTACAATTAACGGAAGATTAGTTTATATTTTTGCACAAGATTTTACGGTTTTTGGTGGTGCTTTATCAGAGACGCATGCCGAAAAGATTTGTAAAGTGATGGATATGGCAGTTCGAAATGGTGCACCAATGATAGGACTAAATGATTCTGGTGGCGCTCGAATTCAGGAAGGTGTTCGGTCTTTGGGGGGCTATGCCGATATTTTTTATAGAAATGTACAATCCAGTGGCGTTATTCCACAAATTTCAGCTATAATGGGACCATGTGCTGGCGGTGCTGTTTATTCTCCAGCTATGACTGATTTTACGATGATGGTAGAAAATAACAGTTATATGTTTGTAACGGGTCCAAATGTTGTAAAAACAGTTACGAATGAAGAAGTTACTGCAGAAGAATTGGGTGGAGCGATTACCCATTCTACCAAATCAGGTGTGGCGCATATTACTTCCCCAAACGGAATTGAATGTTTGGAAGACATAAAAAGACTTTTGAGTTATATTCCACAAAACAATAAAGAAGTTACACCAAAGATTCCTTATGTTTTAGATCACGAAATTCGGGAGCAACTAGAAACTATTGTTCCTGTTAATGCCAATAAACCCTATGATATGCATGATGTTATCAATGGAATTATTGACGAAGATTCCTTTTTTGAAATTCATGCTGCATATGCCGAAAATATAGTTGTAGGTTTTGCTAGACTTGGCGGTCGAAGTATAGGTGTTGTTGCCAATAATCCGAAATTTTTGGCGGGTTGCTTGGACGTGAAAAGTTCTGTCAAAGCGGCTCGATTTACACGTTTTTGTGATTGTTTTAATATTCCGTTACTGGTTCTAGTAGATGTTCCCGGTTTCTTGCCAGGAACTGATCAGGAATGGAACGGAATTATTGTTCACGGAGCAAAATTATTGTATGCTTTGAGCGAAGCTACTGTTCCAAAAGTTACCGTTATAACTAGAAAAGCTTATGGTGGTGCCTATGATGTAATGAATTCAAAACATATTGGAGCTGATATGAATTTTGCTTGGCCAACTGCTGAAATTGCTGTTATGGGAGCAAAAGGAGCATCTGAAATTATCTTCAAAAAAGAGATTAGTGAAGCGGCTGATCCTGTGACAAAATTATTAGAAAAAGAAAATGAATATGCCGAATTGTTTGCTAATCCCTATACTGCTGCTCAAAGAGGATTTATTGATGAGGTGATTTTGCCAAAAGATACAAGAAGAAAATTGTTAAAAGCTTTCAGCATGCTCGAAAATAAAGAAGTCGTTCTGCCCAAACGAAAACATGGAAACATTCCATTATAAAATTGGCCCAATTGAAAAGTTATTTTACAAACAAAATTTAGAGTATTTTATAATGGCTCACCATATAAATCAAATTCTGTAGCATCAAAGATTTTTACATATACAAAATCGCCAGTTTTCACATAAAATTTTGAAGCATCAATAAGCACTTCATTATCCACATCGGGACTGTCAAATTCGGTTCTGCCAACAAAGTATTGTCCTTCTTTTCGGTCGATAATACATTTGAATTTTTTTCCAATTTTTTCTTGATTTAAATCCCAAGATATTTGAGACTGTATTTCCATGATTTCAGCGGCACGTGCTTGTTTTACTTCTTCGGGAACATCATCTTCTAATAAATAGGCATGGGTGTTTTCTTCATGAGAATAGGTAAAACAACCCAATCGTTCAAACTTTATTTCTTGTATCCAGTCGCGCATTATTTCAAAATCTTCCTGAGTTTCTCCCGGATAACCCACTATCAATGTAGTTCTAATAGTCATTCCTGGAACAGCAGCACGAAAATCCTGTATAAGCTTTGTAGTTTTTTCTTTGGTAGTTCCGCGTCGCATCGATTTCAAAATGTTATTTGAAATATGTTGTAACGGAATATCTATGTAATTACAAATTTTTGGCTCGCGTTTCATCAAATCCAAAACATCCATTGGAAAACCAGTAGGGAACGCATAATGCAAACGAATCCATTCAATTCCTTCCACTTTTACTAAATTTTCTAACAACTCAGCAAGGTTTCTTTTTTTGTATAAATCCAAACCATAATAGGTCAAATCTTGTGCTATAAGTATTAACTCTTTCACACCATTTTTTGCCAATCCTTTAGCTTCATTTACCAACTTTTCAATAGACTGAGACACATGTTTTCCTCGCATTAAAGGAATTGCACAAAAACTACAAGGTCTGTCACAACCTTCAGCTATTTTTAAATAAGCATAGTTTTTGGGAGTGGTTGTAATTCTTTCTCCAAGCAATTCGTGCTTGTAATCGGCACCGAGTGCTTTTAGTAAAAGTGGCAATTCTGTTGTGCCAAAATATTGGTCAACATTGGGAATTTCTTTTTCTAAGTCGGGTCTGTATCTTTCTGATAAACATCCAGTAACAAAAACTTTGTCAACTATACCACGTTCCTTTTTATCGGCATACTCAAGAATAGTATTTATCGACTCAGCTTTGGCATTATCAATAAAACCACAAGTGTTAATCACTACAATGTTTCCCTCTTGTTCATGCACTACATCTTTTCCGTTGGCTTTTAGTTGGCCCATCAAAACTTCACTATCATAAGTGTTTTTGGAACACCCAAGGGTGATAACATTGATTTTATTTTTCTTTAAAGACTTAGTTCTCATGTTTTAATCCTATCTGTTTAAAAGGAGTGCAAAATTACTCTTTTTATTTCAATTTTATTTATTAGTCAATCTTTTAAAACAAAAAAACCACTTCAATCGAAGTGGTTGGAATTTTGAGTTTTTTTTTTATTATAGTTCAAATAAAAAGGTTAAACTAAAATTATTAGTAATGGCTTCAATATTTGCACTGTCTGTAAATCCCTGTGAGAAGAATTGTTGTTGATAATTTCTCTTGGTATGTGAGTAGGACAAATCAACTTTTGTATTTCCAAAATTATATCCCAATCCTCCAGAATATCCATTTAAATTGCCCATAGTTTTTGTGTTTTTATAGGGACTTTCTTCAAATCGATAACCAGCTCTTAAGCTCAATTGTTTTATTTTTTTCTCGGCACCAACTCTAAATTCAGCCGAATTGGTAAGTGTATTTGAAATGGTGGTATTTAAATTTCTAAATTGGTTTGTTGGACTAAGAGTTATGTTACTATAATTTTTATAGGCAACATCAAAACTTATTAATCCTTGATTTCCAAAAACATAAGCTAAACTTCCAGTTATTTTATCGGGAGTTTGTATTTTATATCTATCATATATCATGGTGACACGAGGATCTATTATATCTGGTGATAATTCTCCACTAGTACTACTGCTAATACCAACTAAACTTTGACTTAATTCATCATTTAATGTATACCAAGTCGGAGATTCATAAGCCAAACCTAAGCGAAATTCTTTAGTAACCTTTGCAATAGCTCCAACTTGAAATGAAAATCCATTTCCATAAGTATATAATCTATTGTCGAATTGAAGTCTGTTTATTCTGATTTCATTTGATACTTGATTATTTCTTTCATAAAAACTGGTGTATTGAGAATAATCAGTAAAATGAGAATTCAAATTAACACCTAAATAGAGGAAATCTTTATACTGTGTGGCAAAATTGAAATTCAACTTGCCATTATAACCATTCGAAGTAAAATAATTCTCTTGGTAATAATTTCCACCATTAGGAACTAATGATACATAATTTCTGTTTGATATTTCATTATAATTCGCAGCCGGATCAATAATGAATCCTTGAAAGCCCAGAAAAGCTTGTTGTGCGCCAAATCCAAGAGTTGGATCAGAACCTAAAAAACCATATAAAGAACTTATTGTTTCGCCTGATTGCAATTGTAAATTTGAAACCGAAACACCTCCATTCTGGTTGGCATAATACAAGAAATACTTATCAATTGAATTGTTTGGATTAGTTCCAGAACTAAAAGTGGAGTTGTCAAAATTATTTGCATTTTCATAATTTAGAGCCAAACTAAATTTTTTCCATTCACTTTTTGTGTTTTGATTTTTAAAGACAAAAACCATTCCAGCTTGATTTAGGTCAAAAGTACTGTCACATTCAGAAGTGCTTGTTCCAAAATAATTAGAATTATTTTTTGTGCTGAAATTGCTTATTGTTGACCCAAATTGATTGTTATTGAATACTGCAGAACCAGCAGGATTTACATTGATTGAGGATAAATCTCCACCAAGAGCACCAAATGCTCCACTTAAAGCTCTAAATCTGGCTGTTCCGTTTAAATTGTTTTGAGAATATCGTAAAGCATCTGAAACTTCTTGCGAATAAACAACAGAAAATGTCAATACCATAAGATTAATTAAAAAAAACTTTTTCATATTTTGTTTTTATTTTTTTGTTTAAAATCCATGAATTCATGTTTTCAAAGAAAAAGGTAAAAGATGTGTACTATAAATTATTATCTTCTTCCACCACCGCCAGAACGACCGCCACCACCACCTCCAGATGATCTTCCACCACCAAAACTTCCACCACCAGATGAACGGCCTCCACCATAATTACTTGAGCTTGGCGAATAAGTACGTGTTGGTGATGATGTTTGCGTTCTAACGTTATTTCTTGTCGAATTTGAATTTGTTCTTGTTGAATTTGAATTTGTTCTTGTAGAATTATTTGAGGATCTTACATTATTAAAGCTATTGTTTCTTGTTGAAATACCATTATTGTTTCTAGAATTATAGTTGTTTGAAATTCTTGAATTTGTTCCTCTACCGCTTGCTATATTACCATTGTAAGCAGAACCTCTTCTTCCTCCAGCATACGAATGGTAATAGTTGTTGTAATAACCACCGCACCAATTATTATTTCCATACCAATTATTCCAACCCCAGCCCCAGTTTGGTCCCCAGAAACCTGTGCCCCAACCCCAGTTTGGTCCCCACATACCACCCCAACCCCAGTTTGGTCCCCACATGCCGCCCCAACCCCAATAACTACCATACCAGTAATTATTCCAGTAACTCCAACCCCAATCGTTATCATAAACGTTTACGGCTACAGTCTGAGGGTTGCTTCCCCAAGCGGCATTGTTTGAAATAGAATCTCTATTTGTTGAATTGTATGTATCAACCCTAGTAAAGTTTTGAGCGTTATTATTCAATTCACTAAAATACTCTTGGTATTTATTGCTCTGAGTGTTTTGGTTAGAGTTATCCGTTATATTTGCATTCTGTGCAACACCATAAATGCCATCATTATCATAATATGAACTATTTTGATAGGAACTACATGAGGAAATTATAATAGAAAAAGATCCAAGAAATACATAAATGGATAATCTTTGTGAGAAAAAATAATTAGTTTTCATATCTATAGCATTTTTATTGTTGAACAATACAAAAATAGTTAGTTTTGCCAAACTATTTAGTTAAAATAAGTTAAACAATTTTTGTGCCAAACTACATAAGATGAGCAAGAACCTTACTACAAGAAGTGAAGATTATTCAAAATGGTATAACGAGCTGGTTGTCAAAGCCGATTTGGCTGAAAACTCTGGTGTGAGAGGTTGTATGGTAATCAAGCCATATGGTTATGCTATTTGGGAAAAAATGCAGGCTGAATTGGATAGAATGTTCAAAGAAACAGGTCATAGTAATGCTTATTTTCCTCTTTTTGTTCCTAAAAGCATGTTTGAAGCCGAAGAAAAAAATGCAGAAGGTTTTGCCAAAGAATGTGCTATTGTGACCCATTATAGATTAAAAAACGATCCCGATAAACCTGGTAAATTAATGGTTGACCCAAATGCTAAATTGGAAGAAGAATTAATTGTTCGTCCAACCAGCGAGGCTATAATTTGGTCAACCTATAAAAATTGGGTGCAATCGTATAGAGATTTACCACTTTTAATTAACCAGTGGGCAAATGTTGTTCGTTGGGAAATGAGAACGAGATTATTTCTCAGAACTGCTGAGTTTTTATGGCAAGAAGGTCACACCGCTCATGCCACAAAGGCAGAAGCTATTCAAGAATCTGAAAAAATGATGCATGTTTATGCAGAATTTGCTGAAAATTTTATGGCGATTCCAGTAATTAAAGGATTAAAAACTGAAACTGAACGTTTTGCTGGCGCTGAAGAAACTTACTGTATCGAAGCATTAATGCAAGATGGAAAAGCTTTGCAAGCTGGAACTTCGCATTTTCTTGGGCAAAATTTTGCTAAAGCTTTTGACGTTAAATTTGCTAATCAAGAAGGAAAACAAGACTATGTTTGGGGAACCTCATGGGGAGTTTCTACTCGATTAATGGGGGCATTAGTTATGACACATTCTGATGATAATGGATTGGTTTTGCCACCAAATTTGGCTCCTATACAAGTGGTAATTGTACCAATTTTTAAAACAGATGAAGAATTTGATAGTATCTCTTTAGTAGCAAATGATTTAGTTACTCAATTTAAAAAAATTGGAGTTTCAATTAAGTTTGATAATAGAACAACTCAAAAACCGGGATTTAAATTTGCTGAATGGGAATTAAAAGGCGTTCCAATTAGAATTGCAATAGGACCAAAAGATATTAAAAACGGCACTTTTGAAATCGCTAGACGTGATAATTTAACAAAAGAAGTTATTTCAAATAAGGGAGCAGTTAATTATATTAGTGATTTATTAGAACAAATTCAAAAGGATTTATATACCAAAGCATTAAAATATAGAAACTCTCATATTTCTGAGGTCAATTCGTTTGAAGAGTTTAAAGAGGTTTTAGAAAATAAAACCGGATTTATTTCGGCTCATTGGGATGGAACTCCTGAAACAGAAGAGAAAATCAAAGAATTGACTAAGGCCACTATTCGTTGTATACCTTTAAATAGGGATGAGGAAGAGGGAAAATGTATTTTTTCGGGCGGAAAATCTGTTGGTAGAGTGTTGTTTGCAAAGGCATATTAAAAAAAAATATTTTTTTTCTGCTACACTATTGTGAAAATAAAAAATAGTTGTATTTTTGCATCCGCATTGAGAAAGATGGCCCGTTCGTCTATCGGTTAGGACGCCAGGTTTTCATCCTGGTAAGAGGGGTTCGATTCCCCTACGGGCTACAATTTAAATAAATAAAAGGAAAAATGGCAAATCACAAGTCAGCTTTAAAAAGAATTAGAAGTAACGAGAAAAAAAGAGTACTAAATAGATACCAACATAAGACTACTCGTAATGCTATTAAAGCATTAAGGCTAGCCACTGATAAATCTGACGCTTCTTCTAAGCTATCTGCCGTTATTTCTATGATAGATAAATTAGCTAAGAAAAATATCATTCATGATAATAAAGCTTCTAATTTAAAATCTAAATTGACAAAGCACGTTTCAAAGTTATAATTCAACTTTTTAGACATCAATAAAAAAAAAGCGCTATTTAGCGCTTTTTTTATTAAATATATGTTTCTTTTAAATTTTTAATCATCTCTATTGAAATTGGTTTTGATAAAAAATCAACAACTACTGAATAGATCTTAGTTTTGTTTACATCTTGAGGATCAATGGTAGAAGATAGTACAATGAATTTTGACTCATTAAAAAGATTAGGATATCCTTTTTGTGCATATATTTCTAAAAACTCCCATCCATTCATTATTGGCATATTAAGGTCTAAAAAAGTTAATTTTGGGTAGGATATATTTAGATTAACTTTTCTTTTTTTAGCTAATTCATCGAAGTATTGAATTGCTTCTTCACCATTGTTTGCTGTATGTATTTCTTTAGAAAATTCAGTTCTTTCAATCACCTTTTTAAAAAGCATCAAAGTAATTGGATCATCATCTACACAAAAGATACTATCTATCATTTCTAAAAAACTAGTTGTTTTTGAAAGTTATATTAAAAGATGTTCCTTTTCCAACTTTACTGACAACAGTAATTGACCCCCCCATAGATTCTACTTGAGATTTAACTAAATATAATCCTAACCCTTTGCTATCGGGATGGTTGTGGAATCGTTGATATAGTCCAAAAATTTTATCTTTATTTCGCTCCATGTCTATACCAATTCCGTTGTCTTTGAAAGTGAGTATCAGATTATCATTTACAACTTTGGATGAAATAGTAACTTTTAACTGCCTTGTTGGTTCTTTGTACTTTATAGCGTTGGTTAGTAAATTCAAGAAAATACTTTCTAAGTAGGACTTATTTATATTTACAATAGTGACTTCTTCTAAATCAATTTTTAAAATTGGCTTGTGTAAACTGAATAAGAACCCGAGTTGACTAAAAACATTTTCAAAAATTTCTTTAATTAGTACTTTCTCTTTTTGGATGGATGTGTTGTCTTTTATAATAACCACTTTAACCAAATCGTTTATTGTCTCATTCAAAAGATGAGTTGATTTTGAAAATCCATTGATGATTTCTTTTAATTCTGGATCTTCAACTTCCATGTCTTCAACTAAATTTAATAATCCAGTTAAATTTGATAGTGGTGCTCTTAAATTATGGGATGTAATGTATGAGAATTGTTTTAAATCTTTATTATTTTGGGTTAGTTCTTTAATAAGTTGCTCTTTTTCTTTTTCTTTTTCTTTAATTTCTGTTACATCTCTTTGAATCGAAACCCAATGTGAGTGTTCACCATCTTTATTTGTTACTGGTATCATGGAAAAATTAACCCAAAATTCTTCACCATTTTTTTTATAGAAAATAATTTCAACTAAGCATTCTCTATATTCCTGAATGGCGGTTTTTAGTTTATCAAATTCAAAAATATCCGATTTTTTTCCCAAAAACATTTTTGGGGATTTTCCGATAACATCTTTTGCAGCATAACCAGTCATATCTGTAAATGCGGAATTTACAAAAATAATATTAGGTATTTCATTTTCAGAAATGTCAATATCAGTTATCATAACAGCATCTTTAGATTCGGTAATAACTGTTTCAAGTAATCGTAATCGTTGTTCTTCTTCTTTTTGTTTGGTTACATCTTGAATTGCTCCAATCATTCTGATTGCTTTTCCGTTAGAATCTTTAACTAAAAACCCCCTATCAAAAACATATTTATAACTACCATCAGCACATTGAAAACGATACTCATCCTGCCATTTTTCTGTTTTTTGTTCTAAAAACGAATAGAGTTTAACCGACATTTTTAAACTGTCTTCTGGATGAATCCGATCAAACCACCATTTTGATGTTTTTCCAACATCTTCTTTTTTATAACCAAACACGCCTTGTATTCCTTTATTCCAAACTAAGCTATCATCTTCCATTTTCCAATCCCAAATAGTATCACTTGTTGCCTTGGCAACAATATCATATCGTTCGTTAGATTGTTTTATTTCTATATTGGTAAGTTGTAATTTTTCAAAAACAGATTTATTTTTCTGCTTGTTTTTATATAAAAAAATCTTTAGAAAAAATCCTGAAATAAGGATAAGGATAACGTCTTTTATGTAGATGTATTCATAAGGATAATTAGATAAAAAATCAGGGAAATATTTATAAAATAATGCATGGCCAACCAATGCCACAAACATTAATATAACTATGTAAATGGATGTAATTTTATTGATATTAGTTTTCATCGTTCCAAATTTACACAAACATAAATTAATTTTAGTATTTCACTAAAATAAATATTATAAAAACAATAATTAGCCATTATTGTTACTAAATTTCAAACAATCAACTATTCCGTTTATTATCCAAAAATAAAGTGTACCTTTGCACCGTCAAAAAAAAACAGATGGAGTCTATTAGAAACATTGCTATTATTGCCCACGTTGACCATGGTAAAACCACCTTGGTTGACAAAATTATGTATCACTGTCAACTATTTCGTGAAAATGAAAATACGGGTGATTTAATTCTGGACAACAATGACCTTGAACGAGAAAGAGGAATTACAATTACTTCAAAAAATGTTTCTGTAGTTTATAAAGGAACAAAAATTAATATTATTGACACTCCTGGTCACGCCGATTTTGGTGGCGAAGTTGAAAGAGTTTTGAATATGGCCGATGGAGTATGTTTATTGGTAGATGCTTTTGAAGGACCAATGCCTCAAACCCGTTTTGTGTTGCAAAAAGCTATCGACTTAGGGTTGAAACCATGTGTCGTTATTAATAAAGTTGATAAAGAAAACTGTACTCCAGAGGAAGTACACGAAAAAGTTTTCGACTTAATGTATGAATTAGGTGCTGAAGAATGGCAATTGGATTTTCCTACCGTATATGGTTCGGCCAAGCAGAATTGGATGTCTGATGATTTCAGAAATCCAACTTCAACTATAGAACCATTATTAGACATGGTTATCGCCAATGTTCCTGCTCCTAAAGTGTCGGAAGGAACACCTCAAATGTTAATTACATCATTGGATTTCTCATCATTCACTGGTCGTATTGCCATTGGTCGTTTAGAAAGAGGAATTTTGAAAGAAGGAATGCCAATTTCTTTAGTAAAAAGAGATGGAAAAATCTTAAAATCACGAATTAAAGAATTACACACTTTTGAAGGTCTGGGACGTAAAAAAGTAGAAAGTGTTATGGCTGGAGATATTTGTGCTATCGTTGGTGTAGAAGGTTTTGAAATTGGGGACACGATTGCCGATTTTGAAAATCCAGAAGCATTACAAACTATTGCTATCGATGAGCCCACTATGAGCATGTTGTTTACCATAAACGACTCGCCTTTCTTTGGCAAAGAAGGAAAATTTGTGACTTCCCGTCACATTAGAGATCGTTTGACAAAAGAATTAGAGAAAAATCTAGCCATGAAGTTGGGTGAAACCGATTCTGCCGATAAATTTATGGTATTCGGACGTGGCGTACTTCATTTATCGGTTCTTATTGAAACCATGAGAAGAGAAGGTTATGAATTGCAAATTGGGCAACCACAAGTTATTATCAAAGAAATTGACGGTAAAAAATGTGAGCCAATTGAGGAGTTAACCATCGATTTACCAGAAAGTTTATCAGGTAGAGCTGTCGAATTTGTTTCCATCCGTAAAGGAGAAATGCTCTCCATGGAAGCCAAAGGGGAACGCATGATTATTAAATTCAATATTCCATCTCGTGGTATTATTGGTTTGCGTAATCAGTTATTAACAGCTACGGCTGGTGAAGCGATTATGGCACATCGTTACATTGGATACGAACCTTTTAAAGGGGATATTCCAGGACGTAATAATGGTTCGTTAATCTCTATGGAAAACGGAAAAGCCATTCCATATTCTATCGATAAATTACAAGATAGAGGTAAATTCTTTGTGAATCCTAATGATGAAATATACGAAGGTCAGGTTATTGGAGAGAATTCACGTAGCGATGATATGTGTATTAATGTAACGAAAGCCAAAAAACAATCCAACGTTCGTTCATCAGGAAATGATGAAAAGGCAAGGATTATTCCACCAATTATATTTTCATTGGAAGAAGCGTTGGAGTACATTCAAAAAGATGAATATGTGGAGGTAACACCAAAATCTATTCGTTTGAGAAAAATTTATTTGAACGAAACGGATAGAAAAAGATTTAAATTATAACGGTTTAGCAAGACAAAAATCAAATTCCAAATTCCAAATGTGATGTTTGGGATTTTTTTTTGAAGCTATTCCTGCCTGATTGCAGGCAGGTCCAGCTTTCCGTTCTATCTTTTACACCTGTTAGGTTTTTAAAACCTAACAGGTGTAAAAGGATGCCACTGCAATCTGGGCTAGGGATTTAGTTTTTCATTAAGAACTCCAGCGGAATATGAAATCTATCGTGCCAGGCTTTTTCAGAATGGTCTTTACCGGGGAAATATTTTGTAATCCAGTTATTTTCAGTTAATCCGTTTGCTTTCAACATCTCATCAACTTTTTGCTGCAATGGAGGATACATCGCATCCAAAATTTGATTTCCATAATCAAAATAGATTTTGTTTTTCTTTATTTTTTTTAATTTACTTTGTAAATAGTTTTTAAATGCTTCTGGAATAGGGTTGTTTTCTGAGGAAAATGTGCCAGGCCAATGGGTTGATAAACAAGCAGCACCTCCAAACACGTTTGGATATTCGCATAAGCCATACATCGAAATCAAACCGCCCATGCTGGAACCCGCAATAAATGTATTGGATTTGTCTTTTTTTGTAGAAAAAGTTTTGTCAATAAATGGCTTAACTTCTTTTACCAAAAATTTTAAATACAAATCGGAATACGGATGAAATGCATCTTTTACTCTTCCCGCTTTTTGAAGTTGAGCAGTGATAGTATCCCGTTGAATTTGGGTTAAACTTTCATAGGGTTTTTGAGGAAAATATTCAGGATGACGTTTTGCTCCGTTATTCCAAATTCCAACCACTATAAATTTCTTGATTTTTCCTTCAGCATTAAGTTTTCCTGCGGTTTCGTCAACTTCCCAACTTTGTTTGTTCCAAGTGATATCAGCGTCAAAAAGCATTTGTCCATCATACATGTAAAGCACTGCATATTTTTCTTTGTCTGAATAACCATCGGGTAACCAAACGTCTATATTTCTAGCATCGACATAATGTGATGGGAAATTTTCAAAACGTTCTATTTTGCCACTACTTACTTTAGGAACTTGACAATAGAGGAAACAAGAGAAAAGTAATGCAACTACAATACTAATTTTCATTATGATTATCGTTTTAATGCAAAATGTCCTTTGGCACTTCTACCATCTTCAAATTGGATAGAGTACCAATAATCATCAGCAGGCATTTGACGTCCATTGTATGTTCCATCCCAACCCAGACTTGTGGTTCCTAGTTGTTTTAATAGTTTTCCAAATCGGTCAAAAATATAAATGGTCGAATAAAAATTAATTAATGCACTGACACCTTTTACATTCCAGTAGTCATTGAAACCATCTCCGTTTGGAGTAAAATATTTTGGAATTCCCAATACAGAAACTAAAATGGGACCAACCGAACCACAACCATCCCGGTCTCTGACATAAATTTCATGAAACCCAATGGGAACATTATTAAATATATTACTACTTTGATAAGGACCGTTTACATCATCAATCGCAAATTCATAAATTCCGGAACCCGTTAAATTGACAGTTATTGAATTATTATCAGATAAATCGACAACATCAATTTCAATATTTGTGGGCGCTTGCGAACTTATTACGGTTATAGTTCTTGTTTTTGAACAATTAGAAGCATTGTTAACTTCTACCTTATAAATTCCTGTTGTATTGACTATTAAAGTAGGGCTCGTTTGTCCAGTTATAATCGCATTATTGAAATACCATGTATAGGTATAAGCAGAAGTTGGTGTTCCATCAAGTATTCCAGCATCAAGAGTAATTTCAGTATCAGGAAGACAAATAACTACCTTTTCTTGTTGGTCAATTTTGGGTGTTGGATTTACAATAAAAGGTATAATAATATCTACAGGACAACTCGTATTTATTGGGTTTTCGACAACCACTTTAACGTTTTGTGTTCCCGTTCTAAAAGGATTTGGCAATTGATTTGGGATTGAACTTGGAATAAGCACATTATTTTGATCATAATAATACACATTTACTCCAGTTTGTGAACCAATAATGGTATTTAGAAAAGTACTTGTATCAAAATCGATAAATCCATCTTGGTCAATTGGATTAGGTTCATCATCACATCTTGATGTTAAGATAGGGTCAATGGCAAATGCTTCGGGTAAATCATCTACTATAAATTGAAGTTGAACTTCATCATTACAAGGGTCTCCAGCAGTTTGGGTTGTATTATTGGAAACTCTAATGGTTATCGTCTCTGTTCCAGTAACAAAAAATGGATTTGGAAAAGGAATAATTTGTGTGCCATTGGCTCTATAATATTTCACATTAACTCCTGTTTGTCCATTCAAAACAGTAGCTTCAATTCCGGAGGTATCAAAACCATACGTCCCATCTTGATCATCATCGCAATGACGAATTAAATTTAAAGGATTTACAGGATTTGCAGTAGGAACGGGTTCAACAACTACATCAAAAGTCTTAAACCCAAAACAGGAATTGTCCAAAGGATTTTCTGCTCTAATCCAGATGGTTTGCACATTTGGGAAACCAATGTTTCTATAATTTGTAGTATTTGTTATGGCTAATGAGTTGCCCAAAGCGTCGGTTTCGGCATCAAAATCAGCTTCAGTTTTATAATATTTTATGGTAATGTTTGGAGGTAAATTATCCAAAAGATAAGTTGTTATACTGCTAAAATCGAAAGGGCCAGAAATTCCATCACTATCATCATTAACCACATCAATATAGTCATCGCATTTATATAAATTTGGAATCACAAGACTTGCCGGAATTTCAGTAACCGAAACAATCAAATTTATAGTAGCCACACGAAAACAGCCGTTACTATTTTCTACTCTAGCAAAAATTGTAGCAGTTCCAGAAGTAAAAACAAGAGGATTGGGGATTAAAAAAGTAGGATCTTCTGTATTTGCAGCTAAAAGTGTGGTGTAATAGGTAAATGTTTCGTTCAAACTATTAGCCGAAATAAAATCATTTTTTTGTGTTAAATTGAAGTTGGATATACCATTAGCATCAACATTATCGCATTGTATTAAAGTAATTGGTGTTGTAATTACAGGTAACGGAAAGGTGGTTAAAATAGCTACTGCCGAAAATAAACCACAGGTATTTCCGTTTTTGTTTAGAAATACTCGGTATCGATAACCGCTCATTGTTGGTGAAACATTGGAAACAGTCAAGCTTGCTGTAGTAGCACCAGTGTAGGTTGCATTATTTACTATAGTGTTCCAAGTTACTCCATTATCGGTTGAAAGTTGCCATTGATAAGAAGTTACTGCATTGGAAGTTACGGTAAAAGTGGCAGTTTGTAATTCGCAAAATGAATTACTTGATGGCTGATTGTTTATAACAATGGGTGCTGCGGTAATATAATTTATATTCGGATTTCCATAACCCGTTCCGCTGGTTACCATTCCGTTAGTTGGGTTAACCGCTGGTGGAACAGTTCCGCCTAAAAGACCATCACCGTTACTGTCCAAATATCCTGCTTCGATGACATCGTTGCACAAATCATTATCGCTGTCTAATTCAATATAGTTAAAGATTCCATCGGCATCCGTATTGGCTAAAGTATAGTTTATAACGCCGCTATCTGGAGTTGTTTCCAAAGCATTGGCCAAACCATTGGTACCAAAATTGGCACCATCAACAATTCCATTATTATTAGCATCAATGGCATTACTTCCTGATTCGTCTAAGTCATGAATTCCATCGTTATCGGAATCTAAATCGAGGTAATTAGGAATGGTATCTGTATCAGTATCGGCTGGTGTTATTCCGTTTCCAAAGGCATCGTCAATTCCATTATTATTAGCATCGACATTGGAAAGTGCTACTACATTAGTTCCTTGAGATTCTACAAAATCGAGTATCGAATCATTATCGCTATCATAATCATTTTGGTCTGCAATGCCATCATTATCAGAATCTTTGGGAACACAAGTGGCAATTAAACGTAAAGCAACTTTACTTGTATTGGTGTCCACTAGATTGATGTTGGTAATGGTTATCGAATTTATCAAATTCCCTCGGATAGAAAAAGTTCCTGTTCCAGCGGCTAAAGAAACACTACTGTTCAACCGAAAACGTATTTCAAAAGAAGAATATTGTGTTACACCACTTTCAAAAATACCATCATAATTGGTATCAATAAGAATTTGATTATTTGGATTTAAAATAGTGAGGGTTTTATTTATGGGACAGGTGACTCTAATTTCGGTAGATGATGTAAACAAATCGGAAGACAAAGCGGTAGAAGCATATTCTAGAACTAAGCTAATGGGATTTGTAAAATTGGATAGCGTATAATTTATTTTGTTTTGTTTTCCTTGGGCTGCTTCGGTAACAAAATTACCAGTTGTATCGCCAACAATTGGATTAGCCGATGGAGTTCCAGTTCCCGAAAAAGTCACGGCACCAGTATAAGCATTAGTATAAGTGCCAATAGCTATTGTGCCAGCAGTAGTGTTGGTTAAATTAAAATTTTGATTACCAAAAGATTCAGTGCAATTGGTAATGCCATCATTGTCATTATCAAGGTCTGCATTATCATTTACAGTGTCATTATCGGTATTTAATGCACAAGTACTTACAGGTATTTTATCTGAATCAACAGGATTACCACAACCCGCTATGGTTGCCGAAACATAGTAATATCCTGGACCAAGAAGGTTTGGAGTATAAGAACTATTTGTAGCGCCAGGAATTATGACATCGTTAAAATACCATTGAAATGTATCAAATGGGCTGAGTGTATTTACCGATAAAACAGTATTGGGAATACAACTGGCCTGAGCAATGTTGACTTGATTAAACGATATCTCTGGTTTGAAGGTAAACCCAGAATAAAAACCCCCAAAAGTTGCTGCACCACTAGAACCGTATGCGGCTAAATAAATCTCTCCAGTTGAAAAAACCGAGACATTGCCCGATAAACCAGTAAGAACATAGGTTTGATAGTTGGCATTACCCGTAACATTTGTTGGTCCATTTACTTGTATTCCAAAGGGTAAAGTGGCTAAAGTATAATTGACACCATCAATAATAAAATTTAATGTTGCTGCTGTTTCGGTTACAATAGTTACTCTTCCAATAAATTGTCTTGTGCCAACAAAATCTATAAAGGGTATATTATCAATAACTCTTGGGGTTTGACAACTTAAAGGAGGAACAAAAAACATTTCTTGATTTCTTTGGTCAACAGCACCATTATCACCTACACTCTGATATGCAAAGGTTTTTTTGGAAGTTTGAACAAATAAATTTCCATTGGCACTAAACGAATTTCCAAGAATTTCATAATATTGACCAGCGTTAATCGTTGCCACTGCGGTTGCAACTCCATTGGTAAAAATTTCGGTATTGTCTTCATCGGCAACAATTAGTACTTTTTCTACTTCTGAAACACCAGTACTTTTGATAAAAATATAATCTGTTCCTGTTCTTTCGGCAGAAACAATTTGGTCAAAACCCAAATCCAAATTTCCCACTGCATTACTTCCACCAAATGATCCACAGTTGACTGCAATGGGCTTGTCTGAAGTAACTAAAGCACCAATCAATCCATCTCTATTGGCATTTGTTGGTCCTTGAACTGCCATTACATAACTTTCACCACTGTTTAAGGTAATGCTGAATGGGGCATTTCCAGTACTACTATTTATAGGGGTAACACCAGTTTTTAAATCACTAAAATTCACAACAGTATTATTTTCAGTAGCAAGAACAGAAATAAATGTGGTGTGAATATCGATATAATTAGCTACTAATGTGTTGGTAAAACTTCCAATTCTGAAACGATTTCCTAGCGAAGCCAATCCTTTGGAAACCAATTCTCCTGCTTGATTTCCGGTTCCAGCTGTAACGCGTGCCGATACATAAACCAAATCATCTGCTTCAACAATATATCCTTTGTTACTATAAACATTATTGGCACCTGCAGCATCAACATGAAGTTGAGTGTCGTTACCAAAGCCAACATAATAAACATAAGGTACGTTTCTTGAAACAGTACCAAGAATAGTATTGCCGCCCAGTTCAATAATTCTAAAATTTATTGGAGTAACGCTAGGCGTAGATATATATAAATATTGGTCTTCTGAGGTTACACTTGAAGCACCAGACAATGGCGGAATATAATGTGTCTTACTAAATTGTGAAAAACAATTTATCGAGATGATGACAGTAAATAATAAAAAATATAACCTCTTTTTCATTCGCTAAAATTAGCAAAAAATAAGAAAACATAAAGAGAAATTAATCTATTTATGTTTTCTTTAAGAATTGATGGATGATTGATTATAAATCTCGTTTTTTGATTATGGTATACGATAGAAAAATAAATACTATTGTCCATACTAAAACAATTAAAATTGATGCGAAATGAACATCATAATCTTTAATCCCTTTATCTCCCACAGCACTTTGGATATTTTTAATAATGGATAATCTTGAAAAGGGTTCAATGATAAGATTACTCATTGATTCTAGTGGCATGAAAGCATAAACTTGATCTACTCGCGGATCGCGATTTAATATATCAAACTTTAAAGTTAAATATGATATTTTTTCAACTAAAAACCAAACAAAAAGAAAACCTAGCGCAAATGCAGAGCGTTTTACTAGAATTCCTATAAACAAACAGAAAGAGAAAAAACCAACAAGTTTTACAAAATAGGCCAGCAAATATTCTAAATCGGAGAATACTATCCCAAGTTCGGTATAAGACGAAAAGCTATATCCCAATATTAATGACATCACAAAAACAAACATTGTAGAAGTAAAGGCAAAAAGGATGACGGTCAAAAATTTGGAGAGTATAAATTCTTTCTTACTCATGCCATCGATGAGGTTTTGTTTTAGCGTGCCATAACTGTATTCGTTTGCCATCATTGAAACAATAACAATGGCAAGAAATAATTTTAGTATTGATGCGATGTAGGTATTGAAATGCCAAATATAGGGGAAATTGAAAATCCCCATTTCGGCAAAATGCAATTTAAAGTTACCAATATCAAATTTAATCGAAGCTATTAAAGCAATAAAAGAAAGTATGACAAAGTAACTTATGGTGAGTATTTTGCTAGCTCTGTTTTTCCAGATTTTTTGTAATTCTATGGCGAGTAATCTTTTCATTTTGTGTCTATTATTTATTGGTTAATGCTAAAAATTGTTCTTCCAAACTTTGTTTTTTTACAGGTGACTACATGGCCATGTGGCGGATTATGAAAACCTCAACTTTCGCTTAATGACTATTTTTAAAAGTACAAAATCAACTTCAAATTAATCATAAACCGGACATGTTGCCAAGTGGTGTTTAGCTGTTAATTATTTATATTTATTTTGTTTTTTTAAATTTTATTTCATTTTAAAGTTGATTTCACAAACAGTAATTTTAAGTTACCGTTACCATAATTATATAGTACCAAAATAAAAATTATAATATCTGGAATTAACCAAATAAGTATGTTTTCAGGATTTTCTTTATGATAAAAAAATGATATATCTGTTGAGTTATCCGCAATGAAAAGACCAAATAAATTATGAGCTATATGAATACCTAATGCCAATTCTAAACTGTTAGATACAATGACTATCATACCAAGCAATAATCCACTAATAAAGTAAAATATTAAATAATTTGGTTGTTCAAAGTGTAAAGAAGCAAAAAGAACAGATGTAATAAATAATGTAATAATAGGATATCCCAAATAATAATTCAATGTTTGTAATAAATAACCTCTGTGAAAAAGTTCTTCAAAGCTGGTTTGAAGTGGCACAATTAGAAGAGAAATAAATAGTAAGGGGAAAAATTTATCAGTTTGTAATACTAATTGAAAAGAATTTCCAGAATAAAAGCTGTAAACAATTTCAACAATGGCATAAATTATAAAATAGACAATTGCTCCGAAAAATATAGTTTTCCAATTTATTTTAGAGTATGTTGTAATTAGTGTAGTTGGATTTCTTTTATGAATAAGTTTTACTGCCAATAGAAGTCCTATAATTCCAAAAATAAATTCTAAATTGGTAGCTATAGTACTAATAAAAACATTTGAATTCTTGACGATAAATGAAGACATTTCTTTAGGTGGCGTTCCATTATTTAAATAAATTCCAACCAAACCAGTTATAAAAACGCCTATAAAATAGAACACAACTGTAGTTAAAATTGTTAATGCAAAACGCCACAAACTATTTTTGCCTAAAATGGCATTTTCTAAAAAAAATAAATTTAATTTCATATTTAGTAATTAGTATTAAAAAAAGTTTGATAAAAAAACTAATAATTGTCTAATAATTTAATTTTTGATTGTCTGAACAACAATTACAGCTATTATAGCAATATAAGAAAGTATGACAAAGTAACTTATGGTGAGTATTTTGCTAGCTCTGTTTTTCCAGATTTTTTGTAATTCTATGGCAAGTAATCTTTTCATTTTGTGTCTATTATTTATTGGTTAATGCTAAAAATTGTTCTTCCAAACTTTGTTTTTTGTTTACTAAATGATTTAGTATAATTCCTTTGTCCAATAAATACTTGTTTAGTTCTCCAGCATCAATAATTTTATTAAAATGAACAATCACTTTTCCTTCCATTTCCGAAATTATTTCAAAATTAGGGTGATTATTTAGTGTTTCGATTAGAGCAGTATTGTTCTCAGCTTTTAGTTCAAAAAAGCCCACTTGATTGGTCATTCCGTCCACAGTTCCCGAATATAGAATTTCTCCAAAACGCAAAACCAAAACGTGACTGCACACTTTCTCTACTTCGTCTAACAGGTGAGAAGCCAAGAGAATAGTTGTTCCTTGAGAAGCGATAAGTTTAATTATATCTCGAATTTGATGAATTCCTTGTGGGTCCAAACCGTTTGTAGGTTCGTCAAGAATTAATATTTCGGGATCGTTTAACAGGGCAGAGGCAATGGCTAATCGTTGTTTCATACCCAATGAAAAGGTTTTGAACTTGCTGTCTTTTCTATCAATCAATCCAACTATTTCTAGTTTTTCGGAAATTTTTGAATAGTCTATTCCTTTAATTTTGCATACCAATTGAAGGTTTTCAACAGCAGTCATATAAGGATAAAAATTAGGTCTTTCAATAATGGCACCCACTTTTTTCAAAGCATCATGAGTTTCCATAGTACCATTAAACCAACTGTATTCGCCCGAAGTTTTGTTGACCACATTCAACACAATTCCTAAAGTGGTTGATTTTCCACTTCCGTTTGGCCCTAAAATTCCATAAACATTGCCTTTATGAATTTCGAGGGAAACGTCTTTCACAGCGTGAATTTTGCCATAACGTTTGTTGAGTTTTTTTATTGAAAGAATAGTTGTTTCCAAAGGGTTATTTTTTTGAGATTAAAAGTAGGACGAATAAACTGTGACTATGTTACCATAAATTATTAAAATTACAATTACAGTAGTGTTATATCATTTATAGGGAACAATGATTGGTTGTCCAATTTGGAAAGCGGGTAATGATAAATCGCTGTTTTTCAAAGAATTGCTCCTAAAGATATTTGATCCTTCAAAAGGAATAGAAGGATAATAGGATATGGAAATTTGGAAATTATCAAAGACTAAATAATCATTGTTAATCAAAACACCCAAACTAAATTTCGAATATAATTTACTAGTAAATAAAGTATTTGTTTCATCGCCTAACAATCCAAATGTCATATTATAATAAGGGCTAAAGTGAAATCCGTGCCAATTTCCAGGTACATAAGTTTGTGTTTGAAATGAAGTTGTAATTTTTTTAGTGCCATTTATCATAGGATTATTTAACCCAGAAATTCCATTTTCATCCGTAATCATAATGCGGTCATTTACAATTGGAACTCTATTATTTCCAAGAACTACTATTGGTTTGATAAATTGTCTTACTTTCCAACTCCCAAGGTTTATTAATTTTGAGAAATAGACAAGCTCAAATCTAAAAGTGCTTTCCTCACTGTTGCCATTAGAATAAAAACTTCCCAATTCAGTATTCAAACTCAAATAACCAAACGAAAAATAATAACCATAGGCAAATCGTCCACCAAAATAAGCTCGTTTTGTATTGTTTTTATCCTGAAATCCGGCTGTAATTGAGTAAACTTGTCCATAAGGAACATCTTCAATAATTCCAAAATTGAATAAATATTTTTCTTGAAAAAATTTTTGAGTATTAATGCCAATGCTTGTTAAGTATAATTTTTCGGGGGCATAAAAGTGGTATGGATCATATTCTTCTGATGGTCTTTCAAGATAATTGACATTTTTGTAACCAACTGTTGTTACTAGATTTGTCGTTCTAAAATCAATATTTTTTCCTTTAAAGATTTGAAATGAATGTCCGAACCAATATTCTTGAGTTTCTAGTTTGAAAATCTGATCTTCAAAAACACTATTGTTATCCGGTAGTGAATCCCTATAAAATTTATTTTCAAAATAGACACCACCAGCCAATCGTGTTAATGGAGAGAAAAAAGTTCGATCAACACGAGCACTTTTTGTAGTATAATTATCCAACGAATTTTCATAAATAAATGTGGAATTGATGTAAGTATTTTTAAAATTTGGGATAGAATATCTTCCATAATAGGCATTTTGTCCGTTGTCAAAACGGTTTTTAAAATCATTTTCAAATTCATGCCCTAAACCTAGAAAGTTTTTTTCTGTTATACCATAGCTAGCTTGCGAACTTGTAATGGCAAAATCAGGAACTAAACTCCAAGAGTCTAATATGCGGACCGAAATATCAACAGAGTCTTTGCAATTTGGAATTTCAACGGGTTTAATAACAACACTTCTAATATAGCGTTGCTTTCTTATTAAACGTTCCGATTCCTTTACTATAAGAGAATCTAAAACTTCATTTTTTTTGAAAAGCAATAGGTTTCTAATCGTCCAATTTTTGGTTTTGAGGTGCAACTTGTTTCCAAGTTTTTCAATGCTTTTTTCGGGTGGGTCTTTATAATTATCAACGGCATAGCCAAAAGGGTCGAGCGTTACGATGTTAATGTTTCTTATGATTTTCCCTTCGTATCTATCAAATGATTTTTTAATAAAATAAGCATTTCTTTTATCTAATGAACTTGCGCTTGATTTGCGATTCGATTTAAATAGAAGTTTATAAATAGCTTGGTTAAATTTATTTTTTTTGGAATAATTTTCAATCTTTTTATAGACTTTAATCGAATCGTTACCGCTGTTTTTTTCTTGCGCCTTGGAAGTTATGCAAGCAAGAAAAAACAATAGCAATCCGAAGAGTAACTTTTTATTCATTTGGTTGAACCATTTTAACAAATATAGAGAAATATAGTGGCTGTTTTATTGATTTTAACATTGGTAATCATTTGTGTCCGATAAAAAAGAATAAATAAATTTTTAACACAATGTTTATTATGAATTTTAACATGTCGCTCCGCTGGAGCTCGTTTTTTTGAATAACATTTTTTCTACAAACATAAAGTCCCGATGGGACTAAAATAGCTCCTTTAGGAGCGATATGTTTGTAGAAATTGAATTATTATTGAAAATATAGCTCCATCGGAGCGACATTTTCATTATTGATTAAAATTTATCGGACAACAATAATTTCAAATAGCGAATTCTAAAAAGAGTATCTAAAAACAAGCAAATCACTTGAAATGCTTATAAATAGTAGCTTTTCAATTTTTTATCGGACAACAATAATTGGTAATATTCTATAAAAAAAAATCCTCAACCGTTTTACCAATTGAGGGTTAGATTCTGAACACTTTTTTCTGAACACTAAGCATTAACTCTTCTGTTCTTTATTGAAATAAACTAAGTAGTAATACATTTGCTTTTCTTCGTCCCAACCTTTTTCAACATATTTCTCAGCACTTTCTGGGTTGATGAAATCTAATTTAATTTGAATATTGGTGTCTAAATTTATCACATTTTTAATACTTCTTCTAGCATCAGAAACAGCTCCGTTTGCTATTGGGAAAGTCGTAACATCTTCGATGCTGTATTTTTCGCCTTTGTCTACTTTATAATTTTTAAACTCCGGAATTAAATCAGGATTATCCAGCACTTCATTCAAGAAATTACTTTCTTCAAACTGGTCGTTTTTGGCAAAATAATTCACCGAACGGTTCATAAACATTACTTCTTCTTTCTTGTCTTCGGCAGGAAAAACTACATCTTTGGCAAAGTTTTGACAGAATTTCAAATACTTTTTGGTATAAAAATTTTCGTCCTGAAAAGCATCTACCGAAAGGAAATGTTCTAACCAATATCTCGCATCATAACGGTTGCTATCAACAGTTAAAATCTTATAACCTTCTTCTTTTTTGTGGTTGAATATTAAACATCCTTTGTCCAGTTTGTTCAAATTTATTCCTTGTTGCAATATCATTTCGAGTGTTGTGCCTTTTTCTTCAAACTGCATAAAATCAGTTTGTATTTCACTTTTGAAAACTCCTACGGCATCCACTATAGTATTGTCAATATTCAGATTGGTGATATGCGCAACATATACTTCTCCATTCTTGATGTGTGGGTGATTGGATTGTTCAAAAAGGTGTTTGGTTATCTTTTTTGACACTTCATGCGTATCACTTGGATTAGTGAAAATCTCGGTTACCAAGTTGAACATATCGTTGTACTCTATATCTACTTCGTGAGCAAACTGGAAATAGTTTTCTTCTTTATCGCGGAAAGGTTTGAAGAAATATTCCTTTAATAGCGGAACTATTTCATCATTCAAATTATAAGGTTGCTCCGAAAGAAATATCGCTTCGTTACGACTTTTGTTTCCCACTCGGTGAATGGATAAGGAATCTATGTGGGCATTATATAAATTTATCATTTTTTTGTATTTAAGAGAATAGAAAAAAGAATATAGAATAAAGACTTTTAAAATCTATTCTCTATTTTCTTTTCTCTATTATCTTTGTTTCTAATTCCAATTCTCTTCAAACCCAAAATCCTCAAAGTTGTCTTCTCCACCAAAAGAATCTAGATCATCTTCATCTAGGTCATCTTCAAACTCTGAATAAAAATCTTCTCCTTCGGCTTCAAACTCCTTTTCGGGGGCAATAGCAGGTAATTCGCCATGAGAGAATAGCAAGCTTGGATAGGTTTCTCCTACCTGAGCTTCTTCCACAGAGGCAAGTTCTACCAAGAATGTCCACATATTGATAAAATCGTATACATAAATTATTTTGGTTTGCTCTTCATCAAGTATATGTTTCAATTGATAGTCTGCCATCGTTTTTTGCTCACCTGGAGTATCTCCAATATCAAACATCGGGATTTCATCTTCCTGATTCCAGGTATCATCACAGGTATAAAACGAAGCAACTTCTAATCCGTCAAACCCAAAAGCATTGACAATAGCATTATGCAAATCTTCTAAAGTATCATCTTGTTGTATCGCAATATCTCTAAAAACATCTTCTTCAGCGTCTAGAATTGCTCTAAATTTATAAATCATAATCGTATTTTTTGTAAGCAAACAAAGGTAAAATATTAATCATGACCCTAACACTATAAATTCAATTTATTTTAAATAATAACTCTACGCATAGTGAATTTTTGAAATGAAATGTCATAATAAAGTATCGACGAAATGCATCAAAAAAGAAAGAAATGTAACTCTATCGAGTTTTACAGTAGTTTAACGATTAAGTTTTTTTAAGCATATCAATTGCAGTAATTTAGCTTTAATAATCTGAAAAAACAAGAATAACTACTTGATATAAAAGGGAAGAAGTTCTTTAATGATAAATATCCTGTCAGATAATTAATAATTCAAACTGAAGACTACCTGTTCTTAACGGAACAGGTTTTTTTATAGTTCAAAGTCGGGAGATTTTGTGTAGCAGGTTTGTTTCCACACCTGACAGGTTTTAAAAACCTGTCAGGTGTAAAAAAAATGTCTGTCTTATCGTGCTTTCCGTTATTATTTGTGTCGTAATGCCCAGTTATTATAATTGTTTCTGTTTCTTTATTAACTATCCAAGTACTCACAAATAATTTGCTGTCTGTAAGTTGTGTTTTTTGTTTTCCGTCTGCTGATAAAACTATCCCGAAGTTTCGGGATTTAAAAACAACCTTTGCTAAACGACCTTAAACGAGCTTGCTTTTTATGTTTATTTTGATCCCGAAACTTCGGGATAGTTTTTAAGAGAGGTTTTGCAACGGTTACCTTTAGCAGATATGCATTCCTATTTTTGTTTAGTTACATAACTAATTTCTTTCAGCATTCCACTGTATAAGCCCATATGTCCATTCCCTTCCATAAAAGTTCCATCTAAATTTACATACTCTTTATTATAATATTGGTAATCGTTACCCTTTCCAATTAAAAGAAAAATAGAGTTTTTATAAATTCTATTATCATAATCTTCACGACTTAAATAAATTGCAGTTCCTTCAAATTCAGTAATCATGTAACCAGTTACACTGACACGCTTTCCATAATATTTTTCGGGATTTGCTATTAAATTTATTATTGAAACATATTCAGTTTTCGGTTTTGGTTCAATTTTTTTAGGTTTTGGTATTGTATCGTTCTGGCAAAACATTTTTGTCGTGCAAAAAATTACAAGTATTAGAAGTAAGTTACGTTTCATATTTTGTTGTTAAGATGATTTTTCTATGCCATTTCTGCCTAACGTTCCCGCGGCTACACGACTGTTGCGAACCTCGTAAACGTTTATTTTATTTCATCCGTTCGGCCTGTGGCCTCGGGTCCGTTAAAGATAAAAATTCTTGCGAAAGAAAAATGTGAATTTTGCACATTTTTCGCCATTTCCTATGCTGGTGCAAGCGTCACGTTGGTACTTTATAACATTTAACACGCGAAAGGATTCGCGCGTCAGCGGGGAGGATTGTCGTGTCCGTTGTCATTATTTAAAACACAATTTTCACGTCTTCTTTATAGTTCTGCAATGTTCCATTCAAACTCGCTGTCCAACCGTCAATAAACACCTTGCCGTTTTTAATGGCGTTTGAATAGTCGTCACTATTTATTTTCTGGCTGTTGGTTATGTAGTAATGGTTGCCGATTTTGTAAATGCAATCTTTTACCACTTCTTCGGGAACTTGTGTTGGTTCGTCTAAACCAACGGTAAAAATCATATTGTAAATACGACTTAAAGCATCGGTTTCATTTTCAGTAATTAAAATTTGTCCTTTTTCATCCACTTTCAGTTTTGGGGCTTCTACACTGTCAAAAACCTTAAAGCCAATATCGGGAACCTGCTTGTGTTCATCGGGCAACATTGGAATTTTGGCATTTTCTGCTTCTATGTCTTTAGCTATTTTTTCACCTGCTCTTTTAATCCGTTCAATTGTTATGCTTGAAATAACTGGCGTTAGGTTATTGTCAATACAAAATTGATAGGCTGGTTTGTCTTCTTTGATAGGCTCGTCTATTTGGCACAATATAAATTTGCGGCTGCCACCATCTTCTGCATTTAGTTGCATTACTGCGTGTCCTGTAGTTCCTGAACCTGCAAAGAAATCAAGAATAATACATTCAGAATCGTTAATAAGGCTCAGAATATGTTTAAGCAAACTGACTGGCTTGGGAAATGAAAATATTTTTTGTTGGAATATTTCAAAAACTTCTTTGTTTCCATCTTCGCTCATCCCAACTTCTTTTGGGAAATAAGTTGATGCCGATTTTTTTGCACTTTCAGAGTTATATTTTTTTAAAGCTTTTGCTTTATCCTCACTTTCGAAAACTCTATATGCAGGGATTGTTATATTAAGAAAAGAATAATCATCAGGAAATACAATTTTCCCTTTTTTATAATACTCAGGAAAAGTATCTTTTGTTATGCCCCAGAGTCTTTTTGGATTATACTTATATATTTTCCCTGTTTTTGGGTCAACTAAGTCAAATGCTGAGTTAGGACGGTCTTGCTCTAACTTTTGTGTAGTTAAATCTGAAAGTCGCCATCTATCATTCTTGTAATCATCAGTTTGATGATACTTTCTTTCAATATCTAATCCTGCATTAAAATTAGATTTATTGTAAGATAAAATCCATTCATAATCTTGAGAAACTCCAAATGGCACATCCGACTTTGCTGTTCTTTTCCTCCAAGGGAATATGCCTATAAAATTTTCATCCCCAAAAACATCATCACATAGCATTTTCAAATTAGCTTGTTCATTGTCGTCAATGCTAATAAAAATAACACCTTCTTTGCTCAGTAAATCTCTTGCCAACAAAAGACGTGGATACATAAATGCTAGCCAACCGTTATGACTTTTCTTTGTTTTAAAGCTAAAATCCATTCGTGCAAAATCACTTTCGCTCAAATTTGCTAAGCCCAAAACTTCTGCTTCTTCCTTATCAAACTTGTCGGGATATATAAATTCATCTCCTGTTGTGTTATATGGTGGGTCTATGTATATACACTTTATTTTTCCGCTATAATGACTTTTCAAAATTTTCAAACTATCCAAATTGTCGCCTTTTAAAACCAAATTTTCTGTTGTGTCAACATTCTTGCTCAACGTGTTATTTAGGCGTAATTCCTTTTCTGTCTTTTGAGCATATTTGGCTCTAGCAAAGTTTCTACCCACAAAATTTAAACCGTAGCCGTTTACTTTTTCGTCAATGGAAAAACCCAAAACGGCTTTTAGTTCTTCAATGTTTATTTCGGTGTCACGTATTACATTAGGGTAATTCTCTTTGAGAAAACTCAACAATTTGTTTTCGTTGTTTTCTGTTCCAATAACCGTATATCCTGCGTTTAAAAATTCTTCTTTTGCCATTATTTATGAGTTGTTTATCAATGCCGCTAATTGCGTTTTATTGATACGTTCTTTAAATGAAATTTTAATGTTCTCGTCTTTGTAATGCTCGCCCAATGCCTCAAAATACTTTTTGGCAAAGTCAATTTTTCCTTTTTCATCTAAGGGTATTGCTGTTGACGATTTATATCCTTTGGCTTCCACTACAAGGAATACCTTGTTGCCTTCTGTGCTTTTGATAGCATAGCAAAAGTCGGGGTTGTAATCGCCCAAAGGTGTTTTAATTTTCAAGCGAGGAAGTTTACCGAATATTTCAATGCTGTCAATGTCGTGGTCTTGTTCCACAATTTCCAATTCAAAATCGCTGTCGTATTCAATCACTTCTTCAAATACCCATTTTGTTTTCAAAGAAAAATCACCTGCAATTTCTTTTTGAAATTTGCCAACGCTTCCTTTGTCTAAATAGGTTTTTCCATTTTCAGTTTTAAATACATTTGGCAAACCTGTTCCATTAATTCCGTCATACTTAATGTTTGCTTTGAGCATCGCAACTAAGTTCTTGTTGATTATTTCGGAAATTTCCCTTTGTGCCTGTTCGGGATTGTTGCAAAGCATTTTAGTTTTGAAATCATCACCCAAAGCATTAAAAACCTTAATAACAAATGAAATAGGCGTTTTGGTGTTGTTGGACAAAGTGCGAACCAACTCCAAATAATCAACTTTGCTTTTGTATGAAACTGTGTCGGTTAGTTTTTCAGTAATTGCTCCTTGTTCGCCAATCTTGTTCACGTTTAGTTCTGCACGAATGGTCTGCAACAAAATCTCCTCAATGTTTACGGCTTCAATTTGCGTTTTAATGTTTTGTATCAATTGGCTTTCTTGTTCTTCGCTTAAAGTTTCCAAAACATAAAAAGCATTTTTGTTGATAGCGTTCCAAAGATATTGAAACTCTTCTAGGTGTGTTGCCTTTATGAAAACCTTCTTTTTAGGTTTTACTTTTTTTGCATCTTGAATATATTTGCTTGTATCGGTTGCGAACAAACTTTCAATTGCTTTTACTTGTTCTTCTGGTAAATTTTGTTCATTCAAAATAGCAGAGAAATCAGGGGATTTCTCATATATCTTTTGTCCGTCAACTATTGCCTTGCGAATAATCATTTTCTTATCCTTCAATACATCATCAACCAACATAACTAGTATATCATCATCAAAGCCCGATTTTTCTTTAAGTGTTTTAATCAGTTCTTGTTCTGTAAATGTTTCAGAAATTAGGAAAGAGTTACTTAAAATTTCATTTTGAATTGCTTCAACAAAACCTTGTTCTTTGCTTGAAACAACCACGTCAAGGTTGTTAATTTTCCAAAATTCTTCTTGGTCGTCATTTAGGTTTTTCAATGTGTATCGTTGCAAATTTTGATTTACGCAAATGCGTAAACCACGCCCAATTTGTTGCATTTTGGAAATTTCGCTTCCTTGATTGGAAAGTTTACAAATGGTAAAAACATTAGGGTTGTCCCAACCCTCTTGCAACGCCCAAATTGAAAAAATGAAACGTGAAGGACTTTCAAACGAAAGTAATTTCTTTTTGTCTTTCAGTATTTCATCAACTCCAGCTTTTACTTTTTCGTCAGCGTTGCCTTTGTCGCCTGAGAAATATCCCTTGTGAACCTGTAAAGTGTTGTTGCTGTCAAAATCGTTTTGCAAGAATTTGTAGTAATCGCTTGTTTGGTCAAGTTTACTTGCAATTTCGGTATATTGCTTTTTGTATTCTTCTTCAAATATGTTTTTTACTTTGGGATTTTCGCCACGAAACAAACTGGTGTCGGCTTCCATAAAAAACAAAGTGATTGCCTTAACGCCTTGCTCAAACAATGTTTGTTCTTTCTCAAAATGTATTTTGATTGTTTCTTTAATCATTGCCCGCAATGATTCGTCCGACAAAGAATAATCAACTTTTTCAATGGTTTCGTCCGCTAAAACAATAGTGTCTTTGTTTATTTTCTTTATGCTTTTACCGTTAAAGACTGCCCCAACGCCTAATTCACGTCTTGCAATAATTCCATTGGTTAAGGTGCTTACAAAGGCTTTATTTACTGTTCCAACTTTTTCAATCCCAATGAGTGTATCTGTATTTTCAATTACATCTTGCGTGTAAACCACAATTTTCTTAACCAAGTTTTGCCGGAAAGAAGAAATGCTATCTAATACATACGCCACGTTTGATAAAGGCAAACTGTCTTTTTTCTTTGGAAATGTTGCACCAAAACGCAAATAGAAATTATCAAAACCCTCAAAATAAGTTTTAAAGGCATTGCCTTCAAAACGGTGAGGCTCGTCCATTATCACAATCGGATTTAAGCGTTTCAAACATTCCAAATACGATTTTGGCGGTTCCTGATTATTTACAAATAATTCAGGTGCGTTCATTTCTCGTTCTAAAGGTCTATTTAGAATATTGTCTTTGCTGTTAAATGAGCTTGGTGTCATCACCAAAACCGATAAATGCGAATTGCCAATAAATTGTTTTACAGCAGAAAGATTTCCGCTTTCATAAACGAATGTTTCAATTTCCTTTTCTCTTTCGTTAGCATAGAAACTTTTAAAATAATCTTTGGTGTCTTCTAAGTTTGTTTTTGTTCCCTCACGAATTGGAACAGTTGGAATAAGAACAATAAATTTCTTGTAGCCAAAATTTTTGCTCAACTCAAAAATGGTTTTTATAAACGTGAACGTTTTTCCCGTTCCGGTTTCCATCATTATGTCAATGTTTTTATTGTCTTGGACTGGAAAATTGTATTTGTTCTTTTTATGATGTGCCGTCAGCACATCTCCAAAATTTTCTTTTTGGCGAAGACTTTCAAAAAGACTGATAACATTATTTACGCAGTCCTCCTGATAGCTTTGTATTTCATATTGAAACTGTTTTGTTTCTGTTTTTGTCGTCATTAATTACTTCAATTTTCCTATTGTCAAAGTTAAGTTTTTTAACCTTTTTTTGGTCAAAAGTTGTGGTCAAGTTGTCAAGTGTCTGCCAGTTGGGCGATGGGCGGGCTTTTCAGCACAAAAGTTCATTCGGAGAACTGAACTTTCGGCTAGCACAAAACTGTCAAGCGGAGACGAAACCCCGCCTATTGCCAATGTGCTGTGTGTGCCCTGCATGAGCAGGACACACGCTGTAAGCTCGAATAAAAATTGAAAATTACAAATTTCAGATTATAAAACAAACTTACAGCGTG
>JADBYA010000069.1 GCA_020403245.1 Flavobacterium sp. | reverse complement strand
GGGGGGGTGCGTTTTTAGGAAAAAAATAACATATTACATTTTCTTGCCATTCTTTGCGTGTGGCGTGGGCTTCGGGCTGTTTTGCGGTGGGCTGTTTGCCTGTTGGCGTGGTGTGGTGGTGGGTGGTTGCATTGTGCTGTTTATGGTGGGGTTGGTGGGGTTAACTTCTATCTTCTTGGATTGTGTAGGTTTTCGGTGGATACGTTGAATAGTAGCAGTTATTTATTCGGCAGTATTTTTGTGCTTGGGTTTCTGATGGTGTACCGAACAATATTCTGTTATCATCATCATAACATATATATACCGTTTCTTTTTGGTTTATTCTTTCCATTACTGATATGGCCGGCTCTATGTATGTTCTTGTTTCAATCATCATAAATTTGGGTTTTATTGGTTAGTTAATAATTTACATCTGGCATCAATCAACTTCAGGCGGTTTTTTATCTCCTGCGGTGTGTAGCTTAATTGCTTCATCTTTTCAATGATTTTATCGGTGGTGGTTGGTTGTGGTCTTTTTACCTTTCTTCCTGAAGTGCGAAAAATTAGAGTTGGCATAATTATTTTTTTAGTGTATACAAATATACATATATATTTAGTATTTTGTACAAAAATAATTTCTTTAACTTAACTTTAACATATTGCAATTATATGTTATTTTGTAGGCAAAAGTTGTCAAAATAGGCGTTTTCCTGTGCTTCGTCTGCTTGGCTTTGTCTGATTCTTACGATATCGGCGGAGGGGTGGAAAACCTGCTTATATTGGTAGTCATAAAAACAAACATCACCCTTATAAATTGTTTTACCTGTTTCGCTGCATTTACTCTTGAATTTTGCGTTAATCATCTTGAGGGCTGCCATATTGTATAAATTTAATTGTTTAGAAATGTTTATATGCAATTACTGCTTCATTATTGGTTTTATTCAATGTAATAAAATAACCAGAAAAATATGAAGTACCGAAAATTCCATGCGTAAAATTGTTTTTATAGTCGGTTTTAATGAACATACAGAGGGGTAAAATTTCGGTTCTATCTTTCATCTTCAATTTTACATACATTGTACCTTGTGCGTCTGATTCTTCAAATGAATATGTATTTTTTACTTCTTCCTGTTCTTTGTCTGATAATTCATTGAAATTATATATTCGGCTGCGGTTATATACTGATGTCATATTGAAATTTTAATGAGTTGAAAAATTAGCGGTTTGGAGGGTTTCCGCTGCCCTATATTTTTACAGGGGAATTGCTGTACTTATTTTGAATGGTTGATAATTTGGGTTTTTCGTAGCTTCGTATTTTTCAATATCTACATTCAGAGAATCGAAAATATTTGTTGTCGGGTCTTTAATCATTTTAACGGCTGCGGTAACTGCTGGGTCTAAAATTGGTTTTACTTCTTCAAAATTTGCCCCACAATATATAACTATCGCCTTTGCTGACGCCTTAAGATGTACGAAAAAAAGTGATGTGATATGCTCTATTTGTTCGGGCGTGTAAAGGTTGAAATTTTCGTGCATAAATTTTGCGGCTTTGTTTATTCCTTCCACTCCGTACAGATTAAAAGATACATATTTAATATGTCCGTTTTCTGCTTCATACATTGCCATAATTGAGCTGTATGTTGAATTTTTAACAGCGTTTAAACGGTTGTTTTTTGGGTTAATGGTTTGGAAAATTGTCCGGAATCCTTTTCCTTTTTTAAATTCCAGCCCAAAATAGGCGGTTGTTCTTAATCTTCCGTAGGGATAATTATTTGATTCTGCTCTGTGGTTGGTTGGTAAAAATTTCATAGTTTTTTATTTTTAGTGTAGGGCAAAGATAAGGGTAAAATTTACTAATTTGTACGAAAATAATTTCTTTAACTTAACTTTAACATTAACATTTTTTTAACATATTAGAGTAAAAAAATAGGGGTGTTTTATTTCCCCTATTTTGTTTTTTGCTTTTAGTTTACCGATAACATTTTGAAAATTGTGTTGTCGGTGGTTAGGGCTGTGCCTGTATACTTGCTTTCTATCCTTGCTGCTTCCCGATTAGGTACGGGCATTATATGGGAAGTGTAATAAGTCACTCCCGAAAATAGTCCCCACCTTGTTTGTCCTTTGGCGTTGGTTTCGGTTGCTATGCTTGTTAACAATTCGTTGGTTCGGTTTATTTGATAGGTGGTATATTGTTCCTTTGCTTGTGCTGGGGTTAATGCGGTGTCTACCTTTGTAATTTCTTTCACTACTTGTTGAATGAGCTGTTTTGTTACGGGTGTTTCTGACATCTTTATAAATTGGTCAAATATGGCTGTTTCTTGCTTAATTATTAGCCCTATTTGCTGCAAATATTCTTCAACTTTGGCGTGGATGCTTTGGGTGTGTTTAGCCGAATTTTGGAGTTGCTTTGTGGCTGCGGCAAACGTATTTCTACAACAGATTGTGAAATTTACATTTCCCCATTTTAGAGAGGTTGTCCCATCGTGTGAATTGATGCCAGATATAAAACCTATTACCTTACTGCGGTTTTCTCCAATGCTTTTAATTTCGTTCCCTGATTCTAACTGAAGGTATAATTTTTGCCCTCCGTTAAATTTTCCTCCGGAGTGTATGTTATATCCTCCTTTATCCGCTATTTTAATAACAAGGTCTGCAAGTTCGGAATTTTGGAAGGGTACATAGCTATCCCTTACAGAATTTAGGCATTGTCCATTGTCTGAACGAACAAGGGCGAAGTAAGGCGTTTCGTTGCCGTTGGGTAAAATTAAAGGTGTTTTTTCTACTTCCCAATTTAATCCGAATTTATCCAACAATTCATTTACTTTATCATTTTGAATCGCTGAACTGATTAACGAATCTGCAAAATTTGTGTTCATAGTTTTTTATTTTTTGTTTAGAATGCAAATATAGGGTATAAATTTAGTATTTTGTATAAATAAATTTTCTTTAACTTAACTTTAACATATTGTAATAAAAAAAATAGGGGTTAAATTTCCCCTATTTCAATTTTGATTTGATTTATTTTTATTCTTCTTCTTGTTCTATTGTGAAGGTCTGGAGGGTTTCCGTTACTCTTATTTGCTCTCCTTTACATATTGAATTATAACGGTGAACGGCTTCATCGTAATTTGATGATAAACTGCCATTAACAAAATTTCCATTTACTTCTGTAAAAAATACAGGTTGCTGCCCTAAATTTTGCTCTTTAATAAACTTAATTGTTTTTTGCATTGTGTGTGGTTTTATATGGTTTTTTAATGTATTGGTTCTATTCTGTAATAAGTTACGTTGTCATTTTCTGCATGGTTACAAATCAAAGTGTGAGTTGTTTGCACAAATACGCATATTTGTTGTTTGCTGCCGAAATTTTTGGCTAACAATATATCGTTTTCCCTGTGGTTATTTCTTTCTTCGTTGCTTTTGAATTGATTCCAGATTGCTTGTATTTCTTCTTTTTTCATTTTGGCTTATTATTGGTTAAATTTTTGATTTCTTTGATTATATCTCTTTTCAGGTTTTTTCTGAAGCTAATATTTTTTTCTTTGCACTCTGCCAACCAATAAACATACTGACCTTTCTTTTTAGGAAGCGATTCACGTTTAATTTCCCAAATGTTTTTTTCTGAATCTTGATATACTGATTTTATAATTTGCACTGATTTCATAGTATTAAATTAATAAAGCAAAGATAATATAAATATTTATCATTTTACACAAATATAATTTCTTTAACTATATTTTAACATTGTTAATACTTTGTTAAATGTGTTTATTATTTTGGTTGTATATCAATTATTATTTTACTTTGCTGAAAATTATTAACTATGTCAAAAATCAAGCGTTACAAAATTGTTCCAGACAAAGAAGTGCCAAGTATCGAAAAAGTAAAAATTTCTACTTCGGAACAAGCGGCAAACTATGTCAGGCAATTTTATTTTGAAGATATTGATGTTTATGAATCGTTCTTTTTGCTTATGCTCAACAGAGGGGGCTATACAACAGGTTGGGCAAAAATTTCACAAGGTGGCATTAATTCGGCTATTGTAGATGTTACATTGGTAGCAAAATTTGCTATTGAAAATTTAGCCAAAGGAGTAATTTTAGTACACAATCATCCGTCTGGTCAGTTAGAACCAAGTGATGCAGATGTAAAAGTTACAAATCAAATTACACAAGGGTTGCGATTATTGGATATAAATGTGCTTGACCATATTATTTTAACTTCCGATGGCTATTATTCTTTTAGTAGTGAAGGAAAAATTTAACATTATTATTTTGTTTTTATTTTAATTATTAAATACATTTACAAAAATTAAGTTATGAAAAAAATTATTTACCTTTTGATTATCATTTCAGCTTCTTCATGTGCTACTTCTGGGAATTGTCCGACTACTAACAAAAAATACTTTACAAAAGGTATTAAAGGCAGCAAACCACTATACAAAGGTTATGGCGGTCAAAATTCAAATAAAATGTATAAATGCAAATAATATGAAAAGAAAAAACACCAGAGTTTTTAAGAATGGCAGGTATTGGCGATTAACCTATATCTGTAAAAGGGAAGATTGTTCCTCTATTGTTTCTAAAACATTTCAAAAGAAAATAGAATGATACCTTATTTAGCAGCATTATTATTTATTTCCTGTATTGTCGCATATTTTCAAATAAGCGGTGATGATACGGGATATACAGATGATTTTTTTAATTAAACCATATAAAACACAAACCTATGGCAGTTCAAATGCAGAAAACCTACAAAAGTGTATAATTTTTAACCAACAAATATAGATATGCAAATTAGCGACAAAATAAAGATGATTAGTGTTGAGGAGTATTGCGAAAGAATATCTCCACTAAATTTCAGAATCAAGAACAAAAATCCGTACCAAAAAATCAGCAGACAAGCTGTTTATTACAGAATAGCAAATAACAAAGATTTGCCGGAAGTGAAAAATGTTGTCAAAAATGCTGGAGTTTATTTTTTAATTGTTAAAAGTGATTTCTAATATGAAAATGTTTATAAATATTATTATTTTTATTGTCTTTATTTTATTCGTTTATTATTTACAACCTAAATCGGAAAAAGATGCTTGATACAAACACAATGGGTGAACAAGAACGTCTTATGCTGGTGCAAAATTTAATTGACCACTTACTTTATGTTCAAGGCAAAGAACGAAAAAAGTTTTTGAGCAAGTTGGGTAAATTATTTGTAACGTATCCGGTGAAAAGGAAAATAACCTATTTTAATCATCCTAATTTAAACAAAAATTCTAAACTATGCCAATAATGTCTTTATCTATCTATCGCACAATACAACTTCTTGATGAGAAAAAGGAAGTAAAATTTGATTGCGATTATGAAATTGCCAACACAGGAATTGGTTCTTATGAGTTGTGGGGAAGCAAACAATTTGATGCTGGATACCAACACGCTAATTTGGAAAAGGCAAAATGGAATGAATCATTATTTACTCCAGAGGAAAATCAAATAATTACCGATTGGGTTGCAAAGAATAAAATTAGCATAGAAGAAGAAGTTTACTATAAGCATATCGAATATGCAAATGATACTGATTAATTAAAAACAAAAAAAACAAAAAAATGAAAAAAATTATTTTATTATTACTGATTACGATTTCAGTTAAATCATTCAGTCAAACTTTCAATGGAGTTGAAATTTCGGGTAACATTTCAGCAGCAGTAGAAAAATTTAAGTTAAAGGGCTTCAAATTGAGCAAAAAGGAGGAAAATATTTATATTATGTCTGGTGTGTTGTTTAATGAGCAAATAGAATTGTTTTTGTTTGCTACACCAATTACAAGGCAGTATGCTAAATGCGTTGTTTATTTTCCGGAGCAGTCTTGGTTTTTGCTGAAGAGGGATTATAACAAATTTGTAAATTTATTTGATGAAAAATATGGATACCATACTTCTCAATATGAATTTTTTTCCGACCCATACTATGAAGGTGATGGCTATGAATTAAATGCTTTGATGCTGGACAAATGCACTTATGCAACATTTTGGGAGTTGGCAAAAGTATCTATGTCTGTTTCTATATCAAAGTATAAGCAAGTTGAATTGGTATATGAAAATACTTCTATTATGAACGCATTGCAAACAGAAAGACAAAAACAACAATCAAGAATATTTTAATTTTAACCATGACCACTACCCTTAACAAAATAAAAGCACATTCACCCTGTAAAGATGGGTGGGATAAGCTGCTTAATCATTTAGGCAAAACCCATGCAGACGATGAGCCTCTATCTATTGCTACTATCCTTCAATCCAACGGCATAAAAGATGCACTTTGG
>JADBYA010000068.1 GCA_020403245.1 Flavobacterium sp. | reverse complement strand
GTCCTGCTCACAAAGCCAACATCGAAGGAGATTACACTCACTTTGGAATATCAGTGACCACCGACACTCAAACAGGTAGAAAATACTACACTAACATGTTTATCAAAAAATAATAAACATGGGTAACCATAAAATAGTTTGATTATTGTTTTGTTTGATTTTGACAGATCGAAAAACCCACTTAAAATAGTGGGTTTTTGTTATTTAAATCCCAATTTAGATTTTAATTTTAAAAACAGTAACGCCATTGAATAAGCATCATCAGAAGCAGAATTTCTATCGTTTAAAGGAACTTTGTAATGTTTAATTAAGTTTTCTAAAGAGAAAGATTTATTAGTAATATCTAGTAGTTTTTGATGCATAATCTCTATATCTAAAGCTTCATTTTTTAATTTTCCGCAATCCATTTTTTCCAAAACATCATTTATCATTTCAACATCAAAATGTATGCGATGCCCAACTAAAACAGCACTACCTATATAATCAATAAGCGCTTTAATTGCTTGATATTCGGTAAATTTAGGTAATTTGCTTTCAATTAAAAATTCATTAGACAAACCATTATCATGAAGGTATTTATATTGTAAAATAACCACTTCAAAATTATCCCCAATTCTTATTACATCATTAACAACTGCAATAGCACCAAATGATAATATTACATCTTTTTTGGGATTTAATCCGGTTGTTTCGGTTGAAAGAATAACATAGCGATTTGATTTAGTTTCAAATTTAGCTAGATATGACTTCCAAAATTCAGGGTATTCTTTATTGATGTTTTTTATCCAATCTAACATATTATGAAAACTGTGTTAATTGAAATTTGTCTTTTATTAAATCTTCTAATTCTTTCATTGGTATGAGTGCATTTTTCAATCTTTCTTTTTCAATTTTAGTTAATTCGTCTATATTAATAAAGTTTCCGGAATTATCATTTTTCAGACCTTCTAATGTTCTAAATTTAGATAGAATTAAAAATGCATCGGCACAATTTAAATAAACTTCAGAAAATTTTGGATCTACCAATGCCAATTGTTTAAATCTAGAAAAGGTATTATTTATGCCACGTAAATTCATACTAATTGAAAGAAGACGAGCGCCATCGACTAAGGGCATTATGGCTTTACTTTTGATATCAAATTTACCTTTATTTTCACCTTCTTCTTCTACATTAAATTTTTTAAAAAAGTTAAGTGCAGGGCTTTTTCGCAATGCATCGTTACCTAAATAATCAAAAAACAAAGCATTGTTTTTAGAATTAATTAAAACTAAGTCGGCTATAGTATCTTCTATTTTTCCTTCACCAAACGCAATTTCGTAATCAAAAAATATACTACTAATATCATTTGAATTTTCACCAGGAGTTTTCATCCAACTATTGTATTGTTTAATCCAATCGGACAAAGACTTACACCAAAGCATATTACTTGCCATATGGCCATTTGGACAATAATTATAACCAACTTTTTCAAGAATATCAGTAGTCCTTTTTCCCAATTTTAAAAAGTAATCTTTGACATCTCTATATTTTTCGGCAGCAACATCTTCAAAAATCAAAATACTGTCTTGGTCTGTTAATAATAATTGTTCTTTTCGTCCCTGACTTCCTATGCTTAACCAAGCAAATCGGGCTGGAGGAGAACCTAAATCCAGTATTGCTAATTCAACCGATCTTTTAATAATTGCTGTAATAATTTCACCGGATATGTTATAAATATGTGGTAATGGAATATTTTTAGCTATTGAAGTTTGAATTAATTCTGTTAACTTTTCACGAACTGATTTTAATTCTTTTGGAGATAAAGAGCGTTTGATTTCCTTAATTAATACTCCAGGATTATTAGCTTGTGCCACAATTAAATCATGCTCTGAAATTATCCCTTTTATTTCTGATTTATCTGAACCATCGGCTGTTACGCACAAGTGACTAATATTATACTTTAATAGTAATAGTTGAGATTCTGCAACAGAGACATTTTCTGGAACTGTTATTACTGGCGAAGACATGATTTTGTCTAAAGTAGCAGTAATCGGAAATCTACCGTTGGCAATTTTATTTCTAAAATCAGTATCCGTCACAATTCCAATAGGATAGTTCTGATCCACCACAATAGCACTGTCAACCAAGTTTTCAGTCATTAGTTGTGCAGTGTCTTTTGCAATAGATGCTTTATTGACTTTTAAAGGAGTTTTGTTATAGGAAAGTGATTGAAAATACTGAATCTCATTTGACTGTCCTTCGGTATATACAGTATCAGTTATTAAGTTGCCTCGATTTTCTTTGTCAAAAGGATTTCTTGTATTTGTAGCAAAACTCTCTAACAAAAAATCCAATACTTGGGGATTCTGAGCAACAAAAGGTTTGAAAACCTTAATTGGTATGGCATACACTATACTATCTTCGCGTGCCTTTGCGGTCATCATGTAATTGTTCTTTGCGAAAAAAGGGCGAAGTCCAAATACATCACCAGCATAGCACTTATTGAGTAATGTTTCTTCTGAATCAGCAATAACAGAAAGATTAATAACTCCTGAGGCAACAACATAAAATGATTCGTGAAGCGTGTCATTTATTTGAAATAACACTTTGTGTTTTTCTAAACTAACAACACCAATACTGGTTGCTACTTGAATTAATTCTTCAAAATTCAAATATTTGAATGGAGCATATTCTTTTAAAAAAATAGCAATATTTTCAGCAATTGAATTACTCATGTATTTATTTTTTCTTAAAAATATTATATTATTACTATCTACAAAAATAATAAAGCTTTACCCAATTTATCGTAATTGTTAAAAACATTTTATAACTATAATTTTAAAGAAAGTAGGATGTTTTGTAAAAATATCTATTTTACATAATATAAATTATAATTCATAAAGCAATAATGTAAATAGATAAAATTTTAAGTGATTAAAATATTGTAAATCAATGTAATAAATAATCTTATGTGAATTAATATTTTTAAAAATTAAACTCCCTAAACTTTTTCCCTATTGTTATTGATAATTTGGTTTTATAATCTTCAATTAACCATTCTCTATAATTTTTACTAGTTTTTCCAAGACAATTTACAAAACGTCTAATACGACTTTCAATGTCATCGTTTAATAATTTTGAAAGCATTCTTGCTGCAGTTAGCCCTGTTGTGTTTTCAACACACATTAAGGCGTGTTGATTTAGCGATTTTTCAATAACTTCTTTAGAACGCCTGTTTTGTGCTATGACTTTTTTAAATTCTTCTTCAATATTAAGTGTAATTTCTGTTGATTTTGAAAACATCTTTCTTATGGAGTCTGGCATAACATATTTGAAATTGTTTTCAATTTCAGCATCATCTCTAAGATTTTCCAAATAATATTCAGGAGATTTAAAAATATGTTGCCAATCAACTGGATCATTCCATAAACCAAAGCGCAAGGCATTATTTCCTAAATCGATAACTATAAAATTATCTTTGTGAGGTAATTTTCGGGAACCACGACCAATCATTTGAAAGTACAAAGTCAATGATTTAGTAGCGCGATTTAAAATAATACTTTCTACCGTTGGTTCATCAAATCCTGTAGTTAGTATTCCAACCGAAGTTAAAATGGCATCGGGAGTTTTCTTAAACCAATGTAATACGTCTTTTCGATCTTCTACCGAAGTTGTATTGTCCAAATGCTTAATAGGCAATCCTGCTTCTTTAAAGGTTTCATATACATATAGTGAAGTATTGATTCCGTTATTGAAAATCAACGTTTTTTTACCTGTAGATTTTTCCATATATGCATGCAATAATTTTTCTTGCATAACCATATTCATGTATAAATCATCTGATGATTTTACAGTATAATCGCCATTTATACCCACTTTTAAAGAAGTCAAACCAACATCATAGCTATAGGTAGTAGCTTTAGCTAAAAAACCTTTTTCAATTAGGGATTGAATGGTGTCACCAACAATCAATTCATCATAATTTTGATGCATTGGTAACTTTATATTGGAACTTAAAGGTGTTGCTGTCACACCAAGTATAAATGATTTTTTGAACTGACTGAATAACTTTCTGAATGAATTATAATGCGCTTCGTCAATAATGACTAATCCAACATTGTCAATCATTAATTTTTCGTCATTCAATCTATTTTTTAACGTTTCAACCATTGCAACAAAACAAGAATAATCATCTTGATCTGGTAGTTCTTTAATTTTACTATTGATAATTTTGTTTTTAACATCAAACCCTTTTAGCATTTTGGAAGTTTGTTTGCAGAGTTCAATTCTATGAGTTAAAACAACAACTTTTTTATTGTGTTTTGACAAATAACGTCTCACAATTTCAGAAAAAATAACGGTTTTTCCTCCACCTGTTGGGAGTTGGTATAGTAAATGATAATTGTTAGGAGCATTGTCCAAACGTTCAAATATCTTGTCAATATCTCCTTTTTGGTAACTATAAAGTTCCTTTTTTTCTTCTATTTCAACATTAAAATCTTTATGAGACATATTTAATTTGTTCAATTTTGCAAAAATACATTTAAAAAATACTTAACTCATCATTTAATTGTTTTAATAATAAATAATTAATACTCAAATCGTTCTAAAATGGCATTGAATTCATAAGCATTTATCCAATTTTGTTGAATTACCTCTTCTTTTATTGCCTCTACTCTATTTTTAAACTCATTAAAAATTCCATTTTCAATTAAAAAACTCACAGCTTGTTGGAAAGAAGTTAACATGCTTTTGAAAAACAATTCTTGTTTAATAGTTTTTTCTGATGAAAATGTTTGAGCAACTTCTATGGTATACAACATCACTTCAGCAATTAAAAAACTGTCGACACCAAGGGTTAAATAATGCTTAATGATTTTTTGAGCAATTGAACGTCGCATTTTTGGTTTTTTCCCTTTAATAGGGAAATATTCATTGGAGATTTTAAATTTAGCTTCGCTTAGAAGTTTATCTTCATTGGGATTGAATACAAAATCATAGTATACTTTTACATCGCTAAATTTATGATACAACTCGAAAATTTGCTCTTCTAATTGTTCTTTATTTAGTCCATTTACGTATTTTTTTAACTCTTTTTTGCTCATTTTAATTATATGTAAGCAAAAGTAACCGCTTTTTAGTTTCTTTGTTAATGTTATTACTTAATTTTGACATCAAATTGAAAATCATGACCAAACTTTTTAAATTTACTGCCATAGCTGAAGGAATATCCTATTTAGCACTATTCTTTAATATGTTAATCATTAAGCCGTCGAATATTGAATTGTATAAAATTTTATTATTTCCAATAGGAATGACTCATGGAATATTGTTTATATTATATGTTGCATTAGCTTTCTTAATTCGCAAAAATCAGAATTGGAATATAAAAGAAATGTTTTTAGTACAACTGGCTTCGCTTTTGCCACTTGCAACCTTTTATATAGAGAAAAAATACATAAAAAATGCATAAAATTATAGAAAAAGTTTTTGGCTGGAGCTACCCTTTGTTTAAGAAATGGGATTTTGGGGAAACATTTTCATCCTATTTAAGTTTGCTCATAAATATTTTAATACTTTCCCTTTTTGCATATTCCATTTTTTTAGTTTTCCGTTTAGTATTGGTTAGAGCAATGATTTTTGTAGCCAAAAAAACAAAAACAAAATTTGATGATTTATTGGTTTCTAATAAAACTGCGAAATACATTGCGCATTTAATTCCGTTGCTTTTTATATATAAATCGGTTCCAATAATTTTAAAGAATTTTGTCTATTGGGAGTCCATTTTCGGAAAATTAGTTGGGATTTATATTGTGCTTTTAAGTTTGTGGATAATTAAAACCATATTTAATGCGCTTAGAGATTATTTAAAACAAAATCCTTCCTATAGTGATAAACCTATAGATAGCTACATTCAAGTAATTATGATTGTACTATGGGTAGTTGGTTTTGTGATAATAGTTTCAAAGATTTTTGACATCGGTACTGGCAAAATGTTAGGCACTTTGGGTGCCATATCTGCAATAATTATTTTAATTTTTAGAGATACTATTTTAGGATTTGTAGCTAGTGTACAAGTTTCGCTAAATGATATGGTTCGTATTGGTGATTGGATAACGTTTGACAAATTTGGTGCTGATGGCGATGTAATTGAAATCAATTTAGCAACTGTTAAAGTTAGAAATTTTGACAATACAACAACAACAATTCCAACCTACAGTATGATTTCTGATTCATTTAGAAATTGGCGCGGAATGTTAAATTCAGAAGGAAGACGAATTAAAAGACACATATTAATCAAAGCAAATAGTATTCGTTTTTTAAAAGACAATGAACTGAACGAACTAAAAAAAATTCAATTAGTTAGTGCTTACATTGAAAAGCGTCAAAAAGAAATCGAAAAATACAATATTTCAAATCAAGTTGATAAATCTTTGATGATTAATGGAAGAAACATGACAAATTTTGGATTATTCCGAAAATATATTACACAGTATTTAAGCCAGTATCCGGGATTGAACAAGGAAATGATACTACTTTGCAGACAGTTGCAACCTACATCTCAGGGAATTCCCTTAGAAATATATGCTTTTTCCAACGATAAAAGATTTGAGAGTTATGAATTTATTATGGCAGATATATTTGACCATATTTTTGCATCTATTCCTTATTTTTCGTTAGAAATTTATGAAATGCCATCTGGAAAAATTGATTTAATGGAATAAAATTAACTTGGTTACAAAATTGTAGATTTTTGACTTACTAAAAAAAAAAATTGCATATTAATTCTAAACCTTTATATTTGTGAATATTTTAAATTTTAATATAATTCAAAACAATAATTATGAAAAATAAATTACTATTACTTTTAACCATTTTATGCTTTTCGTTAGCTATTAATGCACAAAAGAAAAATGACAAAAATAAAAATAATTTAGAGCTCCAAGGAGTAGAACCTGACAAGGAATTGGTTCGAGAAGTTTTCAATAGATGGTCTATTGAAGCTAGTTTTGGGCAGTCCAAAGGTGCAAAACCATACACTGATGGATATTATGGAAATAAACCAGGAACATTTTTTGGTGGTGTAGTGTTCAATTCCTTTAGTTTAGGCGCACGATACATGTTTAGTCCAAAGTTTGGTGTAAAAGCGAATGTTAATATTGATAATCTTCAAGAACAAAATGGTTCTGGTAGTTTACCTTTTCAAATGAAACATAATCAATTTACTGCCGAAGGAGTTGTTAATTTGACAAGATTATTTGATATTCAACAGCAATCAGGTCGCTTTGGTTTATTGTTTCATTTCGGATTTAATGTTTCTAGTATGACACCAGGAATGGGGCCTCAAGATAAAACAGAGTGGAATGGCGGTGCTGTACTTGGATTATCACCTCAAATTAGAATTTTTAAAAACGTAAGTGTATTTGCTGATTTTACAGTTAATTCAAATGTTAGACAACACTATAATTGGGACGGAATTACGTTTTCAGAAGCAAAAAACAATTTAACTGGGAGTTTAGTAAGAACTTCTATTGGACTTTCTGTAGCTTTAGGAAAAGGAAAAATACACGGAGATTGGGCTATTATTAAAGACAAAAATGATGCAAAACTTGACTCGCTTAATAATAAAATTGGTGAAATTGAAGGTTTAATGAATGATTCTGATAAAGATGGTGTTCCTGATTATCTAGATGTTGAAAACAACTCTATTGCTGGTGTTGCTGTAGATACTAAAGGTAGAATGGTTGACAAAAATAATAATGGAGTACCAGATCAGTTAGAAAAATACATAGATAATTCTATAAGTACAAATAACGATAATAATAAGAATGCTATAAATGAAGGTATGCTGCAACAATTTATTAATGAGGGTTATGTAGCTGCTTATTTTGATAAAAATAAAAGACAACCAACTAATGAGTCCTCAGATAACATAGGATTTATTTTGAATTACTTAAGAAATAATCCTACTAAATCTGTCGATATCATAGGTTACGCAGATGAGTTGGGTAATACAGATTATAATAATAAATTATCATCTGACAGAGCTCAAAATGTTAAAGACATTTTAGTTAAATCAGGAATTGATGCTTCTAGGTTAAATATTGTTGGAAATGGCGTAGACAATTCGGTTGATAAAAACTCTGAATATGCAAGACGCTTAGTTCGTAAAGTGGTATTTAAGATAAAATAATTAACAATTAATTATTCATAACTATAAAAGACCTCTGTTTTACAACAGAGGTTTTTTTATAGCTTTATAAGAAAAATTATGGAAGCTAGAGACAACACTGTACTAGAACTTAGAGGAGAGACTATTGGTGCAATTAACAACCAATCTACATTTGAAGAAGCTTTTCAGAACAAAACACTTCGTCCTATTCTTAAGTTACAAAATGACTTATTTATTAAGGTATTCATTAATTATGCAATAAAGCAAAAAAATGTATTTTTTAGTTTAACTCCTGACAGAAAAATAAATTATATAGAAAATGTTATTCAACGGGATATTAAGTTTAGAAATTCACTAAAAGGGATGGTGATTGCTTTTTTTACATTGGATGAATACGCAGAATATATTTTAAATTCTTCCAATTTGAATAAACGAATGATGAATATGTTAATTGAAAGACTTAAAAGCCAAATACAGTTAATCGAATTGAATTAATTGAACCAATAAATTATTGATAATTATTTAAATATAGAGCTGTATTTAGTTGCTTTATTAAAGAATTTTTAAAATATAATTGTAATAAATATTTTATCGTAAATATTGATTTAAATCAATAATTTATTTAGTTTACAACACTTTTTTCATTATAATTGTTTAAAACTATTACTATATATGAAAGAAGAATATTTTAAATGGTATTCACCAAATTTAAATCGTGAAATTCAAATGCTTGTTTTTGGGCATGCTGGTTATCCTGTTATCCTCTTTCCTACTTCTATGGGAAGTTATCACGAAAATAAAGACCAAGGTTTAATTGAAAGCGCACGATGGTATCTTGAGCAAGGTTTAATTCAAATTTTCTGCCCTGATAGTATAGATAAAGATAGTTTTTACAATAAAAATATTCATCCAGTTCATCGCATACAAAACCATGTCTGGTACGACAAGATGATTTGCCATGAAATTGTAGAACGTGTAAAGAGTAATACAGGTTCAGGGAAAGTTGCCGTTGCTGGATGCAGTTTTGGAGGTTATCATGCTGCCAATTTTGCGTTTAAGCATCCAGGTTACGTTAGTCATATGTTTTCTTTAAGTGGTGCTTTTTCTATTAAAAGTTTTATGGATGGCCATTGGGATGATAATGTTTTCTACAATAGTCCCGAAGACTATCTTTATGGATTAAACGATGGCGAACTCTGGAAAATGGATATCGTCCTTGGAACATCAAACTGGGATATTTGCCTTGATGCTAATTTAAAATTAAGCAAAGTGCTAGCCCAAAGAGACATCCCACATTGGTTAGACATCAGACAAAATAGAGAACATGATTGGCCTGTTTGGAGAGAAATGTTTCCACATTATTTATCAAGAATTAAGTTTGTTTAAATCAACAACAAAAATTATTACCAAAAATAACTAATACAAGAATTATGAAAAAGATTGGAATTTTATTCGGAATGGAAGATACCTTTCCATATGCCTTTATCGAAAGAGTAAACTCAAAAAAGGAACCTGGAATTATAGCCGAGGCAGTTTCTATTGACAAAGTAGTTCAAAACAAAGGCGGTGAATATGCTGTAATTATAGATAGAATTTCTCAAGATGTTCCTTTTTATCGTGCGTATTTAAAAAATGCTGCCTTAACTGGAACCAATGTTATTAATAACCCATTTTGGTGGAGTGCAGATGATAAGTTTTTTAATAACTGTTTGGCAGATACTTTGGGAGTTCCACTTCCAAATACGGTAATTCTTCCTTCGGCAGAACATCCAACTGATACGACAGGAAAATCTTTTAGAAACTTAAAATATCCAATGGATTGGGATGGCATTTTTGATTATATCGGTTTTCCTGCCTATATGAAACCCTATGCTGGTGGTGGTTGGAAAAACGTTTACCGTCTTGAAAACAAAGAAGAGTTTTGGCAAAAACATCAAGAAACTGGACAGTTGGTAATGCTTTTACAAGAAGAAATTGTATTTACCGAATATTTTAGAGTCTATTGTTTAGGTTGTAAAGATGTTAGAATAATGCAATATGAGCCAAGAAATCCACATCATTTACGCTACGTTATTGATGGTCCTCCAGTGGATAAAAAATTATTAGCCACAGTTAAAGACTATACATTACGCCTTTGTAAAGGTTTGGGATATGACTTCAACACAGTAGAATTTGCTGTTCGTGACGGTATTCCTTATGCAATTGATTTTGGAAATCCAGCTCCCGATGCTGAATATACTTCTGTTGGTGCAGAAAATTTTGAATGGGTTGTGGAACACGCAGCCAAAATGGCAATCGCAGCAGCAAAAAAACAAAAACCAGGAAAAATGAATTTGACTTGGGGAACTTTTATTAAAGATGCGGCTGCAGTGAAATAATATGAATTAAAAACGAAATGGCCTAGCCCAGATAGTAGTGTAAATCCTTTTTTCTTTAAAAAAAGATTGAAACGAATAGCTGGATTAGCTTCAAATGAAAAATGATGAAAAAATTACCTGTATTTACACTCGGTGTAGAAGAAGAATATCAAATAATTGATACTGAAACTCGCGATTTGCGATCTCATTTATCAAAAATTGTGGATGGAGCAAAAGTCATTTTAAATGAGCAAGTAAAAGCTGAAATGCACCAATCTGTGGTGGAAGTGGGTACCAATATTTGTAAAAATGTTAAAGAAGCTAAAGACGAAATTCGGTTTCTTCGTAGTAAAATTGTGGAACTTGCCCATAAACAAAACCTTGTAGTTGGCGGTGCAGGAACACATCCATTTTCTCGTTGGCAAGACCAACCCATTACAGATGATCCACGTTACCATACTATTGTAAATGAATTACAAGATGCAGCCCGCTCCAATTTAATTTTTGGTATGCATTGCCATGTTGGCATTGAAAATCGTGATATTGGGCTTCAATTAATGAATCAGGCCTGTTATTTTTTGCCTCATATTTTTGCTTTATCAACCAATTCACCATTTTGGGAAGGAAGAAATACAGGTTATAAATCATTTAGAACCAAAGTGTTTGATAAATTTCCTCGAACAGGTTTGCCAGAATACTTTGATAGTGTTCAAGCTTATGACAATTATTTAGATACTTTAGTAAAAACGGGGTGTATAGATAATCCAAAGAAAATATGGTGGGATTTACGGTTGCATCCATTCTATGACACTATTGAATTCAGAATAACGGATATGTGTTTAACCGTTGATGAAGCCATGTGTATTGTAGCTATAATTCAGGCAATAGTGGCTAAATTGTATAAGCTAACCCTCAATAATACAAGTTTCAATATTTATAGGATTGCCTTAATTAAAGAAAATAAATTCCGTGCGGCTCGCTATGGAATTGATGGAAATATGATTGATTTTGGCTTAAAAGAAGAAGTAGAAACCAAAATGTTAATTCACGAACTACTCGAATTTATTGATGATGTGGTTGATGAATTGGGAAGCAGAGAAGAAATAGATTATATCCATACAATACTTCGAGAAGGAACAGGTGCAGATAAACAATTGAAAGTTTTTGAGGAAACACGGGATTTATCTAAAGTGGTTGATATGATTACGAGTGAGTTTACGAGAGGATTGTAATTGAAAAAGTTATATTTGCACTATTAATCAATTACGATGAACAATCAAATTAGAATAGCAGTTTTAGATATGTACGACGGTGAACCCAATCAGGGTATGCGCTGTATCATTGATATCATCAATCGATTTAACCAAATAGTTACCTTTCAAATTTTTGATATTAGAGGAAAATCTGAGTTTCCCGATATAAAAAAATTTGACATCTATATTTCTACTGGCGGACCAGGAAATCCATTAGAAGGTGATGGCAATTGGGATTTAAAATACTATGATTTTATTGATAGCTTGACAGAATGGAATAAAGAACAAAAGATTAAAAAACACGTATTATTTATATGTCACTCCTTTCAAATGGCTTGCAAACATTTTGGTTTAGCCGAAATTACCAAAAGAAAAGATACTTCTTTTGGGGTTATGAAGGTTCATAAAACTGCTGAAGGTTTAAATGATCCTTTATTTGAAGGTCTTGCCGACCCATTTTACGCTGTAGATTCACGTGATTATCAAGTGATTCAACCAAAATTGAGTATGTTCAGAAAGAAAGCCGCCAAAATCATTTCTCTTGAAAAAATTCGTGACCATGTGCAGTATGAAAGAGCTATCATGGCTGTTCGTTTTTCCGATTATTTTGTAGGCACACAATTCCATCCCGAAGCGGATCCTATAAGTTTTATAGCCAATTTAAAAAGTGCGGAAAGAAGAGAAAAAATTATTGAAATGAAAGGCAAACAAAAGTTTCGTGATATGTTAGAAGATTTATTGGATGAAGATAAGATTTATAAAACCAATGAAACTATTATCCCGAACTTTCTTCGAATTGCAATAAACGATTTGATGAAACATAGAAAAACATTGTCTAATTAGTATTAAGTATTAAGTATTAAGTATCAAGACTGTAAATTTATAACGATCATAATCTTAATACTTAATACTCTAGTCTTAATACTTTATTCTCTAGTCTTAATACTCAACCAATGAATACCAACTATAGAAACCAATTCAACCAAGCCTTTTCAGTAGAAAAATACAATGCTTTCATTGACGATATCAACTCTGATTTTGATTACAAAGTAACCTTTAGAATTGGTGAAACACCCTTTTTTATTACCAATGAATTGAAAGCTCAATTGCTTGAAGGTTGTAATCAAGTAATTGATTTTATTAAAAAAGAGGATTTTATTAGTCTTACCAATAAAGCATTAGAACTGAACAGAAAAGTTCCTAACGAAGACAATCATACTACGTTTTTAGCTATCGATTTTGGTATTTGCGAAGAAGATGGAGCAATAGTTCCCAAACTTATCGAAGTACAAGGATTTCCCTCATTATTCAATTTTCAAAATCATTTATCACAAAAGTTTGTTAACCACTACCCTTTCCTTTCTGAGTTAACTCCTTTTTTTAATGGATTAAACCCAACAAGTTATTTAAAACTAATTGAGGAAGTGATTTGCAATGATTTTCCAAAAGAAAATGTAATACTTCTTGAAATTGAACCCGAAAAGCAAAACACAAAAATTGATTTTTATTACTGTCATAAAGATATAGGGATTCCCATTGTTTGTGTAACGGAATTGTATCAAAAAGGAAATCAATTATTTTATAAGAATGACAAAGGAGTTGAAATTTTAGTAAAACGTATCTATAATCGTGTCATTTTTGATGAATTGGATTTGCGAACGGATTTACAATTAAACTTTGATTTTTCTTCAGATATTGATGTAGAATGGGCTGGACATCCGAACTGGTTTTTTAGAATTAGTAAATTCATTTTGCCTTATTTGAAAGGAAAGTATTTTATAGAAACCACACTCCTATCCGATTTAAAGGAAATTCCAAATGATTTAGAAAATTATGTATTAAAACCTTTGTTCTCCTTCTCCGGAAGTGGCGTTATTTTCCACGTAAAACAAGAAGATATCGATGCCGTGACCGAAAAAGATTTATACATTCTTCAGAAAAAAGTACACTACAAACCCATTATTAAAAGTCCTGATGGTTTGGTTAAAGCCGAAGTTCGCTTGCTTGCTGTTTGGCCAAAAGATGACGAAAAACCAACATTAGTAACAAATTTAGTGCGTTTAAGTCGTGGCGAAATGATTGGCGTAAAATTCAATAAAGACAAAGATTGGGTTGGCGGAACGGTTGGGATGTTTGAAAAGTAATTTGATTTACTATCATTTAAACGTAAACTTGTCATTTCGACAAAGGAGAAATCCCATAAGAATGAGTTTAATAAATTAAAATAAAAGAAATTATGCAAAAAGAGCTTATTAAAATTATTGAACTTGAAAATAGTAATGATTTTGAATTAGCATTTAAAGAATATCATAATTTGTACAATCAAGATAAAAGTGATTTCGAAGTTTGGAAATATTTTTATTTTTTTCTTTGGATAATAATAGAAAATATGCCTATTGATTTTGTTGAAAAAATAAAACGAGAAGAAAGATTAAAAGAAATGTTTTCAGAAGGTAATTCAAAATTCTCAAATAATCCTGAATTTAATTTTATTGTAGGTTACACTATGTCAATTTTTCCATACGAATTTGGAGATTTCGACGAATATGAAAAAAAAGCAGAGGAATTACTTGAAAAAGCAAAAAATCTTGATCCAAATAATCCAATTTATAAAATGGTTTGTTTAAGTAGTTCTATAGATGACAATTCAGAAGAATATTTTATGGCTTCGGCTGAAGCTGCACAAATTGTAAAAGAAAAACATAACGGTAATGGACTTTATGATGACTATTTTAAACAAGTTTTATATAGGATATAAAACTCTATTTCGACTCAATACAAAAAGTTGAGTTGAAGTGAGTATTATGTGATTTCTCCTTCGTCGAAATGACAACTAAAAGTAAAATTTCTTTGCCTCCAAAAAACTTTTTTCAGTTGTTATCAATTGCTCTACAATTTCTTTACGCAATACCTCCAAATCATCAAATCGTAAATGCTTAGCCCAAGCGGCTTCAGTAATTATTTCTTTAATGGTTCTAATGATTTTAGTGGTGTCTTTAGCATTTCTTAAAATCACTTCATCATCGTTTTCTAATGATTGTTTATGGTAAAAATTCACCTCGTATGTCGTAAAATCGACTTTGATATAAAAGAGTTTTGATGTATCATCGTTGGAATAAAAATCAGTCCAATTGGCAAAAGCAACTGTGGTATTTTGATTTTTAAAATCCGTTAAAGGAATTAATCGCCAATGACAGTTGGCCACTCTTCCCCAATGATTGGAAATACGATACAAACCTTCAGAAGTAAAAATATAGTGACTTCCGGATTGACTAGTATAATTGATTCTTAATTCTTTGATTTCAATTAATGGAACTTCATTCCAAATACAAAACGTATGGGAATGAAAGTTGAGTTTGTTGTAGGTTTTCATTTTTAACTAAAACCTACAAGGTTTAAAAAACCTTGCAGGTTTAAATATATTTTAATGCAATTTATTAACAGCTTGTTGTTGGGCGGACGTTGCAAAATCTCTAATCAATCTTTCGGCATAATCGTCTAATAATTCACGAACTCTGGCATGATTATTACTTTTTACAATCAATCCAGCATGGTATTCTAGCGGCACACGGAAGCACACTTCCGAATCATTAAACCCAGATAAATCGGAATGTTCATACTTGGATAGGGTTAACACAATTCCAGCAAAATCTTTACGAATAGTTGGTAATTTGTATTCTTTCCCTTTGATTAGACAATCTTCAATTTTTGCCCATTCTCCCCAAAGATTTACGCCAGATGCCGCCTCTACCATTTCGGCAAGATGCGCTCCACCCACTCGAGAAGCGGTTTCAAGAAAATATATTTTTCCATCATCATTGCATTTGATAAACTCAGTATGATTAGCCCCGTGCATCATTCCGAATGCTTTTAACACTTGCTCATTTACCTTTTTTATTTCTTTATCATCTTTTGAGTTGTATGGAATAGTGGCACTTCTAAAAATGCCGCCACCTTGCGAAATCTCCATGGGTGTTGCTAAATATTGTGACGTAATTGAAAATAATGTTTTCCCTTTCCAATTCAAACCATCACAATGATACACCGCTCCAGGTTTGAATTGTTCTACCAAATATTTAATACGATTTTCATTGCCTAATTCATGAATTTTTTGCCATAACTCTTCTTTGGAATGCACTTTCATAATTCCAGAGGCCGAAGCTTCCGAACGTGGTTTTAATACCCATGGTGGAGATACATTATCAGCAAACTGATTAATCTCTTCGTCATTAAATAACGAACAAAAGGCAGGAATAGGAATTCCAGCATCTTTGGCTTTCATTCGCATGGCTAGTTTATCACGAAAATACCTTCCTGTGGTTTGTCCCATTCCAGGCATTCTGAGATTTTCCCTTAAATAGGCAGCTTTTTCCACGTCAAAATCATCCAAAGCAACGATACCGTCAATTTTTCTTTCTCGCATTAATCCGGCGACACCAACTAATAAATCATCTAAATTCCAATCAATATCTTGACCCGGCATAAAAAATATTTCGTCAATATAATCAAAAGCCCAAGGTTTTTCTCTTAGTTTTTCTGAAGTAATGAGATAAACTCGATTGCCTTCTTTTTTTAAGTTGATTAAAAAATCATTCCCTTTGAAATAGTTGGAAATACAAATGAAGTTTTTAATTGGATTTTCCATATATTATAGATTTTCGATGAATTTTGTAATTAGATGCACCCCATATCCAGTAGCGTGCTTGGTTTTCGCAAATTCATCATCGCCAAAAGCCACTCCGGCAATGTCTAAATGAGCCCAAGATTGATGTTCATCAGTAAAGAATTCTAAAAACTTGGCAGCCGAAATTGCCCCAGCAACTGGTTTTCCAGAATAATTTTTTACATCTGCAATTTCACTTTCAATATCAGATTTATAAGCATCCCAAAGTGGTAATTGCCAAAGCCGTTCTCCTATTGCATCTCCCGATTGTTGTAGTTTTTTTGACAAATCTTCGTTGTTCGTAAACAAAGCGGCACATTCATAACCAAAAGTTCCCACCGCACTTCCTGTTAATGTTGCTAAATCAAGAACTGTTTCGGGTTTGTAGTTTTTTATTAAATAAGACAAACCATCAGCTAAGATAAGTCGTCCTTCGGCATCGGTATCAATAATTTCAATTGAATGTCCCGCATAACTTTGAATGACGTCACTTGGCATAAATGAATGCCCATCAACCGAATTTTCACAAGCAGGAACAATAGCAGTCACTCGATACGGTAATTTCAAATCGGCAATGAGTTGCATCGCTCCTAAAACTGCAGCTGCTCCAGCCATATCGCTTTTCATTTGCACCATACCAGCAGTTTTAATATTCAAACCACCAGTATCAAATGTAATTCCCTTTCCAACCAAACCTATATGTTTTACAACTTCAGTTGGTTTATATTCCATGATGATGAATTGAGGTTCATTGGCGCTTCCTTGTCCAACCGCTAAAAACGAATGCAGACCAACTTCGGTAGCTTTCTTTTTGTCAAAAACAGTTACTTCAAACCCGTATTTCTTTCCAGTTTCAAGAGCCCAATTGGCTAAGTATTTTGGATTGACTTTATTGGGCGGTAAATCAACTAAAGCCATAGTTTCGAGTTGTGCGTTGGCTATTTTAATTCCCTTGTCAATTGCTTCTTCAAAGTCGGTATTGGATATATACTTCATTTCAAAATCAGCATTCAAAAACGGATGCACCTCATTTTTTTTGTAATGACCTAAATTGTATGTTCCTAACACCAATCCTGAAAAAGTTGCTTCTACTTGATCTATATCAAATGATTCAGGAATTACTACTGAAACATTTTTAGCAAATACTTCTTTTTGTTTGGAAGCAATTCTTCTGAAAATTGTTTTCAATGATTTATAATCTTGTTCTTTACCGAGCCCAATAAATACGTGTGTACAATCGTATTTTTCTACTAAATAATGAGTGTCTTTTTTTCCATAAAAAACTTGGGAGTATACTGAAACTCCATGGTATTCTATAGGAATTATACTTTTTGCAGTTGTTTCAAAAACAGGAATTAGTAGGGTTCCTGTAAATTTATCTAGAGTATTTATTTTTTTAATTTTAATCATCTTATTTATTCATTTTTTTATTCGTTTTTATCGCTAAAATACAACCACTCAATAGCTTTTGGAAATTCATCGCTCCAATATATTTCGTTGTGTTTGCCTTCCATATTGATACTTAAGTGAATTTTCATTTTATCAACAAATCCCTCTTTTTTTAATAAACGTTTTTTGAAATTCTTAGCATGATCAATCATAGTTGCACTTTCATTGCCACCAGCATAAAGATAAATCCGAGTTTCCTGTGGTTCATCCATATCGAGAAAAGATAGTTTTATTTTTGGAACAACCCATAATGAAGGTGAAAAAATCATCAATTTTCCAAAAACTTCTGGATACATAATCCCCGAAAATATACTTACCAATCCACCCATAGAACTACCGCCAATACCGGTATACTCTCTATCAGGTTTGGTTCGGAAGTTACTGTCAACAAAAGGTTTTAGCGTTTCTGTTAAAAAACGAATGTATTTTTTTCCTTGTCCGTTTCCTAAAACGGTATTACCAACATTGTATTCTTTAATTCTTTCTTTTTCGGCGTGTTCAACCGCAATAACTATAATGTTTCCAATATTATATTCTGACATTACGGCTAATTTTTTATCTATTTCCCAATTGCCGTATTTGGCTTTTTCATTGAATAAATTCTGAGCATCTTGAAGGTATAAAACAGGATAATATTCAGTTGATGTGTCATAGTCATGAGGAAGCAATGCCCAAACTCTTCGTGTTTTGTTTAATTGTGGAATTTCAAATTCTTCAGAAATGAGATGTACTTGTGGCAAAAATTTTGATTTGAATGGTAACCAATTGTGACGCCATTTGGCAACATGTTCCTTGCGCACCCCATTTTTTTGTTTACAAGAACGATTTTCAGTTCGGTTTCCAAATTTATCTATTTCAACTTCACTCCAGTCACCACGCGTAAATTTGTATAACATTTCATCTGGATAGGTAAAATCATTTTCAAATTTGAAATGATACAATCCTTGTCCAACTCGTTCCATTTCAAATTTTTTATCCTGTGTAACCCAATTATTAAAGTTTCCCGAAATGAATACTGGTCGTTCATCATCTTCGTCAGTGGTTAAAATAATATTGAGTTGTGGCTCGATTATATTCTTTGTTTCTATATCTTCTGTTGCACTACCTTCTGCTCTGCGCATGCTTTTTAATCATTTTTACAAAAAAGTAAATGTAATTTATTTTACGGTTGCGAACAAAGTAATTCTTAAAAATTAGCAGATAATTGATAATGGGTAGCTTTTTTTAAAAAATTTTAATTTATGATGCAATAAAATAAAAAAACCTAACAGAATTGACTATTAGGTTTATGACTATGTGTTAAATAGTGCTCAATCTTCTTCTTGTTCTTCTGTAGTCACAGTATTTATTGTATCTGTTGCATTTGCTCTTATTTCCGTATGACGAACTTCCCCACCCGTTGTACCTACTTGTTGTGCTAGAAAAACACCAACGGCAGCGGTGACAAGTGCTATATAAGAAATCAATTTGGCTTTGGTATGATTTTTTAAATTGGTGTACAATCCTAGTAATGAAACAACACCAAGCACATACAATACCAAAGCTAATTTTTCAGCTATTTCCTCGTGTTCGTGAATAATTTGTTTTCCAATGTTTGGCATTTCTTCCACAGCTTCTTCAGCACCCTCTCCTGTTCCCATACTGACAGCAGCAAATATTGCGGCTATAATGAATAATACATAAGAGACATTTTTTACTGTATTATTTTTTAAAATTAATCCAGCAATTAAAATTCCAAAGCCAAAAATTGTCCCAATAATTGGAAAATGGTTGACAACTAAATGTAAATGTGCATCGGTCATGGTTTAAATATTAAATTATAAATCAAATTTAAACTTAATAAATTGGTAAGAACATGATAAATATCATTATTTTTTAAATTTCAGGATTACTTTGGTTCCTTCGTTTTCTTTGCTCTCAATTTGTAATTCAATTTGAAGTAGAAGACACAATCTTTTTACTATTGATAATCCCAAACCAGTTCCTTTTATCTCGGGATGTTCATTGGATTTTGAACGGTAAAATTGGTTAAATATCTTTTGCAAATCTTCTGATGCTATCCCTATTCCTGTATCGGTTATTGTGCAAACTAATGTGTCTGATGTTTCGGCTATTTCAAAATTAATAGTATCTTTTTGTTTTGAATATTTAATAGCATTGGTCAAAATATTATTGACAATAATAGAAAGTAAATAGGAATCGGTATGGACATAATAATCTTTTGCAAAATGCAGATTACACTTTAGCTTCTTATCGCTTATTGTTGATGAATTTCGAGAGATGATGTCTAAAAATAGCGCATTAAGTGAAACTTTTTCTTCCTTTAATGTTTGTTTTTGATTTTCAAAACGTGCCAATAAAAGCAATTCGTCTACCAAATGATTTAATCGATTTACTTCACTGATACAAAAATCAATTTTATCTTTATATTCCTCAGGATTACGAGGTTTACGTATCAGTACTTCCAATGTACCTTTGATTACTGCCAATGGTGTTCTGAGTTCATGAGAAGCATCGGAGGTGAATTGTTTTTCACGTTCTATAGCGTTTTCAACTCTGTCTAATAAGTTGTTTATCGTTTTGGACAACGTAAACAATTCATCTCTGTTTTGGGGTAACGGAATTCTGGATTTTAGATTATCTTTTGTAATAATATTAGAAGTTTCTATAATCGAACTGATGGGTTTTATACTTCTTCCTGCAATAAATCGAGCGATGAAAAACAAAACTATAAGAATAAATGGAAAGGAAACTAATAGTATTGTAAATAAATTATTCAATACCATAGCCGAGTCCTCTAATGACATAGCAACGATAAGAAAACCAATAATTTTTGTACCTTGGTATAATGGAACTTGAATTTGACGCACCGAAATATTTTCTAATTTGGTATCAAAAAGTTCATTGATTTTTGCGTCAGGATTGTATTTCAATTGTTTTTGTTTCAAGTTTGGCGATTTTTCTACCAAAGCCCCTAATTCATCTACAAATTGAATAAAAGCTGGACTGACATCTACTTTATTGAATTGTATTGACTTCCATTGTTCTTCTCGAACCAATAGCACACAGTTTTCCTTAACTTCAATTTCTTTTAAATGTTTTACTACTTCTGATTGTATATCAGCATTTACTTTAATATAAACACTATACCGCACAATAGAGTATATGACAAAAAACACTACAGATATTAATAAAGCAGTGGATATTAAATAATTGGAAGCTATTCTGTTTTTAAAAGAGAGTTGTTGCATTGTATTTAATCATTTGCGATATAACCAACACCACGAATAGTTTTGATATAATCTTCATCTACTTTTAGATTAAGTTTTTTTCGAAGTGCATTCATAAAAACATCGATAACACCGGTATCGTAATCAAAATGAATATTCCAAACATCTTGAATAATTTGAGTTCTAGAGCAAACAACCCCTTTATTTTTAACCAAATAATGCAACAAATCAAATTCCTTTTGGGTTAAAGAAACTTCAATTTTATTTACAATTACTTGGTGTTTTTGAATATTGATTTCGATGGTTCCAAGTGTTAAAATTTCCTCTTCTTTCTTGTCCCTGAGTTGTACTTTTATTCGTTCGACCAATTCGTCGAAACTAAACGGTTTTTTGATGTAATCATTAGCACCGCTTTTCAATCCTTCGACTGTTTCTTGAACTGTGTCTTTGGCAGTTAAAAAGATAATTGGCACTTTGTTGTTTTCTTGTCGAATGGTTTTACAGAGTTCTAAACCTGTCATTTTTGGCAACATCCAATCCAATAACAATAAATCAAATTTATCATTTTTAAAAAGTTTTAATCCTTCTTTGCCATCGTTTGCGGCTGAAACTATATACCCTTCTTCTTCCAATCCTTGTTTTAAGAATTGTACAATTCCTTCTTCATCTTCCACCAATAGTATGTGCTTCATAGGACTGTTTTTTATTGAAAAATAAATTTGAAGGCCATTGATGCAATATCTGCCGTTAAGGTATCGCTTCGTGAGTAATGATTGTATCTAAAATCGATATTTTTTAAGCCAAATTTCCAAATATGGGCTTTGGTAAAGATATCAACATAGGAAGCTCCAATTCCATATTGATTACTGTTGAATTTTGACAAATCATAATCAGAGGTGTAATATTTTTCGGTAGATTGATGTGTTTCAAAAGGGGCAAAATATTTAGAAGCCGTTTGAGTGTAATAACGATACATAGGATAAACAGTGAATTTATCACTCAATTTAAATGGTAATTCAATATTGGCCGTGTGTGCTATAATTCCCCAATCATCAGAATAGTATCGGTAATAAGTCCTTATTTTGAAAGTTTCGTTTACATAATAATTGAAACGTATTCCAACTGGTAATTTAAATCGAGTGCCAGGTAATCGCTCAACATCATCGGCTAATCTATAAACACCAATGTTTTCTGGTGTTTCATAAACTGGAATATATTGTGTTTGTCCTATATAATAATTTGGTTTGTCGGCAAAATATATTCTATGGTATGGTGTTGATAACATGCCTTCTTGTTGTAAAACGTCAAAAAATAAAGAAACTTGCAACTTCTTTGTTAGTATTTGCGAGAAAGAGAATGATAGCGAATAGGAATTTCTGTTTACAGTTTGCCACGGTTCAAATTTTGAAGGTAAATAATTACTTGTTGCCAAACCGTTTTGATCATAAACGGTAACACCTGCAAAGTAACCAGCATTTAAGAAGTTGCTACCATATTTAGAGTATTCGTGAAGTTCTGTTGGGTATATAGGACGCCATTGGTCTAAATAGGCATTGACTTTCAAACTCAATTCCGTATTTTTTTCATTAAACAATTTGGCAATACCACCTCCAAAACCTATTGAAGTGTAATCATACTCATTAGAAAAAGAGATATCAGTATTCCAAATAAAATTTCTATCGTCGGAACTGTGACTATAGTTGGCATTGATGCTCACCAGTTGATCTTCAGCAGATGCTCCAGAAGAAGCTAACCATGGTGTTCCATAAGGTTCGGACACTTTCTTGTCATCATCTCCACCACCACCTGATGCTCCACTGCCATTAAAAGGATTAATATTACTTGATGATGCCGAAGTGTAGGCAGATATTCCTAAATCCACCGTCAAAACATCATCAGCATTTAGAGGCATGCTAACTACAATGTTTGATGCTAAATCGGTTAATTTTTCAGAACCCATACCACCAGAGACAGCAGAATGTATTCCATCTTGTTTATAATAACTGATTAAATAGTCAACTTCTGTAGCATCTAAAACTCTTTTTTTAAAGGTAGCGGTAGAGTCTTTATCTTGTGCAAAAGAAAAGCAACTTAATAAAATAGCGATTACAATTGAATACTTTTTCATCTTATTGATTAATTACAACCACAACCGCCACCTGTTTTTCCACCATTGGCTCCAGCTGCAGCTTCACGATATACTTGAAAAGTAACATCGTATCTTTCAGTAGTTTTTGCTGCTAATTTCATTTCGGGATCGTTGATATATTCTTTTTCGTATTCTTTCACTGCTGTACAAGAGGAGAGCAAAACCATTACTACTAGTAATCCAACTACTTTATTCATGTTGATATTTTTTTAAATCTATATTTTTTGAAGTCGATACTTTTCCATCTTCATCTACCATAATGCAACTGATGCCTGGTAATTGGTTGACTAAATTCATACCAGCGTCTTTTCCCATTACAAAAACTCCTGTTGCCAAAGCGTCGGCTAGTTCTGTGGTTTTTGCAAATACGCTCACACTTATTAAACCAGTTGCAGGATATCCAGTTCTAGTATCTATAATGTGTGAATATCTTTTCCCATTAAAGGTAACATATTTTTCATAACTACCCGAAGTTTCTACTGCAGTATCTTCAAGTGGAAAGGTTGCAAATATTTTATTCTTATTCATTGGGTTTTTAATACCCACTTTCCATTGTTCGCCATTGGGTTGTTTTCCCCAAGTGCTAATGTCGCCCGAAACATTGACTAAACCGGCAACACATCCTTTTGACAGTAACAATGCTTTTATTTTATCCGCTATGTATCCTTGTCCTATTCCTCCTAAACCGAGTTTCATCCCTTCATCTTTGAGCATTACCGTTAGATTTTCTTTATCGATGATAATTTTTTCATAGCCCACTTTAGCTACCGATTGTTTAATGGCTTCTGGTGTGGGCATGGTTGTCATACTGCCATCAAATTTCCATATTTTATCCATTGATGCATAACTAATATCAAAAGCACCATCTGTGAGTTTGGAGATTTTAATGGAACGTTCTATCAATTCTATCAATTCCAAAGGAACTTTAATTGCTTGTTTTCCCGCTGCTTGATTGATTTGTGAAACTGGTGTAGTTGGTATCCAATCGGAGATTAGGGATTCAATCCTCTTTACTTCGGTTATGGCTTGATCTTCAAACAGATTGGCTTGAATGGTATCTTTGGCAACCACCGTTATTTCAAAAGGACTGCCCAGCAAACTCACTTTTCGTTTGTGAATGAGTTGCGCATTGGCACTGAAACCAACGGTGAGTAATACTATCAAGAGTTTATTCATGCTTTATTTTATAATGGCTTGTAATTCTGAAATATATTTAGTTGCTGATTGGTTTTCATACCCTTTCTTGGCAAGTACTTTACCTGTTTTGTCTAATACTACAACAAACGGAAAATAGCCGTCTTTATTGTATTTTTCAGCCAATGCTAAGTTCCCGTTTTTTATATCTTCGGGCAAGGCGTTGCCTTTCTTTTTTGGAAAATCGGCTCGCAATAATACTAGCTTCTCTTCTGCATAGGTTTTAAAATCAGCCGATTGCCAAACATTCTTATCTAATTTGATACATGGGCCACACCAATCAGAACCTGAAAACACTAGCAATATGCTTTTGTTTTGCTCTGTAGCGGTTGCTTTGGCTTCTTCAAAATTGGTTTTCCAGTTTTGTGAATAAGTTAAACTTGTAATTAATAATGTGATAGTAATAAGTATCTTCTTCATCTTTTTCATTTAAAATGGTAAACAAGTAAAAGTAAGGAAAACTCAAATTTAGTTTTGATAAAAGTATAGTAATTCCGCAACCCATGGAATGACTTTTGTCATATTTAATCAAATATTAATTTTAGTTTAAGCTAACTTTAATTTTAGGGTAAATTACTGTAAAAATGTTGTTGTACTTTAGCAATTCAAAACATTCAAATCACAAAATGAATTATTTCAATAAATATTCTCCCTTTATTAACTTAATAGTAGTATTTGTATTTGTTAATATTATCCTCCGACTTGTACTCCTCTTCCATCCTATCACACAATCTAGTTTTGGTGTCATAGAAATTTTCAAAATCTTTTCATTTGGTTTTGTTTCTGATGTATTGGTATTTATTGTTGCCAGTGCTTTTCTATGGTTGTATTTGTTGTTTTTATACAATAGCAAATATGATAGACCAACAGGATTTATCATATTTAGTGGCATGCTAGTCTTATTGCTCTATATCACTTTTGGCAATACAATATTGAATGAATACGGAGGTTCTGCACCTGAAGTAGCTATCAGCTTTGTGGCTTTTAAAACCTTTTTCTTTGGATTGATGTTGTTCTTGCCGAAGTATCGCAAAAGAATTCGATTGGTCTTGTATGTTATAACCATCTTCATTTTTGTTTTGGTGATTGTTCAAAACGCAATAAGCGAATTTTTCTTTTGGAACGAATTTGGGGTGCGCTATAATTTCATTGCGGTGGATTATTTGGTGTATACCAATACCGTTATTGGCAACATTATGGAATCGTATCCTGTCATACCATTATTTATAGTTGTGGGATTGATTAGTGGGTTGTTTACCTATTTTATTGTGTTACATACCCAACCTTTTTTAAACCAGTTGCCTTCGTTTGGTGATAAACTAAAAGGATTGGGGATTTATATCGCACTATTTATAATTGCACTATTTGCTATTCCGTTGATGGCTATTCAGGAGAAATCGAGTAATGTTTTTACTAATGAATTGCAAGCCAATGGCATCTACAAGTTTTATGTTGCTTTTATGAATAACGAATTGGAGTTTGATAAATTTTATACCACCATGCCCAATGAAGAAGCTTTTAAAATGTTGCAACAACAACTGCCGGGCATAAATGGCGAAAGTACTTTGCATACCATCAAAGGCGACTCTACCGAGGTGCGCAAGAATGTAGTCTTAATAACTATTGAAAGCTTGAGTGAAGACTTCATGACTGAATATGGCAATGAGAATCATATAACGCCATTTCTTGATTCATTGTCTCATCAAAGTTTACAGTTTACAAATCTTTATGCTGTTGGAAATAGAACTGTTCGCGGGTTGGAAGCTGTTACTATGTGTATTCCTCCAAGTGCTGCCGAAAGCGTAGTGAAACGAAAAGACAATAAAAACAAGTTCACCACTGGAAATATTTTTAAGCAAAAGGGCTATACCGTCAAGTATATTTATGGTGGCGATGCTTATTTTGATAACATGCAAGACTTCTTTGGTGGCAATGGTTATGCTATTATTGACAAACAATCATTCCTACCAGAGGAAATTACCTTTGCTAATATTTGGGGTGTTTGTGATGAAGATATGTATGTCAAAGCAATTATGGAGATGAACAAAGAAGCAAATCAAGGCAAACCTTTCTTTAATCATATCATGACGGTGAGTAACCATCGTCCATTTACTTATCCTGAAGGAAAGATAGATATTTCGGGGACCTCTAAATCTAGAGATGGCGGTGTGAAATATACCGATTATGCTTTGAAACAGTTCTTTAAGATGGCTCAGCAGCAGTCTTGGTTTAAGAATACTGTGTTTGTTATATTGGCAGATCATTGCGCTTCGAGCTCCGGAAAAACCGAATTACCATTGGATAAATACCGTATTCCTGCCCTTGTTTATTCGCCTGGGTTTATAAAACCAAAACATTTTGATACTTTAATGTCTCAAATTGATGTGATGCCTACAGTGTTTGGGTTGTTGCATTTTAATTATGATAGCAAGTTTTATGGGCAAGATGTTTTTAAGGTAGATTATAAACCAAGAGCTTTTGTAGCTACATATCAAGACTTGGGATTGATTAAAGATAATGTACTCACTATTATATCGCCAGTTCGAAAAGTAAAACAGTTTGCACTTGTTCACACCAAAAACCCTAAACTCAAACCCGAATTTGAAGTGCATTATACCGAAGTTCCTATGACTATGCTTCGGGAAGATTTGATTAAAGAGACTATTTCTTATTATCAAACTTCGGCTTATTTATTGAAAAATAAGAAAATGGATAAGTAAGTTCTCTTTTTCTAACACTCTCAATGCCATTTATGCACTGAAAAACTCTATTTTTGAATAACTATAGCCACACTGAGCTCCGCCTGTACTGACGAAGGAAGTAACGAAGTGCTGAGCTCCGCCTGTACTGACGAAGGAAGTAACGAAGTGCTGAGCTCCGCCTGTACTGACGAAAGAAGTATCGAAGTGCTGCTAATTGACTAGAAAAGATTGCTTTAACAAAAAAGTCTTCGACAAGCT
>JADBYA010000067.1 GCA_020403245.1 Flavobacterium sp. | reverse complement strand
GTTTCGATTGCGGTTTTGAGCTGGCTGATGCTGTTTCTTCCTTTTTTTACATAGCCATTGATTTGTGCTTCGTCAAAAAGAGTTTTGATAATATAGGGTTTGTCTTCTACGGAATAGACAATTACTTTTATTTCGGGCTGGATTTCTTTGATGGCTTGAATAAGTTCTTCTCCTGACGCTATGGTTACTTCGCGATAGTCTTCTACAAAAGATAAATCGCTAATTAGCAAATCAAATGGTTTGTTTTCTTGGAGTGCTTTTTTGAGTTTTATAATGGCATCATCGCAGTATTTTGCATAGTGTATTTCTTGAACTCCCATTTCTTCTAGGGTTTGTTTTACAGCGATGTTAATGCTGTCAAAATCTTCGGCTATTAAAACTTTTTTGTACATACTCTTTTTAATTTGGGATTGTAATTTTTACTTTGAAACCTTTGTTGGGTTCGGTATCAAAAGTAATACTTCCTTTTAGTGAATGAATACGGTTTTCCGCATTTTGAAGTCCATTTTTTAAATTTAACAAATTGGACGTTCCAATTCCGTTATCGGAATAGGTTGCTTCAATCCTATTTTTGTCTGTTTTAATGCTGATTCCAACTAATGTACACTGGCTATGCTTTTTCATATTGACCAATAACTCTTGAAACACTCTATGAATGGCTACTTTGATTTCTTTGGAAGTTTTTTGGTGCTGAAATCCATCTACATTTACAATCACATTTCTATCATCAGCGTTATAACTTGCCATCATAGCTTTTAATTTTTCGAGGTAATTTTCCCCTGTATCAATATCTCTGTTTTCAGCTGATATGTTTCTGGTTCTACAGTAGATAGTGTCTAAATTTTCCAACAAGGCTTCTTTGTTTAGTGGATTTTCCAAGTTTTGGGTTTCGGCAAAAGCTATGGCATTGTGAACATCGTTGGCTAGTTCGTCATGAAGTCTTTTGGCAATTCGAGTTTCGGTTTTATAGGCTGTTTCTTCGATTTTTTTACGATTACTTATTTTAATTCTGTAGTAAATAAAAATAGCCAGTCCAATGAGTAATACTATTCCAAGTATGAAATATTCTTTTAACTGCTTTTGTCTTTCAAGTTCTTTTGTTGCTTTTTTGGAATCAAACTTAATTTTTGCAAATTGGTTTTTGGCTATTTGTCTTGCTTTTGTTATGCTGTCTGACAAATGGATTTGTTGTAAGGCTAATTCTTTTGTTTGATTGGAGTCACTTGCTTCAATCATAAACTTCAAAGCTTCTAGTTTGTCGTCAGGACTATTGACTATTTGTGCAGCATTGAATGCCTTTTGGGCATATTGATAGGCTAGTTTAGGATTTGTTTTTTGAAAATACTCAGAAAGGTGGATTTGCGAAGAAATACTTTCGTTTACTTCCAACAAACTATTTCTCAAATTATTTGCTTCATTCAAAAGCGGAAATGCTTTATCATGATTTATTTTGAAATAGGCATATCCTAAATTATCTAGAACTCTTGCATGCTGCGCTTTATTATACTGTAAAGAGTCGTCTTCTGCTATAGTTTTAAGTAATTGTATTGCCTTTTTGTAGTCTTTATTTTCGATGTAATTTACCGAAATATTATTTTTTATAATGGCTTTGTTACTACTACTTAAGGTATCATTATAACATTTTTTATAATATATAATCGATTCGTTGTAATCATTTAATTCTTGATAAATCCTTCCAAAGGTATTGTAGATATAGGTCAAATATTCAGGATTATCACAATTTTCATAGGCTTTCGTAATTGTGGTTTCGGCACCAGTGTAATCAGAATTAATAATTTGAATATCTGCCATAAGCATTAAAGCATAGGTTTTTTGCTTTTTATCCGTTGCTAAAATATTGGCTTTTTCAAAATAGTAGAAAGCACTGTCGTATTTTTGATTTTCTAAGTATTCAGCTGCTTTTTTAATAGCATCATCATAATTGATGGAATTAAAATCAGTATCATAATCTGAGTTTTTCTTACATGAAAAAATCAAAAGAATAAAAATCGGGAAAAGAAACCGCTTTAGTATCATTTCCCGAAATTATTAAATTTTATATAGAAAAAGTACTTCTACAAAAAAATTATGGTTTTTTAGGTGGTGTTGGAGGTGTTAATGGACTTGTTTGTCCACCAGTATCACCATCAGCACTTACTGTTTGATTGGCAACTTTTTCTTCAATTGCATCTGCTGTACAAGATGTCAATGAAACACATGACATCATAAGTAACGAGAATAAAATTATTTTTTTCATGATTTTAAAATTTAAAAATTGGACATCGTTTTGGCTGTCCGGATTCTGTCCGAAGCCATAGCCAGGGCAAATGCCTGAGCTTTTTTTTGAGTACTCGATTGTTTTTTTTGGGAAGTGAAGTGTGTTGTTACAAAACCTTATTTTTTATACTTCCCGAACAAAAATTTCGGTTTTGTACAACAACACTTTTTTAGAACTAGTTTTGTACATTTGTTCTATCGCGATATAGAACAAGAACTAATTCTGAGGCAAAGTAAAAGTGGTTTTTGCCCAGTATTGATATGGATTTCCGATGTTTCCGATATTTCCGAAAAATTCTGTTTAATTCATTTTCAAGACATGAAATTATCTCATATTGATT
>JADBYA010000066.1 GCA_020403245.1 Flavobacterium sp. | reverse complement strand
TCGGCAAAAATTACTGTTCCGTTTAGTGTTGCTTTTATTGGTGTATTTTGTGGTAAAGCTACATCTACAGCAAAATGTTTGTTTTTAGCATTGAACTTTTCGGTAATACTTCCTTTGGCTGGCGGAAACAAAACAGTACTAACCTTTGGCTTTGCTTTTTCGAAAAGATTGTATTTATCTTCTCGACTTACAGTTTCTCTGAGTTTTAACTCTTCTTTGCTAGGTTGTAATTCATCTTCTTCAACAGGTTCGGATTCTTGGGTTAGTAATGAATCTTTGCTGAATTTTGCATAATCCAAATCGCCAGTTAAAACTTTTTTGATGGATGCAATATAGGCTTCATTTTTTTTCAAAGCTAAAGCTAATGAGTCCGATTTTAAGGCTAATTCAGTAGCATCTTTTTTCAATTTTGCTGATGCATAACCTGGAATATATTCGCGAAGTGGTGTAAAAGCAATGATGAATGTAGTTACAAAAATGATGAGTAATGCACCAACTGTTGCTACCACAAAAACATTCATTAAAGTTAATCGCAACGAAAAAATTTCTTCAAATGTATCTTCATTCAAAATAACCAAACGGTTTTTTGTGAATAGTTTTTTCTTGATGATTTTTCGTTTCAGTCTTTTTTCAGACATGTTTTTAATATTGTTTTACAAATATAGAAATTAAATAATTTATAATTTAAACGTAGTTTCAGCACATTTATTATAGTTTTAAGACAAATACATTCATTTTCTTTTTACCTTTGTCTCATTATTCAAATAAAAATCAGCGAAAGCATAAAAATTTATATCATGGGAAGATTTGGTATGACCGAAATAATCGTAATTTTAGTGATTGTTTTGTTGCTTTTTGGAGGTAAAAAAATTCCAGAATTAATGAAAGGTCTTGGAACTGGTATTAAGGAATTTAAAGACGCTTCAAAAGGTGAAGAAAAACAACCTGCAAATTCTAAAAAAGAAGAAGAATCTAAATAAATAGTAAATTCCAATTTTTAAAATTCCAAATTCCATTTGTAAACAATTGGAATTTGGAATTTTGTTTTTTACTTATTAAAGTATCATCGTCAACTGAATTCGTTTTCGGTCTTCATCAACCTCAACGACTTTTACTTGAACGTGTTGATGCAATTTCACCACTTCGTTTACATCGGAAACAAATCCTTCTTTAAGTTGCGAAATGTGAACCAAACCACTTTCTTTTATTCCGATATCGACAAAACAACCAAATGCTGTAATGTTATTGACAATTCCTGGTAAAATCATACCAGAACGAACGTCTTTAATGGTTTTTACGTTAGCATCAAATTCGAAAATTTTAGCTGCTTTTCTTGGATCTAATCCTGGTTTTTCGAGTTCTTTCAGAATGTCTTTTATTCCTTAAATTCCAATATCGTTGGTGATGTAATTTTCGGGTTTTATTGAAGCAATTTTTTCTTTGTTGGCAATTAATTCGTTGGTTTTTAATCCTAAATCTTTTGCCATTTTTTCCACAATTCCATACGCTTCGGGATGAACAGCTGAATTGTCTAATGGATTTTTTCCGTCTTTTATTCGGATGAAAGCTGCGGCTTGCTGAAACGCTTTTTCGCCTAATCGTGGTACTTTTTTGATTTGGTTTCGGTCTTCAAAAGGTCCGTTTTCGGAACGATATACCACGATATTTTCTGCCATCTTCTCGCCTATTCCGGATACATAACTCAACAACGATTTACTCGCAGTATTGATGTTTATTCCAACAGAATTCACACAACGAACAACGGTATTATCTAATTCTTCTTTCAGTTTAGTTTGGTCAACATCGTGCTGATATTGTCCAACTCCGATGGATTTTGGATCGATTTTTACCAATTCTGCCAACGGATCAGAAAGTCGTCTTCCAATAGAAACCGAACCACGAACCGTTACGTCATAATTTGGAAATTCATCTCGTGCAATTTTACTTGCCGAATAAACCGATGCGCCGGCTTCTGAAACGACAAAAACCTGAACGGGTTTGTCAAATGCAATTTTTTTAATGAAAAATTCGGTTTCACGACTTGCTGTTCCGTTTCCAATAGAAATTGCTTCAATATTATAGGCATTTACCATTGATTTTATCTTTTTCATCGCCATTGTAGTTTCATTTTGTGGCTGATGTGGATAAATGGTTTCGTTGTACAATAAATCGCCTTTTTCGTCCAAACACACAATTTTGCAACCGCTACGAAAACCTGGATCGATTGCCAAAATTCTTTTTTCTCCTAATGGTGGCGCGAGCAAAAGTTGCCCTAAATTATTTGCAAAAACATCGATGGCAGTTTTATCGGCTTTAGCTTTGGCTTCTTGCAACGTTTCGTTAGATATTGCTGGATGAAGTAATCGTTTATAACTGTCTTCAATTGCGAGTTGAACATGATTAATAGAAGGACTGTTTCCGTTTTTGATAACTAATTCATCAATTATATCATAAACTTCATCAAGATTGGTTTCAATTTTTAATTTTATAAAACCTTCATTTTCGGCACGTAGCATGGCTAACAATCGGTGCGATGGCGCTTTTGAAATAGGTTCAGACCAATCGAAATATTGTTTGAATTTTTGAGCTTCTTCTTCTTCCGATTTCTTTTTTACAACTTTGGTTTCAATGATTGCTTTTCTATTATATAATCTTCTCAAGCTTTTTCTAACGGCTATATTTTCGTTTACCCATTCGGCAATAATATCGCGCGCACCTTGCAAAGCTTCGTCTTCGTTGGCAACATTTTTATTCAAATATTTTGACGAAATGAAGTCGATATCGTCATTTGCTTGCGACATTATAATTTTTGCCAAAGTTTCTAATCCGTTTTCACGAGCAACATCGGCGCGTGTTTTTTTCTTCTTTTTATA
>JADBYA010000065.1 GCA_020403245.1 Flavobacterium sp. | reverse complement strand
CTAGACTGCTCACTTGAAGCTGATTGCGTGATATTCCTTGGATGTGTTGCATGGTTAAAAATAAGAAAAATATGTTTTTCTTACAAGTATTTTTTTATATTTGTTTGTGGATTGTGGAAGTTTTTTCACAGTCTGACGTTACCTGCTATTTTAGCTCAACAGAACGTTAAATAAAATTTAGAAAAATGAAAAAACTATTACTTTTAGTCACATTATTGGTTGTTAATTTTTCCAATTCACAAGAAACTTGGTTTCCACTAGGTCCAGATGATTTTAACCAACCATCATTTGGTAAGGTAAACTACTCAAAAATCACCCATGACAATAATAATGTCCCATATATTGCATTTTCAGATGTATTTAATAATGACAAAATATCAGTAAGAAAATTTATTAACAATAAATGGATTACAGTTGGTTCATTAGGGTTTTCTGATGGTATCACAACATTTATTTCCATTGATTTTGACAGTAATAATATTCCTTATGTTGCATATAAAGATACAGACATAAAAATAAAAAAATTTGATGGTACAAGTTGGATAAGCGTTGGTAATACATCTGCTAATACAAATTTCGATTTTTCATTTAAGATTGCTAATAATAATGTACTATATATAGCATACCAGAACTCGTTAAATTCAAACAAAGCTTGTGTAAAAAAATTCAATGGGGTAAATTGGGAATTAGTAGGCATTGATGGGATTTCTGCAAATCAATCAAATTATATATCATTAGATATAAATAATCAAAATATACCTTATATTGTATATTCTGATGCTGCCATAGTAAATAAAGCTTCTGTTCAAAAATTTAATGGAAGTTCTTGGGAATATGTAGGAAACCAAGCATTTACACTTGGAGAATCAACTTATACTTCTATAAGATTTGACAATAATGACATTCCATTTATACTTTATAGAGATGGTGCAACTTCTGGCAAAGCAACTTTACAAAAATTTATAAATAATAGTTGGTCTGTTGTGGGGAATTCAGGTTTTACTACTGCTAATGCATTAGACTTGAGTTTTACATTTGACACTAATAATAATCCATTCGTGATATATAAAACTGATAATGGATTTAAATATGTGTCTGTATACAGATTTAATAACTCAAATTGGACGAATGTTGGTAATCAATATATTTCTGATAGACAAGGCGATTATTCGACTATTTCAATTGATAATACTAATAATGTATTTATTGCTTACAAAGATGTAGAAAACGGAAATGTTGGTGTTGTTAAAAAATTTATAAACAACGCTTGGACGATTATTGGAGACGAACCATTTACAAAAGAAACAAGTAGCATACATACTGTAACTGACAGCAATAATATAATCTATGTATTGCATGAAGAGTTTTTTGAAAATACATTGACAGTAAAAAAATATCAACAAGGTCAATGGTCTCAAGTAGGCAATTCTTTAGGTGGTGTATATTACAGTGCTTGTGATATAGCAATTGATAATAATGATAATTTATATGTTGTACATTACAACACTGGTGTGGGTAATGGTTTAAAGGTTAAAAAATTTGATATTGTAACTAACAGCTGGGTTAATTTACTATCAACTGGTTTACCAGCTGCAAATGTTAGTGTTTTCTACGCAACAATAGATATAAATTCAGACAATGAACCAATTATTGTTTGGAAGGAAAACACCAGTTCAATTATTATGAAAAAATTTAATGGCACAAATTGGGTGACTATGAATAGTAGTACGATTACCGGTAATATTTTCTATCCAGTTTTAAAAATTGACAAAAATATTGTACCAAACATTATTTACCTTGGTTACAGAAATTCTAATAACCGCGCAGTAATTTCACGTTATAACAATTCTGCTTGGTCTTCAGTTGGTGGTTCTTCTATTAGTACTGGTGTCGCTAATGATATAAGTATCGATGTATTCAATAATATTTTATATGCTTCATTCATTGATGCAAACGATAACTTTAAAATATCAGTTAAAAAATTCAATGGTACTAGTTGGGAAAATATGGGTAATTTAGATTTTACCGCCTCATCAGATAATCCATATCTTAAAATAAAAAATAACAAACCTTACATAATTTATCAAAGTGGCTTTGAAAACAAAGTTTCATTAATTGAATTTAATGGTACAAATTGGAACTATATCGGCAACCAAAATTTTAGTTCGGGTAAAGGTAATTATCCTTCTTTGGAGTTTATTAACAATGTTCCAATTGCCATTTATTCTGGCGATAAAGGTTCATTTGCAAAATATTATGGAACAGAAAATGTTTTATCATTACCATATTTCAGTGAAACTTCAAATTTTGATACCTTCATATATCCTAATCCTGTTTTAGATAAATTCAAAATAAAAACTGATAATAATATTATTAATGTTAAACTTTATGACATTTTAGGTAAAGAAATAAATAATATAAATCTTTCTGATAACGAGATTAACATTTCATTTCTCAACAAAGGTATCTATTTCTTAAAAATAGAGTTTTCAAATTCAACTAAAACAATAAGGTTAATAAAAAATTAAGTTATTATGTCTAAAGATAATATCCTAAATGAACAACTTATCAATGATTTATTATTTAAGAAACCATATGTTGCTTTTTTAGATATTCTTGGGTTTAAAAGCCTAGTTCTTAACAATAATCACGATTTTTTAGTTGATTTATACAAATTATTAATGAATTTTCAAGTTGAGTTTTGCAAAACGCATTATAATTATGAAAATATTAAAATCATAATTGTTTCAGATAGCATTATTTTATGGACAGAGGATAGTCAAGAGAAAACATTAATTCAATTATTAGAAGTTATAAAGTTTATGCTTTTACATTCAATATCGATTGGTATTCCATTAAGAGGTTCAATAGTTAAAGATAACATTACTGCAATAGAAAGCAATAGAACATTATCATTGGTTGGTTTAGGTCTAGTCAGAGCTTACGAAAATGAAAATATTCAAAATTGGTCTGGTTGCTTTGTAGAAGAACAAATAATTAAAACAATAGAAAATCATCATAAAGTATTACTCAATCATAAAACTTCTTATGTACAAAACTTAACTTCTCTTATAGTCAAAACACAAATTCCAATAAAAATAAAAGATGAGGAAAATTATATAGAAGGTTACGTAGTAAATTGGGCTGATAATACAGAATTCACAGAAAAAAAAATTAGGGATTCCTTTTCAGAATATAAAAAACGGTTAAATGAAAAGGAAAAAGATAAAATGGGAATAGAAAAAAAAATACAAAACACTATCGATTTTTATAACAAATTTGGTGGAAAAAATAAAAACAGCAGGTAATAGCTAGAGTTTCGTTGGGCTTGCAAAGCCAACAATGAAACTCCTGTTGAACGGAACCGATTACATGTCCGTCCACTATGGGTTTTTCGTTATGATTTTATAAAGATTTACAAGAGGATTAATAGTCCTCTTTTTTTG
>JADBYA010000064.1 GCA_020403245.1 Flavobacterium sp. | reverse complement strand
GCTTTAGTACCTATCCAAATTTTTCCAGCTGTATCTTCCAAAAGGCAATAGACATCGTTACTGCTTAACCCATCTTTTACTCCAAATTGTTTAAACGATTTTCCATCATATTGATACAAGCCATTATCTGAGGTGCCTACCCAAAGATTTCCATCTTTATCCTGAATGATACACGAAAGATTGCCATTTCCTGCCTGCTTGATCAATTTGGGATGCTCCTTCTCATTTGGCAAATCTTTTTTTACTGGTCCGTTACAGGATGTCCCCCAAACTGTTATTGTAAGAAAAGTAAGAATTAGAATTTGTACTATTTTAATTTTTTTAGTCAAAATGGTTGGAGGTTTTGTTATTTATTGGTCGGTTGAGGTGTCGCTCTGCAAAGACCGATCATTCGTTTGTACATGCTATACTTTCCCGGTTGCCAAGCAGAATATCGCAGGTATAGTGGATAGATATTGTGTAGTACTCAAATCTAAGTAAAATAGTATAAGTTATCAAGCGAACTAGTTATCATCTTTATACCCTCGATGGATAGATGGGTATGCATTTCAATTGTTTTGCTGCTGCTCTGCCCGGTGGCTCTTATTAGTTAATGTCAAATATCATATCATAGTTGTATCCATTGTGTTCAAATTGCCCCAAAACTTTGAAGCCTTGCTTTGAATAGAATGCAAATGCACTTTCATTTGTTGCCTGAACACCACCCCATAAAATTATGCGCTTTTTATTGATTGCTTGTAAGTCGCCAACAATATAGTCAAACATCAATTTCCCAATTCCCTTGTTCTGGTATTCGTCACTTACCGAAGGGGCAAATGTACAATCACTGTCTTTATCCAATTCCAACCCGTATGACTCCAAGCGAAGTTTGTCATGCTCCAGATAACCATGTTTAATAACGCTATAGGATATGATTTTTCCCTGCGTTTTCTCTTGCGCAATATATCCAACATAGGTATCTGATTGGTTGAACAAAGTGTATATCGAATCAACATCATATGGATGGGGACCAAATCGCTGTTTTGATTCAGGACTGAGATGGTTCAGGTAAATGGATAAGTTGTTGGCTTCGGAAATAGTAAATTTGCTGAGAAGAATTTGCGTCCCGTCTTTTGCTTTCATAGTCATATTATTTCAAAGATAGCTGGGAAAAGCACTTGCATTAGTTTTTCATGGATTTTTAGCAGAAAGGGTTAATAGGATTTATATATTGCATCTACCATACATGAATCATTGAGGTCGGTCTGGCGACCTATTGCATCAATGCTTTTGAATATTTACTTTTATCTACAGATTGCATTTAAATAAAAACTTAAACCTTGACCACTTTTAGTCCATTTATCCATTGCCTTTTCTCTAAAAAAACTTGTTTCTGTTATTGACATTGCAGTTGATATTGAAAAATATTTACTTTTTTCATTTGCTTTTTTGCTTTCAACCCATTGAATTGTAATTGCAATATTCTCTCTTTGCTTCTCTAATAAAATATCATATGGTTTCAAATCTAAATAAAACCAACCTTTAAATTCATCTTTGATTTCAAAAATTATATCTTTTTCAACAATAAGTTCTGTAGGAAATCCATTTTCTATTTGATAAATATTCAACCTGAATTTTAGAGAACTAAATTCATTTGTAGTTATGTTAAAATTTAAATCATTTATTTTACAATCATTTTGTAGTTTGAATTTCATTCCGATTTCTTTGCTCAATCGGTCATCAACATCTTTTTCCTCATAAGTATAAAAATTAGTGTGTATTAGTCCAAGACCTTTAGAATTTCTTCCAAGTATTTTTGGTTTTGATTTTTTAAATTTCACTACAACCTCTTCTAACTGTCTTTTTTCTGGGATCAGTTCAATTTCGTTGTTTACAAGATTAAGATTTGAAATTGCAACGGTTTTAGTTTGATAGCCAACATAAGAAAATGTTACCAAATCATTTTCATTAATGCTTTCATTGAGTTTTAAAGAAAATTTACCATCAAAATTTGATACAGTTCCTATATTTTTATTTGATATTCCAATATTAGCATATTGTAAGAAAAATTTACTTTCTGCATCTTTTATTACTCCTTTGATTATTTTTTCTTGGGAATAAGAATTTAAAGTTATTAGCAAAAAAAGGATACAATTTAATTTCATGTTTTGAAAGGATTTCGTTTCGTTCGAATTAGATGACCGACATTATTGAGGACTTAGCGAAGTGAGGGGTAATTATATAGCGCTGACGAAACGCCGCCTCTTGCCAAAGTGCTATTTTCTGCTGCCATATCTTTGGTATGCTTGTATATGATTTTATATTTAATTGTCATATTGAGAAAATGTCGTAAAAACATTTCCGTCATAACGGCTCAAACCCAAATATTTTGTTCCAAACCACAAATTATTATTTTTGTCTTTAAGAATTTTCATAACGGCATTATTTACTAGTCCGTCTTTTTCGGTAAAGTTTTTAAAGGTTTTCCCTTTATAATGCCACACCCCGCTGTCACCGGTTGTTATCCAAAAACAGTTGTCGTCCAATTGCAGAATAGCTGTTGCTCCACGACTATTAAAACCTTCATTCTTTCCAATGCTTGTAAATTTATTTCCGTCATATTGGCAAAGACCGTGGTCTCTTGTTGCAAACCAAATATTACCCAAATTATCTTCTGTCATAGAAAAAATCATATCATCGGAAATATAATCTTGTGATGATGCGAAAGAATTATTGGAAATGTTATTCCATGGCGTTTTTGTATTGCTAATTCCCCTTTTGTCTTGGTTTGTTTTATAGTAATCGGCTGAAGGCACAAAATTCTTAAAATCTTTTCCGTCATACTTCCATACGCCACCACCATTCCATGAACTAAACCATAAGTTCCCGTTTCTATCTTGCAGAATGTCAAGGATAAACTGATTATTGCTGCCAAGATTGTATTCGTGTTTGTTGCTGTTCAGAAAATTACTCAATGTTTTTCCATTGTAGCGATATATTCCTTTTCCGCTTGTTCCAAACCATAAGTTTCCGTCCTTGTCTTCTAACATACAAGTAATGCTCAATGTGTCGGTTACAGGGAATTTTGTAAATTTATTACCGTCATACTTGCATATACCGCTGTTCGTCCCAAGCAATATATTTCCTGCCTTGTCTTGTATAATCGCACCTACATTGTTGTTGCACAAACCGTCTTTGGTAGTGAAGTTGGTAAATGTTTTTCCGTCATACCGATACGCGCCTTCACCGCTTATGCT
>JADBYA010000063.1 GCA_020403245.1 Flavobacterium sp. | reverse complement strand
GAATACCAACCCGTTTGACCAATTAACAAGTCCGTAAACATTTTCGCCCACAACCCAACGTGGTTGAATTTCTTTAATTGCTCGGAGCATCTCCGGCCAGAGATGTCGCTCATCTTCTTTTCCTTTTCGCTTTCCGGCCATTGAGTAGGGTTGGCATAGTTACGGGAAGCCACCGGTGAGGATGATGTCATCATTCCTCCAGTGGCTTCCGAATCGTTTTGAAAGTTCAGTGTTAATTGTTTCATAAGTAAGTGTGTGAATGTCTTTATGGTGATATGCGTTAGGCCAATAGTATTCTAAAACTTTGTTTCCAAAATCATTTATTTCGCAAGAAACGATATTTCGCCAACCCATCCATTCAGATGCAAGGTCAAATCCACCTGCTCCACTAAATAAGCTAATATGTAGCATTTATTTTGTTTTCGTGTATTGATTTTATAAATTCAATTAAAATAATGGTTCGTTTGTTGTTTCAATTTGCTGCTCTTCTTCAAAGTTAAAATTAATTTTTTGGTCTTTTAACATTTTTCCTAAATAATCTAAACTGCCAAATACAAATCTTCTCTTCTTGAAAAACATTTCAAATGTGAAAAATCCCTTTTTACCAACTACTTTCTGCCTTCTAATTTTCTTTGAATGAAATTCTGCCAATGGGTTTTGTGGGTCTGTTTGGGCGAATGGTCTGTGGTAAATCAAAATGTTATCCATTTTATTGTTCCACATAGCACCATCAGTCAAGTCAAATACATCTGGACAAGGGTAATTCCCATCACTTGCTTTTTGCATTTGTCTTGGGTGAGCAATAATCCAAAAATATACGTTGTTTACTTGTGCAAATCTTCCAAAAACAGACAACACCCACTCCAAGTATTTATCGCTTCTTGGAAACTTATTGTATTCGTTTGTCAACTGATTAAATGGGTCTATGTCGCAACCATCCACTTTTTCTTTAATAATCAACTCTAAAAATACCTCCATTACATATTGTGGTGTTGGGCTTACATCTTTTGGATATACATAAAATATGTGCTTACATACCAAGTCGTACACATATTCGTATGTTTCTCTTGAGGGTCTATTTGGATTGGCAGGACTGCAATCACAACCTAAAATAATTTCAACATAATCATTGTAGTATTCTTCTGGTGGGTTATCCTCTGGTGCAAACGAAGCAAATTTTTCTCCGTATAAAAGCATTCTCATTGCTTGGTACCACTTTTTAAATGAAGATTTTCCATAGTTACCAATACCAGAAAGCAAAGTTAATTCACCTCTTTTCGGTTTAAACTTTTCATCTAATTCTGGAATATTCACTCCATTTACTCTTGCATATCCTTCATCATAAATTTTCATTGCTTGTTCTTTCACATCAATACCATACACAACGTCTTTAAGCTTTATTCCTTCATCAAATATTGTTTCATCAACAGGTATTTCCCTTAATGTAACCTTGTCCGTCAATACTTCTTTGTCAAATACTGCACTTCCAAACTTTGAATTATTCATCTTGTAGGCAGATTTTATTGCCCTTGATGATTCGTTTTTAGTGAAATCAGAACGTGAAATAAATTCGCTGTCAATTAAAGATTCGGTTACCTCCTGCGATAAACCGAAACGACAACAAGCAGCCGCAAGTTTAAAAATGAAATTATTTCTTTCTCCGGTTACAAATGCTTCATTTTTGTTTGAAAGCCAAATAAGTATTTTTTGGAAAATTTGCTCATCGTTTGATGTTTTTTCATAAGTAACTACCTTTTCAACCTTTTTAATCTTACCAAATGTGGCAGCTTCTTTGTTTATGTAAATTTCAGAATCGTATGATTCGTAACACACTCTGCTTACATTGATTCCGCTTTTATCTACGTCTGGGAAAATTTGCTGCAATGCTTCAAAGTGCTGTCGGTGTTTTTTAGGGCTAAGTATTTTAATTAAAGCTTTTAATCCTTTTCCAGAAGGAGATACCCAACATGCATAAATGAAATCGTGAGATATTATTTCGGTTTGCCTATCCCTTAATTCTTCAATGTTGTCAAAGTCCAAAACAAGAAACCCGGAATGCTCAATAAGCTGTTCTTCTGTCCTATCCTTGTCAAATTTTCCCGAAAAGCAAACCGAAGGCAAATTTGATTTTAACTTGTTTGCCTTATCCTTGTCAAGTGTTTTTCTGATTTCTTCAACAATTGTTTTTGATTTCCCGTTTTTGATTCTTTCAAGTGCTTCATCAACTGAAATGTAAAATGGTTCCTTGCTAAAAATGTTTTTGAAAATTGTAATCATCATATTATTGTTTTGTTTACTATTTAATTAAAGGCTCAAATTTCGTCTCAAATTAAGAGGGTGGTATATTTGTACTATTCGGCTATTATCTTCGATTTTTCCCCCTATAAACTACCCAAATTTCATTGTTTTTTTACCATTCTTCTCTGGGAATAGTGTTTATGTACTCTTTTTTTGCTAAATGGGGGGTGTTTTTCGGGGCGGTTAGTGGTTTGAGAAAAGGGATTACGTTTTTGATTTTCGAT
>JADBYA010000062.1 GCA_020403245.1 Flavobacterium sp. | reverse complement strand
CAGTTTTCGTGAAATAACTTTTAGAGTAATTATCTCAGCTTTAATATTAATTAAGGAATTTTCTGCTGAACCTTCATCCAAGGACATCCCCACACCCCATACTTTAAAATTATCGATTTCTGATAATGCTTCTATTTCTTTAATAATTCTATTATCAAAACGAATATCTGTATGAGTTATATGCAGTATATTTTTCAAATCAATAGGATTAAATAATTTACTTAAATCAGAATTTTATTTTCTTTGTTATAAATATATAAACCACAACAATAAAAAAAAGGTAAATATCAAAAAGGTAATTAGTAATACCTGTTCCATTCAAATTAAAAAAATACATACATAACCAAACATACAAAGCAATTGACGTGGGTGTTAATCTAAAAGAAGATACATAGACGTCGATTATATATATTATTAAACCGATTATAGGAGTAAAAATAAATATCCCGTAATAATTAAAATTTGCATACAATTCTCCCCAAAATATTGTTGGCATAGAACCAACAATTCCAGTAACTAACTGGGAATCATTATACCATGCCATTACCTCTTGAGCAATATTATAAGATTCAAAAGGGAATATACCCATTGGGTTTGTCATACTTTTTCCATTAAGAAATGGGTGAACTTTGGGGAAGAATTCGAGGTAGTGATATGCAGGTTCAATTTGACCAGTTAGAGTTCTAGAAAAAACAGATGAAAAGGCATCTCCAAAATTATCAACTCGCATAAATAGAAAATAGAAAGAAGTTAAAATTATAACGATGATGCTCAAGATTGAAAATAAAGCTTTAATAGGAATTATGCCATTTCTCTTTACAATAGAATTTATAAAAAATAATGCAATCAGAAAAAAAGCAACAGGACCCTTTTCAGTAGAAATAGTCAAAGAAAATACAGTAATCAAAAAAATAAATATAAATAAAACCCGATTAAGGCGAAAAGGATTAATTAAATACTTAATATAAAAGATAAAAGAACACAATAATAGTATTCTATTCATAAACAAGTAATACCAATGATATTTTCCTTCAAATGCATTACTCATTCCTGATCTCAAAACATCTGAAGCCTTAGAATCAATTATTCCAATCGCGGAAAATAAAGCAACATTTTCAAACCCAATTTTATTTAAATAAGATAACAAAACAAGAATACAAACAATTGTAACTAAAATCAGGCGGCTATTTTGCGAAGTTGATAAATCAATAATTGAGTGATTTTTTTTGTAGAATGAAAACTTATTCAAAAATTTAAACCCAACAAAAAAACCGCTTAATAGTAATGTGATAGTAATACTAGTATAAAAAAATACATCAAAAATTATTTTTTCGTTATTTACATCTGTAACCCGAAATCGATCAAGTCCAAAAAATAAAATGGGAAGACCCAAATATTGATAAATAATAATACCCCAAAAAACAAGAGAACAAATCCCTACACGGTCAACCTTCAAATTTGAACTTAGCAACAAAAAATACCAAATCAAAGGAAAAGCTAACCAGCATAAAATAAATATCATATGTTAAAATATCGAACTGATTTTTTTATTATCGGTGTAAATAAATCAGAAAATACCTATTCCAATTATTTAATTCAATTTTATTCTCTCGTGAAGTAATATTTTAGGGAGGCATTCAAAATCAATTTATTTCCAATATGATTAAGAAAAGAATAACTATTCAATATAAGAGGATTTAAGTCAATCCACGTTGACAAACTTTTATAAATCTTAAAATCGTATTTTGATAACAAAAAGTAGTAAGAAAAAATAGGGTCCTTGCTAATTTGATTACCGACTAAATACTCCCGAAATGTTTGATTAGTTGAAATAAAAATTTGATTGTTAAATAAATTAAGAAGCTTCAAAATATTGGAATCATTGAAAACAATTTTATTTTCATAACATAATATTATAAATTGTATAGTTAGTATAGAATGTCCTAGATCCTCATATGAATTATTAGACAGTTGTTTACCAGGGAAATACATCCAATACTGATAATTAAGTGTATCAATTAAATTATCCCTTATAAATTTAGCTACGCTGTTTACATAAGCTAAATATAAATTATTTCTAGTAGCTAGATATAGTTCTAAAGCATATGAACCAACCCTTGCAAATTGATTAACAGGAGTTTCAGTCAATGTCCTTCTATAATAAGGGTCATGAAAATAACCAATACTATCACTTATACTTTTAAAATCAGAAATTTGAACCTGGTCGAATTCTTCTTTAGCAAATTGGATTGCATATTCAAAAAAAATTAATCTTGAATCGTTTTTATTTAAAATTCTATTACATAGATTATACATTTTTACAATTGGATAAAGAATCATTGCATTTGTTACTCCGAAGACATGGTAACTTGAATCAATAGTATACCTTTTCGTACTCCAACCATGAATAATCATATTATTTCTATAAGTATCTCTTATCCCCAAATGCAAATCTGAATTTAAAAAAATATTCTTTGCTACGCTAATAAATGTGTCTAAGTATCTGGTATCTAAACTTCGAATATAATTATAATAAAGACCTTCTAATGCATATGAATCATCCCAACTAAATCTACCGTTAAAATTGTTTACCCAACCACCAAAGGCAGATTCTTTATATATAGCCCAATTTTGATTAAATTCATTGAACTTTGGATCAGTACTAATTTCAAAGTCTGGCTTAGAACAACTAAATATAAATAAAACTATAAAAGCAGTAATTATACAATTATAAAATTTATATATCATACTATAGAATAATCATATTTTTCAATTTCTAGCTTAATTAAAACTAAAGCATATAAATATAATGAAAGATCATAAACAGAAAGTGCGAATAAAAAATTTAAAAAAGAAACTTTCAAAATGAAAAGATTTACTACTAAAATAATCAAACCAAAAAAATATATATATTGCCATTTAGCACTTACTGAAATCTTATTAAGCCCTATTAACACAATTGTAAGAGGCGATACAATTAATTTAATAAAAGAGCTTACAGATAAAATTTTACAAATTAAAATTGTATTTGTCCATTTAGTACCAAAAAAAAGAGGAATAAATACTCCAGATAAAATAAAAACTAGAAATAAAAAAATAATTGCAATTAAAAATAAAAAATAGAAGTTACTTAAGATAAATTTACTAAGCAATTGATTGTTATTTTTTTTTTCAATTACTTTTTGATAAATAACATCATTAATTGATGTTCCAATTAAACTTACAGGTAAAGAAACTAAACGATAAGAAAAAAAATATAGCCCTGCATTTCCCCATCCATAAATATGAGCAATAATAAAATTTGGAGCCTGGCTAGTTATAATATTCAATAAAGCTGGCAATAATGAATACTTTGGGGATGAAATGTATTTAATTAATATACTT
>JADBYA010000061.1 GCA_020403245.1 Flavobacterium sp. | reverse complement strand
GCGTTTATTAAAACTTTACCACACTAGACATTTTTAGATGTATAAGCAAAAGATACACTAGGCCACATTCTTGCCAGAAAAAATCAAGGCCTTACGATAAATCGTGGTTTTTTTGTTTTTTGCGTGCGATTTATAATCGGTTAACTTCAGGCTTCATAAAATAGTTCAAAATGAATAGTTTGGACATATTTGGATTCGTAGGAACAGCAATAATTTTATATGAAGTAGATAAGACTTAATCTGACAGTCGGGATAAAATTTGTGATAACTAAAAAACAATTTTTAACCCCAAAACAGTCAGAAATGAAACAAGAAACTAAGTTAATCAAAACCAAGTTAAGTTTACTGCAACTGTCAGATAAAGTATGAGCTATTACAAATCACCATTTATGTATTTGTACAATCTGTCATTGATTAATTCAAATCCAGATCTCAAATAAAAGAAATCCAAACTTACCTTTCTTGGTTTCTCCATAAGGTGATTGAACATCATGCTGAAAACATCAGAATCAGAATCTCCCATAGAATGCCCAAATATGTAAATCTTACTTGCATTCTTGTAAGCATCTTCCCATTCGAAATGTTTATAGTTTGCGTCTGATCCTTTCATTACATAGTTAAAACCAGATTTGTTTGAAGTGATGCTTTTATCTTCAGTTCCCAATATAATTTCATTTTCGATATCACCATGCGGATGAAAATATTTTATCATTTGTTTCAAAAAATTGCACTAATCAGTTGAACTCAGCAACTTAAAAAATGAGCTAACTCGATTTTATTTAATGATTAAAAAAAAACTCTAGTTTGAGACCCGAATAATAAGAGCATATAAAAAGAAAAGTCATGACTGTAATTGAAATAATAGCAATAGCCTTTTTATTACAGTGGTAATAAACTACGCTATATAAAGGGAACAACAATGTCATGTAAGGGTTTATTTTTATTTCTCGATTTAAGGGATCAAATCTGACTAAGCAAAAGTAGATGCATCCAGATAGCAAGTAAAGGAATATATACGTTAGCCTTTTAAGAAGAATTGATTTTGTTTTCATTTTATTTATTGTTTAAAGGTTTGCTATTCTGATTTTAACTTGCGCACAACGGTCGGCAGCTTGGCGTTTGTGGCGGCATTTGAAAAACGTCAGCCGAAGGTAAGCACTACTGCTGATAGTAGCACATCAGTTGAATGCCTTCCGTCACCCGCCATAACGCCAAAATGCTTGTTGTAAGAAGCCCTATTTCTCCCTGTCAATAAAAACAATGTTGTCCGATTCTAATGAGTGCTTTAATAGATAACCATCAATATCGTTTTCAGGAATCAGGTCTCCGCTATCACTAATAATATTGCTTGAATACCCCCATCTTGATAAAAGCGAAAATGCTTCTTTGTGAGCTGAATTTCCTCGTTTTGGTTCTAAATACTCCAAAATAATTATGGGTTTCTTTTTTGAGGAAGTCAAAAGATTTTCTGCTCCTTTTATAACTTCATTTTCAAATCCTTCAACGTCAATTTTTATGATGTCTGGATAAATAGAATTATCGATACAAAAATTAGAAAATGAAATGGAATCTATTTTTTGCATATTGGGTTTTATTGCTTTAAACCAATCTTCGTTTTCAAATTGTGAAATCTGTGTTGAATTATACTCTGAGTGAAGATTGTCAAATTCATAAAAAGCAATAGGGGTGTTCCCCTGAGAAACAGCCTTGTTGAAAATTGTTACATTCGTTAAACTCGATACGTTCCTCTTTAAAATATTGAAACTTTTTGAGGACGGTTCAAATGAGTAAACTTTCCCATCTTTTACAATATCAGAAGCTATCAAACTGAAATATCCATAGTGGGCACCTACATCAATAAATGTAGAATCAGAATGAAGATTCTTTATCAGGTATTTTGCTAATCTTATTTCAGAAATATGCGATTTTCCACCTGTTAAAAAAATATCTGTAGAGGCAGGTAAAGCAATTATTATGGGGCTGCCATTGAATAACTTTGTTTTGATGACAATTTCTTTTTTCCTGAATGGATAAATAAAATCCCTATACATAATTGAAAATATATATTTAACAGGATTATTGATCATCCTGTTAATCTTATTCTTTTTGGCTATTCTTTCTACAGATGCAAGTGAATTTATCAAATTGTTATTAGTCATTTTGTTAAAATAAATTTTTGTTTATAAGTGGTTCCGTCTTGTTTTTTCAATATTATTAGATAAAGTCCATTAGTCAAGTCGCCAATAAATAGTTGAGTAGTGATAGAATTTATTTTACCAGATCTAACGATTCGGGCTGACTGGTAAAATACTTCAAAATAAACGTCCTCAAGAGATTCTGATCACATTTCTATTTGGATTATTGAGCTGGCTGGGTTGGGATAAATTTTAATTTTATTACCCATATCAATCTTTAGAAATAACGAATCCTTTAAAGCATATTGGTTTTGCATTTTGACATCATTACGAGTTGGTGGGGTTTCATTCGTTCTTTTTGCATATACAAATGCAGATTCAATTATATTTATACTTGGATTTTGGCAATATGATTCTTGAAATTTTACATAGTGAACATTTTTATCTCCGGTAGAATTAAAACAAGGTGTTGCAATATCTTACTGCTCAATGGCGCAATCCTGTCTTTCTTGCCCTTGCAATTTTTTTGACCAAAATCAAATATCTTTCCGAATCTATATGACTCGGCTGTAAAGCTAGCAATTCCCCCGACCTGAGCCCACAACTATACAACAAACT
>JADBYA010000060.1 GCA_020403245.1 Flavobacterium sp. | reverse complement strand
TTGTCTTTTTCAAAATTTCCTTTTAAAACCGAATTGATAAATTGGTATCGTTTTATGGTTTCTTGATGTTGTTCTTTTTTTACTTCAATTTGTTTTTGCTTGTCTTCAATGTCAATTAAACCAATTTTATAGGTAGAAGTAAGCCAATTTTTATAGTTAGAAATATCGCTGGAAAACACTGGCTTTTCCGATAGTTTTTCAAAATTCTGAATAGCATTTTTCAGTTCAGAAATGCCTGTATTATTTCGTGTACTGGTTAAAATTATGGTAGTATCGAGTTGTTTTTCGAGATTTTCTTTGTTTATCGAAATTCCTTTCAACTGCATTCGGTCAGCCATATTGATGACTAAAATAGTAGGAATTCCTAAATCTTTTACTTGGGTAAAAAGCAATAAATTTCGCTTTAAATTTTCGGCTTCGGCAACAATAACAGCAACTTGTGGAAAATTTTTGTCTCCTTTGTTAAGCAAATATTCAGTAGTAACACTTTCGTCAATCGAGCTCGGATTTAAGCTGTATGTTCCAGGCAAATCGATGATTGTAACTTTTCGGTTGTCTTCTAAATGAAATGAACCTTGTTTTTTTTCGACTGTAATTCCCGGATAGTTTCCTACTTGCTGACGCAAACCCGTAAGCGAGTTGAACAATGATGTTTTTCCAGTATTTGGATTACCAACTAAAGCTATTTTCAACGTGTTGTTTTTTGTCATTTTACTTTTGTATTTCCACAAAAATCTTGCTTGCCATTTCTTTTCTAATAGCAAGATTTGTATCATTTACTGATAAAAAAATAGGATCACCAAGTGGAGCAATTTGTATCACTTCCACAAAATTTCCTTCCATGCAACCCATTTCTATGAGTTTTAATGGAATGACAGCCTCATCAAATGAAACAATAACCGCTTTTTGTCCTTTTTGAAGAGTGTCGATGGTTGTTTGCAATTCTTATTTAGATTGATTTTAGATTGCGAAAATACAAATTAATATCCTAATAAAATGTTATTTTTCTTGTTCCAACAACCAATTGATATCTTCAATAAGTCGCTGAATTTCCTCTTTTTTTGTTCCGTCATAAAAACCACGAACTCGCTTTTCAGTGTCAATTAAAACAAAATTTTCGGTATGAACCATATCATACAATTCAGAAGGTTTACCCAATTTTACAGCTAAGTAGGACTTTCTCGCTATGCTGTATATTTCTTTTTTGTCTCCAGTAACTAAGTTCCATTTCGTGTCTACAACGCCTTTTTTTACAGCATATTTTTTTAAAACAGAAACACTGTCAATTTCTGGTGTAACAGTATGAGAAAGCAATAGTACTTTTGGGTTGTTTAAAAATGCTTTTTGGACATCTAGCATGTTTGTTGTCATGATTGGACAAATCGAACCGCAAGTGGTAAAGAAAAAATCGGCCACATAGATTTTACCTTCATAGTCTTTTTGCGTAATTGTTTTTCCGTTTTGATTGGTAAACGAAAAATCGGCGATTTTATGTTCTCGCGCAATATATTGAACAGTTGAATCTACTAATTCTGGATTAACATCAGCAGGATTATAAATTGGCAATGTCTTTACAGGTTTTAAAACATTGTAAAACAACGAAACCGTTATGATGGAAAAAATCAAAAAAGTTCCAAGTAAAATTCTGTATTTTTTAATAAAATCTAGCATTCTTTTTTTTGACAAAAATACAAAAGCAACGGCTCATTTTTTATATCTGTAGTGTTGTCAATACTTATATTTTTGTTAAAAAACACGACTTCGAAACTAATTCGATAAATTTGTGTAAACTAACAAATCAAATTTTAAAATAATGAAAATAAGTATGAACTCAAAAACACTTGTAATAAGCTTCCTTTTCTCAGGAATTCTACTATCAAATGCGCAACAAAAAACACCCGGAATAGACATTTCCTTAATGGATAAATCGGTAAGTCCCAAAAACGATTTTTTTAATTTCGTAAACGGAACGTGGATAAAAAACACCGAAATTCCTGCCGATAAAACACGTTGGGGAAGTTTTGATGAGTTGCGACAAAAGACCGATAAAGATGCTTTGGCCATTTTAAATGAAGCGGCAAACAATCCCAAATATAAATCAAATACCGATCAAGGAAAAGCGATCAATCTTTATAAATCCATCATGGATACGGTTTCGAGAAACAAGCAAGGGATTAATCCAATCAAACCTTATCTGGCCAAAATTGATGCTGTAAAAGATGTTGCTTCTTTACAAAAATTAATGATAGAAATGGAGTCTATTGGCGGTATCGGATTTTTTGGTGTTGGTGTTGCACCGATTCAAAAAACAGCAACCGTAACATTGTAAACATAGGATTAGGTTCTTTAGGACTACCAGATAGAGATTACTATGTTTCAGAAGATGCCGATTCAAAAGAAAAAAGAGCTAAATATGTGGCTCACGTAGCACGGATGTTTTCTTTTTTGAAAATTAAACCAGAGCAAGCAAAAAAAGAGGCAGAGAAAATATTGGCATTAGAAATTGCTATGTCAAAACCAAGATTAGATAGAGTTGAAAGAAGAGACAGACGGAAACTTACAACCCAATGACAATTGCGTAACTGCAAAAACTAACGCCAGCTATTAATTGGGAAAACCATCTTTCAGCTATTGGATTACCAAAGCAAGATACCGTTATTGTTTCTCAACCCAGATATATGGAAGCGTTGCAAGCCATTTTTACAGAAAACAAAGTGGATGACTGGAAAGCTTACATGCGCTGGACATTGTTAAATCGTTCTGCGGGAATGTTGAGTACAACAATTGGTGCTGCCAATTTTGATTTTTATGGAAAAACGTTAACTGGTGCAATAAAACAAAGACCGTTAGATGAAAGAGCGTTTCAAACTGTTAATGGCGCAACAGGTGAAGCATTGGGCAAACTATATGTAGAGAAAAAATTTCCGGCAGAAGCAAAAACAAAAGCAGAAAACATGATTAAAAATGTGATTCGCGCTTATGAAAATAGAATCAATAATTTAACATGGATGTCTGCCGAAACAAAAGTAAAAGCCATCCAAAAGTTGAAAAAAATGACTGTAAAAATTGGCTATCCAGATAAGTGGAAAGACTATTCGGCATTGACTATCAAAAGTCCTGCAGAAGGTGGAAGTTATTACGAAAATTCGTTAGCCATCTCAAAATGGAATTTCAAAAAAGATTTGGACAAATTACCAAAACCAGTAGATAAAACTGAATGGGGAATGTCTCCACAAACGGTAAATGCTTATTACAGTCCATCTTATAATGAAATTGTGTTTCCAGCCGCAATTTTGCAACCGCCTTTTTACAATTATCAAGCCGATGAAGCGGTTAATTATGGCGGAATTGGAGCAGTGATTGGCCACGAAATCTCACATGGTTTTGACGACTCTGGAGCACGATATAACGGCGACGGAAATCTTGTCGATTGGTGGACAGCCGAAGATTTGAAGCAATTCACGGCACTTGGTGGTGCATTGGCAGATCAGTATTCAGCTTTAGAACCATTGCCAGGAATTAAAGTGGATGGAAAATTTACTTTGGGTGAAAACATAGGAGATTTAGGCGGAATTAACGCCGCTTACGACGGATTGCAATTGTATTTAAAAGAAAACGGAAATCCCGGATTAATCGACGGTTTTACACCAGAACAACGATTATTCATTTCCTGGGCAACGATTTGGAGAAGCAAAATGCGCGATGAAGCATTGAAAAATCAGGTGAAAACCGATCCACATTCACCAGGAATGTATCGCGCTTATGTTCCGTTGTTGAACTTGGAAACATTTCATCAAGCGTTCAACATAAAACCTGGCGACGGAATGTATTTAGCTCCGGATAAACGCGTAAAAATTTGGTAATTACAAGTTGATGAAATTTTAAACCTGACAGGTTTTCAAAACCTGACAGGTTTTTTTATTATCTTGTATGAAATTTTTCAATTATGAACAAAGTACTTTTTATTTTCTTTTTATTTTCAGGTATAGCTTTTTCTCAAGGTAAATTAGAGTTAACCTATAAAGTTAAAAGTCATGGAAAACCACTTGAATTTGATTCAACTATAGAACCTGAAATATTGCCTTATCTTGTATCGATGGAAAAGCAGTTGGAAGATTTGACATTTACTTTATATATAAAAGGAAAGGAATCGCTTTGGTTTTTAAACAATCGCGATACTTATTCGACTTCACATATGGGAAAAGCATTTGCGGGAAACACAACTTATTATTTTGATTCTAATCAGAACGAATATAATACTCAAGAAGAATTTTTAGGCAGTTTATTTTTAATTAGTAAAAAACCTAAAGAAATAAAATGGGAATTAGTCGATGAAACCAAAACCATTTTGGGATACGAATGTAAAAAAGCAGTTTACAAAGTAACCAAAGAAATTAATGGAGAAACCAAACAATTTGTAACCGAAGCTTGGTATTGTCCAAAACTCAAATACAAAATTGGACCGCAAGATTTTGGAGGTTTAGATGGTTTGATTTTAGAACTAACCGATAAGCGAAGAAGGTTTTATTGTGCTGAAATTTTAGAAGGAACAGAAACTTCACTCTTTGTAATTGAAAAACCAAATAAGGGAAAGCTAATAAAAGAAGAAGAATATATGGAAGAAATGAGAAAAATAGCAATTCAAAGAGGTTTACCTCACGATTAAATTACAACTCAGGTCTCTGAAATTCATATCCTAAAACTGTAGACACTTTTTCCGAAGAAATAGTTTTTCCAACCGAAGGTTTACTTTCGTCAAATTTTGGTAATGGTAAATTCAGTTCTTGTGCTTTTTTAGAATAATACACTTTTCGAGAAGGATGAAATGGCGCAACTGCGTTAAACATTTCATTGACTTCTTCTTTGTTAGACTGAGCTTGTCGAAGTCCTTTTTCAATAATAGCTTTAATAGTCCCAATACAATCCACTTGATGAATCAAATTAATTGGTGCTTCAGGATTTTCTAGATTTTCTCTCCCAGCTAACAACTTTATTGGATGTCTATCTTCGCCAATTAATCCGCCAAAACGAACAACAGTAGTTGTAAAATTGGAATTATTCTGTAACAATTTTTCTGCTTTCAAAAGTTGTTTTCCGCTTTCTGTATCTGGATTTGGAATGGTCATTTCAGTTATTAAACCTATTGAAAAAGTATCGGAATAAACCGAAGTTGAACTTACAAAAATCACTTTTTCAACCGATGATTTTTCGATAAACGGAATTAGATTTTGAATTTTAGCAACAAACGTCATACTGAGCGCAGTCGAAGTATCACCAGAATTTCCTCTTAATTTCGGTGGAATATTAATAATTAAAATTTTGGAATGAGATAAAAAGCTGTCAATATCGCCATTAATTTTTACATCAGATACAGCAATTTGAAAAGCAGTAATTCCTGCATTTTCCAAAACCGATATTTTCTCCAAAGTTGTCGTAGAACCTTTTACCAAAAACCCTTTCTGCAATAATGATTTTGCCAAAGGAAAACCCAACCAACCGCAACCTAAAATCGAAATATTCATTATCGTAAACTATCATTTTTTACTGATAAACTATCGCTTGAGGCAATATTTCGTCTGTAAAGTTCTGGTTTTGGGGCATCTTTTAAAACTGGTGTTGGTTTGATTTTTTGACGAATAACAATCGCATTATTTAATACAAAAGGCGTTGCAATCATCCAATCTTTTCTTTTGGTAACGGTAAATTGTGGATTGGTTAGTAAGTCAAACGAACTTTCCACCAAATTCAAATCGAGTTTATCCTCTTTTGAAATGGAAAAACTTAAAACCAAAGGTTCATTGTTGACTACATAATAACTCAAAACTTTCCCTGAATTATTTCCGCTGATGTTACTTTTGAAATTAATTGGCTTAACACCGTTGGCAATTAAATTATTCAGTCGGATGCCGTTGGAATTAAAAATATCATACCGATTTACATTCCGATTAGGTGTGATTTTTATGGTGTACAAATGCTGATTTTCCTTTAACGTATCACGAAGATATTCAATCGTTGGTTGTGCAATATTTTTGTTTGGCGTTTCGCTCATGAATGTAAATTCCGAACCGTATTTGCTGTATAATTTATTGGTATTTAATACTTTGGCGTTTTTGGGATTTTCGCCTAAATACCCTTTCGTCCATTCGTCTAAATTCACATCATACGTTGTCCAATAGGATTTTTTTACGTCCGCATCATGAAGGTAAACCAAGCTGTTAGGTTTTGGTCGTTCAATAGTATAATCCGAAGCTTGATGTGCTTTTACAAATAGGCCAATGCTCAGCAAAAAGAAAACGGCCGACCAAATTGTTTTTTTGTTAAACGAACCAAAAATAGGTAACAATAATCCGAAAGTTAAAACGGTTAAAATAGCACTTCCATAAAGGATTTTTAAACCCAAACCAATTGGAAACATTTGAATAAATGGCGAAAGAATTACTAAAGTTGGAATGGCTAAAATGCAATTGATCAACCAATTTGATTTTTGTGTTACAACATAAATTCCAAGCATTAATGAACTTGAAATTACTGGAATGATCAAAAATCCTGCGCCTTTTAAGAAAATTGCAATTCCGATATTTAGCAACAACCAAAGAAATAAGGGTGCGAAAAACTGGTTCATTTCGGCATTTCGTTTTCCTGATTTATGATAAAAAACAAAACAAATCGCTATGGATAAACTCGTGAAACCATAAATATAATCGTGTCCGTTGTAAGTAAATTTATGAAGAATGTCTTGATACTGTGGATAAAATTGTAGCAATAATTTCCAACCGATATAGCTAATTCCGCCAGCAACAAGAAGCGATAACAATAGCGGAACGAAACCTTTTAATACTTCATCAATTCGCAAAATGTGTTTGCCTAAACCAATGAATAAAAAGATAAAAATCAATCCGAAAGCAACGATTACCATTGGAATAATCCACGAAAACGGATAGTTCATAAAGGCAAATGGAACGTTGAAATATACTTTGTCGTCATCAGAATTTAAATTGGACAAATCCGCATTTGAAAAATAAGTCAACAACGGAAAAAGATAACTTCCTTGATGTGCCAATGTTTTTGGACTAAGATTTTCAAAATTATCTCTTTCGGTATGGTAATTAAAATGGCTATCGATAAACGCAAAATTGAAACCTTGAATTTCCCCTTTTTCTCTAAAAACAGTTAAATCCGTATCGTTTGGCAACATTTTGTAAATGCTGTACATCAGCGAATTAGAAACAGGATAAGTAGCATTTCCATTAGAAAAAGCATCGACCATTTTTGAATTTCCTCTGTTGGTTTCCATCAACATATAACTTGGACCAGAACTGCCGCGCGCTTCAAAATTTAAAACTACGCCAACTTCCTTTGCCCATTTATGTTGGGTTACAAAAAGTGCTGCACCGTTTAAACCTAATTCTTCCGCATCAGAAAAAAGAATAATGATATCATTTTTGTGTGCCGTTTTGTTGTATAAAAAAGCACGAACACTTTCTAAAATAGTAGCAATTCCCGAAGCATCGTCGCTTGCGCCAGGTGAGGATGAATGTGGCGCACTGTCATAATGGGAAAGCAAAAGCAATGCTTTAGTATTTGAAGTGCCTTTTATGCGAGCTAAAATATTTTTAGAATACACCAAAGTTCCTTTTTCGGTCATGGTGAAACCTTCTTGAATAGAGGTTTCTAAACCTAAATTTTTTAATTCTTTTTGGATATATTGTGCAACTACATCGTGATTTTTGGAACCTACAAAATGTGGTTTTTTTGAAATTTCTTTGACTGTTTCCAAAGCTCTTTTTGTAGAAAATTCCGAGAGTGACGCTTCGGTTTCATCATAACTTTGAGGCATCATAAAATAGAAAACCCCAAAAATAATGGCAATAAAAACCAATAGGAAATACAGTGAAGCATTGTTTTTTTTCATTTATTCAGTTTTATTTTAAAAAAATATAACCATCATAGGTAATTTATTTAAATCGACAATCATTCAAATTCCAACTTCCAACTTCCATCTCCCATCTTCCATCTTCTATCTTCTATCTTCTATCTCCCATCTTCTATCTCCCATCTCCTAACTTCCATCCCATGCCTAACGGCAGGCAGGTTCCAACTCCCATCTTTTCAATACTCTTTTTTAACCAACATATAATAATCGTTTTCCAAAAATCGATACCCTTGGTCGTAAACAAAGTGATATGTGTTTCCAGTATTGGTATTCAAAACACTAGTGAAATAATCGAAATCAAAACCTTTGCTTAATAGTTTGGCTTTGGTAGTTTTTGATTTTCCTTCTATGTTAAGTTCGGATAAAACCCTATAATTTTTGCGAAGCTTGTTATTGATATTTCGCATAATATTAGTAGAATCCTTGTTCATTCTATTGTTGTAGTTGTTACGACAACCATCGCTGCAAAACTTCTTGTCTTCGCGTCCGAGGATTTTATCGTTACATTCTAAACAATTTCTCATAGGGAATGTTATTATTTATTGGCTCTATTTGACGAAATTACTAAAAAAAGGTTTTAAATTAGAAAGAAAAAATAAATAGGTTTTATTTACTTATGCTTTTTTTATATAATACGCACAGGCTACAATCCAAGTGATAAAAGCTAATTCAACTATTCGTTGGTATAAACCCGCAAGACTAGAAGTTGGCGCTGAAAATAAAATAAAACTAAATAACAAACTAATTGTTCCACAACCCAAACCAATAGTGACCAAACTAGAAGTTGATTTGACTTGTTGCAAGCCAATAGCGATTAAAAAAATACTAATTGGAACAAAAATATAAGTCAAAAAACCTGTTAGATTATGAATAAGTTGCGACAGAGTTGGGTCTAAAAATTCTTTGTTACATCCTTTATCACAAGGAAATAATCCAACAATTATAGTGGCAATGCCATAAAAAAGGCCAATTCCCATAAAACCTATTTTTATCAATCTTGATTTTGGAAATAGTTTTATACTAGTAAAGGCAAAAACAGTTAAAAGCAACCCACTAGGAAGGTAACCTAAAAAGCGTAAATATTTTCCATATTGTGTATCAATAGCATACGTTTCGCTAATAAATTGTGATAATGGATTGTAGTTTTCAATATATAAACCACCAATTGTAGAGGAAATTATAAATAATATTACTCCTGAGAGTCCAATCCAAAATAATACAGTTTTGTTCATTTCATTATTTTCTTATAAATTAAATTTCTACCCTATCATACTCGTTCAGTTTGTGATGCTCCACAATAGAACCTTTTCCATTTGGGTCTTCATAAAAAGCCGGTTTGAACTTGGCACCAAAAATGACTTCTTCATGCGTGTAGCTTGTTCGTTTGACAACTGTACTCGAAAAATCTTCATCATAAGCACGAACATAAACCAGAATTTCTAAATCTTTGTTTGTCATTTCGTCGAAATTCATTTTCCACAACGGACTTTGCTCATCAATTGGATGAACGATTGTCCAAGTAGTAACAAAAGTATCGAGCGTATCTATTTGAAGTGGTAAGTTGAAAAACTTATTGATTAATTTACTGTTTTCTTTGAGCATCATACTAGCTGTAACTCTAACCATCATGTTGCTAAGCGATGCGTTTTTGATTGGTGCTAAACGAAACATTAGTGCGCTATTTTCTTTGAATGGTGCAATGATAGCATTGTGACTAAATTTCAGATGTGCTTTCGGTTTTACAAATCTTCCATAAAGCAAACCCGTATTAATCGCTAACGTTAAAATACCAATTAGTGCTTCGGATGCTGCAATGGTATTGGTAAAAATGCCAACTGGGCTTATTCTTCCATAGCCAACTGTGGTGAGTGTTTGTGCGCTAAAGAAATAAACTTCTTGAAAATTTTGCCAATTGGAACCCTGAATTAACCCCATCAAATTGGGGATGCAAAAGAAATAGTAAATCAATGCGAAAACAAAATTGATAAAAAAGTAAAATATGAAAACAAGTGCCAAAAATTTCCACCACGAAATATTGATTAACTTGCTGTATAAACTGTTTCGTTCTTTTATTGGTCGACCAACGTGAATTACATTGTGCGAACCGTCTTTGTTGATAAATCGAGCGTATTTTTCGTTAACAGAAGTGCCAAAACCCGTATTGTCTATATTTTTATCCATTGGCTTTATTTGGTTTTTGGGTAAAATAAATTATTTGGAAACCAGAATGTGTCATACCAAATATACGAATTGTTGGTTTTAGGAGAATTTTATTTTGGGGTTTGAGTGAAAATTAAAACTACAATGGCAGACTGTGAAAAAACTTCCACAATCCACAAACAAATATAAAAAAATACTTGTAAGAAAAACATATTTTTCTTATTTTTAACCATGCAACATCCCGACGCTTCGGGGCAAGGAATATCACGCAATCAGCTTCAAGTGAGCAGTCTAGAAGACACCATC
>JADBYA010000006.1 GCA_020403245.1 Flavobacterium sp. | reverse complement strand
TATTAAGTATTAAGTATTAAGTATTAAGTATTAAGTATTAAGTATTAAGATTTGTGTATTAAAAATTAAGAATTATAAATAACAAGCTATAAACCACAAACCATAAACAACAAACCATAAACCATAAACACCTTGGAACTGTCAGTCAATCATTTACTGGGCATAAAATATCTCAAAAAAGAAGATATCGACTTGATTTTCGTAACAGCTGATCATTTCAAAGAAGTCATCAATCGTCCTATCAAGAAAGTACCATCGCTTCGTGATATTACAATTGCTAATATTTTTTTTGAAAACAGTACACGAACAAAACTTTCCTTTGAGTTGGCGCAGAAAAGACTTTCAGCTGATGTGATTAGTTTTTCAACGGCACAATCTTCGGTTAAAAAAGGAGAAACACTTATTGATACAGTTAACAACATACTTTCTATGAAAGTGGATATGGTGGTAATGCGTCATGCTAATCCTGGCGCGGCTTATTTCTTGTCACAAAATGTAAAAGCAAGTATCATAAACGCAGGAGATGGCGCACACGAACATCCAACACAAGGATTGCTCGACAGCTATTCTATCAAAGAAAAACTAGGAGAAGTAGGAGGAAAGAAGGTAGTAATTGTGGGTGATATTTTGCATTCGCGTGTAGCGTTGTCTAACATTTATGCCTTACAAATGCAAGGTGCAACAGTAAAAGTTTGCGGCCCAAAAACACTTATTCCAAAATATATTGAAAGTTTAGGTGTTACTGTAGAACCAAATTTGCGCAAAGCATTAGAATGGTGTGATGTGGCTAATATGCTTCGCGTACAAAACGAAAGAATGGATGTGAATTACTTTCCATCAACCAGAGAATATGCCCAACAATATGGAGTTGACAAAGCATTACTCGACTCTTTGAACAAAGAAATTGTCATCATGCATCCCGGTCCAATAAACCGTGGTGTTGAAATCACTTCGGACGTTGCCGACTCGCAACAATCCGTTATTCTTGATCAAGTAGAAAACGGAGTTGCCATCAGAATGGCAGTAATTTATCTTTTGGCCTCAAAAATTCAGCAATAAAAAAAAGTCCCAAATTTAATTTGAGACTTTTATGATTATTCAGTTTTTAAATTTCTAAGTTGCTTAAGTTTATCTTTTAGAATGCCTAATTCCTCTTTTTTCAGATCAATATTTTTCAGTACTTCTTTTACCATTGGGTTATCTGATTTTGCTCTAGCAAAGAATTGAATATTGTTTTCTAATTGGAAAATTTCGCTTTGAACTTCATCAATTTTACGTAAAATGAATACTTTTTCGTTGTCTAGTTTTCTAGAATCAGTATTAGATAAATGGTCTAATTTATTGGCATAACGAGCCATTTCGTTATCTTTTTTGCTCAAACTTAATTTTTCAAATAATGCATCCAAAATTTTATTGAATTTGCCTTCAATGTGTCTGCGAGCAAAAGGAACTTTACCAAAACTTTTCCAAGTTTCGATATGGGCTTTAATGGCATCTAAATCGGCTTTATGTTCACCAATTAGTTCAAAAGACTTTATAGTTTCTAAATATTCTTTTTTCTTTTCAAAAGCTTCCACTTCTTCTGCGTTAGCTTCATTCTTTTGTTCTTTTAGTTTTTCAAAATACTCATTACAAGCAGCTCTAAATTCAGTCCAAAGTTTATCAGAGAATTTTCTTGGCACATGGCCAATGGTTTTCCACTCTTCTTGAATTTGTTTCATTATGGGTGTTGTGGTAACAAAATCAGTACTCTCTTTTAGTTCGATAGCTTTTGCTACAAGTGTTTGTTTTTTAGAAAGATTGTCATTTTGGTCTTTCTTAATATCTTTATAGAAAGAGTTTTTCAATACATTAAAACTTCTCACTGCGTTTTTGAATTCTGTCCAAGTAGCTTCGTTTACTTCTGAAGGTACTTTTCCTGTTTTGAAAAATTCATTTCGCAACGCATCTAGTTTAACAATTTGACTTAACCAAGCTGCATGAGAATTAACTTTTTCTTGTGCTAAAACTTCAATTTGGGCAATAAGTTCTTTTTTCTTTTCAAGATTAACCGTTTCAACTTCACGAAGTTTTTCAAACAGTAACTCTCGTTTGTCGTGCATTTGTTTGGTTAATTCACTGAATTTATTCCAAATTTCTTCACGTTTCTCTCTTGAAACTGGGCCAATTTCTTCTTTCCAGATTCTGTGTAAATCTTGCAACTCTCGGAACGCTTTGTTGATATCTTCTTCTTTGGTTAATTCTTCAACACGCTCAATGATTTTTAATTTTTGAACCAAATTATGTTTGAAATCTAAATCTCTAATTTCTCTATCTAAATGAAGAATGTCATAGAAATTTTCTAAATGAAAGTGATAATTATTCCAAACGTGGTTGTATTTATCTTTAGGAATTGGACCTGCCACTTTCCATCGGTCTCTAATATCATTAAATTTCTTTAATGTTATAGAGATATTTTCTTGACTGTGGATTAAATTTTTTAATTCTTCAACTATTGCTAATCTGTTTTCTAAATTTGATTTTAAATCATTTTGAAGACTTTTAAAATGACTGTTTTTCTTTTCTCGGTATTGAGTGTATAATTGATCAAATTTTACTTTAAGAGGAAAATGATAATGAAAATCTTCAGTTGTCTCAGGGTTTTCTGCATGAAACTCTTCTTTTTTCTCGTCAATAAAATGATGATATTTTGATAAAAAAGATTTTTTAAGTTCTTCCACATGGTCTTTTACAGACATCACTTTTTCAACAACAACTAAATTACCCAACTCCACAACCAATTCTTCCATAGAAAGTGTTTCATAATCCAACATTGGAATATCATGACGTTCTTTTAATGACTCGTCTTCACTTTCTTCGGCATTTATTTGTTCAATAGCATTAATAACCGATTGATTTTCGATTTGTTCAGAAATTTCGTTGGTATTTGTTTCTACAACTGGAGTATCATCAGCAACTTCTTCAGCCGTTAATTCAATGACATTTTCTTCAAATGAAGGTTCTTCCATTACAGTTTCAATAATATTTTCAACTGTTTCTTCTACCAATTCTCTTTTTTCGGTAGCTAATTCAATTTCGTCTTCGGTAAGTTCTTCTGTTAAAACAGCTACGGCTTTTTCAGTTGGGGTCTCTACTTCTTCAATAGCTTCTGTTTCCTCAACAACGGATTTTTCTTCTTTAACAGTTTCTACTTCTGTCACAATTTCTGGAGTTTCGTCTTGAATTTCAATAGTTGCTTCTTCATTTTTGGCTGTTGTGAATTCTGACGATACATTTACTACGTTTCCATCTGCTTCAAGCAGGTTATCATTCTTTTCTTCTAACATTTTGTGAATGTTTTAAGGGTTACACATTTTGAGGGCGAAAGATAGTAAAGAAGCTTTAAAATTCAAAGGGAATCAATGTTATCTAAACATTTTTAAAGATAATTAAGAATCATTTTGAATTAAAGAAAAACCTCCGTTGCTAGACAACAGCCTTTTTGGTAAAAATCAAATTGTTAAATTTAGTTTATCAACACTTTTTTAGTTGTTGTATAGTTGTTTGATGATAATTTTATAAAATAAAAACCTTTCTGCAAGTTGCTAATAGAGTAGGTGTTGTTTTCAAAAATTGGTTTTTTTATACGTTGCAAAATTTGTCCATTTATCGTTATGATATCTATTTCTTCAACTATACTATTTGATTGAATATATACTATATCCTTTGAAGGATTTGGATAAACTGAAACACTTTTAGCATAATCATAAGTTGGGGTTTCTAGGAAAATAGTAGGCCATCTGTTTTGCGCAATTGGTCCGCCCCAAATTACCGTAGCCAAATAAGGATTATCGATAAACGGATTTCTATTACCTTGACCATTTGTGTTGAAAGGATTGCCTAGGTAAGTATTTCTATTGTCTTCATACTGAGAAACTGGATCGTCAGAATTCCATTCTAATAAAAGATTTACCATGTTAGAATCACTTGCTGCTGTATTCCCTGTAGCTACATAAGTTGGAAGACATTGTTCTCCATAATGCAAATACATGTACATTAGAATACGCGCTACATCTCCTTTCCATTCATCTCCTGGATACCAGAAAGGGCCAACATCTCCTGAATTTCCATTGCCAGCTGCATATAATTTATTTCCTCTATTACTATTCCTTTGTACATCGCAAGCTCTTAACATGTGAGCATCAGCACCCGGTCCAAACTGTCCTAAATCAGGGTTTCCAAGTGATTGTGCAAAAATGTGTTCTCTATTCCAGTCGCCATTATTCCCGCTGTTAAAATCTTTATTTCTTGAGCGATCGTTTGTAACATCAGCATCTGCTCCATTTTCCCATCCATATACCAAAAGGACATTGGCGCTATTTGAAGGGTCTAAATCAGTATTTTTAAGTGCATTCCATACTCCTGGTGTGTAAGTCAAAAAATTTGTATGGGTACTAATGATTTTTGTTGCCAATGCATTTTTTAAATTTGCACCAGTTAATGTCCAATTAAATCCATTGTAATAAGGAGTTGCAGGAGCACCAGCTTGTGAAAAAACAGTAGCTAAGTTTAAGATTAAAAGAAATGTAAATATTTTTTTCATTTTATATTTTAGTTGTTAATTTTTTCGTTCTAATAATGCCATATAGAAGCCGTCAAAACCAGTTTCTTGGGCTAAAATATTGGTGTCTTTTATAAAAGTAAATGATTTTCCTGTTTCGGTACTCAAAAAACGTTTGACTTGTTCTTGATTTTCAGAGGGTAATATGGAGCAAGTTGCATAGACTAATTTTCCACCCGGTTTAACTATTTTAGAATAATTTTCTAAAACTTCGGCTTGAACTTTTTTAATATTTTCGATGAAATCTGGTTGAAGTTTCCACTTTGCATCAGGATTTCTTTTTAATACTCCCAACCCACTGCATGGTGCATCAATCAGCACTCTATCGGCTTTTTCATGTAGTTTTTTGATAACTTTTGTAGTATCAATGATTCTATATTCAATATTGAAAGCGCCATTTCTTTTGGCTCTTAATTTTAATTGTTTTAATTTACTTTCATACAAATCCATGGCAATTAATTGTCCTTTGTTTTTCATTAAGGAAGCCATGTGTAATGTTTTACCACCAGCCCCAGCGCAGGTGTCTACTACTCTCATTCCAGGTTGTACATCGAGAAATGCAGCCACCAATTGTGAAGAAGCGTCTTGTACTTCAAAAAAACCTTCTTTGAAAGCATCTGTTAAAAATACATTCGCTCTTTCTTTTAAAACTAAAGCGTCGGGTTGGTCTTTTAAAAACTCGGTTTCAATATTTACATCCATTAAAATGGCACGAAGTTTTTCTTTGGTAGTTTTTAGAGTATTTACTCGGAGAATTACTTGCGCTTGTTTGTTTTGAGCTGCAATTTCTTTGGTCCAAAGTTCTTCACCTAATTCTTTCACGCCTAATTCATCCATCCAATCAGGAATTGATTCTCGCATTTTTCTTATTTTGGATAACTCATCAAAACGACCTTTAATTTTGCGCTCTGGTGTACCTTCCAATTGCCTCCAATCAGGAATGGGGTAACCACGTAATACTGCCCAAACAGCAAATATTCTCCATAAATGGTCACGATTTAAAGGTTCTTTTACATCGGCAATTTCCATGTAAAGCCGTTTCCATCGGACAATTTCATATATGGTTTCGGCTACAAATTTTCTATCGGAACTTCCCCAACGTTTGTCTTTTTTTAAGGCACGAGCCACTATTTTATCCGCGTATTCTCCTTCGTTGAATATCGCATTTAAAGAGTCGATGGTGGTGTAAACTAAGTTTCGATGTAATCGCATGATTTTAAAAAATAAGCGTGCAAAGGTATTGCTTTTTTATTTGCTGCACTTAAATTTAAGAAGTTAAAAAGCTAAAAAAAAAATTCAATAATATTAAATGAATTACTTTCCAAATATTCAATCAAGTTAATGTTGACTAAAAGTTTGTTAAATAGTTCTATCACCAATAATTCTGTGCATCTCAATATTCTCAGGTGCATGAAGCACTAGTGGGAATTGCTCAATTTTTACGGAGCTACTATCTAAACCAAATCCTTTTTCTTCAGACAAACTGAATTTTTTAATGATAAAATAGGTGTTCATGACCACTTTTTCAAAGAAGGTTAAATCGCTATCGTTAGATAAGAATTTTTCTGATAATACTACTTTAAAATCGCCAATAATGTTGTTTTTGTTTAACGATTCGTAACGACTGGTAATATCTACCTCGCCATTTTTTACCATATCTTTTAATACTTCCTTGAACATTAAATTAATTTTTGTGGGTTCTCTAAATCCGAGATAAAAATCTACCCTAAATAAATCATCTTTCATTATTTCGGTTACTTTATATTCTTTTCTGTAAGGTTCGTTGAGAACATTTACGTGAATAAACCAATAAATATCAGCACGTTTAGGTCTTTTTTGCAAGATAGAGAACATCACTTTTTCTTCAATTTCATCCGAACGGTTAGAGTTAGTCATATACACCAAATGGGTGGCATATTTTGGAATGGATAAATCGACACTCAATTCAGAAAGCACTTTTTTATAATCGTCAATTTTGACAATTTTGGTATAGTTTTTACTAATTTGCTTTGCTAAGTACCAAGTTGCCATTATACCTATCAGACCTGATGCAATGATCAATGTCACAAAACCACCGTGTAAAAATTTCACAATGTTAGCATATAAGAAACTAAATTCAATGACTAAGTATAATGTTATTAAAGGGATAATAAAATAAAGTTTTACCCTTTTCAAAATAAGATAAAAGTTGAGTAAAACGGTTGTCATTATCATGCAAAGAACAATAGCTAAACCATAGGCATGCTCCATGTTAGATGATTCTTTAAAATACAAAACAATACCAATACAACCAAGTAAAAGTAACCAGTTAATAGAAGGAATATACAATTGTCCTTTGACTTCAGTAGGATATTTAATTTTTACTTTTGGCCAAAAGTTTAAACGCATGGCTTCATTGATTAGTGTAAAAGAACCACTAATTAAAGCTTGTGAAGCTATAACTGCCGCCATTGTAGCTATAACAATTCCAATAGGTAGAAACCAATCAGCCATTATTAAATAGAAAGGGTTTCCACCTTTACCACCAAGTTCTGTTAAAGTTTTTCCTTCATGATTAATCAAATAGGCACCTTGTCCAAAATAGTTTAATAAAAGCATTGCTTTTACAAATATCCAACTCACTCTTATATTTTTTCTGCCACAGTGCCCCATATCTGAGTATAAAGCTTCAGCTCCTGTTGTGCATAAAAATACAGCTCCAAGAACAAAAAAACCTTCAGGATGAATTTGTAATAATTCATAAGCATAGTATGGGTTGATTGCGTGAAAAACACTAAAATCAGATAGAATTTGTAGGGTACCAAGTACGCCCAGCATCGTAAACCAAACCAACATCATTGGGGCAAAAAAACGACCAACTAGTTTGGATCCAAATTGTTGTATAGTAAATAATGCAATTAAAATTCCAATAACAATGGGTATTGTATTTATTTCAGGATTAAAATTACGCAGACCTTCTACAGCTGAAGATACTGAAATAGGGGGCGTTATAATTCCATCGGCTAGTAGAGCACTTCCACCAATAATGGCAGGAACAATTAACCATTTTATTTTTGTTCTTTTGACTAGAGCAAATAAGGCAAAAATTCCACCTTCACCATGATTGTCTGCACTAAGTGTAATGATAACATATTTAACCGTAGTTTGTAATGTGAGTGTCCAAAAAATACAGGAAATCCCACCCAAAACAATATCTCTTGAAATGGCATGCATTCCAATGATAGCTTTCATTACATAAAGTGGTGAAGTTCCAATATCGCCGTAAATAATTCCTAATGTAACAAGTAATCCGCCTGTGGTAAGTTTGCTGTGAAGCTGATGATTATGAGCGTTCATGAATTGAAGTTAAAAGGATACAAATGTACTGTTTTTTTAAAATGATTATTTTTTTAGGTGATTATTTTTTTGGTTTTACGCTATTTTTTAAATGTCGTATATTGGCCTACATTTCAATAATTAATAATGAAAAATAGGATTCTACTTTTTACTTTTTTTATACTTTGTAACGGTTATAAATCGGTGGCGCAATCAAACTTGGCTTCCTTTACATCAGTTCGTGTTGATACTATTTTAAATAAAAAAATAAGTATCAGAGCTATTCAAATTGATAAGGATAAATTATGGTATGCTGGTGATAAAAGCCGTTTTGGGTATTACGATTTTGAAACAGAAAAGAAAGCAGAAGTGCAAATCCAAAACGATAGTTTGATATACGAATTTAGAAGTATTGCTCAAAATTCTAAATCTGTTTTTATTGCTAGTATTGGAAATCCTGCTGCCATTTTTAAAATAAATAAATCAGATTTAAGTTTTGAAAAAGTCTATTCAGAAAATCATGAAAAAGTATTTTATGATAGTATGAATTTTTGGAACGAACAAGAAGGAATTGCGATTGGTGATCCAATAGAAAATTGTCTTTGTATACTTATTACGCGTGATGGCGGAAATACTTGGAATAAATTATCATGCGAAAGTGTCCCAAAAGTAATGGAAGGAGAAGCTGCTTTTGCATCAAGTAACACTAATATCGTTGTCAAAGGAAATAAAACCTGGATAGTTTCTGGAGGTAAAAAAGCCAGAGTATTTTATTCTTCAGACAAAGGAAACACTTGGAACGTTTATGATACTCCAATAGTTCAAGGAAAAACAATGACTGGAATTTTTACAGCCGATTTTTATAATGATACAATTGGAATCATTGCTGGCGGAGATTATGAAGTTCCAAGTCAGAATTCACAAAACAAAGCCATGACTTTTGATGGTGGAAAAACATGGAAGTTAATTGCGGATAATTCTGGTTTTGGTTATGCTTCATGTATCCAATTTGTGCCAAAATCGAAAGGAAAACATTTGGTTTCAGTTGGAACTTCTGGGATTTATTATTCTTCAGACGGAGGTAATACATGGAAACAATTCTCTACAAATAAAACATTATATACGTTGAGATTTTTAAATAAAACCACTGCTTTTGTTGCTGGAAAAGATAAGATTATAAGAATTGAATTTAAATAATAAAAGAGCCAATGGCTCTTTTATTATTACTATTTGGGGCGTTTATCCCGATATTGTTGTAGAAGTTTTCGATTAAAATCATCTTCCGCTTTTTTAAGTTTCAAAATTTTTACGGGCGGAAGTACTCCTTTCAAACTATTAATTAATTTTTTTTTGGCTTGATACAATTCATCTTCGGTACTTTCCAATTGGACAAGCAATGTTGAAGCTTCTTTTTCGCTTAATTTATCGAGTGATTCATTATCCATTCTATCGATATAACCTTTCATTTTCTGTTTTCTGATTTCTTGTTGTTTGTCCTCGAAAGTATTGTAAATAGGCCAAAATTTTGTAGCTTCCTCTGATGTTAGGGATAATTCTCTGGTGATAAAAGCTATTTTGAGTGATTTGATTTTGTCTCTTTTTTCTTTTGCCAACATGCCGTTTTGTGCAAATGCATTTGCCGTTAATAGCAATAGAAATACTAGAATTATTTTTTTGTGTATCATATTATTAGTTTATTAGGTATTGTTCAAGTTCAGTATTGTTTAATAAAGTTTCTTCCAAATCTTCCTTTTTGAGTTTTAAGTCTATTTTTATTTTTTCTAAATCTTCTTTTTCTAATAAATTGACTATTTCGTCTTCAGAAATTGAGGAGTGATAGGTAATATAATCTTCTAATATTTCTGAATCAATTTCGTTTGAGTCTGTTTGATATTTAATATACAATGAAATTGATAGCATTAAAATAAGTACAGCAGCCATTGCATAATACCATTTTTTTCTTGTTTTAAAATGCAATATTACTTTGGGTTCACTTTTTGGTAATTGTTTTAAAACGCTTTCAGAAAAAGAATCGAAATAGGCTTCTGGAGTTGTAAATCCGGTATTTATTTTTGGTTCTTTATCTAGTTTAAATTCTTTCATGGTCGTAGGACTTTAGGAATTAGTAATGGTTTAATTTGTTTTCATATATTCTTCGATTTTTTTTACAGCATGATGATAAGATGCTTTCAGGGCGCCGACAGAAGTGCCCAAAATCTCCGACATGTCTTCGTATTTTATCTCTTCATAGTATTTCATTTTAAATACTAATTGTTGTTTTTCGGGTAATAATAGAATGGCTTTCTGCAATTTGAATTGAATTTCATTGCCATCAAAATAAGTGTCGGCTTGTAAATTATTTACAATTTTATTTTGCATTGCTTCACTTGTTGTTCCATTTCGCTTTGCTTTTTGATTGATAAAAGTAATAGCTTCGTTTGTGGCAATACGATACATCCATGAAAATAATTTGCTTTCTCCTTTAAAATTTTTCAGATATTGAAATACTTTGACAAATGTATTTTGCAATACATCATCGGTGTCATCATGATTAAGTACAATATTTCGAATGTGATTGTATAACGGTCGTTGATAATTGCGCAAGAGTTTTTGAAACGCTTGGTTTTGCGTTTTAGGATTTAATAATTGCTCAATGAATTCCTTTTCTTCTTGCAAAGCGAAAATTTATCAATTGGAATAAAGATACTAGAAAAGGTTTAATCTGTTAGAAAACTATGGAGTTTCAACAGGAGTTGGAGCACTTTCCGTTGGCGTGATAACAGTTGTTGCTACAACTGCAGGTTTTGAAACTGCAACTTTTGGAAAAACTGGAATATAAATTTCGGTAATCCATTTAGATGGTTGCTTGACATCGTCAATCGTTTTGACATATACTTCTATATATTTTCCTGCAAAATTTTGAGTTAAACCGTTGTCTGCAATGTGTTTTTTTGCTTTTGACCATGCTTCAGCTGTATGCGAATAATCACCAATTAAAGTTGTTTTTAAACAAGTAAAGGGAATAATTTCATCAGTAGTCATATCGCTTCCGGATGATATAAAAACTTGCTTGACAGTAGGTACGCAAACTGAAAAAGTTACAAAATCATTGGCAACGTCATACCGATCGTATAAAATGAATGGTTTTCCAGCCATAACAAGTTTGTTTTTCTTGAAAAAACTAACCATTCTTGGCATAATGATTTTTATGTTTTTTGTGACACTTTTGATTCTGCAGGAAACAGTTTGTTTGATACAAAATCCAGAACTTCTTTGTACTATGCCATTAACTTTAATGGAATAGGTATTGATTTCATAATCCAAAGTTTTATCAAGATTGAGTAAACTTTTTTCTAATGCATCCGACAAAACTCCTGAAATTCCACCATTGAAAAAAGTTTTTATTTTGGTCAAAACATCCATTTTTCCTATAGTATGGACGGTAACTTTTGTTCCGCCTGAGGTATCTTTAAAAGTCCAAATTATATTAGATTTGGTGCCATTAAAATTAGCTTTTTGAAAAATGCTATCATTTTCTTTTACAAAATAAGTTTTGATATTTCCATCTACAGAACCACTTTCCCAAGAGCAATAGCCACCTGGACCCATAGTTTTTGATGGATAATTAAATTTAATATTGTTTTCTTTTTTCATCCAAGAGCCAAAAGTTTCCCAATTTTTAAAATCATTAACATAATCAAAAACGGTACTTCTATGTTTTTTTATAATACTGCTTTTTGAAACGTCAAAATCTCCTTTTTGCGTTGCTAAATAAACGGTTATTCCAACTAAGAATAATAGAAAGAGAAGAAGTAGGTATTTTATAATTCTCATGTATGGATTATTAAGTTATTCAAAGTTAGACATTCAGTAGTACTCTAACTGTATTAATGTTTAAAAAATATTTTTATCACGAAAAGTAAAACAATAAAAATAAAAAAACCTATAAGAATTTTATAACTTCCTTTATATACTTTTTGATGCAATGGTTTATCTTTTCCATAAGCTATATACATGGCGATAATAAAAGCAATAATAAACAAAGCGGCAAAAATCCATTGACCAGTTGTGAACATATTTTCAAAATTTTCAACAAATTTAATCAAATGACAGGTAAAGTTGTAATTTGCATCATCAATTAATTTTTTAAAAATGCAAAAACAACTCAACGCAGTAAAAGAGTTTCATACTTCATTTGGATTAGGTGTAAGTTATGAAATGAAAGGTGATTTAGGGGAATCAAAAAATTTTCTTCGCTTTAACCTGATGAAAGAAGAAAATGAAGAATACCTTGAAGCCGTTCAGAATAATGATTTGATAGAAATAGCCGATGCGCTAGGGGATATGCTTTATATATTGTGTGGAACCATTCTCGAGCATGGACTCCAACATAAAATTGAAGAAGTTTTCGACGAAATTCAACGCAGCAACATGAGCAAATTAGGCGAAGACGGAAGGCCTATATACCGCGAAGATGGCAAAGTGCTAAAAGGGCCAAACTATTTTAAACCGAGTTTTGAGGAAATACTGAAATAGTATTCAGTGATCAGTTTTTAGTGTTCAGTGGCAATTTTAGCTTTTACTTGATTTAATGTTACTTAAACTTAGTTTTAACAAAAATCAATTTTTTTTTAAAAAAACTCAAAGTTTCCTTGGACTATTTATTATAAAACTGAACACTTTTTTCTGAACACTGAACACTAAACCTTTACCGTCCAACCAAAAGTATCTTCCGCTAAATTATATTGAATCTTAGTCAGTTTCTCTTTCAATTGAATTGCTATTGAGTTTTCAATTTTAGGTAACTCATAATAATGCTCTTGGTATTGAAAGCCCACTATTGGACTAACAACTGCAGCGGTTCCGGCTCCAAAGATTTCTTTCAAACTTCCGTCTTTGGCACCAGCTATTATTTCATCAACTAATACTGAACGCTCTTCTACTTTAATACCATCACGGCGAGCAATATCAATCAAACTTTTACGGGTTACACCATCAAGTATACGTTCACTTGTTGGAGCGGTATAAATAGTATCGTTAATTCTGAAAAATACATTCATCGTCCCAGCTTCTTCTAATTTGGTGTGCGTAGCATCATCTGTCCAAATGATTTGTTGAAATCCTTTTTCTTGGGCTAATTTTTGTGGATAGAATTGAGCCGAATAATTTCCGGCCGCTTTAGCTGCACCAATACCTCCATTTGCAGCACGACTGTAATGTTCGGCAATAATTACTTTTACTTCACCCGAATAGTATGAACGTGCAGGAGAAAGTATAATCATGAAACGGTATTGCGTTGAAGGTTGAGCAATTACCCCAGAACCTACAGCTATCATAAAAGGTCTAAGATATAAAGTATTTTCAATTCCTTTTTTTACCCAATCTCTCTCCAAATCAACAATCGATTTTAAACCTCCAATGAAAATTTCTTCTGTAATTTCGGGCATTGCCATTCTAACGGCTGATTTATTAAAACGATGAAAATTTTCATCAGGCCTAAAAAGCCAAACATCGTCATTCTCATCTTTATAGGCTTTCATTCCTTCAAAAATGGCTTGACCATAGTGAAATACTTTGGCAGATGGATCAATTAAAAATGGTTCGTATGGTTTTATTATGGGCTTTCCCCATTGTCCATTTTTATAATCACAAACCAACATGTGGTCAGTAAAAGTGTTACCAAATGAAAGGTTTTCAAAATCAACTTCGTTTATTTTTGAAGTGCTAGCTCTAACTATATCGATTTCGTTAGGTGTTTTTAACATCATTTATTTGAATATTAAATCAAGAAAAAATCATATATAATTAGATTTCAATTAGTTATGAGATTGTTCTAAAGATTATTATTTTATTGCTTTTTTTTGTAAAATTAATAAAAAAAAAATTGTTTTTACAAGCTAAAAGAGATTGAATGTTATTTTTACATTTTAATATTTATTGAAATTAAAGGTCAATATAGCAATTGAAATATGTAATCTTCATACATTTGTAAATCATAAAAAATATATAAAATGAAAAAATTGAATCTATTGTTTATCGTATTTGGATTACTTTTTAATTTGAATGTAATTGCTCAATCAAAATCTGTTTCAAAATCCTTTGATAGTAAAGATTATGCATTATTTGGCGAAAAATTTAAAGTGGGTAAAATTGTGACCAAAGACGAAATGTTGAAAAAGTACAAATCACTTAAAAAAGGAGATACAATAACGGTGCAATTCCAATCGATTATTAAATCTGTTTGTAAAAAGAAAGGTTGTTGGATGAAAATGGAATTGGCTGGTGATGATAATTCGTTTGTAAAATTTAAAGATTATGGTTTCTTTGTTCCATTAAATGCTGATAATAGTTTGGCTATTGTAAGTGGAAAGGCATTTGTAGATGTGGTTTCGGTTGACGAGTTAAAGCATTATGCAAAAGATGGTGGAAAATCTTCGGCAGAAATTGCCAAAATAACCAAACCTGAAGTGACTTATTCTTTTTTAGCTTCTGGCGTTTACATTAAAAAATAATTAAAATTAGTATGAAGAATTTTCTCTTAGTTGTATTGTTTTGCATCGCTTGTTTGACAATGCTAGAGTCTTGTCAAAAAAATGAGGAAAAGAAGGAAGCAGAGAAATGTGTTCCTAGAAAAGAGAAAAAATTAGAAATGTATCAAATGTCCGAAATGGCAACATTAATGGAACAAATGTATGTTGATAATCAACGTTTAAAAGAACGTATCAAAAAAGGAGAAACAATTGGCGAATTTCCTCAACATTTCTTGAAAATTCATAACGCTGTAATGACAGATTCAACAGATAATGATGCTTTTTTCAAAGAACAAGCAAAAAAGTTTATTGCCGCTCAGGAATTAATATATAAAGACCCCAAAAACGCTAAAGAACATTTTAATACTGGAGTGGATGCTTGTGTAAAATGTCACCAACAAAAATGTGGCGGACCAATCCCCAGAATTAAAAAATTATACATCAAATAGCCATTGAAAAGAGAAATTATAGTGACCAATGATGGTTCCACAACCATTCACTTGCCAGAATGGAATGAAAGCTATCATTCCAAACATGGCGCAATTCAAGAAGCTTATCATGTATTTATAAAAAACGGACTTTCTTCGTTTAAAGCAAATTCTGTTTCTGTTTTGGAAATTGGTTTTGGTACCGGTTTGAATGCTTTTATAACTTGTTTAGAAGTATTGAAAAGTGGCCAGGTCATCAATTATGTTGGAGTAGAAGCTTACCCAGTTTCAGTTGAGGAAGCAATGCAGATGAATTATATAAGTCAGTTAGCCAAAAATCAGAGTGATATTTTTAAAAGTTTGCACCATTCTCCATGGGAAGAAGAACAACAACTTACTGCAAATTTTTCTTTAACTAAACGACAACAGTTTTTTCAAGATATTTCCGATACCAATACTTTTGACTTGATTTATTTTGATGCTTTTGGTTTTAGAGTACAACCTGAATTGTGGTCGGACCTTATTTTTCAAAAAATGTATGATGCATTAAGACCAAATGGTATTTTGGTAACTTATGCTTGCCGTACATCTATTAAAAACGCAATGTTGCTAGCAGGTTTTTCTGTAAAAAAATTACCTGGTGCTCCAGGAAAAAGAGAAATGTTACGAGCTATTAAATGACTTTCAAAAAATTAACATTTTTGTTGATAATATTTAACTTTTAATTTAATTTTACTATCTATTATATTATTATTTTTGTATAAATGAAAGTCGTTCTTATCTAATTTCTTAATTATTTATTTTTTACTTTTTATGTCAAAAACAATGCTTGACCACACAAAATCAGTGTTAAAGAAAGTAAGTTTTGACGCAAATTTATTTTGCAAAGAACTTGAAAAGGCCTATAAGGTTTTGTTACCTTATGAACTTGAAGAATTAACACAGTGGCTGATGAATTATATTATTGAAAAGCCCGAGTTGAAACACTGTGTCATCCGAATTAACAATTAATTAAACTAAAGGAACTTAAATGGTTTCTTTTTTTATTTTGATCTAGTATTTAGTAATATTATACGTATTAATTTTTTTTAAAAGTGTATTTCATCGACATAAAAAGTGTTTAAACGTCTTTTTTCAATAAAAAATGTTGTAATAATCATTATTTTATTTTATTTTTACTAAACGTTCTTACAATAAGATAACCCCAAATCTTAAAAATTATGCCTAGAATGATTTACGATTACACCAAATCGGTACTCGAAAGAGTGAGCTTTGATCCAATTCTTTTTTCAAAAGAATTAAAAAAGGCAGTGCGAAATTTATTGCCATACGAAGTAGAACAATTAAAAAAATGGTTGCAGTTCTTTACGAATGAGCATCCAGAATTAAAACAATGTTTATCTGTAGTTAGTTAGCAGAAAGAAATAAGGAGTTTGTGCAAAAGCTCCTTATTTTTTTTGAAGTGGACTAATGATTTGAACATTTTGAAAAGTAATAGCTCCTTTAATAACTCCAGCAATAGTTGACCTCAAAGCATCAACAATATGAATTTTCAATTCGTTTTTAGGATAAATTAAACTCACTTCTCTTGCTGGCTTTGGTTCCACAAAATGTTTTAATTTTAGTTGGTCTTTTTCATTCAAATCCAAGGTGTGCAAATAGGGAAGAAGTGTAGTGCCTAATCCTTCATCGGCTAATTTGATGAGTGTTTCAAAACTACCACTTTCTATTTGAAAATGATTTATATCTTCTGAATTAAGATTTTTACATAAATTCAAAATACCATCTCTAAAACAATGTCCATCTTGAAGTAACAGAATTTCATTTATATTCAAATCTGACACTTCAATTTCTTTTTTACTGAATGATTGATGGTTGGATGGAATGTAAGCCACAAATGGTTCAAAATACAAAACAACTTCCTTGATTTTTTCGTCTTCCAAGGGTGTTACCGCAATAGCGGCATCTAGATGACCATTTTTTAATCTTGTAATAATCTCTGAAGTATTTAGTTCTTCTATGATGAGTTTAACTTTTGGGTACTTTTTAATAAAATTATTCAAAAACATTGGCAATAATGTAGGCATCACAGTTGGAATAATTGCTAATCGAAACTCACCTCCAATAAACCCTTTTTGTTGATCAACTATATCTTGAATTCTATCAGCTTCAATGACAATATTCTTAGATTGATTCACGATTTTATGACCAATTTCTGTAAGTTGAATTGGTTTTTTGGTTCTGTCAAAAATTTGAATACCGAGTTCTTCTTCTATTTTTTGTATTTGCATGCTTAATGTGGGTTGTGTAACAAAGCATTTTTCAGCTGCAAGGGTAAAGTTTTTATGTTCGGCTACTGCTAAGACATATTTAAGTTGTGTAATTGTCATTATAATTAAATTTGATGTAAATATAAAAACAATAAGATTAATTTATGACATTTTTGGTTTAAACTAATATTAAGTGTTATTTTTTGGAATTAGATAGTCATTTTTAATGGTATTCAAATCGACTTTTAGTTATTTTTTATTTTGTATTAATCTTATCATTATTTTATAAAAATAGTTATATTTTTACAAAGTTGGAAAGATTATAAATTCAATTTTTTTTCAAAACACTACTATTATGACAAAAAACACAAGCATTTTCGCCAATCTTAAATCTGATTTTGCTTCAGGTTTAGTCGTATTTCTAGTGGCATTACCATTGTGTCTCGGCATTGCTTTGGCCTCTGGAGCTCCATTATTTTCTGGAATAATTTCTGGTATTGTTGGCGGTATTGTGGTAGGTTATTTGAGTAATTCTCATTTAAGTGTTTCAGGTCCAGCGGCGGGTTTAACAGCTATAGTATTGACCGCTATAACTGATTTAGGATCGTTTAATTCGTTTCTTTTAGCTGTATTTATCGCTGGTATAATTCAACTTGCACTTGGTTTTATCAAAGCAGGTAGCATTTCAAATTACTTTCCAACAAATGTTATAGAAGGAATGTTGGCGGGAATTGGAGTCATTATTTTTCTAAAACAAATTCCTCATGCCGTTGGTTATGATAATGATTTTGAGGGTGATGAAACATTTTTACAACAAGACGGTCTCAATACATTCTCCGAGTTGTTTTCTGTTTTCAATCATATTCAATTGGGTTCGCTTGTAATTACTTTAGTTTCACTATCAATTTTGATTGCTTGGACAAAAGTTGATTTTTTAAAGAAAATGAAATTAGTTCCAGCAGCTTTAATTGCTGTTATTGTCGGAATTCTATTGAATGAATTTTTTATTCAATCTGGAAGTAGTTTGGCAATTACAAGCGAACATTTAGTAAGTTTACCTGTCCCAAAAACTTTTGAAGAACTTAAAAATATATTTGTGACACCTGATTTTTCTGCTATCACCAATACCAAAGTTTGGATTATTGCTTTCACGATTGCAGTTGTGGCTTCTATCGAAACCTTACTTTGTATTGAAGCTGCCGATAGAATGGATGCTCAGAAACGTTATACGGACACTAATGTAGAATTAAAAGCTCAAGGAATTGGAAATATTTTAAGCTCACTTTTAGGTGGTTTGCCTATGACATCAGTTGTAGTGAGAACTTCGGCAAATAATAATGCTGGAGCAAAGTCTAAAATGTCTGCTATTATTCATGGTATTTTATTAATGGTTAGTGTATTGGCAATTCCAGCACTTTTGAATAAAATTCCGTTGGCAACTTTGGCAGCCGTTTTATTATTAGTGGGTTATAAATTAGCAAATCCAAATATCATAAAGCATTTTTGGGAAAAAGGTAAATATCAATTTATCCCGTTTATGGCAACATTTATTGGAGTTGTTTTTACTGATTTATTAAAAGGGGTAGCATTGGGAATAATTATCAGTATTATTTTTGTTTTGAAAGGGAATATGCAACGTGCTTATTATTTTAGAAAAGAAGAATACTCGGAAGGTGATATTATACACATCGATTTAGCTCAAGAAGTATCTTTTTTAAATAAAGCCGCAATAAAAGCTACATTAAACAGTATTCCGTCCAATTCAAAAGTTGTTATCAATGCAACGGATTCTGTTTATATTGCTCATGATGTGTTGGATTTAATTAAGGAGTTCAAAAAAATAAAATCAAAAGAGTTAAATATTACTACTAAATTGGTTGGGTTTAAAGATGCTTATGACCTAGAAAATAGTGATGGTTATAAAAATAAAGTAACTATTGAGCATCGCTACAATGTTCTGAAAAGAAAAATGGAAGTAATAGAAAATAAAGAAATAATTTTTAAAGAAGACAAACTATGAGTGCTGAATTTTATAAAAAGATTCTTGATAATAATAAAAAATGGGTTGAAGATCAAGTTGCTATTGATAAAGATTATTTCAAAGATTTAGCCAAAGGGCAACAACCTCCTTTGCTATGGATAGGATGTTCTGATAGTCGAGTACCTGCCAATGAAATTATTGGAGCAAAACCGGGTGAAGTTTTTGTTCACAGAAATATAGCGAATATGGTAGTTCATTCGGATATGAATATGCTAAGCGTATTGGATTATGCAGTGAATGTTTTAAAAGTAAAACACGTAATTGTTTGTGGTCATTATGGTTGTGGTGGTGTAAAAGCAGCTATGGGAAATCAATCTATAGGTTTGATTGACAACTGGATTCGTCATATAAAAGACGTATATCGTTTACATGAAGATTATTTAAATTCGTTTAAAAATGAAGAGGATAGATTTAATAAATTTGTTGAAATAAATGCGCAAGAACAAGTTTTTGACTTGGCAAAAACCTCAATTGTTCAAGGTGCATGGCGCAACGGTCAAGATTTAACACTTCATGGTTGGACTTATGGATTAAATTCAGGCTATGTTACTGATTTAGGGGTGAATATGAGTTCCAATGATGAGCTTGATGAAGTGTATCGCTTGAAATTTTCTATTTAGGTTTTCTTAAATATAAAGAATTATACTTAAATAGATGGGCATTCCAAAAGTGATATTGAAAGGAAAAGTAATTGCTAGTGCCATCGGTAAAAACAAACCCGGATTTGCTTTTGGAGCTACTATTTTCATTGCTGCTGGAACTGCAATATAAGAGGCACTTGCAGCTAATATGGAAAACATAAATCGGTTTCCAACATCATCTGTAACTAGTTGACTTAAAAATGCTACAGATGCGCCATTTAGTAATGGAATTATCAATGCAAATAATACAGGAAACCAACCGCTTTTAAAAAAAACATCCAACTTTTTTCCACTTACAACTCCCATGTCTAATAAGAAAATCGCAAGAAAACCTTTGAAAATATCCGTAGTGAATGGTTTAATTCCCATAGCTTGTTGATCGCTTGCTAAAAAACCAATTAACAAACTACCTAGAATTAGCAATACGCTTCCATTAGTTAACGAATGTTTTATAACTGATGAAAGATTAGTAGTATTAGTTTCTTTTTTATTGTATAATCGCATTAATATTACAGCAACAATAATTGCTGGCGCTTCCATCAAAGCCATGATGGCAACCATGTGTCCACTAAATGTATATTTTTGAATTTCTAAAAATGAAACTGCAGTTACAAAAGTTACAGCACTTACCGACCCATAGGCAGCAGCTATGGCACCTGCGTTTTCAAAACTAAATTTCCTTTTCAATATAAAAAAACTATAAAACGGAATCACGACGGCAATTAAAATTCCAAAGAGTGCTGACCATATAATTTCTATATTAAAGTGACTATGGGCTAACTCTTGACCACCTTTGAAACCGATGGAAAACAAAAGATATAGCGAAATAAATTTTGAAGAGTTTGGCGGTATTTCTAAATCGCTCTTTAATTGAACGGCAATAATTCCCAAAAGAAAAAATAAAAGTGCTGGATTTGTTAAATTATCTATAAGTAAATCTAAATTCATTAGGAGTTATTTGGATTATTTATTTCTTTCTTTCTGTGTTTATTTATCGAATTCTACTACTTGAGCTCTACATAATCTATCATTTAAACTGATGCCAATACCAGTTTCTGGAAATTTTTCAGCTATGATGAAGTCAAATCCTTGCGCATCAAGTTGGTGCATGGCAGCATATAAATTTTGAGCTGCTTCATCTAAACTTTCAGTTTTTGTTAAAAGGAAAAATTTTTCTGAAGTTTCAACTATTCCATTAGAAAAAATAACAAATCCTACTGCTTGATTTTTATATTTTTCAATATCAGAAAGAATACTCTCTGAAACCATAAATGGTGTTCTAGGAGAATAATGTTTGCTCAACATTCCTGGTGCTTCAGGTGTTGCCTCAGCTTTTGTTTTACTACCAATTTGACCAATACATTTTTCAATAGCTTCTTTAGAAATAGCACCAACTCTGTATAAAACAGGATCATCATTTTCAAAGCCAATGATGGTAGATTCAATTCCTTTTTCGCAATTCCCTCCATCAAGTATAAAGGGGATTTTTGTTCCTAATTGTTTTTGAACATGGGCTGCATTAGTAGGGCTAATATATCCAAAAGGATTGGCACTTGGAGCTGCTAAAGGAAAATCAACTTCCTCCAAAAGTGCCAAAGCAACTGGATGTGAAGGAACACGAACACCAACTGTTTCCTTTCCTGCGGTAACAATATAGGGTATAGTTTTTTTCTTTGGCAACACTAATGTTAACGCACCAGGCCAAAAATAATTAGCCAAAATCCATGCTTTGGGAGGTATATTTGTTGCTACATTTTGTAAATCTTCAATCGATTTAATATGAACAATTAACGGATTAAATAATGGCCTGCTTTTTATTTCAAATATTTTTTTTACTGCCTTTTCATCAAAAACATTAGCAGCTAATCCGTAAACCGTTTCTGTTGGTATGGCCACCACATTTCCAGCTTTTAACAATTTCGATGCTTTCTTAATTTGTTCTGTCATCTTTCAAGGATTACAACGATCACAATACATCGGATCTTCTGTTTTTTTATCATTTGGAAATAGTTTTTCCAGTTCAAAATTACATTTTTGACATTGATAAATATGTGATTTGGTAGAATTTGTTGGTGAACCACACCATTGACAGGGTAAACCCGGTTTAGTATTTACAATACCAAACCCAGGTGTATGACATTCTGGGCAACAATTTTTTATTTTCTCTACTAGTTTCTGAGTTGCTTTTTCAATGACTTTCATGCGTGTTGGGTTATACAGGGCACGCATATCGGTTTCTGCAACAACTTGGGAATTACTAGCCGAGAGCGTATGAAAACTCTCTTCTAATAACTCCCATGATTGAATTCCTTTTACAACAGAAGTAACTTCTTTATCAGTATTTTTTAATATCACTGCATGCTCTGGGAATCCAACGTTTTTTACTAAATCAACCAAATTTTGAAAACACTCTACAGTTGCTGCATTAAAGTTAGTATCAAGACTTAACTCTCGTACTAATATTTCTAAATTATTTTTCTTATCAATAAAAAGTAAGAACTCATCATCGGCATGTGCCATAAAGATTGTTGGATGAGGACCAAACGAACCTTCGCTGGCGATGCCTAAATCGCAATTGGTTTGTTCCATAGCTAGCAGACATTTTTTTCTTGCCGTTGCTATTGGTCCATTTTTTCTTTCTATTTCACCAGAAAATGTTCCTAGTTCGTCTGTATCAAAATCTTCCGGAACAAAACATTGCACTCCTAAATGCTTTTCAAGTAACGGAGCAATTACCGATTCTTTTTTATGCTTGGTTGCAATGACTAATCTTCTTCCTTTGAAAATATCCAAATCTAATACGTTATATGAACTCTATTGTAATGTCACCATTAATTTTTAACCTCTTTCCATTTCGTTCACTTTCTTCAAGAAGTTTGTTGATATCTTCAAGAGATGAAGTTAATACTGATATTCTTCGTTTTGATATTTCACAATCTTCATTGTTTTTAACAAATTCACTAAAGGCATTAAGGTTATGAAAATTGATTTTGCTATTTATTACCGACATTAAAACTGTTTTTGCATCCTGAGATGAAAAATTACCTTCTATCAACTTAAACTGATATTTATCCATTTATTTATAAGATTATTTGACTACTTAGCGAAATATACCCCGATTGTGCACTTATGAATTGCCTTGCAGCCGCTAATTCATTTTGTAAAAATTTTATTTTTTGTTCTCTCATTTTTACATCTTCCTCATTATGAGATATTTTGATTTTATCCTCGTGAAATTTAATTTTTACTTGAAATAATTGATTTATAATTTCAATTGATTCATTAGTCGAAAAAGTATCATTTAATAATTGTAGTTCCATAATAGTTTTATTTATTGCCCTTGTCCTAATGAAAATGCCATTTTACCATCAAACTGATATAGATTTTCTGTTTTAATAGTATCGACTTCGTTTTGAATACACTGTTGAAGAAGTGCTATTATTTCTTCTTTATTTATAGTATTTCCTTCTGCAGTTTTAAATCTACAACGCCAATGGTCGGTGCAAAATGTTTGCGTAAAACCTTCTGGCCAAACTTTGATTCCACGATTGGTTATCATGCTTAGTTTCAAATTGGAAGTACCAATTTTATTCATCTTAGCGGCCAATTCATTTGCATCAGTTCCATTCCAATGAACAAAAACATCATGACCAATAAGTTCTTTCTTAGCTTGTGGTCGTTTTTTGTATTTTGGAAGATTTAGTGGTTGCCCATTTTCGTAATTTACAGCTGGTAACGTTTTTGGTTTCTGACCTAAGTTAGCTATCACTGCTTGAGCAAACTCTTTGGTACCCACTTTTTGAGTACTACTCCCTTCTTTAAAAATATCGTAGGTATGTATTCCATCTTCTAAGGTTTTCAACCAAGCATTGTGTACTTTGGTGGCAATGGTATTTTGCCCTAAATGGTTAAGCATCATTACAGCTCCTTGTAATAACCCTGATGGATTAGCCAAGTTTTGTCCAGCTCTTCTTGGTGCCGAACCATGAATGGCTTCAAACATAGAGCATTCTTCACCTATATTGGCTGAACCCGCTAAACCAACTGAACCCGCAATTTGAGCGGCAATATCAGAGATAACATCGCCATATAAATTCAAAGTCACAATAACATCAAAAACTTCGGGAGTGTCGCTCATTTTAGCGGCACCAATATCAATAATCCAATGCTCATTTTCTATTTGTGGGTATTCTAATGCAATTTCATCAAACACTTGGTGAAACAAACCATCCGTTTGTTTCATGATATTGTCTTTAGTAAAACAAGTTACTTTTTTCCTTCCGTAAGCTTTTGCATATTCAAAGGCATATCGAACTATTTTTTCACAACCAGGACGGCTTATTATTTTTAAACATTGTATTACTTCATCGGTTTGTTGGTGTTCAATTCCTGCATATAAATCTTCTTCATTTTCTCTGATAATCACCATATCCATTTTGGGATGCTTCGTTTCCACAAAAGGGTGTAGACTCATGCAGGGCCTAACATTAGAGTACAATCCAAGAAATTTTCTTGTGGTGACATTTAAACTTTTATAGCCGCCACCTTGAGGAGTTGTGATTGGTGCTTTTAAAAATACTTTATTTTTAATAATAGTATCCCAACTTTCTTTTGCTATTCCTGAAGTGTTTCCAGAAAGATAAACTTTTTCTCCAACTTCAATTTCATCATACTCAAGCTGTGCACCTGCTGCTTTGATGATTTCTAATGTAGCGTCCATAATTTCTGGACCTATTCCGTCTCCTTTTGCGATTGTTATTCTTTGCATATTTATTGATTTATTAAAAATGGTGTTTTACCGTCGGTTATTATTATTTTTGCATTGGGTGATTTTGATAATTCATTGAATGCATCGATGCTTCTTATTTTGATTATTTCGTTTGTTAAACCCTCAGAAAGAATTTTTTGAGAGTCTCTTGTTCCTTTTGCCTCTATTATTTTTCTTTCTGCTTCAAACTTTTCTTGTTGCAATACAAATTCCATTCTCATAGCATCTTGTTCCGCTTGTAACTTACTTTCAATAGATTGTGATAAACCTAGAGGTAGTTGAATGCTTTTCATTAAAACCGACTCTATTACAATTCCTTTGTTTAATAAGTTACCCGACATTCTTTTTAAAATATCTGCTTCAATTTCTGAACGTTTTCCAGAGTGCATATCTTTTGCAAAATATTGTGCGCAAATATCAGCCGATGCTGATCTGAATACATTCGCAATTATTCCCTCATAATTTAAACCTAAATCATTAACTATTTTTACAACCTCACTTTTCTCTAATCGATATAAAATTGAAATCTGAGAGGTAATACTCAATCCTTCCTTACTTGGTAAATTTAAACTCAATTCCAAATTTCTGGTTTGAATAGAGGTTCGAACAATTTTTGAGGTAAATGGATTAAAAAAAACAGGACCTTGAGAATAAACTTGTTCTGACAATTTACCTAATTTTTGTCTAAGACCAACTTCACCTGGTTTAATAGTTACACAACTACTGAAAATAAATAGTACAATACAAAATGCGATTAAATTTTTCATGATTTTTTTTTTACAAAGTTAAAGACAGTATTGCTTCTATTTTATTTATATTTGTTATGACATACATTAAATTTATTTATGCATTATACTTTACATCAATTACAGATATTCCTGAAAATTGCACAAACGAAGAGTATCACAAAAGCCGCCATAGAATTGAATTTAACCCAACCTGCCGTTTCTATACAATTAAAGAGACTTCAAGAACAATTTGATATTCCATTAACAGAAGTCATTGGAAGACAATTATATGTAACACATTTCGGTTCTGAAATTGCAATTACGGCTCAAAAAGTACTAGATGAAGTGGCTACGATAAACTACAAATCAAAAACGTTTAGAGGAATTTTTTCAGGTAAATTAGCATTATCAGTGGTTTCTACCGGCAAATATGTTATGCCTTATTTTTTGTCCGATTTTTTAAATCAAAATAAAGGGATTGATCTTGTAATGGATGTTACCAATAAATCGAAAGTCGTAAAAAGTCTTGAAAACAATGAAGTTGATTTTGCATTGGTTTCAATTTTGCCAGATGATATTCAATTGCAGTCTGAGATTTTACTTGAAAATAAGTTATATTTAATTGGAAATAAAAATGCAGTTTCAGAAATACTAAATAATGATTTAGATTTATTTAATGCGTTTCCTTTAATATACAGGGAAGAAGGTTCTGCAACACGATTAGTTATGGAAAATTATCTATATCGAAATGGTTTACAATCTTCCAAAAAAATACAACTAACTTCAAATGAAGCGGTCAAACAAGCCGTTATTGCCGGAATTGGCTATTCGATTATGCCCATTATAGGATTAAAGAACGAATTGGAAAACGGTGACTTAAAAATCATACCTATGAAAGGATTTCCTATACAGTCTAATTGGCATTTGGTATGGTTAAAAAACAAATCGATGAGTCCTGTTGCCGAAGCATACATAAAATACATCAGAGATGAAAAAACTAATTTAAAAACGAATTATTTTTCATGGATTGATAATTATACCCTATAAACCTTTTGTTATACAAAACAAGTCGTCTGTTTGAGTATTCCAATTTTAATGGGGATTGACCCGAAGCATAGCCAAACGGTGCTCAGCTAATCGAGAACCTCTTATCTATCCTCTATATTTTCATTAAATGAGGATGGAAGCAATGTCGGGATAAACTTAATCAACAATGGCAATAAGAAACCTCCTCCAGGCATTAAGAAAATAGTGAGTGACGGTATGCTTTTACACACATCCAGTAACTGCCGTTTCATTTTCTTCTTTTCCTCTTTGTCCAACTCTTTGTGGGTTGACTTTGCGAGTAATTGCATCAACTCTTTACTTTGAGATATTTCCTTGAGTATCCTTTTTTTGTTTCGGTTTATTAGGACAACAACACTATCCGAAGTTTGATCGTAAAAGTGTTTCACCGGATTGGAGTAATTAAAATAGGGTATTTCCTTTTTGTAATTGGCAATAAAATTATTGATAAATGTAATACTGCTCAATACAAAACTATCATCAATGCTAAGACTTTCGCCAAGCTTAAACAAAAAGTAGCGTTCTTCGTTTTCAACTTTTTCATCACTCCACAAACTGATTCCTGCCAAATCAATCATATAAAACTTCTCTAAGTCATTTTGAAGGTAATTCAATTCTAAATCATTAATTGTTTTAATTTCAGTGGTTGAAGACTTTGAATACCGCACAGAAGCATCAAACAGTTTCAGTAATAAAGCATCGTGATGTGATATATTCGTCTTTGATTTTAGTGAAAGTGAAACAATGCTCATAACGATTCCCTCTATTTTATTCAAATATTTATCGGGAATGCTTCCTTTTTCGAGGTGCTGTTTGAAGGCCAAAACATCAACAAAGAGCATAGCATTGGTAATAGCATGCGAAAAGTTTTTGGTAAATAAATCTGCGTTGGTTTGAACCCTTTCGTGCAATATCTTTTCTAGCTTACTTGATACTGTACTGCTAGGTAATATTTTCTGTAAAGGATTAAATCCTTTTGTGGTCAATGAGTTGTAAAAAGCAATAGTATCCGAGATGAATTCAGTATAGTTATTATTTTTTTTAACCAATCGAAACATTTGATAGAGTGTGTTGAGCATCCCTATCTTTGAAATCTCTTGAGGCAAGCGATTGGTGATTTCAATGGGAAAAGTAACATCAAAACTGATGATGTGTCCAAAGATAAAACCCGTAGCTCTTGTTTGAGTATAGAAATCAATCGTACTCTCAGGAAAAGGGTGAGGCACTTGATTTTGCTCTGCGAAAAATTTATCTATCCAGCCGGGAACCGATGGGTTAATCATAAAAAAAAGCTATTTGATAATCCCCGAACACGCAACTCTTGCCCCTGCAGCTCCTGTAGGTTGTGTCACAAAATCATCTGGCTTTTCGTGAACAATTAATCCTTTGTTAACGATGTCTTTAGTCTCATCGCCGCAGCTGATGCACCATTCATCGGTTTTGAAGGTGATAATAGCATTTCCTTTTTCATCGGCTAGGAAGTTGCCTATATCGCCTTTATGACATTCAATATCTCCCCATTTTCCGTGTTTTTTAAATGTTGGATTCCAATGTCCACCTGCTGATGCAGCATCGGTAGCAGAACAATCGGCTTTTTCATGAATGTGAATGGCGTGTTCACCAGGTTTTAGTCCAGCTAGTTTGGCTATCATTGTTACTTCGTTGTTCTTTTGAGTAAAAGTGGCTGTTCCTGTTACGCCACTGTTGCTTTTGGTTTCAAAAACGAGTTTTAAGGTGCTGACGGTGTTGCTAGAGGAACTTTTGCATCCTAATATGATTAGTCCAAATAGGACTATAGCCGTTATTGTTCTTTTCATAAGTATTTTAATTTAGTGATATAAAGGTACTAAAATACAAACCTATTGGTGTGATTGATTTTCATTTATTTTTAAACACATAGACTCATAGTTTTTTAAAGCAGATGTAGAGGCGTTTTGTTTTGTGATAACAAAATATAGTTTTTTAATTATGAATTATAATTACTTAGTTTTTTCGCCTACAAAATACTGGTTTTGCGATTTAAATAACACGTTAAATGTGGTGAGTGTTCCATAGATACGGGTAATGTATTGTTGGAGTTCTACCTTTTCTATTTCTTCGATGTTGCTGGAGTTTATCTTTTGTTCCATTACCCGAAGGCGGTCTCGAAGCATGACTATTTTGTGGAAAAATACATCTATGGGTACATCTTTTCCTTGCACACCTGCTTGTCCAGGTTCTAGTTTTAGGTTGCCGCCTTTCCACTTGTCGGCTATGGCTACTGGTTCGCCCAGTCCGTTCCATTTTTTTAGGATGGAGAGTAAGCTTTGTTCAATTTCATAAAAGCTGACTATGTCTAGTTCGTTATCTGTGGCTTCAATGACTTCGAATTCGGAGTCGATAGCGATGGTCTCTAGTCCTGAGTCTATAAAAGTTACCCAGTATTCATTGGAAGATACATTGGTTATTACACCTTTGCCGAATTGGGGATGGTTTATTCTTGAGCTTATTCCGAGGAGTTTCATTTTTGAATGTTTAGATTTTTAGACTAATAGATTTTTTGATATTAAATGTGGGACTAAAATAGTGATTTGGTTGGAATAAAAAAATCTTGTTTTGGATTGTGATGGATTGAACGCTGATAAAACGGTTTTATTTGCGCTGATAAAACGGATTTTTAAATATGGATTTGGGATATTTTCTAAAAAACGAGTTGGTAATGTCAGAGTTATTAAGTAACTGTGTTTTTAATGTGTAGTGAAGCAGCGATAGTTTTTTTTATTCTAAAACCAACAAACGGTAACTTAGAACTAAAAAAATCAATTCACCTAATAGCTTAAATGGCAAACAAAATATTTTTTCTATAAAATAACAATGAGTTTTTTTTTATTAATTTTGCCCAACAAGTTATTATAGTAACTAATTGTTTAAAAAAATATGAAAAAGCTCAAAGGACTTATCGGATTTTTAATGCTAGTAATCATGATGGTATCATGTTCTAGCGATAACACTTATTCAGAAGGAACATTGCGTATAAAAGCAAAAGCAACCTATACAAATGCGGGTAACAAAAATACAAGCGATATCGTAATTACAAGTTTCAAAGTTAACATAAGTGAAATAGGGTTTGAAGTAGCTGAAGGAATGAACAGCGGTGACGATGATGATAGTAATGGTGATTCTGATGGAGATAATAATGACGGAGTCTATAATGATGATGATGAAACAGAATTAAGCGGTCCGTGGGTATTGGATTTATTAAATCAAACTGCTCCAGTTACTACCGTTAGTATTCCAAACGGAACGTATGAAGAAGTAGAATTTGAATTAAGCCCAAGCTTAGTAACCACTTCACCAATTTATACCAAAACAGTTGAAATTAGAGGAACAATAAACGGAGCTCCATTTGTGTTTTGGCATAATTTTGATGAGGATTTTTCTATAGATTATGAAGATACAGCTCAAAACTTAGTTATTGAAAATGGTACTTATGATTTGGTTTTTAATTTTGATTTAAATCAAGTCTTAAGCCAAGTAAATCTTAGCAGTGCTGTTGATGGTGATGGTGATGGAATCATAGAAATTGGTCCTGATGATACCGATGGAAACAATGCACTTGCCTCACAATTAAGCGACCACATTGAAGAAGGTTGCGAAATGGAAAATGAGGAAGATGAAGATTAATTAATAAATTAAATAAGTAAATAAAGAAGCCACTAGAAATAGTGGTTTTTATGTTTCTTTCAAACCCTGAAAGTTTTTTGATCTCTTTGAGAGTTGATGGTTTCACTATAATGAAAAGTAAAGTGTAATTTTAGAAAAAATAAAATCCAAACTAAAATTAAACTATAATTAACTTACAGTTGGTTTAAACGAGCATATTCTTTTGGCAAAACACCAACTTGTTTTTTAAAAGAATTGTAAAATGCTGATTTTGAATGAAATCCTGATTTTTGCGCAATTGCATCAATGGTAATATTTTTATAAAAAGAAGAGGTAAGCATTTTTTTTGCCTCTTCGATACGATATGAATTGATATAGTCATTAAAATTCATATTCACTTTTTCATTGACAATTTGGGATAGTTCTTGTTTAGTAACCGAAAGATCTGTGGCAACTTGCTGCAAAGATAGCTTGGTTTCTAAATATGGCTTGGTTTCTAATTTCATATATGTTTGTAACTTTTCAAGAATTTTATTTTTAAAACCATCGTCAATGTTGGAATTTGCATATTTTTCAATTTGGTTTTTTTCTACATAATAGTATCCATACAAAAGGCGAGGAGAAAAAAATAATCCTAATACAATCAAATACAGAAATACTGTTACCATTGTAACGGCAAAGCAATAGGGGTCTTTAAACAATGATAAGCCAGTGAGATGGTCAATAAATAATCCTGATAATAGCAAAAATTGACATAAAAAATAAAAATTGAGCCAATAAAAAAGTTCTTTGTTTTTAGGTTGTGGTTGCTTAGTAAATAGATTGTATTTTTTGGCTACATATAGTTGTGCAATAAAGTATATTATCCCACTAATGGTTTTGATTAAATATTGGATTGGAATTACAATACTACCACTTGACTTAAAAGTGTCATAATAATGAAGTTTATATTGCGTACTTTCAGTATAAAATGGAAAAAACCAAATAGCATTAAGTATAAACGGGAGTAAGTGAAGTAGATGAATTTTTTGAAATTTAAAATTAGCATTTAAACAAGACGTTGCATAAAAATAGGTTGCAGGTCCAAATAGGAGATGAATAGGACTTTCAACACGGAGTAAGTGTATATAGTTTTGAATTTTCCCAGAGAAATTAAGCGCTCCAAAAATAATCATTAAGGATGTTACTAATATAACTGCCGCCATGCTAATCTTAACAGTCTTTTTGCCTGAAAAAGAAAAAAGAACTGAAATAGATAGAATAATACCCAAAGCACCACCAAAAAAAGTAAATAACTCTAAAAAGCTATAATTCATAAACCAGTTTTTACCACCCTAAAAGTAATCGAATTTATTATTTTAACAAAATTTTTGTACTGAATCATAATTTGGCACTTATTTTATTGAAAATCACTTATGCTTTATATAATCTAATAATCAATAACTTACGACAATTTTTATTGTGTAAAAAGTTATTTATAGTAATTCGATTTATAATGACCAAATTAACATCTTTACTATTTATTTATTTTTGGAATAATATAATATAATTGTTTTTCTATTTAAAACTAAAAACTAAATAATGTTAATTATGAATGCAAAATTTAAAATTTTACTACTAGGAGCAGCTGCATTACTGTCTTTCAACAGTCAAGCACAAACTCCAGCTTCTAAAGCTGAAATTAAACTTGATGTTCGCGATTCAAAACCCGATTGGAGACCTTACATTCGTAAAAAAGCCCCCGAAGGTTCACCAAACATTTTGTTTATTCTCTATGATGATACTGGTTTAGCAGCATGGTCTCCCTATGGTGGAAGAATCAATATGCCTACAATGGACAAACTCGCTGCCGATGGATTGACTTATACCCAATGGCAAACAGTGGCATTGTGTTCACCAACGCGTTCTTGTATCAATACTGGTCGTAATCACAACCTTAATGGTATGGGTGTTATTACCGAAGGTGCTAATGGATTCCCAGGATTTAGTTGCCAACTTCCTGCACAAGCCGCTACTATGGCACAGATATTAAATGATAATGGTTGGAGTACTTTTTGGTTAGGAAAAAATCATAATGTTCCCGAAACAGATTTGTCGGCGGGTGCTAATAAGAGCCAATGGCCATTACAACAAGGATATGACCGTTTTTATGGATTTATTGGCGGCGAAACCAATCAATTTTATCCTGATTTAACCGAAGATAACCATGCTATTGAAGCACCTTATGGACCAGAAAAAGGGTATCATTTGTCTAAAGATTTAGCCGACCAAGCCATCAAAATGATAGGCGATCAAAAATCGGCAAATCCATCGAAACCCTGGTTTATGTGGTACTGTCCCGGAGCCAATCATGCACCTCATCAAGCACCAGCAGATTATATAGCTAAATACAAAGGTAAATTTGATGATGGGTATGATGCTTACCGAAAATGGGTATTACCTAGAATGATAGAAAAAGGAATTTTACCAAAAGGCACTACACTTACTGAATGGAACCCAATGCCAGCAACTATGGCAAACCCAGCCGACGCAGTACGTCCATGGAATACATTAAGCGCCGATGAAAAGAAATTATTCTCTCGTTTGTGCGAAGTATATGCTGCCTTCTCAGAATATACCGATGTACAAATTGGTCGTATCATTGATTATTTGAAAAAAACAGGGCAGTACGAAAACACCGTTATTATGTATGCTTCTGATAACGGAGCTTCTGGAGAAGGAACACCAAATGGTTCCGTAAATGAAAATAAATTCTTCAACGGTTTCCCAGATGATTTAGCTGAAAACATGAAATTGATTGATGAGCTTGGCGGACCAAACACCTATGAGCATTATCCAACTGGATGGGCTGCTGCTTTGTCGACTCCTTTCAAAATGTTCAAACGCTATTCCAACTATGCTGGTGGAACCGATTGTCCATTGACCATCACTTGGCCAAAAGGAATTAAAGCCCGGGGCGAAGTGCGTAATCAATACCATCATGCAGTGGATATTGTACCAACTATTCTAGAAATCTGTGGACTAGAAATGCCAAAAGTGTATAGAGGTGTAGAACAATATCCTTTATCCGGAGTTTCTATGAAATACAGCTTTGATGCCAAGCCAAACGACCCATCACAAAAACACGTACAATATTTTTCTATGTTAGGTACTCGTGCTATTTGGCAAGACGGTTGGAAAGCCGTTGCCGTGCATGCTCCTTTAACAGATAAAGGTAAATTTGACCAAGATAAATGGGAATTGTATCATGTAGATGTAGATCGTTCTGAATCTAAAGATTTAGCCAAACAATATCCTGAAAAATTAGAAGCGATGAAGGCGTTATGGTTGGAAGAAGCTAAGAAAAACAATGCATTACCTTTAGATGACCGTACTACTATGCAAATTATTACATTACCACGTCCAACAGAGGAAGTAGAAAAAGATAGTTATACCTATTATCCACATACCAGTCAAGTTCCAGAAGCGGTTGCAGTTAGTGTTAGAGGTAAATCGTTCAAGATTATTGCTAATGTAGAAATTACCGCTAATGCAAAGGGGGTAATTTTTGCACACGGTTCTCGTTTTGGTGGGCATAGCTTGTTTATTAAAGACCATAAATTGTATTATGTGTACAATTTCCTTGGAATCACAGAGCAACAAATAGTTTCAACCGAAATATTGAAACCAGGAAAATACACTTTTGGTGTTGAATTTACCAAAGAAAAAGCAGGAGCACATGGTGAGTCTATGGGTACCGCTAAATTGTATATCAATGAAAAGCAAGTAGCTACAGGTGCTATGACCGCACAAGTTGGGAAGTTTACTCTTGTAGGTGATGGTTTATGCGTAGGCTGGGATAGTGGTGATCCAGTGAGTAAACAATATTCTTCACCAGGTGAATTTGAAGGTGGAGAAATTAGCTTTGTGACGGTGAATACTGGTAAAGAGAAATATCTTGATTTAGAGAGAGAAGCTGCTAGAGCATTCAGCAAAGAATAAATTTTATTGATAATAAAAATAGACAAACGGTCATCATTTTAATTTATAATTAGAAGTTGGCCGTTTTAAAAATAAATAGAATCAAATATCCAAAATGAATAAAATGAAATGAGCATAAATAAAAATTGGTTGCAATTGAAAATCATCGAATACCAAAATAAATATTCACCGATGAGATAAACACCAATGATTATATACGACTCGAGAGCTTTCCTCGAATCTGTTAGCCGACAGGCAGGTAATTACATATAACCGAAATAAAGCTAAATATCAATATATGAAAAAAATAATCTTCACTTTATTTGCTGTCACTCTTACGATAGCAACAATTAATGCACAAGAGAAACCCGCTCAATCAGCGGAAGAATTAGCCAAAAAATTGGCCAACCCAGTTGCATCACTTATCAGTGTGCCGTTTCAAAACAATACCGATGTTGGTATTGGTGCATTTAATGGTTCTAGAAATACAACAAATTTTCAACCGGTAATTCCGATTTCCATTTCTGAAAAATGGAATTTGATTAGTCGTGTGGTACTTCCTATTGTCACACAACATGATATAACAGCGCCAGGTCTGCAACAAAGCGGCTTGAGTGATGCTTTAGTAAGCGCTTTTTTCTCACCTGCCGAAGCCAAAAACGGATTGACTTGGGGCGTTGGGCCAGCCATTTTGGTACCCACCGCTACCGATAAACTTTTGGGAACTGAAAAACTTGGCGTAGGACCAACGGCTGTAGTTTTAAAACAAAAAAATGGTTGGACCTATGGAGCATTGGTCAATCAAATATGGTCGATAGCGGGAAATGAAGACCGAGCCGATGTCAATCAAATGTTTGTGCAACCCTTCTTTGTATACAATTGGAAAAGTGGTGCAGGAGTAGGAGGTAATTTTGAAATCACCCAAAACTGGGAAGGAAAAACTACAGCAGTTTTCTTTAACCCAACGATAAGCGGTATTACAAAATTGGGCACTCAAATGGTACAATTGGCTGTAGGTCCCAGAATTCCAGTATCGGTTCCTTCAGTGAGCCGACCTGATTTTGGAATTAGAGCGGTTTTAAGTTTTGTTTATCCGAAGTAATTGGGTTAAACATTTGTTGGACCATAAATTAGAATCTATACACAAACAAAGTAAGCATGTATAAAGAACAAGTCTCAATAAAAAATATAATCAGTATGCGTCATGCGATAGTTGTTATGCTGATTGGAATTTCTTTTTTGAATTCTAAATCCATATACGCTCAAGAAGCAATAGATAACGAATACCGCCTTATCGTAGTTCCTACTTATCCCATCAGTGAAAAGTTTTACGCTACTACTTATTTTGGATATGTTAACAATACGGATAGTAAAATTATTTCAACCTATATTGGTCTCCCAGGTCTGCTTGTTTATAAAACAAAAACAAATTTCCAACTTCAAGCAGGTTGTTTTCTGATACTAAATAATGACAAATCCGAAATCAATAAGGACAGTAAAGAAATCCGATATGTATTGGGCGAAAAGATCAATCTCCCGAATACGAATGACCTCCGTATTTATAACTGGACGCGATACGAATTGCGTAGTTTTAATTATGAAAATAAGGACTTAAACAAAACCAATAACAGAATTCGCAGTAGGTTTGGCATCGAATTTCCTGTTGGGAAAAATCCGTGGCAAGCCAATTCTTGGTATGGGATTACCGATTTTGAGTGTTTTTACACCTTTGAAAAAGGGTATATGGAGCGTTTTAGACAACGATTTGGTGTAGGGTATATAATAGACAAACAATGGTCATTGAACTTTATATACCATATACAATTAGATAGAGCTAATAAAGACATGAATCCCGATTGGACAACAAACATTTTTAGATTTGATGTACGATGGAATATTCCTCATAAAGTACACCAGCCATTGCCTGATGCACCAGATACAGATTAATCAAAATCAATATAAAACAGCGAATTTACCCGAGCGAAGAGAACTGACGAAGTATGAGTGCATATAGACCTTGAACATATCCGAGCATTGTCATACACTAAATCATCAATTTCCATAAAACCATAAATGTTAGAATCAAAATCGCCATTGCGTTTCAAACTTTGTATGTTGCCGTTGAATGCAGAATCTTACGCCCCTAATTCATTCTCTTTTACGTAAATTTTATTATAATTTTTCTTTAAGATAAAAACCAGTAATTGATTTTTTGTTCTTAACAACGTCTTCTGGAGTTCCAACGGCTAGTAATTGTCCTCCATTTTCTCCACCTTCTGGTCCTAAGTCAATTATCCAATCGGCACATTTTATAAGGTCGAGGTTATGTTCCACCACAATAATGGAATGTCCTTTTTCGATTAAAGCGTCAAAGGATGCTAACAGTTTTTTAATATCATGAAAATGCAAACCCGTAGTGGGTTCGTCAAAAACAAATAGTGCTTTTTCTTTGGTCACGCCTTTTACCAAAAACGAAGCCAACTTAATCCGCTGTGCTTCGCCACCCGAAAGGGTAGAAGAGGATTGTCCCAATTGCACATAACCCAATCCAACATCTTGCAAGGGCTGTAACTTTTGCGTTATTTTGGTTTGTTTGTTTTCGGCAAAGAACGTAAGGGCATCATCAATAGTCATCGTGAGGATATCATCAATATTTTTTCCTTCAAACGCTACTTCCAACACTTCTTTTTTAAATCGTTTGCCAGCACAGGTTTCACAGGGTAAGGAAACATCGGCCATAAAAACCATTTCTACATTGATGGAACCTTCCCCTTTGCACGTTTCGCATCGTCCACCATCCACATTAAACGAAAAATGTTTGGCTTGATAACCACGAACTTTAGACAGTTTTTCTTTCGCATACAAATCGCGAATATCGTCATACGCTTTGATATACGTAACAGGATTCGAGCGCGAACTTCTTCCAATAGGATTTTGGTCAACGTATTCAATGTGTTTGATATGTGAAAATCTTCTTGTAATTTCTGAGAATTGTCCCGCTTTATCGCCAATACCTTCGAGTTTTTTCTGCATTGCAGGAAAAAGAATTTTCTTTACTAACGTGCTTTTTCCACTACCCGAAACACCCGTAATTACCGTTAAACTTTCCAAAGGAAATACAACATCAATGTTTTGTAAATTATTTTCTCTAGCGCCTTTAATTTCAATATAATTGTTTGACTTTCTGCGCTTTTTTGGCAGAGGAATTTCAAGTTGTCCATTAAGATATTTTGCAGTCAGCGAATCTGCTTTTAGAATTTCTTCAAAAGTACCTTCGGCTACCAATTCACCGCCAAAAGTGCCCGCTTCGGGACCAATATCGATAATTCTATCCGCCGCTTTCATGATGTCTTCGTCGTGTTCGACAACGATAACCGTATTGCCCAAGTCACGAAGGTTTTTCAATACGTTTATTAATCGTTCGGTATCTTTTGGATGCAAGCCAATACTAGGTTCATCAAGTATATACATCGAACCGACCAAGCTGCTTCCAAGTGATGTGGCCAAATTAATACGTTGTGATTCACCACCAGATAAGGTGGAAGAATTTCTATTAAGCGTCAAATAATCCAAGCCAACATTGCTTAAAAACGTCAATCTATTATTGATTTCAATCAAAAGTCGTTTGGCAACTTTAGCATCATATTCAGAAAGTTGTAATTCATTAAAAAAGGGAATGAGTCGTTTTATTGACAAATCAACCAACTCTGAAATGGTCTTGCCGCCAATGGTAATATAGTTAGCTTCTTTGCGCAACCGTTTTCCTTTGCAAGTCGTACACTTGGTTTTACCCCGATAACGCGATAGCATGACACGATTTTGTATTTTATAATTTTTGTCTTCTAATTCTTTAAAGAAATCATCTAAACCTTCAAAATATTTGTTTCCTTTCCAAACCAAATCTTTTTGTTCATCGGTAAGTTCAAAAAAAGGCTTGTGTATTGGAAAATCAAATTTATAAGCGTTGTTAATGAGTTGATCCCGATACCAACCCATACTTTCGCCACGCCAAGGGAAAATCGCATTTTCGAATACAGACAGAGCCGTATTTGGAATGACTAATTCTTCATCAATACCAATAATGTTGCCGTAACCTTCACAAGTTGGACAAGCGCCGTATGGATTATTAAAACTAAATAGATGAATATTGGGTTCTAAAAAAGTGATACCATCCAATTCAAAATTGGCACTGAATTCTATACGATTTTTGGTGTCCACATCTTGTAAATAACAAATTCCTTTGCCTTCAAAAAAAGCAGTTTGTATGGCATCTGCTAATCGATTAAAGAACTCTTCCTCTTCTTTCACTACAATTCGGTCAATGATAAGCAGAATGTTATTATTGTCTAATGAATGCATTTCTGTCACATCGAGCGATCCCGATGCTTCGGGAGAGAGACCGTCTAAACGTACCATTTCGTTATTCACTAAAATACGTGCAAATCCTTGTTGCAACAATACTTTTAGTTTGTCTTCCAATTGCCGTCCTTCTTCCAAATGAATGGGCGATAGGAGCAACCATTTACTCTCTACAGGGAACTCTTTCACTGTATTGATAACATCGGAAACGGTATCTTTTTTAACTTCATTTCCCGAAATAGGAGAAAATGTCTTTCCAATGCGAGCAAAAAGCAATTTTAAATAATCATAAATTTCGGTAGAAGTGCCAACGGTAGATCGCGCATTGGTGGTATTCACTTTTTGTTCGATAGCAATGGCTGGCGCAATGCCTTTGATGTATTCAACTTTAGGTTTGTCTAATCGTCCAAGAAATTGTCGAGCATAGGAAGACAAACTTTCTACATAACGTCGTTGACCTTCGGCATATAAAGTATCAAATGCCAAACTCGATTTGCCTGAACCCGATAGTCCTGTGATTACAACCAATTCATTTCGGGGTATGACCACATCCAAATTCTTTAGATTGTGAATTTGAGCGCCTTTGATTAAGATATTTTTTTTGGGTTCTAATACAGCAATTTCCGAACTCTTCATAGCAAAAAAGTAAATGTTGGCAAAGATAACTATTATGTGTTGAGAAATTACATTATATAATTCTTGTTTTTTGCATTTTGAAGTATATAGTATTTTGCAGAACACACAATTTATTAGCACTATTATTAAAGAAAGTGTTTTTTTTATCTAATTTTAATGTTGAATCGTGACTTTTGATTCTTAATTATTTGGTAAAGTACAAATATAAACTATACATTACCACAACAAAATGTAATAATCATTTTAATAATTCATTTGTTAAATATCAATAAAAACAATAGATTAAGACCATAATTCAATCGATTAAGTGCTGTTTTTAGTTGTATAGTTTTTATATAGTATGATAAAAAAAAAGTAACTCAACAACTATTTATCTTTGTAATTCAACATTTAAAAAACTATCATGAAAAAAATTACTTATTTTTTAATTGCAATGTTCGCCACAAGCGGCTCTGCACAAAACATCATTACCAATGGTGACTTTGGTAATGGTTTAACTTCTTGGACAACATACTTAGCAGATTTTGCTGGAGTATCCGCCACCATAAATGCAGCCAATAGTGAAGCTAATATTACAGCTATTGCGGGAGCGGGTGTTCAAACATGGCACATTCAACTTAATCAGGAATTGTCTCCAACTCAAATTGCGTCTCTTACGGCTGGTCAAACTTACAAAGTAACTTTTGCTGCAAGAGGAACAAGTGCACGTCCGTTGAAATTGTATTTTGGTGAAAATGGTGGTGGATTTACTGCCCTACACCAACAAGACTACAATCTTACATCAACAATGACAAATTATGAAGCAACTTTCACAGTTGGGCAAACTTTTTCGGCAATGAAGTTAGGTTTTGAAGGCGGATTAAGTAATGTTGATTTTTTCATAGACAATGTAACTTTACAACTTGTTGTAGCGCCTCCCGCAACTTTAGATTTGCTTTTAGGTTTTGAAACAACTGAAACCGGTGGTGTAAATGGTGGTCCTTTTGGTGACGGCCCAGCTCCTGTAGTTGAAACGGGTACAGGTTCAAATACTTCTCAAGTGCTTAAAATTGTTGGAAACCCTGCAGGGCAGCCATGGCAAGGTATAAATTTAAACTTGACATCATTGGTTAACTTGACACCTACAAAGACCATGACAATGGATGTTTTTTCTGCTGATCCAATAACATTTTTAGTTAAAGTAACAGGAGGAGTAGGCGGTCCAGCTATAGTTGCTGCTTCAGCTTCACATCCAGGCGGAAGTACATGGCAAACAATATCTTTTACATTTAATACTTCTCTAGATGGTCAACCAGCACCAGCAAATGGAACATACAGTGGTTTTGTTATTCATACGTATTGGGCTCCAGGTGCCGTAGGATTTTTTAATCCCACTGTTCCTACACCAGCACGAACATTTTATGTAGATAACATTCGAGGTCCACTTGGAACACCTCCTGTAGTTCCTGCTCCAACAGTTGCTGCTCCAACACCACCAAACAGACCTGCTGCTGACGTTAAATCAATTTTTAGTGATGCTTATACTCCAGTTGCTACTCTTGGTTATTCAGGTGGTGATGATAATACGTACAATACTTCTTGGTGTCCAGGATCAACTAGTTTAATTCAAGTTGCTGGGAATAATACAAATAAAGTAACTGGTTTAGGATGTGAAGGGATTGCTTTTTTAGCAGGAAGATTTAACGCTGCTGGGTTTACTCGTTTTCATATAGACATTTGGACAGCTACACCAACTCAAGATAAAGTGTTTAGTTTTAAATTTTCAAACTGGAATAATACTGCAGGTGAAACAAATGCATTTGAGTATACTGCAACAAATGCTAATGTTTTAACAAGTGGTTCTGAAGGAGCTTGGATATCTATAGATATTCCTTTTACAGCTTTGAATTGTATTAATACACCTCCAGGAAATGCTTGCCCAAGTGTAAGCGATTTTGCCCAATTTGTAATTACATCAAATTTAGACATTGTTTATTATGACAATCTTTATTTGCACAAAAACACTGTTTTAGATGCTGAAAATTTTGAACTTTCTAAAGTAAAAATGTATCCAAACCCAGCTACTAATGTTTTAAACATAGAAGCATTAGCTACAATTGAAAAAGTTGCTGTTTACAATTTCTTGGGACAACAAGTTATTTCAGAAACTCCAAATAAAGAGATAGTTACATTAGATGTATCAACACTTCAAATAGGGGTCTATGTAGTAAAAACCACTGTTGACGGAACTGTATCTTCAACAAGATTTATCAAAGAATAAGTTTAAGTTAATTTTTTTCAAAAGCACGGGATTTATTCCGTGCTTTTTTTATAAATAAATTAATTATAAATAATAATACTATTTTTAGAATTTGTAATATTGTATTACTATGGCTGATAAGATTTTATTTAACAAAAGATTAATAAGTATGATAATACTAGTAGTATTTACTAGTAGTATTTATGCTCAAGATTTACCCCCAATTGTTAAATATAGTTCTACTACATATACTGCAGGAAATCAAAATTGGATGGTTTCTCAGGATAAAAATCATTTTATTTATTTTGCAAACAATGAAGGATTATTAGAATTTAATGGTTCTAACTGGACGTTATATAAATCACCAAACGAAACAATAGTTAGATCAGTAAAAGTTATTGGTGATAAAATATTTACTGGATGTTACATGGAATTTGGCTATTGGGTGAGAGAAAAAAATGGTAGACTTCAATATACTTCCTTAAGTCAGAAAATTAAATCTAAAATTAATGTAGATGAACAATTTTGGAATATTTGGAATTATGATCAGTGGGTTATTTTTCAATCCCTAGATAAAATTTACATTTATGATACCAAAACCAAAGCGTTCAAAATCGTAACACCACAAAATAATATTTTAAAATCTTTTAAAACCTCAAGTTCTATTTATTATCAAACTGTAAATTACGATTTGTTTGAAATAGAAAATGGGTCAAGTCGGCTTGTATTAAATAATGAATTACTTAAAAACAACAAAATTGTCAATGTTTTTGCTGTTACTGATGGATTGTTAATTCATACTCAATTTGATGGTTTTTATAAATTTACCAATGGGAGTTTAGTAAAATTTAGAACAGAAGCTGATTCAGCTATTTCGTTAAGTAGTATTTATAGCAGTCAAATGCTTGAAAATGGCAACTTTGCTATTGGAACAATCTCTAATGGTGTTTTTATTTTAACAAGAGAGGGAACGGTAAAATACCATATTACGCAAAGTAAAGGATTAAGTAACAACACAGTTTTATCTATTTTTGAGGATATTGACCGCAACATATGGCTTGGATTGGATAATGGAATAAATTGTATCAATTTGCAATCTCCAATCCGAAGTTTTTTTGACGATACAGGTGCTTTAGGAACCGTGTACGCTTCTGTTCTTCATAAAGGGAAATTGTATATCGGAACTAATCAAGGATTATTTTACAAAGATTTTTTAAATGACAATCAGTTCAAATTTATCAAAGGAACAAAAGGTCAAGTTTGGTCTTTATTTATTCATGATGGAAACTTGTTTTGCGGTCATGACTCAGGAACATTTATCATTGAAAAAGATTCTTCTAATCAAATTTTTTCTCAATCGGGAACTTGGAAACTTGAAGTTGTTCCAAATAATAGCAATTTATTACTTCAAGGTAATTATTATGGAATATCGGTATTGGAGAAAATTAATAATCGCTGGGTTTTTAGAAATAAAATTTCAGGTTTTAGCTACTCCTCTAAACATTTCGAAATTACAAATTCAAATGAAATATATGTAAGTCATGAGTACAAAGGTATCTTTCGCTTTCAATTGGACTCTGATTTTAGAAAAGGTTCAAAGCTATATACTTATACCAAACCTGAAAAAGGCAAAAATTCTGGTCTTTCTAAATTCAATAATGCAATATATTATGCCTATAAGGAAGGAATTTTTAAGCTAAATCAAAAGTCAAAAGAGTTTGAAATCGACAAAACATTAAGTTCAATTTTTGAAAATAATGAATATACTTCTGGGAAATTGATAATTGACAGTTCGAATAAATTATGGTTATTTTCAAAAAATTATATCAACTATTTTACAGTAAATAAATTGAATGCTGAATTAAAGAAAAATGTGATTTCTATTCCATCTTCAATTACAAACTCTATGTTGGGATATGAAAATATTACTCAGCTAAATAATTCAAATTATCTCATAGGAACTACTGATGGATATTATACATTTAATATTGATGGATTAAATTTTAAAAATATTAATGTAATTCTTACTAACATTAGCATCAATAAACTCAATGGTAAACTAATTAGTTTTCCAATTATAGAGAACGGAAAATTTTCACATGATGAAAATAACATTACTTTTAGCTATGCTGTTCCTGGATATAATAAATACATAATTACTGAATATCAATATTTATTAGAGGGATTTCAAGATCAGTGGAGTGATTGGAGTTCTAAGTCAACCATTAACTTTAAAAATTTACCACCAGGAAATTATACATTCAAATTGCGATCAAAGTTAATCAATTCTCAACCGGAAAGCAGTGTAGTTTATTCTTTCACAATATCAAAACCTTGGTACAGAACAAATTTTGCACTAATTATCTATTTCCTCTTAATGTGTGTTTTTGCCTATTATATAAATAAAGCTTATGGAAATTATTATTCAAAACAAAAGCAAAAATTAATAGAAGAAAATAATCTTCTGCTTGAAATAAAAGAGTTAGAAAATGAGCAACAATTAATGAAATTAAAAAATGAGCAACTTTCATTGGATGTGAATGAAAAGAATAGAGAGTTAGCTTTATCAACAATGAACTTAATTAAAAAGGATGAGTTATTAAAACTAATTAGAGAAGATTTGAAGAAATCATCCGATGAGTCGAGTTCTAGAAGCATTAAATCAATAATTACAACAACTATAAATAAAAACGTGTCAGTAGACAATGCGTGGAATGTATTCAAAGAAGCATTTGACTCAGCTGATAAAGATTTTTTAAAGAAAGTAAAACAAGAGCATCCATCATTAACTCCTAACGATTTGAGACTTTGTGCCTATTTGAGATTAAATTTATCGTCAAAAGAAATAGCACCTTTATTAAATATATCTGTGCGAAGTGTAGAAATTAAACGATATCGTTTGCGCAAAAAAATGGATTTATCACACGAAACTGGCCTTGTTGAATACATTCTTTCAATATAAAAAAACTCCTATTTGTACATATTGCCTATACATAAACTATACAAGCTGTATATTCTTTATAGGACTTCATTACATGAGTTAGTATTATTTTCTTTATTTATCTACTCTAAGCTACTTTTTTGATTTTAAAATCACCTTGTATAGTTTCTTTAATATATAATTTGAAAGTCAAATTATAAAAAATGTAAATTTACAATATCGCAATTTAGGACATTGTTTTTTATTGAAACACAAAAAATAGGGGTACAGAATTGTATTTTAAACAAAAGATTTGTTTAAATAATGTAACTATTAAATTTAATTTAGATTTATCAACCAAACCAAATAATTTATATTATGAAAAATTTTATTTTACAATTTGCAGTTCTAATTTTTTCAACATCTGTTTATTCTCAGAGCAGTAAAGTCGCTGTTGTGAATGACAGTAAAGGGATTAAACTTGTTGTTGATGGAAAGGAATTTATTGTAAATGGGATGAATTGGGATTACATTCCAATTGGAGAAAATTACAATTACAGTCTTTGGAAACAAACAGATAATTTCATCAAGGATGCTCTTGATTCAGAAATGGGATTGCTTAAAAACATGGGGGTAAATACAATTAGAGTTTATAGTGGTATTCCTAAAAAATGGATTGAATATATTTACACAAATCATGGTATTTACACTATGCTAAATCATTCATTTGGACGTTATGGATTAACATTAGATGGAGTTTGGACACCAAATACTGAATATTCCGATAGTAAAACACAAGCTCTTTTAATGAAAGAGGTGAAAGAAATGATTTCTGAATACAAGGATGCAAAAGGTTTATTATTGTTTTTGTTAGGAAACGAAAACAACTATGGCTTATTTTGGGATGGAGCAGAAACAGAAGATATTCCTTTAAAAGATAGAAAATCAACGGTTAGGGCTGAGTCCATGTACAAGTTTTTTAATTCTGCTGTTGTAGCCATGAAAGCAATAGACACTTCACATCCTATTGCAATATGTAATGGTGATTTGCTTTTTCTTGATATAATTTCCAAAGAATGTAGAGACGTTGATATACTTGGAACCAATGTTTACAGAGGTGTTTCATTTGGAGATTTATTCGAACGAGTTAAAAAAGAATATGGTAAACCAGTATTATTCACAGAGTTTGGTGCTGATGCTTTCAATGTATTAACCAATCAAGAAGACCAAAATGCTCAAGCTTTTTATCTGAAAGGAAATTGGAAAGAAATATATGAAAACGCTGCTGGTTTAGGCAAATCAGAAAACTGTATAGGAGGTTTTACATTTCAGTTTAGTGATGGTTGGTGGAAATTTGGACAAACCAAAAATTTAGACTCTCATGATAGTAATGCTTCTTGGTCAAACGGTGGTTATCAGAAAGATTTTACTGAAGGTCAAAACAATATGAACGAGGAATGGTTTGGAATTTGTGCCAAAGGGCCAACTAGTGCAAATGGGTCATACCAACTGTATCCAAGAGCCGCCTATTATGTATTAAAAGATTTACATAAGTTTAATCCATTTGACAATGGAGCTAATGTAACTATTTTAAATAACAATTTCGAAAATGCAAATCTTATGGATGCTGCTTTAAGAGCTAGAGGTGATAAAGCTGCCCTTGGTACTAATGACACAGATATTTTAAAAGTAAGTAATTTAAGAGCTGAATTCACAACTTTTTCTACAGGTGGTAGTCTATTAACTACACCAGAAGTAGATGATCCAAATACAAATACATATCCAAATAAAACAGGTTTTGACCACATGCAATCATATTTTATTGGTATTGAAGGGAACCCGTCATCCAATATGAAAGCCAACGTAAACTTTAATATTCTTGGTAATGTTGCTAATAATCCCATTAACGAAATTTTTTATGAAAATAGAGGTAGAGCTCAAAATGTAGTTACAGAAGATGGAAATGTATTAACTACTGATGTAAACAGAATCCAAGTTTATAATGCCTCATACAAATGGAATACTAAGGATTTTGAGGTGAGAGGTTTTTACAGAGTTGGTCATTACCATTGGGGTTATGAAGGTGATTTCTTTGGGTTGTATCCAGAAACAAATTATGGACCAAATTTAGACATCTATAACGGAGAAACATTAGGTTTAGAAATAGATGGTAAAGGTAGTTTGGATGGATTAAAAGCTGCTTTTGGACCACAACTTTGGTGGGGAGCGAATCCAGCTTATTTACTAAAATACAGCAAGAAAATTGGTAGGGTTGATGCTACTGCAGTGTATCACGAAGATATAGCTAGTGCTGCTGGTGCCATTACTTCCTTATTTATCCCTCAACCAATAACAAGAAGAGCAACAGTTCATTTTAAAACCAAGCTCGGAAACTTAGGTATTGAATTAGGTGGTATTTGGGGCGGACAACCTTTAAACGGTAGAGAATTCCAAATGATGGATGGTGATGTGGTAAAAGTTGATAAAGTCAAATCGAGCGACAATTGGGGTGGAAAAGCAAAATTAACTTTTTCAGAAGGCAGATTTAATGCTTACGCTCAAGGAGCAATACAAGGATTAGTTGCCAATGGTGGTGCCGATTTAACTCAAACTTTTACAGGATGGCGTTTAAAAGATACCGGAAGTGGAAATCAAATGAATGTCCTAACAGGATTAACTTATAATGTAAATTCTAATTTACAATTAGCTCCCAACTTTTTATGGCAAAAACCTCTTGTTGAGGCAATGCCAAATGGGGTGGATGCACCAGGAAGGTTAAGAAACATATTAGAAGACCCTTTTATTGTAAGAGTCAATAGAGAAACTGTTGGTGGTGAATTCTTGTTAACGTATGACCCTACTCCAGCAACATGGATGTACGAATGGAATAATGATATGGTAGAAGATGCCAAATTTGCATTTAATACAGGATTTGTTTACCGTCATTTGCCTACAACACAAGATGCTGCCATTGGATTTTTAGCCAACAGAAGTCTTTTTGCTTTTGAAAGATCTGCACCAGCTCAAGATTTATGGGAATCAAATACCAGAATAGTATCCAAACTTACTCCAGATTTTGGTATAATTGCTAACATTTATTTTGGTAATGGTCAAGCAAATGGCGACTCCGAAAGAACAATTAATAGAGTTGGTGGCGATATTAGAATGATTTATAAAAAAGTAAAAGTGGTTTCCTCTGTTAAATTTAACGATTGGGGTCCATTTGACTACCATAGAGATTTTAACTTAACTTTCCCTGTTCAAACAGCATTAGATATATCAACTTCAGTTGGAAAACCAAGTTGGTTCATTTTGCCAGATACTCGAATAGGTATTATGGGAATTTGGCGTTCATTAGACCAATACTCACCAAGGTATTTGCCAACTTTCGTACCAGAAAACACATTTCCAGCAGTGCCTCCATTAAGTCCAGTTGGTTTTGGTAATGGCTCTGAATGGGAAATTAGAACGTATGTTCATATAAATATTGGAAAATAGATAAAAAATTAAAAAATTGAAAAAATGAAAAACACAAATTTAAAATTATTTAGAAATTCTCTGCTTTTAGTATTGATTTTACTAATCAATTACAGTTGTGAAAGAGAGATGTCTGATGACGCTACATTAGCTACTTACCCTAAAACAGCAGAAATCTTCATCGAAGATGTTATAGGAATGGGAACAGATTTTTACTTTCCTTATGGTCCAGATGCCTCTAATCCTGTGGGCTCGTTATTTACAGCTTGGTCGGTTGATAGACAAGTAGGATACAATAGTAATGCCTCCATGCGTTTTGATGTTCCAAATAGTAATAATCCTCAAGGAAACTATACTGGTGCCATTTTTAGAACAGAAGGAGCAGGTCGTAATTTAACGGGTTATGACGCATTAACTTTTTATGTTAAAGCTAGTCAGGGAGTAACTATTGGTGAGTTTGGTTTTGGTGAAGATTTTTTCCCAAATAAATACATTACAACCATTAAAAATGTTAGCGTGGGAACAAACTGGCAAAAAGTAATTATTCCAATACCCGATGCATCTAAACTTGTTAAAGAAAGAGGTATGTTTAGATATTCGGCTGGTAGTGAGGGAACCAATGGTTTTGGTTATACTTTTTGGATTGATGATTTGAAATTTGAAAAATTAGGTACTATTGCACCAGGTCAAGCTTCAATTATGAATGGGAATAATGTTTCTCAAACAACGTTTGTTGGAGTTAGCTCAAGTGTGCAAAATGTAAAAGTAACATTTAATTTACCTAGTGGAGTCAATCAGGCAGTTGCAGTAAGTCCAGCTTTTATGGATTTTACTTCTTCCAACCCTAGCGTAGCATCTGTTGATTCATCAGGTGTAGTAACATCGAATAGTGCGGGTACAGCTGTAATTACAGCTAGTTTTAAAGGAGTAACAGCTTTAGGGAGTTTAACCATTAATTGTTCTGGTGTTTTTGTTCATGCTCCAATTCCTACAAGAAATCAAGCTAATGTTATTTCAATTTTTTCAGATACCTATAACAACGTACCGGTAAATTATTATAACGGCTATTGGCAGCCATGGCAAACTACCGTTTCTAATGACTTTTCAGTTTCAAATGATAACATATTAAACTATACCATTTTTAATTTTGTTGGTATTGAATTTAGCAACCCAACAGTAAATGCCACTACCATGACACATGTGCATTTAGATGCATTTATACCAGGCCCTATTGCTCCGGGAAGACAATTGAGAGTTATAGTTGTTGATTTTGGTGCAAACGGCGTTTTTGGTGGCGGTGATGATACAAGACATTCAACGACTTTTGCAGCGCCTTTTTTAGTTTCACAAAATTGGATGTCCATTGATATTCCTTTCTCTGCAATGCCTGGTTTACTAAGTCGGTCTAAACTTGCTCAAATTATTTTAGAGGGTGGTGATGGTTCAGTCATTTATGTTGACAATATCTATTTTTATAACTAACCAAAATATCTTTTTAACTTTCAAATAAATAATAATGATAAAAATAAATAATTTACTTACAATTGGCTTTTGCTTACTATTTCTAGGTTGCTCAACCGATGAAAAGCAAACTGTAATAACCAAAAAGACTTTGGTTATGAGTGAAGAATTTGATGTAAATGGTGCTCCAAATCCAAACTTATGGAGTTATAATATTGGAACTGGCAACAATGGTTGGGGAAACAACGAAAAACAATATTATACTGATAGACCCCAAAATATAATAGTTGAGAATGGTAATCTAAAGATAACTGCTCGTCGAGAACTGTATTTAGGATCTGCATTCACTTCGGCTAGAATTTTAACCAAAGGCAAATTGGAACAAAAATATGGCAGAATAGAAGCACGTATCAAACTCCCATTAGGTCAAGGATTGTGGCCAGCTTTTTGGATGTTAGGAGCCAATTCTGATACGGTTACATGGCCCGCTTGTGGAGAGATCGATATTATGGAATACCTTGGGAATAGTCCAACTAAAATATTTGGAACCGTTCACGGTCCCGGATACTCTGGTGGTGAATCAATTTCAAAAAACTTCTTTCTTTCAAATAGTAGGTTTGATACTGATTTTCATGTTTTTGGGATAGAATGGGACGAAAATAACATAAATTTTTATGTGGATGACTTCTTATATCATTCTGTTACACCTAGTGATGTTCCTGGAGAATGGGTTTTCAATCAATCTTTTTATTTAATTCTTAACATTGCAGTTGGAGGAAATTTACCTGGTTCGCCTAATGCTGAAACTCCTTTTCCCCAATCAATGTTAGTGGATTATATCAGAATTTACGAATAGAAATCAGTCAATAATTATTTAAATCTGATTGAATTTAGAAAGTTTATGAGCCAAAGCCAAACAATTATGGATAATGATTCAAAAATTGTAGATAAAACTGTTTCTTTAGAAATGGTCGTTATTGATAATGAAAATTATTATAAAATTGCTAATAATGATAGCATGCGACCATTTTTTATGAGTATCGTAAGTGATTCTAATCACTGGATGTTTATATCAAGCAATGGCGGACTAACAGCAGGAAGAAAAAACGCCGAATTGGCTCTTTTTCCTTATTATACCGATGATAAAATTACTGAATTTGCTGATATCACTGGAAGTAAAACCATTTTCCAAATTCATTCAGATGATCAAACTTATCTTTGGGAACCTTTTTCGGAACGTTTTAATGAAAACTATAATTTAAGTCGGAATATTTACAAAAATGAGTATGGAAATAAAATCCTTTTTGAAGAAGTTCATGATGATTTTCAGCTCACTTTTAGATATCAATGGAGTTCTAGTAATTTATTTGGATTTGTAAAAACATCGGAGTTGATCAGTAATGCAGCAACTGATTATTCAATTACTCTTTTAGATGGTATTCAAAACATTTTGCCTAATGGTGTTAGTAGCGATTTACAAGCAACAACCAGTAACTTAGTTGACGCTTATAAAAGAAATGAATTGCTCCAAGAAAGCGGTTTAGGTATTTTTGCTCTTAGTGCTATTATTGTGGATAAAGCCGAACCCAGCGAAGCGCTGAAAGCCAATGTAGCATGGTCTTTAGGCATAGATAAACCAACTTATTTACTTTCATCGTTACAACTCCCAGCATTCAGAAAAGCCCAACAACTTCAAAATGAAACTGATATTAAAGGGGAAAAAGGAGCTTATTTTGTTTCGACCAACTTATATCTAGTTAAAAATTCTACTAAGAGTTGGCATATTATTGCTAACGTTAATCAAGATCAATCGCAAGTTATTCAATTGGCAGATGCCATTTGTAATGATGAAGAATTAGAATACAAAGTACTTGAAGACATTGAATTAGGAAAACAAAATCTAATTGCTTTAAACGCTACCGCAGACGGATTGCAATTTACTGCAGATAAACGCAAAGATACACGCCACTTTTCAAACGTATTATTCAACATCATGCGTGGTGGAATTTTTGATAATAACTATCAAGTTGAAAAAAGTGATTTTGTAAATTACATTTCAAAAGCAAACAATAGTGTTTTTGAAAATAATTCTGTTTTTTTTAATACTTTACCTGAAACTTTTGATTATTCGCATTTGCAACAATTAATTGCAAGTGTTGATGATGCTGATATTATTCGGTTATGCACAGAATATTTACCACTTAAATTCAGTCGGAGACATGGTGACCCTAGTCGTCCTTGGAATAAGTTTTCTATCAATACCAGAAGTGAAATTGATGGTTCCAAAATATTAGATTATCAAGGCAACTGGCGCGATATATTTCAGAATTGGGAAGCTTTAGCTTATGCTTATCCTGAATTTATTGATGGTATGATTCATAAGTTCTTGAATGCTTCCACTTTTGATGGTTACAATCCGTATCGCGTTACAAAAGAAGGTTTTGATTGGGAAACTATTGAACCCGATAATCCATGGTCTTATATTGGGTATTGGGGTGACCATCAAATCATTTATTTATTAAAATTTTTAGAGTTTATAGAAAAATACCAACCCGGTAAATTGAACTCTTATTTTGATAAGGAATGTTTTGTATATGCTGCTGTTCCTTATACAATAAAATCCTATCAAGAGATTTTGCAAAATCCAAAGGATACCATTTTGTTTAATCATGAATGGGATGCTAAAATCAATAAAAGAAGAGACAGCATTGGTGCAGATGGTGCCTTGTTGCGAGACAATAATGATGAAATCTATCACGTAAATTTTATCGAAAAAATATTGGCTACCGTTTTGGCAAAAATGTCCAATTTTATTCCAGAAGCTGGGATTTGGATGAATACACAACGACCAGAATGGAATGATGCCAATAATGCACTTGTTGGAAATGGCGTTTCTATGGTTACGCTTTATTACCTGAGAAGATTCCTGAAGTTCTTCCAACAGTTATTGGAAAATTCAAATCAAGAAACTATTAAGATTTCTAATGAAATGGTTGAGTTTTATCATGCTATAAGAGAAAGTCTAATTGAGTTTCAACCACAACTTTCAGGTTCCATAAACAATCAAGATAGAAAAAGAATTTTGGATGCTTTAGGTCAAGCTGCTTCAGAATATCGTAATCATGTGTACTACAGTGGTTTTTGGGGTAAGAAACGAACCCATTCTATGGCTGGTTTGAAAAAATTTACACAAGTAAGCATTGATTTTATCGAGCATGCTATCAAAGCCAACCAAAGACACGATAAACTATACCACGCTTATAATTTAATGTCGATAGAAAATGACGGAATATCCATTTCCTATTTGCCCGAAATGTTAGAAGGTCAAGTAGCTGTTTTAAGTTCAGGTTATTTAGATGCAAAAAAATCAATTGAAGTATTAGATGCCTTAAGAAGTAGTGATTTGTATAGAAAAGATCAAAATAGTTATATTTTATATCCAAACAAAAAATTACCAAAGTTTCTAGAGAAAAATACAATTCCAAAGGAGAAGGTTGAAAAATCCTTTTTACTGAAAAAACTCCTTGAAAAAGGTAATCTTCAACTAATCAATCAAGACATAAAAGGTGGATTTCATTTTAATGGAAATTTTCATAATGCCAATGATTTAAAAGAAGCGCTACTCAAGCTAGGAAATTACCCAATTTACAAAGAATTAGTAGCCATTGAAACAGAAACTGTTTTACAAATTTTTGAAGAAGTATTCAATCATAAAGCTTTTACAGGTCGTTCAGGAACTTTTTATGGTTATGAAGGTTTGGGCTCTATTTATTGGCACATGGTTTCGAAATTGCAGTTAGCGGTTTTAGAAGTCACCAATTTCGCTATTGAACAAAATGAAAATCAAGACGTTATTAATTTATTAAGTACTCATTTTGAAGAAATAGGAGCCGGAATTGGCGTTCATAAATCCCCCGTTGTTTATGGTGCTTTTCCAACCGATCCTTATTCGCATACGCCATTCAGCAAAGGAGCACAACAACCAGGAATGACGGGTCAAGTGAAAGAAGATATTCTTACTAGAATTGGTGAATTGGGAGTGAAGATGCACGATGGAAAATTGAAATTCCGACCAAATTTACTTCACGAAAAAGAGTTTTTAGCCGAAGATACCGAAGCTGTATTTATACAAATTGATGGCACTAAAAAGTTAATTACTTTAGAGAAAGATAGTTTGGCGTTTACCTTTTGTCAAGTTCCAATTATTTATACAAAATCAACAGCCAATCAAATGGAGATTTTTTATAAAAATGGGAATAGAAATAGAGTCGATTCATTAGAATTGGATGAAGAAAATAGCCAAAAAATATTTCAACGAACTGCTGAAATAGTCAAAATTATAGTGTCAATCAAAGATGGCTTACTATCTTAATGAAAAAAGAAATCTACATAGTATTTCTGCTGCTGCTATCTTTTACTTATGGTAAACTTTATGCGCAAAATTCAAAAGAAGTTACCGCCAAAATACTTTTAGGAAATCCCAAATATCAAGGTATTTGTTATGGTGGCTATCGCACCAATACAAGAGATATTGAACCAAATGTTTCGGAGGTTAAGGAGGATTTAAAAATTTTAGCAGCTATAAATATCAAAATAATCAGAACCTATAATCTGCATCGGGAGGAAATAGTAAATGTGCTAAAAGCTATAACCGAATTAAAAAAAGAGAATCCTAAGTTTGAAATGTATGTGATGCTAGGCGCATGGATTGATTGTAAAAATGCTTGGACAGAAATCGCCCCAATTCATGAAGAAGAAAGTCAACGTAATGCCATTGAAATTCAAAAAGCTGTAGAATTAGCCAATCTATATCCTGAGATTATTAAGCTTATTTCTGTTGGAAATGAGGCAATGGTTAAATGGGCAACCAGTTATTATGTAACGCCAAATATCATTTTAAAATGGGTAAATCATTTGCAAGAATTAAAAAAAACAAAACAATTACCAAAAAATCTATGGATAACAAGCTCAGACAATTATCTTTCTTGGGGAGGAGGTGATGCGCAATATCATACCGAAGATTTGAATAAATTAATAAAAGCGGTAGATTTTATTTCCTTGCATACGTATCCAATTCACGATGAACGTTTTTTTCCAGAAATATGGGGAATTAAAGAAAATGAAACAAATTTGTCCGATAAAATGAAAATAGATGCGGCTATGTTGCGAGCCAGAGATTATGCTATTTCACAATATAATGGAGTTGTAAACTATATGAAATCGATTGGCGTTGATAAGCCAGTTCAAATTGGTGAAACAGGTTGGACTTCCAATGATAATGTGTTTTACGGAAATAATGGTTCCAAAGCAGCCGACGAATACAAAGCTGCTCAATATTATAAATTGATGCGAGAATGGTCAAACAAAGAAAAAATCACCTGTTTTTATTTTGAAGCTTTTGATGAAAATTGGAAAGATGGTTTGAATCCGGAAGGGTACGAGAATCATTTCGGATTATTCAATTTGCAAAACCAAGCCAAATTTGCGCTTTGGGATGCAATAGATAAAGGTTTTTTAAAAGGATTAACCAGAAATGGTAAACCAATTACAAAATCATACAGTGGCAATGAAAAAGCTCTATGGCAGGATGTTAAAGTTCCAAGATTAATTAAAAAGCAAAATTAATTATGGATAAAGTACATTTAAAAATATCCCTTATTAAACTAATGATAATTGGTTTCCTATTATTATTGTATGGTTGCGGAAGCTCAAAAGAAATGACAGTACACGTTTATGAAACTTCTGCTAACGGAAATACTTTAAACAAGATAACCGATTTTCATAAAAATTCCAATCCAATACAAATAACGCTAAATCCTGAACAACAATTCCAAACAATAACTGGTTTTGGTGGCTCTTTTACTGAAGCTTCGGCTTCTTTACTCAATCGATTGAGTAAAGACAATCGCAAAAAAATAGTAGACGCTTATTTTAGCGAAGAAGGAGCTAATTATTCTCTGACTAGAACTCACATAGCTTCTTGTGATTTTTCATTAAGCAATTATACGTATGCCAAAGTTGATGATGATTTAGAATTAAAAAACTTTACAATTGAAGATGACAAATCGGATTTGATACCCATGATTCTCGAAGCCAAAGCTATTTCAAAAGAAGGTTTTACTATCATTGCTTCACCTTGGACAGCTCCACCATGGATGAAAGACAACAAAAAATATGTGGGCGGAAAATTACTGCCCCAATACAACGATACGTTTGCTTTATATTTTTCTAAATATTTAGAGGCCTATAAAAAAGAAGGTATCAATATTTGGGGAGTAACCGTTATCAATGAACCTCACGGTAATGGAAATAACTGGGAAAGCACCCTTTTTTCACCTAATGAGATGACTCAATTTGTTCAAAATCATTTAGGTCCAAAACTAGAAAAAGACGGTTGGGGAGATATAAAGATATTAGGATACGATCAAAATAGAGCGGGTATAAAAGAATGGGTTGATGTGATGTATAATGACGAGAAATCAACTAAATATTTTGATGGTTTGGCTATTCATTGGTATGAAAGCACTTATGAAGTTTTCCCCGAAGCGTTGCAATATGCTCATCAAAAAGCGCCTAATAAATACTTAATTCAAACAGAGGCTTGTGTCGACTCTGAAATTCCACATTGGAAAGACGATGCTTGGTATTGGAAAAAGGAGGCAACAGACTGGGGTTGGGACTGGGCAAGTGAAAATGACAAATACTTACATCCAAAATACGCACCAGTCAATCGTTATGCAGCTGATATTATTGGTTGTTTAAACAATTGGGTTGATGGATGGATCGATTGGAATATGGTTTTAAATACACAAGGTGGTCCCAATTGGTTCAAAAACTGGTGTGTAGCACCTGTGATTGTAGACACTGAAAAAGACGAAGTGTACTTTACACCATTGTATTATGTAATCTCTCATTTTAGCAAATTCATGCGTCCAGGTGCTGTGAAAATTGGATGCACTATGAATAATAATGAACTTATGGCAACAGCAGTTAAAAACCCTGATGGTAGCATTGCAGTAGTTGTTTTTAATCCAACAGATGTTATTCAAATACTAGAAATAAACCTATCTAATAAAAAGTCAACTATTTCTATTGATGCTAAAGCATTGCAAACAATTTTAATAAAACCAAACTAACCATAAAATTTAAAAACAGTACCTATGTCAATAATTACTTCAACTTCATCAGGAAAAGTTCCTATGGGTCAAAAAATAGCCTTTGGTTTAGGAATGCTAGCCAACCAAATGTTTCCTGCAGCACTAGGGATTTTTATGGTTGTGTTAGTAGAGAATTTAGGTATGCCTTCTTGGATGTGGGGTGTTTTATTTTTTGTACCAAGAATTGTCGATGCCTTTTTTGATCCAATTATGGGATTTATTTCAGATAATACTAAATCGGTTTGGGGAAGAAGAAGACAATATGTGTTTTATGGTTCTATTATCATGGGAATTGCTTTTATGATTATGTGGCAACTATATAGAGAAGATAGTATACTGTATAATTTTACCTTTTTTCTAACTTTTTCACTTATATTTCATATTGGGCTTTCTATTTTTAGTGTTCCTTTCGTGGCCATGGGTTATGAAATGAGTGATGATTTTCACGAAAGAACCAGTATAATGGCCATATCTCAGTGGATAGGTCAATGGGCTTGGGTAATTGCTCCTTGGTTTTGGGTAATTATGTATGATCCATCTTGGTTTCCTAATGCTGATACCGCTACTAGAACTTTGGCAATATGGGTAGGTGTTGTATTTATGTTATTAGCTATGGTTCCAGCCATTTTTATTAAAAGTAAATCTACCAAGTTCGATAATAGTCTAGAGCCATTAACATTAAGTACCATCGGAGGAAGTTTAAAAGAAATTTTAATAAGTTTCAAAGAAGCATTTAGCAATAAACCCTTCAGAAAACTCTGTATAGCAACGTTTTTCATTTTTAATGCCTTCAATACGGTTGCAGGTTTTACTTTTTTTATTGTAGTGTATTATTTATTTAATGGAGATACAGCAGCAGCAGGAATTTGGCCAACACTTTTCGGATGTTGCGGTGCTTTAGCAACTACTTTTATTGTTATTCCAATTGTAGCTTGGATGTCAAAAAAAATGGAGAAAAAGAAAGCATTTCTGCTCTCTCAAGGAATTTCGGTTTTCGGATATATATTGCTTTGGTTTCTTTTTATTCCGGGTAAACCCTATATGTTTTTGTTTGCCCTGCCTTTCTTTTCCTTCGGAATTGGAAGTTTGTTTACATTAATGATGTCGATGACAGCCGATGTTTGTGATATGGACGAATTAAAGTCTGGCAAACGAAGAGAAGGTGTTTTTGGTGCAATTTATTGGTGGATGGTGAAATTTGGTTTTGCAATTGCGGGATTATTAACAGGTGTAATTATGTCAGCAGTAGCTTTTAAAGCAGGTGCTCCAACACAACCAGAAGGTGCAGTAACAGGATTGAGACTTTTCTTTTCAGGGGTGCCAATATTCGGTACCTTAATTGCCATGTGGGTGATGAGGAATTATGACTTAGATGAACAAAAAGCCAAAGAGATTAAGGCAGAGTTGTTGGCTATACGTGGAGAACAATCTGCAACCCATTAACATATTTTAAACCTATTTAAATTAAATTAAAAATAATAAAAGTAAATCTGATTATGAAAAATGCTAAGCTTTATAAATTTGTTTTTTCTTTTTTTCTTATCAGTCAATTATCATATTCTCAAATCGATGTTGTTTATAACAACTTAGTATGGTCGGACGAGTTCAATACCAATGGAGCAATTGATTCGAACAAATGGTTTCATCAAACTCAATTACCAGCAGGAGGAAGTTGGTTTAATAATGAAGTGCAGCACTATACTAACTTATTAAGTAACTCTTTTGTAAATAATGGAAATTTAAATATTGTTGCAAAAAAAGAAACATTTACAAACCAAAATGTTACAAAACAATATACCTCTGCGAGGTTAAACTCCAAATTTGCATTTACTTATGGTCGAGTAGATATCAGAGCTAAAGTACCAAACGCACAGGGAACATGGCCTGCTTTATGGCTTTTGGGAAAAAACATTAATGAAGACGGTGGTTTTTTTGACCAGAATTTTGGAACTACGAGTTGGCCTGCTTGTGGCGAAATTGATATTATGGAACATGGGATTTTCCCTGGACAACCAATTAATTATATTGGGGCTGCAATACACACCACTTCATCTTCCGGAAACACAATAAATAAAGGAGGTATTCAAGCGTCAGATATAGCGCAGAACTACCATATTTATTCAATGAATTGGTCGCCTAATCAAATTACATTCTTATTAGATAATGTTGCTTTTTATACGTATAATCCAGCTGTTAAAAATGCCAGTACTTGGCCATTTAATGCAGATCAATATTTTCTACTAAATATAGCTATGGGAGGTTTTGCAGGCACAATTCCAGCAAATTTCACACAAGCATCTATGATAATTGATTATATTAGAGTGTATCAAAATACTGCTATAGATACTCAAGCACCAACTAATTTTGTAGCCTCTCTTGGTTCCGTTACTGGTTCTTCAGTTGAATTGTTAATGAATGCAAATGATAATTCAGGAACAATCGCTTATACTATTTCCTATCCCGGTGGAACAACTACCACTGTGTATAATCCGTCAGGAGTGCAAAAATCAGTAGTTATTCCAAATTTAGCGTCTAATACCAATTATACTTTCACAATTGCAGCAACTGACATGACTGGAAATGCGGTTGCCAATAGCCCGATTGTTCTGAATGCAACAACAACTTTTAATCCGCAGTGCTCAGGAAACAGTACTCAAGCAACTGAGGGTACGTTTACTTTAGGGTATAATTATTCTTTTCAAACCATAGGAACAGATGTAAAAATTACATTTGAGTTGCTAGACAATAGAGTAGGATTAGTTGCTTTTTTAAGAAGACAATCACCATTTACCGAGACTCAAATGACCAATGTTTCAGGACAAACTTTTACTCAAACTATTACCGGACAAACAATAGGTTCAATCATTACTTATGCCGTTAAGTTTGCTTACGCTGGTGGATTATCTGTAACAAATTATTTTTCTTATGTTGTAGGTAATAATAATTGCTCACTTGGAATATCAAATTTTGCTATCAAAAAACATTTTGCTTATCCAAATCCAGTAGAAGATATATTGAATTTGCAATTGAATGATGAGCAAAATAAAATTACTTTATCAGATGTTTTAGGAAAAATTCATTATGTAAATGAAGTAAATGCTGACTTTGCTTTTGATATGAGTGGATATCAAGCAGGAATTTATTTTTTGAGAGTAGAAAATTCAAATGGTATTCAAAATTTAAAAATTATTAAGAAATAGTAATTGAATAGTCACTGACAGTGTATTTCAATATTGATTTGGATATAGAGTTGAATTGCTTTGTTATTCGATTTATCTAGTACATTATTGTCTTTTTTTTTATTAATGAAATTGAAAGAAAAATGATTAAAATTTATTTTTTTCATTTTTTATTTGTTTTTTATTTTAAAATATTGTTAAATTTGGATCATAAATAATTCATAAATAGATTTTGCCTATAGAAAATAATTACTTTTTAGATTAAAAATATTTTTTTAACCCCAACTAAAAGGTAATGTTATGGCAAATTTGCAACTTCCTGATGCGATATTAGTTAATAAATACATTGCAGGCGATGAAAATTCTCTTGCTGTATTAATTAATAGACACCAATCAAAAATATACGGTTATATCTATTCTAAGGTATTGGATAGAGATCTCACTGAAGATATTTTTCAAGAAACTTTTTACAAAGTCATATACACTTTAAAAGAAAAAAAGTATTATAATGAAGAAGGTAAATTTTTATCCTGGATTTTACGTATTGCTAGCAATTTGATTATTGATAAGTACAGAAATGATAAAAAAATGCCTTTAAGTCGGGATACTGATGATTTATCAGTTTTTTCAAAAATTACTGACAATACACATAACATCGAAAACACATTAATTAAGAATCAAGTAAATATTGATTTAAAAGCCATTATTGAAAAATTGCCTCATGATCAAAAAGAAGTAATCATGATGCGCTACTTTTTGGAAATGAGTTTTAAAGAAATTGCAGATTTAACGGGTGTTAGCGTTAACACTACCTTAGGCAGAATGCGTTATGCATTGACAAATTTGCGTAAAGTTATAGAAAAAAATAAAATTTATTTGCCCACATAAACAATAATAACTATTTTTTTGCGTTACTATATAAACAACTTAAAATTAATTGTTAGTATATGGCAAAACTTTACTCTAAAAGGGAATTAGCAAAAAAAACAATGTTACCAAAAAAAGAAACAATTCGTTTAATATTACAATATTCTTGTGCATTGAATATTATTAAAATTGGAAACATGAACTTCGAAAATATAGCTAATTAAGAAACAGTCCGATATAATTTATCGGACTGTTTTTTTATAATATTCCTTTAAAACTGTTTTTCTTCCTATTGTTTTGGTGATTATGTCTTTGTCTAAATCCCATCCACGAGCTGGAGAATATTCTCTACCATACCATATAATTTGAAGGTGTAAATCATTCCAAATTTCTTCTGGAAAAATAGCTTTAGCATCCTTTTCTGTTTGAACAACGTTTTTTCCATTGGTTAAATTCCATCGATACATCAACCTGTGGATATGAGTGTCAACAGGAAAAGCAGGAACACCGAAAGCTTGCGACATAACCACACTGGCAGTTTTATGTCCCACAGCTGGTAATCTCTCCAATGCTTCAAATGATTGTGGTACTTGTCCGTTGTGTTCTTCAATCAATATTTCAGACAATCCATGAATTCCTTTAGACTTCATAGGTGATAAACCACATGGGCGTATTATTTCCTTTATTTCTTCGACGGAAAGTTTCACCATATCATATGGATTATCAGCTTTAGCAAACAAAATAGGTGTTATTTGGTTTACACGAACATCAGTACATTGTGCCGAAAGTAGCACTGCAATTAACAAAGTATAAGGATCTTTATGATCCAACGGAACAGGAATAGAAGGATACAATTCCTTTAACGTATTTATTACAACTGTTGCACGTTCTTTTTTGGTCATTTTTTTTGTATTTTTATATTTTAAAAAACTTCAAACAAAGTTAAACTTTAAACTATTTTAAACAATAAATATAATGACAACACTTCAAAAAGGAGATAATGCTCCTAGTTTTTCAGGGAAAGATCAAGATGGAAATCTTCACACATTAGCAGATTACAAAGGTAAAAAATTAGTAGTTTTCTTTTATCCAAAAGCCAACACACCAGGTTGTACCGCCGAAGCTTGCGATTTGAGAGATAATTTTGAGCGATTTAGTACCAATAATTATGCCCTACTTGGCGTTAGTGCCGATAATGCCAAAGCACAATCCAACTTCAAAAACAAATACGAGTTTCCTTTTCCGCTATTGGCAGACGAAGACAAATCAGTAATACAAGCATTTGGCGTTTGGGGACCAAAAAAGTTTATGGGTAAAGAATACGATGGTATACACCGAACTACTTTTATTATTGATGAACAAGGTATTATAGATGAAGTGATTACCGATGTAAAAACCAAATCACACGCTTCACAAATATTGAAGTAATAAATAAAAAAAAGCCAAGAATAATAATTTTCTTGGCTTTTAATTTTATGCTTTCTGCAGCACTTTATTAGGGTCGTAACCAAACAAACGGTGCTTTTTAATTAAATCAGCAATTCCCTCAGGTAACATATTTTCCCATCCTGGAGTTCCATTGGTAATCATTTTTAAAGCTTCGCGAGAGAATATTTTTAAGTGACTTTTGTCAAAATCACTAATGTCAACCACTTTACCGTTATAGGCAAAAAATTTATATAATTCCTTCATTCTTGGATGAACTTTCAAGTTTTGAGAAGTAATAATTTCACCATTTTCGTTTTCCATAGGATATAAGAAAACTTTCAAGTCACGGTAGAATAATTTTCCAAAAGCTTCCAAAATTCCACCACTCAAATGACGGTAATATTTTTCATCAAAAATATCCACTAAATTATTAACTCCCATTGCCAATCCCATTCTGGCTTTAGTATAACTTGAGAAATATTCAACAACCTTGTAATATTCTTGGAAATTTGATATCATAACGGTTTGACCAAGATTGCAAAGCAATTCTGCTCTATCCATAAAATCTCTCTCATCAATTTCACCTTCAGAACGTAAATTGGAAAGAGTAATTTCAAAAATAACTAGTGTATTCTCTTTTTCTACTTTGCTTTCTTCAAGAAACATTTTTAATGATTTCTCATACATGTCAATATTTACTTGTGTGACAGGTCTGAAACTTCCTCTTAAAGCTAAGATATTCTTTTTATAAAGAATGGAAGCAGGTAAAATATTTTTTCCGTCAGGGCCAAACATTACCGCATCGGTCATTGCGTTTTTAACCAACTGCAGACTCATTAATCTGTTGTCAACATTTTTAAATCGGGGACCAGAAAAGTTAATAGTATCTATTTCTAATTGATCTTTATCGAGATGGTCATATAAATAGCGAAGCAATTTTTTTGGGTCATTGTATTTATAATAGGCACCATAAATGAGATTTACACCCAAAACGCCAAGTGTTTCTTGTTGTAGTTTAGAATCAGTTTCTTTAAATCGAATGTGAAGTATAATCTCATTATAATCTTCATCTGGTTCGACTTGGTATTTTATTCCAACCCAGCCATGTCCTTTAAATTGTTTAGCAAAGTCAATAGTAGCAACTGTATTTGCAAAACTAAAAAACATTTTATTAGGATGTTTATCTCTTTTTAAACGCTTTTCTATAAGTTCAACTTCATGATTAAGCATTTTTTTTAGTCTACTTTCTGTAACATATCTCCCATCATCTTCTATTCCATAGATAGCATCACTAAAATCTTTGTCGTACGCTGACATTGCTTTTGCAATTGTTCCAGAAGAGCCACCTGCTCTAAAAAAATGCCTTACGGTTTCTTGCCCAGCTCCAATTTCTGCAAAAGTACCATAGATATTTTCATTCATGTTAATGCGTAATGCCTTATCTTTGATAGCAGGTATTTGCTCTATGGCTTTATCTCCTTTGAGCTTTATATTTGTAACAATATTATTCATAATAGTTTTTATTCATTGCAAAGTTAGTAAAATAGCTATTTTATAAAAAGATATTTAACCCTATTTTTGTAGTTAATTACTTTTAAAATCAAACTTCAAAATAACTTTATCAAAAATCGTGCTAAAATGCAAGTATATTTTCTAGGAACCGGAACTTCTCAAGGTATTCCTGTAATTGGAAGTAATCATCCTGTTTGCATGAGTTCTGACACAAAAGACAAACGGTTGCGCGTTTCAGTTTGGATACGCTGGGACGACTTGTCAATAATAATTGATTGTGGTCCTGATTTTAGACAGCAAATGCTCACTTCGGGTTGTCTCAAAATGGATGCATTATTATTTACCCATGAACATGCTGATCATACCGCAGGTTTGGATGATATTCGCCCTTTTTTTTTCAAGCAAAAAAAAGATATTCCGATTTATGCTCATAAACGTGTATTAGATAATTTAACAAGACGATTTGACTATATATTTGAATCAGAAAATAAATATCCTGGCTCACCGTGTGTTGAAACATTTGAAGTTAAAAATGGTACAACTTTTGAAATAGGAAATACCCAAATAATTCCAATTAATGTAAATCATGGAAATCTTCAAGTTTTTGGTTATCGTATCCAAGATTTTGTATATTTAACAGATGTAAAAACTATTGATGATTCTGAGATTCAAAAGCTAAAAGGGGTAAAAGTATTGATTGTAAATGCATTACGAGAAGAAGTACATCATTCTCATTTTAGTTTGCAAGATGCTTTAGATTTTATACATTTGGTAAAACCTGAAATTGCTTATTTAACTCATATCAGTCATCATCTTGGGTTTCATGAAGATGTTCAAAATCAATTACCGCCAAATGTATTTTTGGCATATGACAATTTAAAAATTACAATTTAGCATTTATGAAAAATTCTTTATTTCTATATCTTTTTATCATTGCATTGTTGATGAATATTTTTACTTACAAATATTTTACTACAAAAACCGAAGATGAATTAAAGTCGATGTCTTCTTCTCTTAATAAAGTAAAAGACAGTTTGACTAGTGTAAGCAATAAACTAGACGACTCAAATTATTTTTCACTTGACCATAATGATAGGGCTCAGAATTATTTGAATCAAAATGATTTACCAGCTTTTGAAGATAAAGTAAAACAGTCATTATTGGCTTTTAATGATGATCCTGCAGGTAACAAATATATTGATCAACCAAAAATGGGAGAGCAAAAGTTTATTATTAATAAAATTAAAATTTTGAACCATCGATGGATTATTGCGGATTATAGTAATGGCAGTCTTTGGGGAGAAGTACTCTTGAAATATTTTTTGAACGAAGATGAAACAATTTCTTTTGAAATTATAGATTCTTATTTGTACAGTTTAGATTTAAATTAATAATCAAATTTATTAATAATGAAAAAAATAACCACTATTCTTATTTTTTCTATTTTCATTTATTCTTGTAAACTTACTGATGAGAAAGATATCGAAGAAAAAGTCGCAAATAATACAACTACAAAAGATTCTACTGTTGTAAATGATAAAGACGAAAACGGTTGTTTGTCATCAGCCGGTTATGTTTGGTCAAAAGTAAATAATGAATGTATCAAAGGATATTCTGGCATTCAGTTAAATCCTATGAATGATGCAACTAACGAAGATGAAACAGCTAGTGCTTATGTATTATTTAATGAAGATGCTAGTCAAGCTGAAGTTTTTTTACCTAAGGACACTTCTTCAATTGTTTTAACACGAAGCGCAGAAGGCAAACCATGGGTATATAAAGATTGGCAACTTATTGCATGGAAAGGGTATGTGCTTAAAAAAGGTGGTGAAAACAAATATATGGGTGATGCTGAAATGGGAAAAAAAGTATTAGGAAGCGACACTGAACAATAACGAATCCTTTTTTTATTGAAGTAGCCAATTTTTAAAATCAAAGAAATTTTGTGGTGCAACTCCATGTCCAACAGGATACTCTTTATAAACTACTTCAATTCCCAAACTTTCTAAAACAGGAATTGATTTTCTTGCCCATTCTACAGGAATAACTTGATCAACGGTTCCGTGAGAGGCAAATATTTTTAAAGTGCTCAAGTCGTTTTCTTTACAATCGTCAACCGCCATTTCGGTGTTTAAGTATCCACTCATGGCTACTAATCGCTGTACTTTTTCTGGATACGATAATGCAACAGCATATCCCAAAATAGCGCCTTGACTAAAACCAATTAAAGCAACATTACCAGCATCAATAGGATAATTAAGTAGTAATTCATCAATAAATCCAATAATTACATCTCTTGAAGCTCTTGCCTGGCCAATATCCGAAAATTTATTTTCGTCAGCATCAAAATTGATAGCATACCATGCATAACTGCCATACATCAAATCAAATGGTGCACGAGCCGAAACTACATAGTAATCTTCTGGAAGTTCTCTGGCAAAAGAAAACAAATCCTCTTCATTGCTGCCATATCCATGAAGCAATAGGAGCAATGGTTTTTTAGCTTCGCTCTGTTCGGCGTTGCCTCGAGTGTCTTTCTCTATTTTGGGTTCTCTGATTAAGTAGTGTAACGACAAACTCATTATAAACTTTTAAATGTTTTTTGAAAAAAACCACCCACTATCGGCAGTTCTCTTTTGATTCCTTGTAAAGCACCTGAGAAACCATATATCCAAAGGATAAAATAGAACAAGTAAAATGCTGATGTAGCAGTCCAACTGTTGACATATCCAACAAAATAACCCAACATAAAGAACGAAATAAATAGCCCCAAAGTTTGTCGGATGTGAAAAGAAGCAAATTCACTTTTATTCTCTTCTTGATTCATGAAAATAGCAATCACGCTACCTATAATGGTAAAATAGGCAATGATAGCGGTATTTTTTGATTTTTCAATATTTTCCATAGTCGTTCTGTATTACGATAAAACCAATTTCCCTTTAGTAAAAATTCCAATAACTTTTCCTTTCATTTCATGTCCTAAGAAAGCTGAGTTTTTGGATTTTGACAGCATGTTTTCTTTTTTAAAAGTCCAATTTGATGTAATTTGAAACAGTGTTAAATTTGCTTTTTTATTTTCATTAATTATTTCACTTTCAATATTTAATATATTCTTACCGAAAGTTAATTTTTCAACAATTTTTTCCAAAGGTAAAACGGTTGTTAAAGCCCCGAAAGAACTTTCCAAACCTATGGTTCCATTTTTTGCCAAATCAAATTCCATCTTTTTATTTTCAATATCAATCGGATTGTGGTCGCTTGTGATGCAATCTATTGTATTATCAATAACTCCAGCGATTAATGATTGTCTATCATTATCGGTTCGCAATGGCGGTGATACTTTATATCGGGTATCAAAACCCTCTAGTTTTTCATCAGTCATGACCAAATGATGCACAGAAACACTACAAGTAACCTGTAATCCTTTCTTTTTGGCTTCTTTAATTAAAGCAACTGACTTGGCTGTCGAAATAGTTGGAATGTGCATTTTACCACCAGTATATTCCAACAAGAATAGATTTCTAGCTACTATTAGCTCTTCTGCTAAGTTGGGAATGCCTTTTAACCCTAACCGTGTAGAGACAATGCCTTCATTGGCAACACCATTTCCCTTGATGGTTTCATCTTGACAAAAGGCGATGACTAATCCATCGAAATCCTGAACGTATTGCAACCCAATTTTCAGCAGATTAGCATTTGTCAAACTTTTACCATAATCGCCAAAGGCAATGGCACCCGCATTTTTCATATCAAACAGTTCGGCCATATCTTTTCCTTCACTTCCTTTGGTTAAAGCGCCAATAGGAAACAATTCTGTAGACGAGTTTATCGCTTTTTGTTTTACAAAATGTACTTGCGATTGATTGTCTATGATAGGATAGGAGTTAGGTTGCAATGCAATGCCTGTAAAACCGCTTCTGGCAGCTACATCTAGTCCGTTGGCTATGGTTTCTCTATCTTCAAAACCAGGTTCACCAAAAGACACACTGGTATCAAACCACCCTTGTGAAAGATGAAGACCATCCTGTTGAAACTCTTGATGCGTGTCTGACTTAGGAATTGAAACACCTATTTTTTCAATAACACCTTCCGTAATTTTCAAATCAATGGTTTGATTGTGAAAAGGACTTTGAGGATCAATAATGGTTGCTTTTCGAATGATTAGGTTCATTTTACAAATTTTTGAATGAGTAATTCTAATACTAAAAAGAGTAGGGTAAGCACCACAAACCATTTCCAGATTTGTGTATCTGTTCTATCGGTTTGTATGGTATTAAAAACCGTTTCTATATCATCAATTTTTTTGTAATTGGCTGCAATATCAGGATTAACCAATGCTAAATTACTCTCGGTTCTGGAATAATTAAAACTGATATTTTGCATTAAAAATTTGTTGTTAAAGATACCAAAATTTCCTGCTTCATTTGGATTATCATTGAAAGTCATTTTCACCTTTGTGTTAAGCAGTTGTTGTACTGGAATAAAACTTTCTGTATTATTTTTTATTGTAAGTATCTCATCTTTTGATAGCAAAGCATCTACAATATAAGGTTGGTTTTCACCAATAGTAATAGCATTAACGCCTGTTTTCATCGTATTTTGAGCCATGTTATAGAATAGTGGCACTATTAAGGGTGAATTCTGAAAATTACTATTGGTTTTGTTTATGGGTGCAGCAAAAACATATACAGAGGACAAAGGATTAGCTACCGAAGCCAAGAAAACACTTTGATCATCATAGTTCAAAATAGCTGGTGCTGTAGTATTTAAAACGAAAGATGTTTTGGTAGTTGGATATTGAAAGTTATCTATTTTTTTCTCGAAAACCGAACTAAATACTGGATGATTGAAATTGATTTTGGTTATTTTTTTATCTGTATTTGTTCCTTCTTTCAGTTCAATGGCGCCAAAGTTTCCTAAAGATGCATTTAGAGTACTTAAATTACTTTCTTGTGAAGGAATAATGATTAGATTACCACCTTTATTGACAAAGGATTTTAAAGTAGTTTGAAGCGCTTGCGGAATTTCTATTATTTCATTCAATACAATAGCATCTTGTTTTTCCAAAAGGTTATAATCCAAATTTGCTATTGGATAGTTAGTATAATCAAACTCATCATTAGTATAAATTCTAGCTAAGAAACCACTTTTTTCGCTTTCACCAATACTGATAACATTGGTCTTACTTGGTTTAGAGATACTGAAATAATAGGTGTTGTCATACGCCAACCCTTTGTCTGAAATAGAAACATAGCCATGAAAGTCTTCTTTAGGAATGGTAAAATTGACTGTTTTGGTATTGATTTCAAAGTTGACTAAAGTCTTTGCAGTCAATTTGTTGTTATGGTATAGTGCAATGGGAATTTCTTTAAAGCCATCACCATTAGCTGAAAGTTTTACTCCAATTTCATAAAAATTGTCCAGTGTTTGTTGGATAAATACACTGTCAATAGCGATGTTGTTTTTTTGTTCTGCTTCTGGAATGATAAAATACACGTTGTCTTCTTTTCTAAAACTTTTGGCTTGATTGGTTACTAAACCAACCGCATCGGTAATGACAATGATGTCTTTGTTGAAAGCTGATTTTCGAGCATTAACTTTGGCTATCAAATTATCTAGTTGGAAAGCAGTGGCACTGTATTTCAAGTCTTGCAAATCCTTTTGTATGGCTTTGATATCGGTATTCCAATAGGTTTCATTGTTTGTGATCAACGAGAAGTTTTGTATTTCGGGCGTGTGTTCTAATAAATCTTGTATGGCACGCTTCAGCAATTCTCCTTTTTTGCCTTTGGCCTGCATGCTATAGGAATTGTCCAAAATGATATACATCTCATTGGTAGCTTTTTTGCTTTCTTTGGCAGTGAAAAACGGTTGTGCAAAAGCCAATATCAAAAAGGATAGCAGTAATAATCTTGTAAAAAGTAATAACCATTTTTTGATGGTCGAACTTTTTCGGGTTTGGATTGAAAGTTCTTTTAGGAATTGTACGTTGGTGAAATATTCTTTCTTGAAGCGTCGCAGTTGAAATAAATGAACCAGAATTGGGATAACCAATAGGAAAAGGAAATATAGAATTTCTGGATGTTTAAAATTCATTTCTAATTTTGATTTACCTCATGGTAAGTTTTTTGGTTATCGCTGTTCGGTGAATCTTCGATGTGTCAAAAATAGTAAAAAAAGTGTTCAGTGTTCCGTATTTAGTGTTCAGATTTTTAAATTATGGCGACCTTTTTACTGCCAACCTATAACTGAACACTGAACACTACTTTTTCTTCCTTTTCGCAGCTCTGTTTTTTAAAATATTTCGATTTACAGAAGTTCCTGTTTTTTTCTTGGTTTTTGATGGTCCACCAAGGTTTACTTTTGTATTTTTCTTTGCTTTTTCATGAAACGAAGCGCCACCTTCGAGTTTGTTGGTTTTCAAAATAACCTTCATTTTCTTTTTGTCTTTTTCAAATTCGAGTAAACGCACTGAAACTTCAACAGCAGGAGGAAAGGGAATGAAACGGATTTCTTTTTCCATTACTACTTCTGCTTCTATCATGATGTCTTCCTCTCTCGGACTGATTAGACTAATGGCTATCCCTGATTTATCAGCTCTTCCTGTTCTACCGATGCGGTGAATATATTGTTCGGGAATTTCTGGAAATTCTACATTAATCACATGAGTAATATCGGAAATATCCAAACCTCTTGCCATGACATCTGTGGTGACAATACCACGAATTTCTCCCGCTTGAAACGTTGCCATGGTTTGCAAACGATAGTTTTGAGATTTATTGGAGTGTATCGTTCCAAATTGGTCTGGAAAAACTTCTTCTAACTTATCGGCTAATAAATCGGCTGTTTTTTTATTATTGACAAAAAGCAATACTCTTTCAAAAGCGTCGTCTTTTAATAATTCAATAATCAGATTTACTTTGGTTAGAAAGTTAGGAACCTTATAGCCCAATTGTTCAATTTTTTCTAATGGCGTTCCACTTGGCGCGAGAGAAACTTCTACGGGAAAATCGAAATATTCTTCCAACATTTCATCTACTTCCTCTGTCATGGTAGCTGAGAAGAGTATGTTTTGACGTTTATTCTTTAGCATCGAGAGGATAGAAGTTACTTGCGAGCGAAACCCAAGGTTTAGTATTTCGTCAAATTCATCAATAACTAGTTTTTGCATACTGTCAAATCGGATAACATTGTCTAATGCTAAATCCATAATTCTTCCGGGTGTACCCACGAGTATGTCGATACCACTGTACACTGTTTTTTTTTGTGTATTGATGTTAACACCACCATACACACCAAGTGTTCTTACTGACATGAATTGTGTTAACTTTTCCACTTCGGCAGCAATTTGAACTACTAGTTCGCGTGTTGGAACCAGTATCATTATTCGTGGAGTATCAGTAGCCACAAACTGCCATTGTTTTAGGATAGGCAAGAGGTAGGCAAAGGTTTTGCCAGTTCCTGTTTGTGCAATTCCCATCATATCGCGACCCGACATTATCACCGAAAAAGATTTTTCTTGAATGGGTGTTGGGGTTGTTAGCCCGAGATTGTCAACTGCTTTTTGTAATGATTTTGGTAGGTTGAATTGCTCAAATGTGCTCATTTAGTTTGAATTTAGAGCAAAGGTAAGCAATTACAATTTAGGAGTTTTACATTGTGTCCTTGGGGTTTATCTTAGTGTGTTTATGAAGATGAGAAGATTTTGTAGAGCTGGGCACGGATTACTTTGTCAGTTTGCTGTGCTCGGGTGTAAATCTGAGCTATCGGGGTTCGCAATAGCGTGTAATCTGTTAGCCACAGTTTTATTTAATTAATCTCGGGTCAAAATAAAATTTACTATGATCTATTACTTTTACTCTATTGAAGTCTTTATGTTGGCAATTTAAAATATAGTTGTGTGAAGTCTGAATTATACAACTTGGAATTTTAAGTGAAATTTCTTTTCCTTCATTTACCCATTCTTGCCCAATTTGTGACAAAATTGTTGGCGCTGGATAATTTGACCAATTACTGGGCAAATCTGAAATTTTCAATTCTAATATTGAATCATCTGGAATCTCTATCGTTAAAATATCAAGATCAGGAGTAATCATTGGAGGTGCATGAACAATATTTTCAAGTAATGCAATTTCTATTGATTGTCCAGTATATAAGACTGGCGTTCCTTTTTGATTCCATCTTCCAGGAAATAATGCAGCACCTGTACCTGATATATCTGAAGCATGTTTACTTTTTGCAATTCTGTAAACTATCATAACATCTAGCTATATACACCATACTCAATCCTTCCAAGCAAATCTCTTACTTTAGATACTCCATTTGGGATTTCTAACAATTCTTTTGGCTCTAAACCTCCTAGTGCAGTGTTGGGCAATTCTAACCATTTAAAAAAATTCGTTTGACTTCCAAAAACTTCGTTTCCATACAAAAATAGATCTGCTAGTTCAAAAAGTTGTACTGAAAAATTTCTTTCAAGCTTTTTATCTTCTTTTACCCAACGATAAATTGTAGGTGCTGAAATATTAAGCATCTCTGCAGTAGTATGACGTGGAATATTAAAGTGCTTTCTAAAATTATTTATTACATTAGCATTAACACCTTTAGTTGCAATATTTATAAAATCAAAAGGACTTTCGATTTTTGAATTAATATATTTTCTGCCCAAAATGTCTAAAAGAGCATCATAATGTTCTGTTGTAGTTTTTTTAGTTTGTATCATTTGATAATATAATTTATTATATAACGAAGATATATAAAAAAAATTGTATTCAGTATAAAAGTTCTAAAAAATTGTGGCTAACTCCTAAATACCCGCAATAACTTGCGTATATACAACCAAATCGGTTAGATTGGCTAAGTTTTATGTCGCTTTATTTTTTCCAAATATATTTTTTTTTTCTTACAAATCATAGAAAGAGTTTTTATGGGGTGTTATTTTCCTCTTGTCCCAAAAAACGAGGTTGATGCCCTTCGACCCGTCGAAAACTAAGGGTAAACTCAGCTCAGGGTGACGAGGGTTGATAAAAAAAAAGACACTCGGTTGTGAGTGTCTTAGATGTTGGTAGTCCCATTCTAGATAATTAAAATGTTTCCCCAGCATTGAGATAAAACGCTTTTGATTGTCTTCCCCAGCCGTAGTTAGCAATTAAATTGGTTCGAGTAGCTTTATCAATTAGAATACGCAATCCAACTCCTGCGGCTGGTTGAATATATTGTAACATTTTGATATTTCTATCGGTATCACTCGCCGAGGTGAAATTTGAAAATAGCGTACCACTTATAAGTTGGTTACAACTAATGGGGAATCGGTATTCAATCTCTAAGTAGGATAAGTCATTACCCCGAAACAATCCTTGCACATATCCTTTTCCGGCTCTACTTCTTTGATCCCAACCAATAGCTGGTAAATTGAGATAGGGCACAACACCCGAAGTTACAAATTGCCCATAAGTCCAAAAACCCAAAACGTGTTGCTTATTTGTTTTACTCAAAGGAATAAAATAGCGTAATTCAGTATAAAGCACTGAACTGGGTTTTTGATTGTTGTTTAAAGCTGGATTTATTCTTACATTAATGTTTCCGAATAAGCCACGATTACTATTAATTTGATTATCGCGAGAGTCATATAATAAATTTAAACTTAGACCATTGACATAATACTCAGAATTACTAAACCCATTTGCTGTATTGTAATTATAATGGGCAGTAAATATTTCGTTTTCAATATCAAGATTATTATCATTTATTTCGGAATACTGATCAATGTGAATTCCAGTTCCTACATAAAAATTACCTTTAACTCGCCATGAAATAGTTTGATGAAATTTCAGATAATTATAATCCATAGGTTCTGTAATATCATCAATAGTAAAATTATCATTATTTCTAACCGTAGGTATAATATCAGTTCCTAAACCATAGTTGGCTTGTGTAAAAATATAGTATCGCCAATCACCACTCAGCGTTATTTTGTTATGATTTAGCATAACATTGTTCTTAAAGTTGATTATTACCTGATTTTTCTCGGTATAGTTTACCCCAAGATTTATGGTAGAATATTTATCTTCAGCACTTTTTCCTTTAAAGGTATACTGTGAGGTAATTCCAAACATAAAACCAGTTGCTGGTTGTGAACCAATAACTGGAATAATAATAAAAAAATTGCTTTTAGATGGTTTTACAACAAGTAACGAGTCTTTTTTCTTAAATAGTTCAGGCAAAGATTTTACTGGACACTTTACTGTTTCCATTTCAGAAGTATTTTGTGCAATAATCTTGCCTTGAAATGAAAGCAACACTAATAAAGTTAAAAATAAATTTACAGAAGAGAAACGAGTCATTATTGAATATTTGTTTGTATTTGTAGTGTCTACATTCGTTGCTCAAAAATAAATATAAATGTTAATTTTGTTAGTGAACCTATTTTAGGAATCCATCTTTTCTCATTCTTTCAGTAACTACATGAGCTATTTCATTAACGGTTTTATCAATATTTGTTGGATTGACTGTTTTAGAGGTACAAGACCAAATCAACTTATCTTGATTAACAGAGTAGATGGTTGTTTCTACAAAATAGTTTTTATCTGTAGTATAGTAACCGGGAGTTGAGTAGAAACCTGCACCATAACTATAATATCTTCCATAACCTCCATAATATACCGAAGATGTTCCCTCAACATAGGAAGTTTCTTTTTCTATATCAGCTAATCGCATCATTAAAACATGAGTGAATTTCCCTTTTCTTAGTTCATCATCTAATGCATTTACATTGGCATTTTTCAGCATAGCTAAAGAGATAGCATTATATGAAACCTCAGCATTTTTGTTTAATCGTTGCACTAAGATATCTTCAATAATTCGTCTTGAAGTTTCATCTTTTACCAAGGCAATTACAAGAGTTTTATTTTCATCGCTGTTGGATATAGTCATACCTGGTTCATGCCAAGATTTTTCAATTGAAGTAGAACCACAACTCATCATAAATAGGGAAATGCAACCTAGGATAACTAACTTTTTCATATGTAGATAATTATTGTTTTTTTATTGGTCATATGGAATCACATCATCTTCATTGGTGTTTGTTTGCAACAAACTTGTTGTTAATGGTGGTTTCATAGTATTAAAATTTAAGATAATAATTTACTTTTAACATACTATTTCTATTGTGCAAATTTACACTTATTTAATAATATAATTTTATTTATTACTCTTTTATCATTACTATAAATATTAAGTTTATTGATTTTTCAAATTAATTAACCATTCACTTCTTCAGGCAAATCTTCCAACCACGAAGCAAATAATTTATACCCAATAGAAAAAACAATTGGACCTACAAACATTCCGATAAATCCTGACATAATGAAACCGCCAATTACACCAAGAAAAATAACAAGCATAGGAACAACAGCACCTTTTCCTAACAAAATGGGTTTTAACACATTGTCAGAAAGGCCACTTAAAAAGAAATAAACCGTCCAAAAAATAGCTGCAGTATTGCTGTCTCCGGTAGAAAATAAATAGACGATTACCCCAATATTTACTATAATTGGACCAATTTGAATAATGGATAGCATTAAACATACTAATGTTAAAATTCCAGCAAAAGGAACACCACAAAGAAAAAGCCCAATAGCTTGAATGATTGTTTGAATAACAGCAACTCCCAAAATTCCTTTTACTACTTGTTGAACAGTTGATGTTGAAATATTTAGTATTTCTTTGCCTCTATTACCTGCAATTCTCATGATAAAATTAGTAGCCAATTTTTGAGCACTACTCGAAACCATAAAAACACCCGCTATGATAATGGATAAAATTATTTGCAAAAAACCAACTGCTGAACTAACAATACTTCCAGCAATTTTTTTAGAAATTTCTACTATCGGCTCCCTATAATCAATCATGGCTTGTTCCAAGTTTGTGGATGTTGCATATAAAAAGTCATAGAGTTTGTTTCCTATTATCGGCCAATCTTTGATGTTTTGAGTTGGGGCATGTATTTTTAGTGTATTGGTTTCAATTTGTGTTTTTAAGTCCAATATATTTGAAGTTACCGCACTAAAAAAATAAAAAGCGGGTACAAATAAGATGACCAATATGATGCTAATAATTAAAAAAGAAGCCAGACTTTTTCGTCCTTTTAATTTCTTTTGCAGAAAATTAAAGATGGGAAACAATATTATCGCAAATATAATTGCCCAAAGTATTGGCATTACAAATGGGGATAAAAGTTTAGCACAAAAAGCTAAAACTAGAAATACAATCCCTAATTGAAGAATGATTTCAAAAATTTGTTTACTATTCAATTGATTAGTGGTTTTCATGTTGTGTTGGTCTATTTTTTAGGTTTATTTGTATTATCTGAAACAAGTCGTCCAATAAGAATCACTGGATACAAAACCCCAATCATTGCTTCGACCTGCACTAATGATCTCGCTAAAGGATGAAGAGGTGCAATATCACCAAAACCAGTTGTTGTTAATGTTATATAGCTAAAATATAAAAAATTGGCTTGTAAACTGTTTGATTCAAATGGTGGTAAAGTAATTTGAAAAGAACCATCAATATTTTCGTAAAGAAATAGGTATGCCATTGCCCAAAGATGGGCTAAAAGCATATAAACTACTATCGAACCAATTATTCTAAACACTGTAACTGGTCCAGGTTCAAAAACTTTCAGTAATACTAACATGATGAGTAGTGCAAAAGTACAAAAGGTAAGTATGAGTTGAGTGGCTATTATTATTGGACTTGTATTATTACTACTTATCCATCCAAAAACAATATATAAAATCGGAATAATAGAAATTACAATTGCCTGTTTTCGATTTTTTGCCAAAGCAAAAATACCTGCCATAAGAAAAAGCATCCAAAATATATTGAGAATTACCATAAAAAGGTTATGACTGCCAAATAGTGGAATCAAAACAAAGTGCATAATTAAAAGTAAAATAAGCATACCGCTCAATCCACTTTCTTTAACCCATAATTGATTAAATAAAAGTTGTTTGTTTTTATATTTCATATTGCTTTGTCATAAATAAAAATAGATATTTAAAATGGAATTGGTTGGTTTTCAACTCTTCCTATTGGTCTTCGTCCTAGTTTAAATAATAACAATACAATAATTGGGAAGAAGCAAATTGCGGCCATAACAAGATAAATGTCTTTATAAGCTAATAAAAAAGATGCTTGTGTTGTCTGGCTAGAAAGTTGTCTTTCTGCCATTTTTTGAGCTTCAGTTTGAGAAGCTCCCATTTGCAAAAATAGCATTTTATATTTCTTTAATTGACTAACTGCCAATGTATTTCCTTGAGTTAATTGCTGACTTAAACCCGTTTTATGTTGTGATTTGGTATTAGAAATTGTAGTCCCCAAAATAGCGCCACATAATAATGTTGCTATTATCACTCTAGCAATAATTCCACTCATCATTCGGGAATCGCCTAAATCTTTTGGAACGCCTTCCGAAATGTACAAAGAAGCAATCGTATAAAGAAAACCAATCCCTAATCCTTTAAAGATTAATGGAAGCAAGAAATCGATAGGTGCTATACCTGGATACAATCTGAAGTAAATCGTAATATGATACAATCCAAAACAAGCAAAACCTACAATCCAAATCGTGGCCAAATGAATTCGTTTATACAAAAGATAGGTTGATAATGGAATGGCAATAATTAGTCCTATGAGAATGGCTAAGTGCGTCTTTGCTTGATAGATGCTGTCGAAACCTAGTATATTAGACATAAAACCGGTTACTACTGACCCCGTTCCATTTATTAAACCCGTTAAAAAGAAAAGGAAAGTACCAATGACTACATTTTTATATCTAAAAACATCGGTATTGATCAACGGCTCTTTGGTAAACCTTACATGAACTAAATAGACCCCAACTATAACTATTAACAAAGCAACTGCTAGTGAAATTTTAGAATCTGAAAACCAATTTCTAGTTTGTCCTTCGGCACAAAGAAAAAGAATGATAGTGAAAAATAAAACTAAAATAAGCCAACCTCTCCAATCAAATTGAAATTTTACTTTCATTGGTGCCACATCTTTTCTGTAAAAAAGCCAAGCTAACATTATACAAACAAAGAAGTTGATGTTTAGAAAATAAACACTAAAGGTCCAATCATAAATACTAGTAAACTGTGCGCCAATATATTTATATAGGTGCTGACTTCCTTGCATTATAAATTGAATAATCCCATACATTATGGGCATATTGAATTTTGGATTGTACTTTATTAAAATAGGTAATAAAGAAGCAAATATTCCCAAAATTGAAATAATAGCTAAAAGAGAACGCCAAAAGGTAAACCAAATTATATTAGAAGTATATAACGATGCTGTATTGCATGTTATTGCTAAAAAACTAGCAGATAAAATCAGTGTTCGCACCGGAATTTGTTTGGCAACTTTCAAAGCCAGCGGAATAAAAGCAATCATTACAAATACGGGAATGTAGGTTGAGTAGGCAAAAACCGTTGTAGATTCGCCAAAGTGACCTAAAATTTGCGAAGTATCGTAACTCGTTACATTTAAAGCATTAAAAAAAGGAATGGTAAGTATATATAAACCAACGAGAATGAGAATACTTCCTTTTTTTATTCCAAACATCTTTTACTTTTTTACTTCAACCGTTACATTCATTCCAGGTTTAACATCAATTAAATCTTCAGGACTAGCTTCAAATTCTATTTTTACAGGAATTCGTTGTGTAACTTTTACAAAATTTCCTGTTGAATTATCAGGTTCTACCATGGAGAATTTTGCTCCAGTTGCTGGGGAAGAATTGACTACAACTCCTTTGAATTTTTTATCATTGAGTGCATCAACTATAATGGTAACTTTTTGACCTTTTTTAATTCTTTCAATTTGCGTTTCTTTAAAATTGGCTGTTACCCAAATTTTTTGACTCAAAACTATTGAAGCTACCACTTGGTTTGTATTTACCAAATCACCAACAGAAAGACTGCGTTCTCCAACAAAGCCATCTATTGGTGATGTTATGACAGTATAGGATAATTGAAGTTTGGCAGCTTCTAAATCGGCTTTTTTTCTGGCTACAGTAGCAATTGCTGCTTCAAGATTGGTTTGGCTTTGTTTTGCTATCGATCCACTTGCTTTCAATTCACTCTGACCTGCTTGAAGATAGGCACGCGTTGATTTTAATTTAGCGACTACTTGATCGTATTGATTTTTGGTCACGGCTGAATCGGCATACATATTTCTAAACCGTTCATAATCCTTTTCGGCTTTTTCTAGACTAGCCATATCGCCTGCCAGTTTCGCTTTTGTGGCGGCTTGATTTGATTGGGAAGTAACTGTCGCTTGTTGTAAAGAATGTAAATTTCCTTCAACTGTTGCCAAATCAGCTTCGGCTTGTTTCACTTTTATACGATATTCTTCATCGTCTAAAAGTAATAGAGTATCTCCTTTTTTTATGGCTTGATTGGCTTCAAATTTTATATCAATAATATGGCCTGTAGCTCTAGCAGCTATGTTATTGATATAGGATTCTACCTGTGCATTATTTGTTGACTCGTAACTTTTGAAATCAAAAAATAAACTCAATATCCAAATTCCTCCAGCAATTAAAAAAATAAACGAAAGTAATTTTAAAATCGTATTTCGCTTTTTATCTTCTTTTTGAACAGTCTCGTTCGGTGTATTTTCTTCACTCATAATGATATTGGTTTAAAGTTTCCCCATGGCATATTTCAAAGAATAGAATTGAATAATCAAATCTATATTGGCATTGATAAGTGATATTTTTGCTTGATTTAATTGCACTTCGGCATCTACCATATCACTTATCAGAGCAAAATCATTATCATATCGGCTTTTTATTATTTTATAATGATTTTGAGCTAGTTCAACATTTTTGATAAAAGTGGGTATGTTTTTTTTGTTTTCTGCATAACGAACAGTCGCTTTTTTTACTTCTTTATCAATTTCATCTTTAACTATTTGTAGTTGGGTATTGCTTTTATCAATTTGTAATTTATCACTTCCTACTCGATGTTTTAAATTATAAAAACTTGAAATATCCCAGCTTAAAGAAAGTCCAGCTGCCCAAAAATTAAGTGTATTGTTAATATAATTTGGCCATTGAGCTGGATATTGTGAGTTAAAAATAAAGTTGGCACTAAGATTTGGTTTGAAACCACTTTTAGTTGAGTTCAAAAAAGTTTCATTTAATTTTACATTCATTTCCGATTGCTTTATTTCATACCTGTTTTGATACGCTTCGGAAAGTATTTCTTCTAAACTTAATTCTTTTAAAGGTATTATATCTTGTCCCAATTTTGGTTTAAGCACAGTATCGGTTGGTAAACCAATTAATATATCTAAATAATTGCTAACCAACTTAATGTTGTTGACATCTTGAAAAATAGAAACTTGAAAATTTGATTGTTGCAGCTCTGTTCTAAGCAAATCACTTTTAAGATTTTGGCCGTTATCAACACGTGATTTAAGTTGTTTTAAGCGTAATTCTGTATTAACAATGTTTTGTTTAGTAACTTCAATTTGTTGGTATAGTTTTTCGAGTGTAAAAAACTGTTGAGTTATGGCTAACTTCATTTCAGCTTCGGTCATTTTAACAACGTTTTCCTGAATTTGAGTGATCAGTTTTTGGCTTTCGATTTTATTATTAATTAATCCTCCATAATACAAAGGCATTGAGGCCACAACGCTTCCAAGAGTTTGATTGTTAAAATAATCGATGGTCACACTTTTTTCAAAAAACCCTTCGTATATTTTGGGATTTCCAATGTAGTTATAGCCCAAATTTAATCCTAAGCGTGGTGCTTTTGAAATTTTAGCTTGACTTAAATCTTCGTTAGCAATGGCGACATTAGTATTGGCAACTTTAAGTTGTCTATTGTTTTTAAGGCCCAATTCAATTGCTTCTTCTAATTGAATTACTCTTGTATTTTTCAACTCAGTCTCTTGACTGTAAATCATACTATTAACCATACAAAAAACCGACAGAAATAGAAGATTTATTTTATTTTTTTTTACAATAGTTGAACACATTATTATATCATTAGAGCTTAATTAGAAAACCGTAATTTATAGTTTTATTTAAGTAGTGCTTTTTCCTTTAAAAAAAAGATCAATTACTTTTTTATGACCAACCGCATTGGAGAGTTCTTTAATAGCAAAATAGGGAATGAACGAACTAAAAATAATTAACAAACGAGCAGGATATTCATAGGTGAAAAGTTCATGAGTAATATTGCTGATTGCTCCGTCAAAAGTGGTGGTGTTATAAAAACCAACAATAAATTTCTCTAATACATTAAAAACTATAATACAAAGCGTAAAAGCAAAAGTTTTATATGCTGTCAATAAAGCTAAATTTCCTTCACTAGTTTTTCTGCCTATTTTAGTCATACCAATAATAGAAACTACTTTGCCCAAAATAAAAGCACTTATCAAAGCAGCACCATACTCTTGATAATCTATTTCATAATGCGCTAAAATCAATCTTTTATAAGTAAAAAATACGCCAAAATAAAAAGACAAGTACAATACATTTATCCAATATTCAATAAATTCTTCTTTAAACTTTTCTTTAAAACTTTTCTTTTTGGTTTCGTCAACAGTAGTACTCATGTTAATTTAAAAATATGTTAAAATTCAAATAAAAAGCAATTTTAAGCATTTATGAATTAATGCACAACTAAATACTAAAATAATACAATCAAAATCCCTCAAAAACCCCCAATCCAAAAAGCGCAAAATCATACTTCACTGGATCATTGGCATCAAGAATTCGAAGATTAGTATCAAGTTCGGCCAGTGCTTTTCCATCGTTTTGTTTTCTATTTATTAATTCGAGTTTACGAGCTACATTTCCTGAGTGAACATCCAATGGACAAGATAATGCCGCGGGCGAAATGGTTTTCCAAATACCAAAATCAACACCTTTGTTATCTTCTCGAACCATCCAACGTAAAAACATGTTGATACGCTTGGCTGATGAACCTTGCAACGGGTCAGAAACGTGTTTGGTTGTCCGTTGTAAATGTGGCACTTCAAAGAAAACTTTCTTGAACTCAGCAATGGCTGTTTGCATAGAATTCGGTTGTTGATGTTTGGCAAAAACCTTTTCCAAACCATCATGATTTGCATATAAATTTTTCAATCCAAGAATAAACATTTTAAAATCATCACTATTAAAGGTTCGATGAACAAAAGTTTCAAATGCATCTAAATGATAACCCTTATGGTTTATCACAAAATCGTAGGGAGAATTACCCATCAAATCCACCATGCGCTTTGCATTAGTAATAATCATTTTGCGATTGCCCCAAGCAATAGTAGCAGTCAAAAAACCTGCTATTTCAATATCTTCCTTAATCGAAAACTGATGAGGAATTTGGATTGGGTCGGTTTCAATAAAGTTGGGATTATTGTATAAGTTTACCTTTTCGTCAAGGAATTCTTTGAGCTCGGCTTTAGTCATTAGTAGTGACTTTTTTGGCATAAAAACCATCTTTTAAACTAGCGCCACGTAATTGAGGTATGAAATGAAAATTCGTTTCAAAATACTCTAATTGTTCTGCACTCACACAAGGCAAATCACCATTACCCGTTATCCAAAAGAAAGGATAATGAGTAGGCGAGTAGTAGTCTAGATTTTCTTTTGGCAGCAAAATGTACTTTTGAGTTCTCTTAGTATTGGGTTCTGGAATTAACATGTTTTTTATGCTAAAAGTTGAATTAGAAGCTAAACTAGTATTGTTTGTTAACCTAGCAAACGAAATAGGAATAAAAATCAAAAGTGCAACTAAAGCCAAACTTAGTCCAATTGAAATCAAAATTATTTTTCGATTTGTAAATACCAATGCAAGCAATAGTAACCCAAAGAAAATAGTGAAATAAACATAAAAACGATATTGTGGAGAACTGAATGTTAATAATATTAATAGCGTTAAGAATACGAAATAGATATTCCAAATAGTTCGTCTAGGATATCTTTTATAGATAAGAATAGGTGAAACAATTACCATTATTAATGTAGTTATTCCAATAATACTATCAATTCCATTATTGAAAAAATAGTATAGGAGAATATCAGTTAAAGGTAAGTTCTTCATGGAACCAAAAGGGATATAAAACGAATGCATCATCTCATAACTAAAGAAGAAATCAATAATAGCTCTAGGGACATTATAATTGCTATTTGGTAACGAAATGTAAGTTATTGGAAAAAGTGGATAACCCGTCAGGATTGTATTTTTTATAATCCATAAAGCCAAAACAAAAACTGATAACAAACCAATTTTAAAGAGTTGTTTTTTGATAACATCATAATTTTTTATTACTAATAGTATAGGCAATATCAAGAGTACAACCGCTGTGATTTTGATAAACACAAGAAATAATGCTATAGAAGTGATTATGGCATAATTTTCATTTTCTAGATAAAGCCAAAACAAGATCAATCCAAAAATATAAACAGGAACATCGGGTGATGGGGCATTCACAAATTGAAATAGAAAAACATAAGTTAGTGGCAACAATCCAAATACCAAGTTCATTTTGTTTTTGGTTTCAAAATAGGAGTGAAGCTTTTCAAATGCCCAATAGTTTCCTATCAGCAAACAAAATCCGTTCAAGTCATTAAATCGGTCGTATAAGAAGGAAAAGCTAAAAACACTTTGAGTAATATGCCAACCGCTGGTTTGACCCAAAAACAAATGAAGGTTAGCTAATCCGGGGACAAAACCATATTCATTCAACCATTTTATCGTTTGAATATAATAAGTTTCGTTGTCAATGATAAAAGGTGAGGTGGCGCTTTGTGCCAAAAGTAATAAACTGCTAAAAAGTAGCAATATTTTTATTGTTAAGGGAAAAGCGATGAATATCGATTTTGTTTTTTGAAAAATAACTAGATAGAGTTCTTTATTCCAAAATCCTATAAGCAGAGTAAACAAAAGCAAAACTGAATGAAAAGCGATGTTTATTGGACCAAAAACTGCCCAAATACTAGCTACAATTGTAATTGAAAACAATCCTAAGATGGAAGTAATAACAAAATCAATGGATGAAATTCGAAATAACTTTGAAAAACCTATCCCAAAAGTAAGTGAGGTAAAAAAAGTGTAGAGCCAACTTAAGAGAATAAGCACCATGATGTCACACTATTAATCCATCTTTCATGACCAATTTTCTATCAGCCATATTAGCTAATGCTTCGTTATGTGTTACAATTACAAAAGTTTGTCCAAACTCTTCTCGCAATTTAAAAAACAATTGATGTAAGTTTTCAGCCGAAACGGTATCTAAATTTCCCGAAGGTTCATCGGCAAAAATAACGGCAGGTTTATTGATTAATGCACGAGCAACAGCAACACGTTGTTGTTCGCCACCCGAAAGTTCATTGGGTTTGTGATTTATCCTTTCGGATAGGCCTAAATAATCCAATAGTCGAGTAGCATCTGTTTCTGTGGTAGACTTTTCTTTACCGGCAATGTAAGCAGGAATACAAACATTTTCTAAAGCCGAAAATTCAGGTAATAACTGATGAAATTGAAAAATAAAACCTAAGTGAGTATTTCTAAATTTAGATAATTCTTTGTCCTTCATTTTCAGGAGGTTTTCACCGTTTATCTCAAGTGAAGAATCATATTTTTTAGACGGATTGTCAAGTGTACCAAGAATTTGTAATAATGTTGTTTTTCCCGCGCCCGATGCACCAACAATAGAAACAATTTCCCCTTTTTGAATATGCAAATCCACTCCTTTTAAAACGTGTAAAGCATCGTAGTATTTATGAATATTTTTGGCAGTAATCATCTCTATAATTTTTCACAAAGTAACAAAGTATTTTCTTTTATTGATTGCTATAAGGATTTTTTATAGTTGAATAATGTATAAAGTTATGTTAATATCCTATTTTTGTTTAATTAATATGTAAATTTGTTCAACAAAAAATTAATTCTTATGAACACAACCATTGAAAAAGAATTATTTGAACTGATAGGCGACAATCATCAAATGACTTCTGCAGAAACACCTTTGCGCCCGGACGCATTCATCAAAACAGATGAACAAAAGATGTCTAACATCGAAAAACATTTTCATGCCATTATGGAGGAAATGGGTTTAGACATGACAGACGATAGTCTACAAGGTACGCCTCACAGAGTAGCTAAAATGTTTATCAAAGAAATATTTTCAGGATTAAATCCAGAGAATAAACCAAAAATATCTGTTTTTGATAATTCCTATAATTATGATAAAATGTTGGTTGAAGCTGATATTAGTTTCAATTCGACTTGTGAACATCACTTTTTGCCAATTATTGGTAAAGCACATATTGGTTATGTATCAAGCGGAAAAGTGATTGGGCTGTCAAAATTAAACAGAATTGTTGATTACTATTCACGTCGTCCTCAAGTGCAGGAACGATTGATTATGCAAATATTTAATGAATTAAAAACTGTTTTGGAAACTGAGAGTGTTATTGTTGTAATGGAAGCCAAGCATTTGTGCGTATCTAGTAGAGGGATTCAAGACGAAAGTAGTTATACTTCTACTATTCAGTATGGCGGAATATTCAATCAAAAAGAAAATAGAAACGATTTTTTTAGTTTACTAAAAAATCAATAAAAATCAGTTTTGAATAGTTGATACGTGAAGAGTCTCGGGTAGAAATTTACTCGAGATTTTTTTTGTCTTTTACTAAAAAACCCAATCCCATACTCTTTAACATTTTCTTTTCGAAAGCCCAAAAGAAAGTGAATTGACCAAATATAAATCCGAAACTAACAAGCAATACTTGGTACACCGGGAAAATGAGTAGTATATATAAAGGATAATACAACCAATTTGAAACACTTCCTTTAACAATGCCAAAAAGCGATAAAATAGGTTTTGAAAGATACGCAGCACTAGAACCTGTTACTGCAAATACCACAATAATGACAAATAACTGCCAATTCGATTTGATATTCCAGCGTTCTTTAAAACTTGACATACTTTTATTTTTTGACAAATATAATGCATTAAGGACTTGGAATAAAACCTCCTAACTTTTGATTATATGTAATTTGAAAATATAAGAAATAATTATAAAGCAAATAATTCACTTCATAACCATAATGAGTAAAAGGTTCGTAATCAATGCGCATTTCATATAAATTACTATTGTTGCCTTGGATTTGATTGACTCTACTATTCCATTCTATAACATAAGTTTGGTTCCTGTTTTCTAGGAAATTTATAGAATAAAAACCTCTCGGCTTTGCATTTTTTACTAACCAAGAACTAAAACCTGGATCAATAATAATCACTTCATATTCTAAACTATCATTTGTAATTTTAATAGTATCTACTATTTTAGATGCAACAGTATTACCATCAGCAGTAACAAAATTTTTTGATGAACTACAAGATAGCATTATTAAAATAAAGGAGAATACTAAAATTATATTTCGCATAATCATTTGTTTGGTATAAAGATACTAAAAATCAAATGTTTGAGCCATATTTTAATATAAAAAAAACCACGAATAACGTGGTTTTTAAAATATTTAGAGAGCAATATTATACTTATTTCGTTTTCAGCAAGCTAATAATTTGTTCCGCTAATTCGGTCCCAATTCGATCTTGTGCTTCCAATGTTGCAGCCCCAATATGTGGTGTCAAAGAAATTTTTGGATGCATCAAAATCTGTATTTCTGGTGTTGGTTCGTTTTCAAAAACGTCCAATCCAGCAAACAATACTTTGTCTGAATCTAAAGCAGCAAGCAACGCAACTTCATCAATTACACCACCACGAGCGCAATTCACTATACCCACGTTATCTTTCATCAGCGCAAATTCGTCAGCACCAATCACATATCCTTCTTGTGCGGGAACATGGAGTGTAATAAAATCAGCGTGTTTGAATACATCTTCCATTGGTTCGGTTTCAAATTCCACATGGATAAACTGTCCGTTGTAAAAATCAACTTTTACTTCGGCTTTATCCACAAATTTATCCGCTGCAATTACTTTCATTCCAAGTCCAAGCGCCATTTTTGCCACCGCTTGACCAATGCGTCCAAAACCAATAATTCCTAATGTTTTTCCACGCAATTCTATTCCGTTGGCATACGCTTTTTTCAAACCATCAAAGTTAGTATCACCTTCTAAAGGCATATTTCTATTCGAATCTTGCATGAAACGAACTCCTGTAAACAAATGCGCAAATACCAATTCGGCCACACTTTCAGAGGACGATGCTGGCGTATTAATTACATGAATTCCTTTGCTACGTGCATAATCCACATCAATATTATCCATTCCAACACCACCACGACCAATGATTTTTAATCCTGGACAAGCATCTATTATATCTTGTCGAACCTTTGTGGCACTTCTCACTAAAACTACCGAAACATTATTACTGTTTACGTAATTTGCTACTTGTTCTTGAGCGACTTTGGTAGTGATTACTTCAAAACCACCTTTTTCTAATGCTTCAATTCCACTTCTTGAAATTCCGTCGTTGGCTAATACTTTCATTTTTTTTATGCTGAATTAAGTTCAGCATCTTTCGATGCTTATTATTTTGTTGTCATTGCGAGGAACGAAGCAATCTCGCTCTCATTATCAATTCTAATTTATTTCAGAAGCTATTTACTTTGTTAGTTCGCTTCGCTCAACCAACTTTCCATTATATCTTTTTATTGCTTTGTCACCCTGAGCGCAGTCGAAGGGTTTTTCTAAACAATAAAAAGTATACCATTCCAACCTTTTTGCCTGCCGGCAGGTCGGGGCTAGTTATTCTGCTAACTGCGACTGAACACTGACTACTTCTTCCAACTCTTTCATCACATCCACCAAAACCTGAACACTTTCTAGAGGTAAAGCGTTGTACATAGAAGCACGATAGCCACCCACAGAACGATGTCCCGCCAAGCCCGAAATCCCAGCGTCTTTCCACATTTTATCGAATGTTTCTTGGTTCTTTTCGTCAACCAATAAAAAGGTAGCATTCATACTACTTCTGTCTTTTGTAACAGCTGTTCCTATGAATAATGGATTTCTGTCTATTTCGTTGTATAGTAAATTTGCTTTAGCGTCGTTTATCTTTTCTATAGCAGCAATTCCGCCTTGTTTTTTCAACCATTGCAAGGTTAAAAGACAAGTGTAAACTGCAAAAACAGCTGGAGTATTGTACATACTTTCCGCTTTAATGTGTTTTTCATAATCCAATATACTTGGAATAGTTCTTCCCGATTTGCCCAGAATTTCTTCTTTAACTACCACCAAAGTTGTTCCCGCCGCACCCATATTTTTCTGAGCACCGGCATAAATCAAATCAAATTTTGAGAAATCTAATGTTCTCGAAAATATATCTGAACTCATATCACAAACTACAGGAACATTTGTAATTGGGAATGACTTCATTTGCGTTCCAAAAATCGTATTGTTACTGGTGCAGTGAAAATAATTCGCATCAGTTGGTATTGTATACTCTGTTGGAATGTGATTGTAATTTTCCGCTTTAGAAGAAGCTACAACAATGGTTTCACCAAATAATTTGGCTTCTTTAATAGCATTGTTTGCCCACGTTCCAGAATCTAAATATGCCGCTTTTCCATCCACTTTCATTAAATTATAGGGCACCATCAAAAATTCTAAACTAGCGCCACCTTGAAGAAATAGCGCTTGATAACCTTTCCCTTCTAATCCTAAAAGTTCTATAGCCAAAGCTCTCGCTTCGTCCATTACGGCAACAAAATCCTTACTTCTATGCGAGATTTCAAGAATGGATAATCCTGAATTATTAAAATCTAAAACAGCTTGTGCTGATTTTTCAAAAACTTCTTGAGGTAAAATGCAGGGACCAGCGCTGTAGTTGTGTTTTTTCATTTTATTCTGAATTTATTTCAGAATCTATTATCATCTGAAATGCTGTTATTTAAAAAATTAAAGTGCAAATTTCGGAAATAGGGAATAGATAAACGATTTAAAATCATCGTTAATGAGTTCATCTTATCAACGAAAACGATTTAGTTTATAACAAAATAAATTACGAAAAAGTGGAGAAGTTTTTAAATTTTAATTTTTCACAATTTTTCTTGTGAAAGATGTACCATTGATTTTTGTAATTTTCAAAAGGTAAATACCTTTGGTGAATTCTTTTAAAGAAACATAATTTGAGTTTGCCTTAATGTTTTTAATTAGTTTTCCATCAAATTGATAGACATCAATACAACGTATTTCATTTGCAAAATTGTCAGACAGAAAAACTTTATCGGTAGTAGGATTTGGATACAATTTAAATTCATTCATAATATTTTCATCGATTCCTAATGAAGTATCAAAAGTATATGCATTTCCATAACCAATACCATTACCTTCTCGTGAAGCACCAATTAATACAATTTGATCAGAAATTGAAATATTAGAACCAAATAAATCATCATTACCAAAATTCCCATTACCATAAATCACTTCTTGGAAAATCCAATTATCACTAATCTTTTTATAATAAGATAATGGTGATTTTCTGGGCATTTGAAGAATGTAACTATCAGATCCAATAAACATTATTTCGTTTTTTACTTTAAAAGTCGTCGCTACATTATCACCTTGATTTACTCCAGTCAATGTTGAAATAGAGTTCCAAATAGTTGAACCTGCTTCATAAATATTTAGGTTTGTATTAAAACCTGTATTCAATAAAACAAAAAGTTGGTTGTTGTCAAGATTAAAATCATGTATAAATTGTTCAGAGGTTGATGTTGGATTAAAACTATTTGAAAAGTTCCAATTGCTGCCATCAAAATTATAGGTATGAATGTTAACTAAAGGAGCATATGTTGAACCAGAGGCAATAACTAGTTTATTACTTTTCACCTTTATTTTACCTCCAAATTTATACGAAGAACCAACTGTTATTTTTTGTAAAAACACCCAATTAGAGCCATTAAAATTATAAATATAAACGGCACCATTATTAGATGTTGTTGGCTGACCTGTAGGTTCATCGTCAATTGCTGCTATAAAAAGTTGGTTGTTGTACACAATAACATCATAACCAAAATAATCTTCAGCAATACCATCAAAAGCTGTAATTTTTTGAAAAAATGTCCAGTTATTTGCAATTTTTCTATAAACGTAAACTGCACCCGCATTTGATGCTACTTGATCATGTAATGGAGAACCAACTGCAATAAATTCATTATCTATCGAAACGGTGTTACCAAAACCATCACTAGCAATTCCATCGGATGGTATTGTAAAAAACGTTTCTTGATTTATTACACTACCATTTTTTTGAAATACAAAAACATTATTTCCATCCATGAAATTCATACCATTAGTTGCACTAATAACCATTTCATTTCCGAAAGCATCTAAAGCTTTTCCAAAGCTAGTGTAAGCAATATCTGGATTGAAAGGTGTTAAGACAATTTGAGAAATTGAACTTTGGGCTAATACTAACAAAAGGCAAAGAATGAATTTATTCATGATTTTATTTTTTTTGTTAGGTCAAATTTATTAATTATAATTGTAATAAAAAAATAATAATATCCACATTATCAGCGTAATCCCAAAGTTCTGGTTGTTGTGTTTTTCCGAAGGGAATACTGTTTTCAATAACACCATTTGAAACAACACATTGAATTTGGCCTGCATCCTTTTCCAATTTTTTTTTGATGTCTTCTATATTTTCATATCGTTCATAAAACACAGAGGAAATAGGAGAGGCGTAACTAGTATCTTCCTTCAAAGTTAGAAATTCATTATCCAATAATTTGAAATTACTCATAAGGAAAACGGCTTTGTTATAGTCGTAATTGTTAGAATATTTCTCGTAAAATATAACATCTTTGTATTCATAAATGGCTTTAAAGAACGCATCGAAATTATAATCCTTTGGCACAAATAACTTAGAAACATTGCGGCAACCTAAACCAAAATAACGGAAAATGTCTTCACCAAGATTGACCAAATCTTCTTGGGTTTCTTTTCCATTTAAAACCGCAACCGAATTTCTGTTTTTGCGAATAATATTTGGTTTGTCTTTAAAATAATATTCAAAATAACGCGCTGTGTTATTACTTCCAGTAGCAATCACGGCATCAAAATTTTCTAATTTACCGTCGGTAAACGTGATGCAATTTTCAATTTCGGGACTAAAAGCTATCAAATATTTGGCTAAAAATTTAATGAGATGTTGATCATTAGTGGAAGTTTTTACCAAAACGTTGTGACCCGAAATCAAAACAGAAAGAAAATCGTGAAAACCTACCAAAGGAATATTTCCTGCAAGTATCAATCCAACTGTTTTTGGTTCAACCTCTGAAAAGTCATACTTAGACAGCCATTTATTGAGATTTTCTTCTTGTAAAGCTATTGCCCAAGATTGAATGGAGTGGTACACTTGGTCTTGGGTAAACCAACCGTTGTGAGATTGCGACAATTTGATTACATCTATAAAGTCATCAAAGAACAAGTCGTTATGAAGTACTGTTTCATCTTTGGTGTTTTTATCTAATGAAAATTGGCTTAAAAACTTTCCTAATGCAACAAAACATTTATTTTTCTCGATTTGTAACATTTGTTTACTTGTTTATGAAAGGTTTTGATTGTAATTTTGCACAAAAATAAGATAATAGAAAATAGAATAAAGAGAAAAGTATTAATTTTCATTATTATGGTCTAAATTCTATTCTCTATTTTCTTTTATCAAAAAATAAAAATATGGCAATTATTATAACAGACGAATGTATCAATTGCGGGGCTTGTGAACCTGAGTGTCCGAATACAGCAATATATGAAGGTGCGGATGACTGGAGGTACAAGGATGGGACCAAACTTAGAGGAAAAGTAATTTTGCCTGATGGAACCGAGGTAGACTCTGAGGCTGCGCAAACACCATTATCAGACGATATTTATTATATAGTACCAGGAAAATGTACAGAGTGCAAAGGGTTTCACGATGAACCACAATGTGCAGCTGTTTGTCCGGTAGACTGTTGCGTTCCCGATGATAATCATGTAGAAAGTGAGGAAACGCTACTTAATAGGCAATCATTTTTGCATAACGAATAGAATAAATCTTTAGCTTAGCAAAGAGCTACTAAATTTAAATAATTCCTACCATACTGAGTCCGATTTTTTCGGACTCTTTTATTAAAATTATAGTCAAAAAACAGATAACTGCTAACAATCTAATGTTTTTTATTAAATTTGTTAAAAACCAATCTAATTATGAAGAAAATCTACCTCGTATTCTTACTGATTTTTGGTTTAATTGGTTTTTCACAAACTACCGAAAAGTCAATTATTTTAAAAGATGCTGTAAGTAATCTTCCTGTAGAATACGCCACGGTATATATTCTAAAAACTAAGCAAACATTGTTAAGTAATGCGGAAGGAAAAATAACATTTGAGCTTAACGGTACTTCAAATATTCAAGTTACACATTCCTCTTATCTCAGAGTTACTGTTCGTTCATCCACATTACAAAAAACAGATAACATCATCTATCTTAAGAGAAATATCAATGACTTGGACGAGATCATTGTAACGAAACAGCATCCTCAAAAAATCTTAAAGTCAATTGTTGAAAATTCTGTAAAGAAATTGACTTCTCCATCACGATTAAAAGTATATGCTAGAGAGTTTTTTAAACAAGATGGTACTCATACTTATTACAATGATGGTCTGTTAAATTTTCAATTAACTGGTAAAAACAATAAATTTAAGTGCACTATTTTAGTAGAACAAAATAGATCTTTTGGATTAATAAACGATGAAATTAGTTCTGAAGTTTTGGGTTATAATTTGAATGATATTATGCAAAATTATTATAACTTCAAGTATTTACTTCCCATTTTAGAACCTAATGCTATAAAGCAATACGATTATGTTATTAAGGGTTACACTGCCAATGCAGATTATAATGTGATGCTGGTAACGCCATTGGATAATTCTAAAGAACTCCGTGATGATTTTAAAATAATTTATGACAATAAGAAAAAAGTTATTGTAGAAGTGAGTTCCAGTATTTCACCAGCAACTCTCGCCAATACTAAAGAAAAGAAAATAGTGGGTTCAAAAAATATTTATAAGTCAATATTCAAAACAATCTATAGAGTTGAGGATTTAAACTATTATTTAGTAAGTTCGCTTGAAGAGATTGGTTTTGAGCGTGTTTATAGCGATAAAAAAATAGATATTGAGGTTAAAAATTATTTTGTTACCACCTTTTTTAGCACACAAAACTTCCAATATAAAGAAAACGAAGTCTTTAAAGACAAAACACTTTATAATAAAAAAAATTCCATACTAACTAATTATTGGAATAATTCCGGATTGACTTCTACCGAAGAAGAAGAGAAGATTATTGAAGTTATAGCTGCCAAATCCTATTAATTTTTACCTCAATTTCATTTCGTTGAAACTTGATTTTAAAATCTTATATTTGCAAACTTTTAAAACCAAAACTTAAAGTGAAACGCTTTAGCGTTACATATCAAAAATAAAAAATCAATATCAAAAAGATATGAAAGCAGGAATTGTAGGATTGCCCAATGTTGGAAAATCAACCTTATTTAATTGTTTATCGAATGCCAAGGCGCAAAGTGCCAATTTTCCATTTTGTACAATTGAGCCCAATATTGGCGTGGTAAATGTTCCTGATCCAAGAATAAATCGTTTAGAAGAACTAGTAAAACCAGAACGTGTACAAATGGCTACAGTTGATATCGTTGATATCGCTGGTTTAGTTAAAGGCGCCAGTAAAGGAGAAGGTTTAGGAAATCAATTTTTGGCAAACATTAGAGAGTGTAATGCCATTATTCATGTATTGCGTTGTTTTGACAATGATAATATTGTTCATGTAGACGGTAATGTAAACCCAATTCGCGATAAAGAAACTATTGATATTGAATTACAATTGAAAGATTTGGAAACCGTTGAAAAACGATTAGAAAAAGTAAATCGCGCTGCCAAAACGGGTAATAAAGAAGCTCAAACAGAAAAAGTATTGTTGGATAGAATTAGAGAAAATTTATTACAAGCAAAATCTGCTAGAACTGTAGTTGCTCAAAATCATGATGAAGAACAATTATTAGAAGATTTCCAATTGATTACTAGTAAACCTGTTTTATATGTGTGTAATGTTGATGAAAGTTCTGCCGTCAATGGAAATAAATATGTTGAACAAATACGTGAATTAGTAAAAGATGAAGATGCCGAAGTTATTATCCTTTCAGTAGGTGCTGAAGCTGATATTACAGAACTTGAAAGCTACGAAGAAAGACAAATTTTCCTGGAAGATATGGGATTAAAAGAACCTGGATCTGCAGTTTTAATTCGTGCCGCTTATAAATTATTAAAATTACAAACCTATTTTACAGCAGGAGTGAAAGAAGTTCGGGCTTGGACAATCAAAATAGGAGATACCGCGCCCAAAGCTGCAGGTGTTATTCATACTGATTTTGAAAAAGGATTTATTCGTGCCGAAGTAATTGCTTTTGAGGATTACTCCAATTTAGGTTCAGAAAGTAAAGCAAAAGAAGCAGGAAAACTTAGAGTGGAGGGAAAAGAATATATAGTAAAAGATGGTGATGTGATGCATTTCCGTTTTAATGTATAAAAATAAAAACATACTTAAATTTTAAAACAAGTAAATAAACATTCAGGTTTTTTTGTTTGTTACGTTTTCTTTTTATTTCTTTATAACCAACTCTAAACAATTTACGATATGAAATTTAAACAATTGATTATTGATAAATCAAATAATCAAAAAATTATTGCTAACTCATATGGTTTAGAGCCAAAAAATGTTAATTTAGTTTTAGCTTTCGCTCAACGAACTCTTCTTGATGAAACTTTACCTTACCAAAAATTAAAAGAAAGATATCCAAACGCCGATATTTTATTGTGTTCTTCTTCTGGACAAATTTCTAATGAATGTAATATTGAAGAAGATATTGTTGTAACAGCCATTTCATTTGAAAAAACAAAAGTAAAAACTACACAAATCGATATTATATTGAACAGTGACCTAAACGATTTAGGCGAAAAAATTAAGAATGATTTATTAACTGAAGATTTAAAATCTATTCTAATTTTATCCGAAGGAAGTTTAGTTAATGGAACTGAATTGATTAATAAATTAATAGCGCAAACCAATAAATTAATTCCGATTTTTGGTGGTTTAGCCGGTGATGAATATAATTTTGAAAAAACAATTGTTGGATTAAATGCTGATGCAACCCCAGGGAAGATAGTAGCGGTAGGATTTTATGGAAATAATATTCATTTTGATTACGCTTCCGAAGGAGGTTGGAGTGATTTTGGTCCTGAACGAGAAGTTACTTTATCTGATAAAAATGTTTTATACAAAATAGGTGACCGTTTTGCATTAGATTTATATAAAGAATACTTGGGTAAATATGCCGAAGAATTACCAGGTTCCTCTTTATATTTTCCTCTTTCAATGAAAGAAAATGCCAACTCAGCAACAGTTGTTAGAACAATATTATCGATAAATGAAGAAAATAAATCAATGACTTTTGCTGGTAATATTCCACAAGGTTCAATGGTAAGATTGATGAAGGGAAATATCGATAAATTGATTGATGCAGCATCAAATGCGGCATACAAAATTAAGAAAAGATCAACTGACCGAAATCAACTAGCGCTTTTGATTAGTTGTGTAGGCAGAAGAATTGTTTTAGGTGAAAGAATAGAGGAGGAACTTGAAGTAATTCGTCATGAATTCGGAGAAAACACTCTTTTATGTGGCTTTTATTCCTATGGAGAAATTTCTCCAACTTTAAAGAATGTAGCTTGTGAACTTCACAATCAAACCATGACAATAACCACAATCTATGAGGATTAATAGTTAAATGAATAAACCAAATTTACATCGTCATCTTGATCGTCAAATAGATAAATATTTATCTAAACAGACCATTAATAATAGTCCTGAATTATTGGCTTTTATTGATGTCATCAATCAAACGTATTTAAATTTTGAAAAAGATGCCGAGTTGTTTGAGCAATCAACTCATTTAAATGACAAAGAATATTCTGAAATCACTTTAAAGTTAAAAGACGAAATTGGTAAAAGAGACATTTTTCAAAAAAAGTTGGTTGAAGCAATTAATCAACTAAATGTAGATGGCAAAAAGTTGAAAGAAGAAGAGGATAATTTACTAGACTTAATTAAAATTCTAAATCGAGAGATTGAAATTAAAAAGGAGTTTCAAATACAGTTAAACGAATCCAAAACAATTGCTGAAAATGCTAATGAAGCTAAATCGGAGTTTTTATCCATAATGAGCCATGAAATTCGAACTCCGCTCAATGCAATTATAGGTTTAATTTACATCATGGAAAAAGAAAACTCATTGCAAAGTTTCCAAGAAAATATTGAAGTTTTAAAAAATTCAGCACAAAACTTATTTTTATTAATCAATGATATTTTAGACTTCAATAAAATCGAAGCAGGTAGAATTGATATTGAGAGAATTCCTTTCAATTTGATCGTTTTAACAAATCAAATTGCAAAATCATTGCAAGTAAGAGCTTCTGAAAACCTCAATAAAATAGAAGTAATTGTTCCAGATAATTTTGTGCCAAATTTAATAAGCGATCCGTTGCGAATAAATCAGATCATTACAAACTTAGTTTCAAATGCTATCAAATTTACAAAAAACGGAACCATTAAAATTAAACTAAATCAATTAGCCGTTTTTAACAATTTATCGACCTTCAAGGTTGAAATAATTGACACGGGAATAGGAATTGAAAAGGAAAAATTCAATACCATTTTTGAAAAATTTTCTCAAGCCGAAACAAGAACTTCTAGACAATTTGGAGGAACTGGATTAGGACTTTCTATTACCAAAAAATTACTAAATCTATTAGGTACTGATATTTTAGTTGAAAGTGAAATTGGAGTTGGTACAAATTTTAATTTCACATTACAACTTCCTATCGATATAAAATTTACACCAGTAAATACAAATGATTTACATGAAAATTATAAAGTAGAAAATCTAAAAGGATTAAAAGTATTATTAGTAGAAGATAACTTAATAAACATCAAAATTGCCCAAAAAATTATGACTCAGTGGGATGTTGAAGTAGATTTAGCAGAAAATGGACTTGTGGGTGTTGAAAAATTTAATGCTCATAAATACGATGTTATTTTAATGGATTTATCAATGCCTGTAATGGATGGTTACGAAGCCACAACGATAATTAGAGAAAAAAATAAATTAATTCCTATTGTTGCACTTACGGCATCGGCTTCTTTTGGTTATTTAGATCGAGCACTTCAAATAGGTATCAATGAATACATCATAAAACCATTCAACCCAAATGAACTCAATATGAAATTAAAAAAGTATTATCGACTTTGACTCAGTCTCATTTTTGTCAAAAACATTCTTAATAACTTCTCAAAATATCATTTTAAAAATCATTCGATTACCACTATATTAGCACTCCCGAGCTTTATGCAAAAAGTATTAGCATAACTCAACGGAGTTAAAATCGATAGTTTTATAATGCAAGAACAAAATCAATATACCGAAGACAATATTCGTTCACTCGACTGGAAAGAACACATCCGAATGCGTCCCGGAATGTATATCGGAAAACTCGGTGACGGTTCTTCTCCCGATGATGGGATTTATATTCTTCTGAAAGAAACCATCGACAACTGTATCGATGAGTTTGTTATGGGTGCAGGAAAAGTAATTGAAGTCACTATTAAAGACAAAATGGTTACCGTTCGCGATTACGGTCGTGGAATTCCACTGGGTAAAGTGGTGGATGTCGTTTCCAAAATGAATACCGGTGGAAAATATGACTCTAAAGCATTTAAGAAATCCGTTGGTTTAAATGGTGTTGGTACCAAAGCCGTAAATGCATTGTCGAACTATTTTCGTGTGGAATCCGTTCGCGATAACCAACAAAAAGCAGCTGAATTTTGTGCCGGAAATTTAACAATCGATGAAGAGGTTGTCGAATCGACCAAACGAAGAGGAACCAAAGTTTCGTTTGTTGCCGATGAAACTATTTTCAAAAATTACAAATACCGCAATGAGTACATCATCAAGATGCTCAAAAATTACTGTTATTTAAATCGAGGTTTAACCATCTATTATAACGGTGAAAAATACATTTCAGAATATGGCCTAAAAGATTTATTGGAAGAAACGATTTCAGAAGATGACATGCAATATCCAGTAATTCACCTTGAAGGCGATGATATCGAAATTGCTTTAACTCACAGTAAATCGCAATATTCAGAAGAATACCATTCCTTTGTAAACGGACAAAACACCACACAAGGTGGAACACATTTAGGTGCTTTCCGTGAAGCGATTGTCAAAACCATCAAAGAGTTTTACAACAAACCTTTTGAAGCTTCTGATATTCGTAAATCTATTGTATCAGCTGTAGCGGTAAAAGTTGAAGAACCGGTTTTCGAATCGCAAACCAAAACCAAATTGGGCTCAACCGATATTGGTCCGAAAGGGCCATCAGTACGAACATTTGTCAATGATTTTATCAAAACCAAACTCGATAACTATTTACATAAAAACCCAGAAGTTGCCGATTTGTTATTACGCAAAATTCTTCAAGCCGAACGCGAGCGTAAAGAACTTTCCGGAATCCGTAAACTAGCCAAAGACCGAGCCAAGAAATCAAGTTTACATAATAAAAAACTACGAGATTGCCGAGTGCATTTAACTGATGCCAAAAACCCGCGAAGTTTAGAAAGTACGCTTTTTATCACCGAGGGAGATTCGGCTTCGGGTTCCATTACCAAAAGTCGCGATGTCAACACACAAGCAGTATTCAGTTTACGTGGAAAACCCCTGAATTCGTATGGAATGTCGAAGAAAATTGTGTATGAAAACGAAGAATTCAATTTGCTTCAAGCCGCTTTGGATATTGAGGAAGACATGGGCGATTTGCGGTATAACAATATCGTTATTGCCACCGATGCCGATGTCGATGGCATGCACATTCGATTATTATTGATTACGTTTTTCTTGCAGTTTTTCCCAGAGTTAATTAAAGACGGACATTTATACATTTTGCAAACGCCATTATTCCGTGTGCGAAATAAAAAGGAAACCATCTATTGTTATAGCGAAGAAGAAAGAGTAAATGCCATTGAAAAATTAAAACCAAAACCAGAAATTACACGATTTAAAGGTTTGGGAGAAATCTCGCCCGATGAGTTTAAGAATTTCATTGGCGAAAGCATCCGTTTGGATCCTGTGATGTTAGATAAAGCTACATCAATTGAAACGTTACTAGAGTTTTACATGGGTAAAAACACGCCAGATAGACAAACTTTCATTATCAATAATTTGAAAGTGGAATTGGATGTGGTGGAAAAGTAGGAGCACAAAGTATCACAAAGTTTAACACAAAGTCACACAAAGAAATAAAAAAATCATTGAGAAACTTTGTGAAACACTTTGAGTGACATTGTGTAACAAAAAATTGCATTATGAACGAAGAAAATGAAATTAGCCGAATAATTCTGGATTGCGCATATAAAGTTCACACAAAATTAGGTTCAGGATTATTGGAAAAAGTGTATCGTGAATGTTTAGCGTATGAATTGACTAAATGCGGATTAGATGTTAAGCAAGAGAAACCTTTTCCCGTTATTTATGAAGATATAAAAATGGATTGTGGTTATAGAGTTGATATCATTGTAAATAATAAAGTAATAGTTGAATTAAAAGTAGTTGAAGATTTTACGATTGAACACATAGCTCAATGTTTAACTTATATGCGACTTTCTGAATGCAGATTAGGTTTGCTGTTAAATTTTTACAAAAAATCATTAAAAGACGGAATTAAAAGATTGATACTGTGAAGCTAGTTACACAAAGTATCACTATGTAAAGCACAAAGTCACACAAAGAAAAAAAAACATTGCTAAACATAGTGTAAAACTTAGTATAACATTGTGCTATTAAATGTATCACAATGTAAAGCACAAAGTCACACAAAGAAAGAAAATAAAACATTGCTAAACATAGTGTAAAACTTAGTGTAACATTGTGCTATTAAATGTATCACAATGT
>JADBYA010000059.1 GCA_020403245.1 Flavobacterium sp. | reverse complement strand
TTTATGGAAGTAGTTTTTTTACCCCAAGCCGACAACGATTTAAGTTTTTGGGTTAAAACTGGTAACAAACCTATTTTAAAAAAGATTGCAAAACTTACTCAAGCTATTCTAGAAAATCCTTATACAGGTATTGGAAAACCCGAAGCATTAAAATTTAATCTTGCAGGCAAATGGTCTCGTAGAATTACCGAAGAACACCGTTACATTTATCAAATTGAAGACAATATCCTCAAAGTATATTCCCTAAAAGGACATTATAATTAACCAACAAAAGCAACTCGCTGAAAAGTTGCTTTTTGTTTTATTATAGCTCAAAGTGAGGAGACCATTGCGCAGCGCGTTTAGTTTTTATCTAGAACTCTTTGTGGAGCTGGGGACACTTTGCGCAGCACGTTAGTTTTTATTTAGAACTCTTTGAGCAGCTGGAGCAACTTGCTCGGTTTTTTTTATAACGTTTGTTTTATTTTGTTTGTGTGCACAAGCGGGGCGCTTGCCAGCGCGGGGGGGCAAGGATTGCAAATCCGCTATTAACCGTTGAAAATATCTGCGCGGTCGGGTTATTTATATTCAAATCCTGCATTAACTATTTCTGTTGAATCCGTAACCTCTTGATCTAAAAATATTTTAGAGTATTCAGGATTCTTAATTGATAGATTTATTTTATAATATTTGTTTACACACGCCTCTCCATTAAAATTATCAAGGTCTTCATCATTATAAAAAGTTAAATTTTTATAAACATATTTATAGTAATACCTTGAATTGCTTCTATTACTATAATACTTATACACAACTCCCAATGTTTCATATTTATTTTCATTTATACTTTTTTCCCTTTCTTGCATATTCCAAAAAGAACAAAATATCATTGCAACAGTAATTGAAATACCTATAAAAATAAAAATTTTTCTATAGTTGAACTTCATAAGTAAAATTGTTTTTAGTTACTTGGTTTACTTTTTTCTTTAGATTTTGGACTTGCAAATTTTTTATCCAAATCATCCTTAACATTTTTAGAAAGCACATTTTCACTAGCCTCAATTATCATACCTCCATACAAATCGAATATTGGTTTAATCGTGTTGCTAAAATCCGTTAATGGTTTTACTAAATTATCAAATTTATCACCAACTTTACCACCTATCGCATTTCCAGCAAATGTGCTAATAAATTCTGATTTATTAGAAGTACTAAAATTCCATTGCTTTTTACTGTCAAAACTATAATTTATATTAAAAGATGACTCTAAAGTATTTGAAAACAGCCCACTTGAAAAGGAGGCAGGAATTGTCTGCCATAAATTAATATTACTATCTAACTTGAAATCATTTGTAATAATTTGTCCTCCTAGATTTGATGCTCCTTTAGCAAACATAGACCAGGCTGTTCCTGTTCCTACAGACCCCAATGATAGAGATTGCCATAAAGGCCCAGAAGAAGCTAAATATCCAAATTCAGTACTTAAAGCTGTTCCAGCTGCAGATGCCAAACCAGTTTCTGCTACTAAAACTCCTCCTCCAACAGCTACGCCAGCAGTTATTGTTGTTCCTGCAATAATTTTAGATTGCAATCCAACAGTAGCTATAACAGCATCAGCCTTATAAAGATTATCTTTTGCTTTTTCTGAAATAAAAGGATTGTTATTTATTGTTTCATTGTTACGTTTGATTGGTCCCTCCATACTTTGTTTAGTATCTTGTAAAGCTAATTTCACTCTAATCATTTGTATAGAAAGCCAAAGCTCTATTCCTCCCCAAAATTCTTTTCCTTCTAAATCTTTACCATCCATTACTCTATTCTCACTAAATGCATATGGACTGTTCCAAGGATATGATTTTGTCAAGGGATCTACAGCAAAAAATCTTCCAATACGTGGATCGTGCATACGATACTCATAATTCAAAGAATTGCCTTCCCCTTTTATCTCATCATCTTTTTCTTGCCCTTGAAAGCCGTAACGGTAGTCAGCTGTTGAGCCATGACGGTTAGGAACCAAACTACCAAAAGTACAGTAGTCATATAACTAAAAAACAGCTAGAATCTGAAACTAGTTCAGATTAAAGAACGTGATGTAAATGTATTAAAAAAAGCAACTCAAAATGAATTGCTTTTTGTTTTATTACAGCTCAAAGTGAGGACACTTTACGTAGAACGTTAGTTTTTATTTAGAACTCTTTGCGAAGCTGGGGATAGGGACATTTTGTTTAAGAACGTGATGTAAATGTATTAAAAAAAGCAACTCGTTGAAAAGTTGCTTTTCTTTTTATCTATCATATACCACCCGAAAGGATTCGGGCGGTAGCGGGTGAAGCTGGTTTTAAATTTCACTCAACATTTCTTTAAACCATAACAATTCGTCTGTTGTATAATTATTTTTATATAAGCTATATTTACTTAAATAAGCATTATCACCTTTTTTCTGCAAACAAACTAATTCAAACCCCTCATTCATATGATTCGGACCAAATTTGATTTTTGATTCTTCAATATATTTTAATGCTTCTACGTATCGCTTTGTTTTGATATAGAATAAGACAATCTGATTATATGAGTTATCTTCTTCGAATTCAGCAATTATTTCTTTAAATAAAGTTTCGGAAGATTCATATCGCTCCATGTCGTACAATAGCCAAGCTTTTTCTAACTGGGAATCGATAAATTTATTGTTGAGAGAAATAGATTTGTCGTAGTAAAACAGTCCTTTCTCGGAGTCATTAAGATTGTAATGGTTTATATATCCTAAAAAGTAATATGCTTCTTCAGTTTCTATCTTATTAATGGAGCCGTTAAATATTTTCAATGCATTTTCCGTATCACCACAGTTTAAGTATGCATTTCCTAAATAATTTAGTATATCTGAATCAATATAAGTTTGAGGTAGCGAGATAATGTGTTGGATAATGTCATAACAATTTGAAATTAAGTTTAATCGGTAAGCTCTGGCCAAAATTGCTTCATAAAAGATCTCGTCAATTGCAATTGCTTCTTCAAGATATCCCCATGCTAAATAATCAATTCCTCGTTTTTCATACAATTTAAAAAGCTCGAGTCTCAACCATTTATTTTTATTCTCATTATCAAATACTAAGAGCCTTTCTAAGGAATTAATCAATATGTCTAATTCATCATTTTTACTCATTTCAATTAAACTTTTTGCCATTAGGAAAAAAGAATCTTTTTTAAGATTTTTAGATTGTTCTAAAAATTCTAATTCCTTGGCAGCCAATTCAAATTGACCAGTTTTAAATAAAGCATAAATATAATAAGCTTTTAATTCTGAAATATTTTTATTCTTATCTGAAACAATTTTCAAATAGTCTAAATCCAATTTTATGTTATCAGTTAAATACCTTTCAATTTCATAAATTATTTTTCCCATTTTGCTTAAATAATAGCTTAATTTTGATTAATAACAGCTTGCTCTTTAACCTCAATTTTAATAATCTTAGCATCTCCTTTTTTTATTGCTTCTTCAAAAATCTTGTTTACTATCTCAACTGGAGATGGACCGAGTTGCATTTTTACTGCTAATTTGGCACTAATTAATTTACTATATCCAAGTGGGTCTTCAGATTTATTTTGCTTTATGTTCTCTGAAACCAATTCATTATATAGATTTTGATAAGCACTCTCTGCTATGGATAACTTAAATTGCATAATTCCAGTAAACTCATATCCTTTTGATACTTTTACATAAGAATTTGTGTCTTCAATTCTACCTTGATTTTCAACTTCCGCCACTGATAAATTGTAGTTTCCTTTTAAATCATTAATAAAATTAGAAAAAACACTAAGATTATCGAGTCCTCGGTGTGAGATACCCATTGCATTTGGTTCTCCAGATTCAGGGTTAAACGTTTCCTTGTTTAAACCGTAATTTTCCAAAAATGTATTATGATTTTTTTCGATTTCTCTTAAAGCGATAGTATTTTTCATTCTAAAACTAGGGCTAAATCCTAAAATTCGGTTTACAGTCCTCATTCCAGCATAAGAAATACCTCCACCTCGCAAAGTATTTGAGACTCTTCTTAGCGTTGGTCTCATTCTAGAAGGGCGACTTGGTCTTGCATTAGAGTTAGCTGGTTCTAATCCTTCAAGTTCAACCATATCAATAACCCTATTCCCACTAAACTGATATGGCGAATACCAAGGATATTCTATAAACAAAGGATCAACAGCAAAAAACCTACCCACTCTCGGATCGTGCATCCTAAACGTATAATTTAGAGAGTTCCCTTCACCTTTTACTTCATCGTCTTTTTCTTGCCCTTGAAAGCCATAACGGTAGTCAGCTGTTGAGCCATGACGATTTGGAACCAAACTACCAAAAGTACAGTAGTCATATAACTAAAAAAACAGCTAGAATCTGAAACTAGTTCAGATTAAAGAACGTGATGTAAATGTATTAAAAAAAGCAACTCAAAATGAATTGCTTTTATGTTTTATTATAGCTCAAAGTGAGGACACTTTGCGCAGCTCGTTAGTTTTTATTTAGAACTCTTTGAGAAGCTTGGGTTTACATATCCTAGCTATCGGCATATATCACCTAATTGTTTTCCTTAAATAAATATGTCTTACTTTGGTATAACTTTTACTTTCAAAAGTGTAATTTTTATCATCATAAATTATTAATGTATCGTTGTGTAATTTTTGAATGTAATATTCAGATTTATATTTACAGCCAAAATTTACTATACTATAAATTGTATCTTTTTTTAAAATTACTTGATTAGCGACAGGATAGTATTTATCTATCATTTTACCATTGTTGTATGTTTGACAGCTTATGTTTTTAAAAAGATTACTCTTTCTTTGTTTCTGTACTACTTTTGGCATTTTTGTTAATTCCTTTTTGTCAGAGCATTTTTTAAAAACCATTCTTTCCACAGGACAATGGTTTTCTGTTTCTAATTTTTTTTGCACATTAGTTATTAATGAATATTTGTATTCCCATTCTCCTAATATATCCTTTGATATCTCTTTACTGGGAGAAAACGATTGAAAAATAAATAGTGACAATAAAAGCATTATAGCATTTTTCATATTATCTATCTAATAAATTTACTCCCATTAAAGTTCTTGTAGTTTCATATGTGGCTCTATCCCAAGTATTAATTCCACCGTGATAATCAGTATATTCCAGTCCATTTATTGCACCTGCTGCGTCATAGGTGTAATTTCTAAATATTACAGAATGTCCCCCAGAACTCATTAAAGTAGGTATGTCATTTGATACTGTATTCCATCTTTGTAAAAGTGCTCCAACTTGTAGTTGACCAGACCAAACACCAGCATTATCAACTGTTGTGCCTAAACCATTTCTTGCAAATGGTGCACCTGCACCATATCCAATGAACGGAGAAATAACACCTGCTTGTGAAGAAGCTAATCTATGGTCAATATTTTTATTAGAGACTATAAGATTTACTGCTCCTGAGCCTGTTTGGTCAATATATGCTTGATTTGCTCTTGATTCTGTTGTTGCATAACAAACGCCTTCACAGTTATTATACATATTTGCTTGTTGTTGACTTAATGTAATCTCTGCTGAACTTGTAGTGCTCCAAGCAGGTGATGAATATCCAGCAGGAGCAGTTGGTAAAGCATCAACATTACCAACTAATTCCCGTCCAACTTTAGTAGCATCGGTTTGCTGTTCATTTCTCGTACCTGTCGCACTCCAACCACTTGAATCATAATACAAATGTGCCCCAATATCATAATATTGAGAGCCATTTATATCAACTGTGGAAACATTATTATAAGTTACCCCATTACCTAAACTTAGATTAGAAGTTCCGTTTTCCCCTGCTGAAACTCCACCACTTGGAATATTTGTATTATTCACTGGTAAATATTCAAGCCCTTCTAATTCTACACCATCAATAACCCTGTTTTCACTGAACGCATAAGGACTATTATGAGGATATTTAGGCGCAAGCGGATCCACCGCAAAAAACCGTCCCACTCTCGGGTCGTGCATTCTAAAAGTATAATTCAAAGAGTTTCCTTCCCCATTTATCTCATCATCTTTTTCTTGCCCTTGGAAGCCGTAACGGTAGTCAGCTGTTGAGCCATGGCGATTTGGCACCAAACTACCAAAAGGATAGCGACATTTTGTATAAGAACGTGTTGTAAATGTATTAAAAAAAGCAACTCTATTACAAGTTGCTTTTTTAATATTTATTATTGCTCAAAGTCTGAAAACTTTGAGCAGCTGGAATTACAAATTACTTTTTTGATAACAACACGTCTGTAATATTACCAATTTTTAGAAGTGTTTTCACGGCAATTTGAGAAATTTTAACCCATTCATCAGAAGTAATTACAACATCAAAACTTTGCTCAATATCATTTGCATCAAAAAAACAAATAAACTCTTTATTAAATTTATTTAATTGTAAAAGTTGCTCTTCAGTGAAAATTTCTAAAAACCATTTCTGTTTTATTAAGTATAAACTTTTCCATTGCTCATAAATTTCTATGAAAACATTTACATATGACAAACAATCATTATAATTGGAAATAGCCTCTTTATCTGCGATATATTCAAGCACATTAATTAGACTATTAAATGTGTTTTTTTGTAAATTTATTTTTATATTTTCATTATCTTGTTGATGGCCCTTCATATATAATATGTGTTTTCTCATTAAACAAATCTTTTTCTTCTTTAGAAGCACCTTTTGAAGGTTCAGGAACAACTTTTCCATCTGCATCTAAGTATTCACCTTTCTCATTTTTCCATCTAAAATAACCTTGTTCTTGTCTAACCCAATCAACTTTGGTTTTATCTTTTTGGGGTCTCATAAATCTCAATCTTTCAACTCCATTATTGTCTACCCACTTCCAACCACTCCCTTTGTCGGTCTTTAAAGTTTTCCAACCTTTAGGTTTGTTTTTTTTAATCCAGCTAATACTTTTACCGCTCAAAGATGGGGTTTTATCTATAGACTTAGGCTTAGATTTTCCTGCTCCACTTGGCACGAGATCTGCTTGATCAATTGAGAAAATAAAAATTGCTGAATAATAAGCTACTGATGCAAACTCACCATCTTTATTAATAAAGTCACTTTTTCTTGGTGGTAAAAACATTCCATTTAAGTGTGTAGTTACCTTTTCTAAATTTTCATATTTACCTGCTAAATAATCTCTATTTTTAAAAGTATAGAGCTTATTTAAATCTCCAAAAAGACCAAATCTCCCATCTATTTTTATCTTTTGTGTGTAAAATTTACCTTCTATATCATTATAAGTTCTAACAACTAGAAAATTTTTATCTTTAGAAATTCCATAATCTCCAGTTAATTCGTGCTCAGCATAGGCAATAGCATTTTTTATTCTATAATCAGAAGCTTCTAGCCCTTCTAATTCAAAAGCATCAATTACTCTATTTTCTGAAAAAGCATATGAACTATTCCAAGGAAACTCTGATTCAAGCGGATCAGGCGCAAAAAATCTTCCCACTCTAGGATCATGCATCCTAAAGGTATAATTCAACGAATTGCCTTCCCCTTTAATCTCATCATCTTTTTCTTGTCCTTGGAAGCCATAACGATATGAAGATGAGCTACCATGCCTATTTGGAACCAAGCTACCAAAAGGATAGCGACATTTTGTATAAGAACGTGATGTAAATGTATTAAAAAAAGCAACTCAAAATGAATTGCTTTTGTTTTTATTTATCATTTACCACCCGAAGGGATTCGCGCGACAGCGGGGGTTTTTAACAATTCAAATGCTTCTTTTTCTTTTTTTAAACCAGAATAGCCACTTTCTATTTTTAATTCATCCCCATCTATATGCACTTTTGATAAGAAAGCAGACTCAATTCCTTCTTTATCTATATGGTAAAGAGCTATTTGTTTTTGTTTATTTAACTTACCATCCTCATTATAAATTTGATAACCAACTTCTTTAACTATTTTATAATTATTATAAACATAATCATTTAGAAAAAAAACTATTATTTTCCCGTTTTTTAATTTTTTTGAATCTAAAAAATAATTTTTTACAGAAACTTTTTTATCATTTCCTATTGAAAATAGAACTTGTGTTGTACTATCAATACTAAAATATTTATATGGCATCAACTTAAGATTCTTATTAAAAAAAGTTTTGTCAAAACTCCAACAATTCATTTTTCTTTCAGGCAAACTATCCAACTTAGGAATGTATTTAACACAAGTATCTCTATCCTGGCAATAATATGAATCATATGGAAATCTTTTCCTAAGATTAATCACATTATAGATAATTTCATTATCAATATTATTTTTTGAATTATAACTAACTATTGAATTAGTGCTTAACAAGCTAATTTTTTGACTAACTATATTATTACTAATCGTCTTATATGCTATTATATCATAACTACAAAGCTTATCATTTAAATAATAATTTAGTAAATAAATTAAAATTTTATCTTCCTTATCATTTTTAAAATGATGCGCTAATAGTAAATTAAGTTTTCCTTTATTATAAAACTTACCTAAAGAATATAATTTACTGCTTATTGTATCTTTAATGTTTATTTGAAACTCTTTGTCGTCACTAACAAGTAACTCTTTAAATTTATCATAGTTTAAATAATTGCTTTTAGTAATTTGAATAAATGTTAAATCATCTATTACTAAAGGTAGTTTAATTTCATTAATCTTTGACAACAAAGAGTCTGTATGATTTATTTGAGATAAAACATTGGCAGTAATTAGTAAAAACAAAAAATATCTAATCATGAGTGTAATTATTTTTTAACTGTTTTTCCAGATTCGTCATCAGTAACTTCAATTACTTCATCACTCAAAACCTTAATTTTTTCAAGTGTAAAATTAGGAATAGCAACAGGAGAAATTATAACACCATTTTTATTACCAGGATCATTAATCATTACCGTGTTTCCGCCTAAAGACTCAACATCGTATTGAGTTACATTGACTTTGTATCCTTGTGCTATAAATCCAGCTGTTAACTTTTCAATGAAATCAGTTTTAATATTAGTTGCCATAATATCGACTTGAAGTTTATAACCTTTCAACACATACTTCATCAAATATTCTTTTTGTTTAACAACTGTAAATGTTTTCATTTTATCATATCCCTCTGAAGCATCAATTTTTACTTGGTAAGGTTTTGATTTTACAGGATATATATCTGTTGTTCCATTCTTTTGCGTAAACTCATTAATGTCATTTGTCAACATATCAGAACTTGTTACATCTAACAAAAGGTCTTGAGGAGAAGAATATTTTTGATTAGACATAAAAGACCCGACATTTACACTCCCTGTACGTGGTTTCCTTAATGGAACTTCTTTATTAAGTTCAACCATTCTATAATTGTCATATGCTCCAAAATTATTAGCATCTATGTTACTGTAACTTTGCTTAATAATTCCTAGTTTTATTTTCTCATCATAAATTACTTGCGTCGAATATTTTAGAGTTTGTGGATCTTGATAAGTTTTAACTTCAAATTCCAATCCTTCTAATTCCCCACCATCAATTACCCTATTTTCACTAAAAGCATAAGGAGAATTGTGAGGAAAATTTTTATATAGTGGATCTCTTGTAAAAAAGCGTCCTACACGTGGGTCATGCATTCTAAAAGTATAATTCAAAGAATTGCCTTCCCCTTTTATCTCATCATCTTTTTCTTGACCTTGGAAGCCGTAACGATAATCAGCTGTTGAGCCATGACGGTTAGGAACCAAACTACCAAAAGGATAGCGACATTTTGTATAAGAACGTGTTGTAAATGTATTAAAAAAAGCAACTCAAAATGAATTGCTTTTTGTTTTATTACAGCTCAAAGTGAGGACACTTTGCATAGCA
>JADBYA010000058.1 GCA_020403245.1 Flavobacterium sp. | reverse complement strand
TAAACGATATCGCCTAGTTCTTTTTGGGCAAAATCTGTAATTCCTACTGTAGCCGTATCGCCATCAATTGCAACCCATTCGTGGTCTTTAGTGTATTTTAAATTAGCTGGTATGTTCATTTTGTTTAGTAATTAAAATTTCCTCAAAAGTATTATTTCTAAATTGATTTATAAAACTAATCGTTTAAAAAATCATTAATTTCCAAAATTATATCGCAATGTAAATCCAGCTCTAATATTGGTTAACGGGAACGATGTAGAAATTACTGGTTTTGAGAACGAATGGTCATAGAAGAAAATGGCCGTTAGGTTTTTACTAAACGAATAATCTGCTGTTAATTTTGCTGACCAAATGTTTTGTCCATTACCTAATTGATTATTGTCATAGTCTAAATATCTCACTATAGTTTTGGAATTTCTATAGGAGAAATCGATTTTCATATTGATATCACTTTTAATGATTCCAGTAGGATTATCGGCTAGTGTTGAAGAAAAAATTACATCTTTAAATCGATATCCAAAACCAATAATATATTCTAAACCTTGTACTTCTGTCAAAAGATTATTATCAAAACTTAATGATAAACTTCTATCTTTTTTCATTTCAGCAAGTACTTTTAATGAGTTTTTCATTTCAAAATCTAGTCTCACAAGCGGATTAAATTGTTCCACTAGATTTGCATTCCCTACAATGGTTTGGTTTTGAAAATTACCACCAGCATCTAATTTAGCAGGGTTATTTCTATCGAATTCTAAATTTGAACGGAATGAATTTAAAGTGTAAGATGCTCTATAAGCGTGTTGAATTGAAAAACGTTTAAAGGTATCTTTAAAGAATTTATAACGCATTAATCCAGTGTATTTCACTGTCCAGTTTGGAATAGGAATATTTCGCAATGAGCCCAAAGAGATATCTTTTGCCGAGTCGTTTGCTCCAGATGTATATAATCCTGTATAGGCAGCTAAAAACGAGGGTAATAAAACCGCTTGACTATTTTTACCGAAACCAACAGGATACCCTTCTGCATCTCTAGCATAAGTAGTATTTCCATAATATTGTTCAGCTAATCTATCGGCTATGATAATTCTATTTCCTCTAAAATCATTAAAAGTAGAAGAGAAATTTTCATCACTTACCTTAAATGCTGACTTTAACATTACTGTTGATATGGAAAAGTTTCCAAAACTATATGGTGAACGAGAATTGTAAACACCATTTTCTAAATCATATTGTTCAGAGAAATTTTCGGCAAAAGTTCTATTGGCTGTTAAGTCGATTTTAAAATCAGGGAATAAATCAATGTTTGCCGTCATGTCAAGTGTTTTGTTGACAACGCGTGTATAGTTTTGATTGAAGTCTTCGTATGTAGTCAGCCAACCGTTTTTAGCCGCTTCATAACGAACGTCTGCTTGATCACCAAACACGAATCCAAGTCCTGGTTTTGAAGTTCCAAAGAAACCAATGCTTGGTAAAAACCCAGGAAGTAAAGTTCCTTCGTTTCTAGTGTAGTTGATTTGAACATTTTTTACGCTAGTTAATACTCCTTTTAAACCTTCTAGAAAGACGTTTTCAGTCTGAGCAACTTGAGGTTTTGCAGTAATTTTTTCACCAGGTTTTGGAGCTGATGTTTTTGGTGGAGCCGTTTTTGTTTTTGGTCCTAAACCAATATACTTATAAAAAGTTGTCATGTTAAAAGTAGAATTGATTCTATGAGAACCAGCATTTTGGACTGTATTTCCTAAATCAAATTCTTGACCGTTTATAACAAGCGGAGAAACTGCTAATGAAGCACGTGTCCAACTAAAATCTCCTGTATAAGAATAAGTAGATTTCACAAACGATAAAATAGGTAATTTATTGATTGGCAAATCGTAGTTAACCACTAATTGTTGGTTATGTTGATTTGGCGTTCCAATGTTCCAAAAATCGGTCCAAACATTGAAACTGTCATCTGGATCACCATTTTCGTCTATGTAATTTCGCACTAAGTTTCTTGTTGAAGCTGAGTAGTTAACTTTCAATGATTTTGTAATTGCATAATTAAATCCATACTGATAATTATACATATAATTTCTTCTGTATAATGGATCGATAGGTAGACCAATTACATCAACTTGTCTAAACTGTTGTTTGTTGTATTGTCTAATTATACTTGAGCTAAAAGAAATATTGGTAGGTAAATAATTGAAGTTAAAATCACTAAGCATTTGCCAGTATTTACTTTTCTTCATGAATTTTGTTTTCTTGAATGGTTCAAGAGTTTTAGGTTGAAAAGTATAAGTATAATCAACCGTTGCATTTACTTGTTGATCAATAGAATTTTCTATCTCATAATTTTGCTTCTTAACTTCATTGTAAGAGTAAGACAAGGTTAGATTTTCTGGATCATAAATTCGAGCTTTTTGCTCTGGTGCTCGGTCTTTTTTAACACCAATAAAATTGACACTTTTTCGTCTTGTATAATCCAACGCTCTATCTTCAATATTTCTTCGTTCGGCAGCATCAGTTGTATTATCTAATAATTGTTGTAGTCTTATATCTTGATTGAATGGATCGTATTCTGGAGTAATTGTTTCTTCACCGATAGCGTAATTGAACGGCAAGTTTATTCCCCATTTTTTTGGCAATAGTTTTCCTAAACTAAAATTAGATACAATATTGTAGAGTAAAACATCTTCCCTACTTCTGTCGTTTGGACCTTCTTCTAATGCTCCAAATC
>JADBYA010000057.1 GCA_020403245.1 Flavobacterium sp. | reverse complement strand
ATGGTTTGGTTTGCTCCGCCGTTTATTGAATAGGTTACCGTGGCATTGGCCGTTCCTGTAAATGTGAGTGATGACTTTCCATTGGCACAAATAGTGGTTGGACTAAAAATCGCACTTGCCGTTGGGTCGATTACCGTTAATATTACCGTTTCCGTGAGTGCTTTGGCACAACTCGGACTTCCTGCTGTGGTTACACTTACTAAGGTTACGGTCGTGTTTATAGTATAGGTTCCCGGTACTGTTGCCGTTCCTGCTGCGTTTAATACTATGGTTTGGTTTGCTCCGCCGTTTATTGAATAGGTTACCGTGGCATTGGCCGTTCCTGTAAATGTGAGTGATGAATTTCCATTGGCACAAATAGTGGTTGGACTAAAAATCGCACTTGCCGTTGGGTCTGGCGTTACCGAAATAGTCACACTTCCTGATTGTAATTGACTACAACTTGGCGAACTTGAGGAAACAATACTAATTAAGGTATAAGTAGTAGACAATGTGTAAGTATTTGAAATCGTTGCTGTTCCAATTCCGTTTAATACAATGGTTTGATTAGTTCCGCCGTTTATCGAATACGTTACTGTAGCGTTGGGTGTTCCTGTAAAAGTTACTGTTGCACCATCCCCAGAGCATATATTGGTATTATTTACACTAATTGTAACGGAGGGCAAAGGCAATATTGATATAGTAACAGTCGCTGTATCTTGTGCGCATAAAGCAGAAGAAACAGTATATGTAAATACATAAGGACTTCCTATCAAAGTCATTGTTGACACGTCAATAGTCCCTTGATATCCATTTGTTGTTGGAATTGGACCTGACCATACTCCTGTGATATCAGGCGAACCTCCCAATAAACCAAATAAATCAAATGGAGCCGTTGATGGAATTTGATTTAAACAAACTCCTCTATTGCCGTCCGTTCCAGCATCATTTGGTTCATATAAAGTAACCAAAACTTCCAATCTAGTACTGCTCTCGCATGGAGGATCAACAGTAGTAGCATAATAAGATTGTCCATTTACAAGTGGTGTAGTGGGATCTAATGGAATACTTAAAAAAGGAGTTAAATACCAATTATTAGTGCCTGACGCAACTAAATCTGCTACAGTTGGTGGGTCGCCAGTTACATTACAAAATTCTTGAACCGAACTGCCCGAAGGTGTAGGAACAAGTCCAACATTCACAAATAGAGTAAACCTAGATGTTTCACATCCAGTATCTGGATTAGTTTGACTAATATAATAAATTGTATTATCATTCAATACAGCATTATTTGGTAAAGGACTACCACCAGAAGGTACAGTATACCATTGAAGATTATTACCAGAAATAAAGAACTGGGGATTGAGAGGAGTTGCTTGACTTAGACTTGTTACACAAACACCTTGAAAGTTTGCTCCAGTAGGTGCTGAATAAATCGTTACCTCTACTCTTTGTCTAGGTCCACAATTTCCAGTGTTATCATCAGCGAAATAATCTTCTCCATTTACAAGACTTACCGAATTCAAAAGAGCACTTCCGCCTATTGCATTTGCATACCATCTTATACCTCCTCCATTATTTACTGCAAATAAGCTCCCGATTGTTGGTGATTGTGTATCACAAAAAGACTGAGCAGAATTAGTTACAGTTGGACATTGAGAATAAACTATACTGTTATACCCTAATAATGCCAAGATCAATACACAACAAAAAAAATATTTTTTGGCAAGAGTAGTTATTCTCATAATCAATTCAATTTATTTTAAATCCATAAAACATCATTCCTCTTCATGTAAGAAAACAATCAAACTAAACAATAAATAGTATAATACAATTAAAAAATAGTTGAAATAGTTTGCGTGAAATTATAGCCACTATATTACTTATAATTTTTAGGATGTGTTTTGACTTATTAAATTGTTATAAACAAAATAATAAACATTATTAACATATAATGCGCTCAATTAATTTTACAGAAGTGATTGATTATAAATTAATAAAAAATAATAAGTAAAAGTTATTAATACTTAGCAGACTTTTAATAACAAAAAAAATGTTAATAAGTTTGCTATTAAACACAAACCCATTTACATCAAAATATAAAATAAAATGAATTAAAAAATACTTCTAGAAAATTCTTGTTTTACATTTTCAAATTCAAAAATCACCTCATCAATGATTTCCTTTACCGATTTAATTTCGTGAATTAATCCTGCAATTTGACCAATTTCTAATTCTCCTTCTTCTAAATCACCTTCAAACATTCCTCTCTTTGCCCTTGCCCTGCCTAAAAGTGTTTTCAATTCTTCAGGAGTTGGGCATTTAGCATACAAATCTTCAAGGTCATTGTAAAACTTATTTTTTATTAATCGAACTGGAGCCAATTCTTTTAATGTCAACTGAGTGTCCCCTTCTTTAACATTTATTATAGTATTTTTAAAATTAATATGAGATGAACTTTCAAAAGAAGCTGCAAATCGAGACCCCATTTGAACACCATCAGCACCTAAAATCATAGCAGCCAACATTCCTTTACCAGTGGCAATCCCTCCTGCAGCAATCAATGGAATTTTTATCTGCTCTTTCACCATAGGAATAAGAGTAAAAGTTGTTGTCTCCTCTCTTCCATTATGTCCACCAGCTTCAAATCCTTCTGCAACAACAGCATCGACTCCTGCTTCTTGAGCTTTCAAAGCAAACTTTGAACTACTGACTACATGAACAACGGTAACTCCTTTTTCTTTCAAATAACTTGTCCAAGTTTTAGGATTTCCAGCGGAAGTAAATACAATTTTTACTCCTTCCTCAATTATTATCTTAATTATTTCTTCAATATTGGGATACAACATTGGAACATTCACACCAAAAGGTTTATCAGTTGCTAACTTACATTTTTGAATGTGTTCTCTCAAAACAGCTGGATACATAGAACCTGCTCCAATTAATCCTAATCCTCCCGAATTACTAACAGCACTGGCTAACTTATATCCACTATTCCAAATCATTCCTCCTTGAATAATAGGATATTTAATCTTAAAAAGTTGGGTAATTTTATTCATGTAAACTGAATTGAATTTCAGATTTAATTTTTAATTATTTTTCCTGATTGAATGAGTGAATTACTCTCTATCTTATAAAAATACATTCCAGAAGTTAAATTTTCCATAGAAATTAAATTACTTGAATTCAATTCCTTTTCAGAAATTTTTTGTCCCATACTATTATAAAGTTTGATTTCAGCTTTCTCGATACCATTAGGAAAAGACACATAAAAATATTCATTTGTAGGATTTGGATAAACCAAGAACTTTCCTTTTAAATCTGTGTTTACAGAAAGTTGAGCCATATTTAAAGCCAATTGAAAATCTGGTATTCCATAACCAAATTGATTGGTTGGATTTGCAAATCGATCGGCTGATTGTTTTACAAAATCTACTATCTGTTGATTAGTGGCCCAAGGAATTGCTTGCCAAAGTATTGTAACTGCACCAGCCAAGATGGGACATGCGAATGAAGTTCCACTGGCGTCAACAATATTCCCATTAGTGTTAGAAACCGTGGCACTTTGTCCTTTTGCCATTAAATCTGGTTTGACTCTTCCATCAAAACTTGGCCCAATAGAACTAAAAGTAGCGTATGTCTCATCAAATTTTACTGCACCAACTGCAATTACGTTTGTAGCTTCGGCAGGAACACCAATATGGGGTTCTGTAGAATTTCCTGAATTTCCAGCACTTGCTACCACAATCATTCCTTTAGAAAAAGCGATGTTGGCTCCTCGAGAAGCAAATGCCACATTACCGGTCATATCAGAATAAGTGTGACTATAATTGGGATTATCATATCCAAAATAACCTAAAGATGTTGAAATAACATCAACTCCTAACCTATCTGCTTCTTCGGCTGCTTCTACCCAATAACTTTCTTCCACTGGGTTTTCCTCTGACACATCTTCTGTAATAAATAAGTAATAGTGGGCATCTGGGGCAGTTCCTACTAATTCTCCCTCAACATAGCCGCTCATGCAAGACAATGTCATCGTACCATGATTGTGAGTTGAAAAAACATTAGAATTTCCTCCCACATAATTATATCCTCCAAGATACAATCCATTTGAAAACATTCTACTAAAAGGCGCAATAGTGTTTACTTCTGAAAATCCCGAATCCAAAACAGCAATTATTTTCCCTGTACCTGTATAATTGGCTTGATGCAACAAGTGAACGTTGAGCATTTGAACTTGATTTGTTGAATTCCCATAATTAAAAGTGGTGTTAACATCTAAGTTCTTATTGACACTATTGAAAGTTTTAGAAGCTGTATTCTGAGTTATTCTTCCTGAAAAATTTAATAAATCATTTGCAAATTGAACATGGTCAACAAAAGTTAAAGAAGTTAAACTTTGAATAGCTGTAACCGAACCTCTAATATGAACTGCATTCAACCATTTTGATTTTGCCTTTACAATTATTCCTGAGGAAGCACTAATTTGTTCAACATAAGGTTGATGAATTGGAATATCTTTTATATCCAACCCAATATTTTGATTAACTCTTCTGTCCAAAGAACGTTGTGAAAGCATTTGTAAAGGATTGTCAAAATAGTATTGTGAATTTGGTTTATCCTTAAAATAAACCCATGCATCTTCTTGAGAAAATCCCAAAAAACTAAATAGGAAAAATAAAATATGATAAAGATTTCTCATAATTTTACATTTTGTAAAGTGCTAATTTATGAAATTACTCCCGAACCAACTAATTCATCTCCAATATTCCAAGCTACAAATTGTCCTTCAGTAATGGCAGATTGCGGTTCATCGAAAGAAACATATAATCCACTTTCAAATTGATATAAAGTTGCTTTTTGTAATGCTTGACGATAGCGAATACGAGCCATTACATTCATGGTTTGTCCCTTATTCAAAGCTAAATCTTCTCTAATCCAATGAACTTCATTATTGGCTACCTTCAACGTTTTTTTAAACAAACCAGGATGATTGGCACCTTGACCTGAGTAAATAGCATTGGTTTTTACATCGATGGCAATAATGAAAAGTGCTTCTTTGGTTCCTCCAACATTCAATCCTTTTCGTTGTCCTATGGTAAAATAATGAGCGCCTTGATGCTTACCAACTACTTTTCCGTCATCTGGTGTATATAATATCCCTTTGGATTCATAAGCTAGTTGATCTTCCAAAGAATTAAAAACAGGTTGTTCTTGAGTGTATTTTGGATTATTATAATCTACTTCGTATATCAAACCTTCTTTGGGTTGTAATTGTTGTTGTAAAAATTCGGGCAAACGTACTTTTCCAATAAAACACAATCCTTGCGAATCTTTCTTTTCGGCTGTAACCAAATCCAATTGGGTTGCAATTTCTCTAACTTCGGGTTTGGTTAATTCTCCAATTGGAAATAGTGATTTGGCTAATTGCTCTTGCGATAATTGACACAAAAAATAGGATTGGTCTTTGTTACCATCTTTTCCAGCCAAGAGTTGATAAACTAGTTGACCATCAACTTGAATTTCTCCTTTTCTACAGTAATGACCTGTTGCCACAAAATCAGCACCAAGACTTAAAGCAATTTTCATAAAAACATCAAATTTTATTTCACGATTGCACAATACATCAGGATTTGGAGTTCGTCCTTTTTTGTATTCATCGAACATATAGTCAACGATTTTTTCTTTGTATTGTTCGCTTAAATCAACTGTTTGGAAAGGAATTCCCAGATTTTCAGCAACTAGAAGTGCATCGTTACTGTCTTCGAGCCATGGACATTCGTTAGAAATTGTGACCGAATCATCGTGCCAATTTTTCATAAAGAGACCTATGACTTCATAACCTTGCTCTTTCAGCAAATGAGCAGCAACACTAGAATCAACGCCTCCAGAAAGACCAACAACAACTCGTTTCATTTTTTAGCAACTGTTTTGTTGCAAAATTACTTGATTAATTATTATTCTTCTAGTGGTTTAACTCTTTTTTGGAATTTCTTTCCTTGTTTATTCATGTTAACATCAACCAACTTTCCTTTTTCAAGAAGTTTCCACATACCAACTTTCTTGCCGTTTTTAAAAAGTCCTTGACCAACAATTTGATTATCTGGATTTCTAAAAATTGCTAATCCATCATATTCACCATTAACATAGATAGTTTCTTCCAGAACAACATCATTTTCAGCATACTTTTTATAAACACCGTTTTTAATCCCATCTTGGTATGTTTTTTCTTCCGCTATCTTTCCACTTTTGTAAAATACTTTTCTAACACCTGTTAGCTTGCCGTTTTTGTATTGTTCTATAGTCATGATAGCTGGAGAGTCTTCATGGTAAAATTTCCATTCGCCTTCAAATTGTTTATTGATGACTTTTCCTTCGCTGACTTTGTTATTTTTTTGATTATAAAAAATTGTATAGCATGAATTATCTTTTTTATTAAACTCTCTTGTTGCAATCACGGTTCCTGCTTTGGTATCATCAAAAAATTTGAATAAACCAATTTCTTTACCGTGCTCAAAAGTTCCTTCATAGCGAGGCCTTTTTGATTCTCCATAAATACCTTTCCATAAACCGTGTTTCTTACCATTAGCATCAATTTTATTATAATCTTGAGCCAATAATGATAATGAGGTAAATACTAAAAAAATAAAATACTTCATAATAAATAAAATCACAAAACAAATGTAATACTATTACTCATAACGCAAAATGTGTTTAAATAGTATTTAGTGAAAGTAAATTTAAAAATTGTATGTCAATGTATTCAAAAAAAATATTTTTTTTATTTTTATTAGATACTTTATGAAATATTTTTTATTTTTGAAAAAATTAAACTAAACCATATGAAAAATTTTATGAAAAAAATTACGCTTTTTGCTCTAGCTTTTATAGCTTTTTCTTGTTCATCTGATATCGAAGAGAAAAAATTAAAATCGGTTTCAATTGCTGAGATTGCAAAAATTACTCCTGAATTGAGCACTTTTGTTTCAGCTTTAGAAATTACAGGACTTACTGGAACTTTTGAAGCACAAGGGAACTACACAGTATTTGCTCCAGATAATGCGGCATTTACAAGTTTATTAACCTCGTTAGGGTACACTCAATTAAGTCAGGTTCCTGTCCCATTATTAACAGATGTGCTTAAATATCATGTTTTAAATTCTAGAGTTTTATCTAGTAGTTTGACTGATGGTCAAACTGCAGCGACTTTACAAGGTCAGAATATTACAATTAATATAGATACAGTTGCAAATGTTACCACAGTCTCTGTTATTGATGCCAACACAACAACTGCTGATTCTGAAATTGGAGCTAGAGATATTAGATGTACAAATGGAATTATCCACAGAATTGATACTGTTTTATTACCTAATTTAGGAAACTAAAATATAATCTAATAATAAAAAGGGTTGACTTTAATTTGTCAACCCTTTTTTTATGGATTCAATTCAAATACCTTTTTACTATTAAACGCTTTTACAGCATCTATAATTACATTTTCTATATATCCTAATCCTAAAGCTTGCAAAGCGCTTTCGATTGTTTCGGCTTTGGATGCTCTTTTTTTATCCATTCTACGTTGGATAACAAATAATTATTTTGGATAGCAACTAAAACCATAGACGTTTGATTGAGGAATAATTTGGCTCAAATCCGTTTAAACCTAAAACAATACTGCTTTAATTATTGAATGTATGAACTAGTCTACAATGGAGTAAAAGTCTATAGATTTGGTTTTGCAAATTAGAAGACTGTCAAATAAAATACCATTTCTGTGATAAAAAAATATATAAGAATATCAATACAATATAGTAATAATCAAAAAAAAAAAAATTATTTTATAAATAATACGCAACCATTTTTTGTTTTTGTAATCATTAAAAAAATTAAAAAAATAATTAATAATTTAAAACAAAAAACAATGAAAAAATTTTCAAAAATTATCGGAATTGCATTATTATCTTTAACTATTTTCTCATGTAGTGATGATGACAACAACACTCCTGCTCAGCAAACAATTACAGACATTGCTGTTGCCAATCCAGATTTATCAATTTTGGTTACTGCACTTACCCGTACTAATCTAGCTGGCACTTTAGATGGTTCAGGGCAATATACTGTTTTTGCTCCAACAAATGCTGCGTTTACAACATTTTTCACTTCGCTTGGTGCTAATGTTACTGTGAATAATGTTGATGTTAATGTACTTAAAGCCATTTTATTAAACCATGTTATTGGTTCAGAGATAAAGAGCACTGCTATTCCCGCTGCAACATATGCTTCTACATTATCACCAATAAACGCAACTACCAATGCACCAACTATCAGTATGTTTGTTCAAAAAGCTGGAGCAACTGTAACACTAAACGGAGGTGTTGACAGCAAAGGAGCTGTGGTTACCACTGCCGATGTGGATGCAAGTAATGGTGTTATTCACATTGTTAATAGAGTTATTCAAATTCCAACTCTAGTTGATCATGTAGTTGACAACCCTGAATTTGATACTTTACAGGCGGTGGTAACAAGCACAAGTGGTACTTTCGGAAATCAAAGTGCAGTATTAACCGCATTAAATGGTTTAACTGCTGCTGCTCCAGCAACTTTATTTGCGCCAAACAACGCTGCTTTTACAGCTGCTACCACGGGAACTGGTTTTTTAACTGGTACTGCAGTTACAGCAGCTAACGTGACAAAAGTATTGCAATATCATGTTACCACAGCTGGAAATGTTCGTTCAAGTCAATTGACGAATAATCAAGTGGTTCCTATGTTTACAAGTCCAGTACAAAATGTAACTGTAATTCTGGGAACAGGTACTGTAGATATTAGAGATACTGCAAATAATTTATCTCGAGTTTTCCAAGCTGATATTCAAGCTTCAAACGGTGTAATCCATGGAGTAAATAAAGTATTGAAACCTGTGTTATAATAAATAATGATTTCTGTAAAGAAAGAAGCCGTCTCAAAACTGAGGCGGTTTTTTTTATTTCCCTAACTCTAACGCCCAATCATTGGCAGCTTTAACGGCATCAACTATCGTTTCTTCCAAAGTGCCTTTCTCAAAAACTTGAAGTGCCCGTTCGGTAGTTCCACCTTTAGAAGCAACTTTTGCAATCCATTGTTCATTGGATAACGAATAACTATTTTGGATAGCAACCGAACCCATAAACGTTTGATTGACTAATAATTCAGCCTCCGATTCGTTGAACCCTAAATCAACAGCCGCTTTAATCATGGATTGCATAAAATAAAAAACATAAGCTGGACCACTTCCCGAAATGGCTGTAGCAGCATCAATCAATTTTTCATTTTCTACATAAACCGATTTTCCTGTGGTGTTGATTAAATTTTGTATGATAAACAATTCTTTTCTATCAACATTGACAGAAGCGGTAAAAACCGTCATTCCCATTCCTATTTGTGTTGGGATATTGGGCATTGAACGAACCACTTTTGAACAAGAAAGTTGTTCTTCCAATTTGGCTAAAGTAATTCCAGCCATAACTGAAAAAATAATCTGATTATCTTTCAAATAGGGCTTTATGGATGCTGCCAAAACAGCAAAATCCTGAGGTTTAACTGCTAAAATTACAATATCAAAATCACCAATTTTTTCTGAAGCAATAGTTGAAATATTTGCTACTGAAATACCATTTTCTAAAGCTAGAAAACTACTATTTCTAACCAATACATGAATATCATCGGGCTTAATAAATCTTGAACTAATAAAACTATTAGCATAGGTTTTACCCATATTACCATAACCAACAATTAAGACTTTCATGACTTTATAGAAATTAAAAACTCTGTTTAAAGATAGGATTTCAAACAGAGTCTTGAAAATGAATTACTCAAATATTATTTCTTCTTTTTTTGAATTTGTTTTTGTGCTTCAGCTTGTTCCATCATTTCTCGCATTTTCCTTTGAAACTTGCTTTCTGTTTTTGGTTTCGTTTTATTCTCCTGAATTTGAGCATGAATTTTATCGCTATTGATAAAATATCTTTTGATAACAATCATAATACCAATAGTAATCAGGTTGGAAATAAAGTTATACAAACTCAATCCTGAACCATAATTATTAAAAAACAACAACATCATGATTGGGGAAAGATAAATCATGATTTTCATGATTTTTGCCATATCTGGCATTCCTTCTTGTTGAGGTTGCGCCATCATTTGATCTCCAGAGGTCATTTTCATATAAAAGAAAATAGCAATAGAAGCTAATATTGGAAACAAACTAATGTGATCGCCATAAATAGGAATATGAAATGGCAATTTGTATATCTCATCAAAAGAAGACAAATCATCAGCCCAAAGAAATCCTTTTTGTCTTAGCTCAATAGCTGATGGAAAAAACTGAAACGAAGCATACATAAACGGAATTTGAATCAATGCAGGCACACAACCAGCCATAGGATTCACACCCGCTTTGTTGTATAATTTCATTGTTTCCTGTTGTTTTTTCATTGGGTCTTTTGAAAATTTTTCGCCAATTTCGGTAATCTCAGGACGTAAAACTTTCATCTTAGCTTGAGATAAAAACGACTTGAAAGTGATAGGCGACATGGCTATTTTAATCAAAATAGTAAAGATAATAATGGCTATCCCTAATGCCATAAACGAGCTTAAGAATCCAAAAAGCGGCACAAAAATGAATTTATTAATCCAACCAAAAATCCCCCAACCCAGAGGAACAATTTCTTCTATATTTTTATCGTACTTATTTAATATTCTATAATCTGTTGGTCCTAAATACCAATTCATTTTATAATCCAATTCACCATTTTTAAATGCTAATGGCATTGTTGATTTGAAATTTTTGGTAAAAACAGTATCTATTTTTTCATCGTTTACCAAATCTGTAGAACTCAATTTAACATTTTCTATAGGTGTTTGAGATAAAAGGATGGAACTGAAAAAATGCTGCTTATAGGCAATAAAAGTTGCCTTCTCAAGCGTTTCATCCTCTTGTTTGCCAAGACCAGCATAATCAACTTTTCCTTCATTTTCATAATAAATTTCAGCATAACGATTTTCATACGAGATACTTTTTTCGTTGCGATAAGTTTTCAAATCCCATTGCAAATCGGCAACATTTGAAGTGTTTAAAACCGAAATCAATCCTTGTGATTGAATATCAAAATCGAGCATGTATTGCTTTGGCTTTAATACGTATTTGTATTCCAAATAGGAATTTGCTCCTGCTTTTAATTTCATAGACAAAATTTGATTTTCTCCAACTTTTGAAAGTGTTGGTTCAAAAAACAAATCTTTGGTGTTCAAAACTCTATTGTCTTTGGTTTGCAATTGCAAATTGAAATTGGCATTGTTGTTTTTAATCAACTCCACCAATTCTTTGGAATTTTTATCAAACTTCTTGTACTTTTTTAAAGTTGCCTCAGCAATAAAACCGCCTTTATTGGCGATTTTTAACTTTATTAGTTCATTTTCAATAGTTGTGAAATCTTCTTTGGCAGAAGGCAAAGTTGCCGAGTAAGCAAAACTTCCCATAGTTTCTTGCAACTTTAGAACTTTATCTGAATCTGCAACTGTTGTATCAGTAATAGTGTTGGCAACTTCTTTGGTTGTTGTTGCTTTTGCTTTTTTCTCTGCTGCCTTTTCTGTTTTGGCTTTGTTTTGTTCTATTACCTCATTTTCTCTATTGTTATACATCATCCAAAGGATAATAACAAAGATTAAAGCAAAACCGATAATCGAATTTAAATCAAATTTCTTTTCTTCCATTAGTATAAATTTAAGCTATAAACAATAGGCATTAATCAATCAGCATTATTTTTTATGTTTTACCATTGCGGCCACAAAGCTAACAAAAATTGGGTGAGGATTGGCAACGGTACTTTTATATTCTGGATGGTATTGAACACCTATGAAAAATGGATGATTCTTTAATTCAATAATCTCCACTAATCCAGTATCTGGATTAATCCCAGATGCTAGTAAACCAGCGACTTCCAGTTGTTTTCTATACGCATTATTATATTCATAACGATGACGATGACGTTCATTTATTTGTAATTCTCCATAAATTTGGTGTGCCAAAGAACCCTCTGAAATATCACATTTCCAGGAGCCAAGACGCATTGTTCCTCCTTTATCGGTAATAGTTTTTTGATTTTCCATCAAAGCAATAACAGGATTGGAAGTTTCCTCATTCATCTCTGTAGAGTTAGCATCTTCTAACCCTAAAACATTTCTGGAATATTCAATAACTGCCATTTGCATTCCTAAACAAATTCCGAAAAACGGAATATTGTTTTCACGTGCATAACGAACTGTTTCTATTTTCCCTTCAATCCCACGACCACCAAATCCGGGTGCAACGAGAATTCCATCTAAACCTTCTAATTGTTCAGCTGCATTGGTTTTGTCAATATATTCTGAATGAATACTGATAATATTTACCTTAGTTTGATTGGCAGCACCAGCGTGAATAAATGATTCTAAGATAGATTTGTAAGAATCTTGCAACTCAACATATTTCCCAACCAAACCAACATTTACTGTTTGTTTTGGATATTTTAATCGATGTAGAAAAGTATTCCAGTTTTTCAAATCGGGTGCGGCTTTCTTAGGGAGATTTAATTTCTTCAACGCTACTATATCTAATCCTTCTTCTAGCATCAAATTGGGCACTTCATAAATCGTTGAAGCATCAATTGATTGGATCACCGCTTCTCGTTTTACATTGCAAAACAGCGCTAATTTTTGGCGTAATTCATCCGATATTTCATGTTCGGTTCTGCAAACTAAAATATCCGCTTTTATTCCGCTTTCCATCAAGGTTTTTACGGAATGTTGCGTTGGTTTTGTTTTCAATTCTCCAGCAGCAGCAAGATAGGGAACTAAAGTTAAATGAATTACAATTCCATTACCTTCACCTAATTCCCAAACCAATTGACGAACAGATTCAATATAAGGTAATGATTCAATGTCCCCTACAGTTCCACCAATTTCAGTAATCACAATATCAAAATCACCTGATTTTCCCAGCAATTGCATGCGTTCTTTAATTTCATTGGTGATATGAGGAACCACTTGAACGGTTTTCCCAAGAAATTCTCCTCTTCTTTCTTTTTCAATTACCGAAAGATAAACTCTACCAGTAGTAACATTATTGGCTTGTGAAGTAGGAACATTCAAGAATCGTTCATAATGACCTAAATCCAAATCGGTTTCTGCGCCATCATCGGTTACATAACATTCGCCGTGCTCATAGGGATTCAACGTTCCAGGATCAACATTAATGTAAGGGTCAAATTTTTGAATCGTAGTTCGATATCCTCTTGCCTGCAATAATTTTGCTAAAGAAGCCGCGATAATTCCTTTCCCTAAGGAAGAAGTTACACCGCCGGTTACAAAAATGTATTTGGTTTGATCCATTGTATTGTTTGTGTGTTGTGTTGTAGCTGTTGTAAAAAAACGAGGCAAAAGTAAGAATTTAAAATGGATTATTGAATTATTAGATTGTTGGATTATTAGAAAAAATGGATGTAAATCTAGTAATCTAAAAGTTTAGAAACTATTAATCTCTCTCAGGATATTGCTTTTTGATATTACGAACCAACTCTTCTAAACCGTTTAATTTGAGTTCATAAACAAGTTGTAGTTGCTCGCCGAGTTGTCCTTTTGGAAATCCTTTATTGCTGTACCAAACTACATAGTATTCTGGTAAATCGATAAGATAATACCCTTCATATTTGCCGAAAGGCATTTTGGTGTGTGCGAGTTTGATGAGGGATTTTTGTTGGTCGTTAATTGAAAAGGTTGCGAGTTCCGAGTTTCGAGTTTCAGGTTTCGGGTTATGATTATTTTATTTTTAACAATGATTAATGTACTTTAATAAATCACTTTCATTTTTTATTAAAACAATTACTTTATACTGTTTGAAATTCAAAAATCTTAAACTCGGAACTCGCAACCTATTCCTTCCAATTAAAAACAATTTCCCTTTTGATATCAGGATGCAAACTAAAGTGAACTGGACAAGTCAGTGCAGTTCGTTCTAAAATCGTTTTCGTTTTTTCATCCGCTTCCAAATTCATATTGAAAATCACATGAATTTCAGAAATTCGTCGTGGTTCGGCAGCCATCACTTTAGTTACCTCTGCTGTTGAACCTGAGAAATCTACATTCATTTCATTTGCCTTGATACCCATTACGGTAAACATACAACTAGCCAAACCATTGGCTACAGTGTCCGTTGGAGAAAATGATTCACCTTTACCATTATTGTCAAGAGGGGCATCCGAAATAATTACGCTTCCGGATTGTAAATGAATAGAAGATGTTCTTAAATCTCCTAGATACGTTACTTTTGATGTTGCCATTATAATGCTTCTTTTATGGTTAAATCGGTATCGTAATAGAGAATATAAATTCCTTGATTTGAATAACCATAGGTTGTGTTTTGAACATAATCAAATTTATTTTCGATTTGATTTGTTGAGGTTGTCTGTATTGTTTCTTCAAATGTTTTTTCTTGTGACAAACGAAGTAAAGTATCAAATGTCACATCAAAACCCCTGATAGCATATTGATTAGGTAATATTTTATTTATTTTTTTATACTTTCGATCAAACTGATTTGCTTCTTCGGTTTCATTTGGCCTAGAGAGGGAAGGATATAATAATTTAAGATTAGTCAATCTTGTTAAAGAAATTTCTTCAAAATCTAGTGTTTCATTAGGTTCCATAATCACCATTTGAACCTGATATTCCTTTTGGAGGGCCAACATTGCTGAAGTTGAAGACAAAATCATGCCTGTACTTTCTGAGGCAATAATGACATAATTCATTTTATTTTTCAACAAATGAACTTTCAAACTATCAGCAACAAAAGAGTTTTTTGCGCTTAGCCCAACAAGCTTAGTGTTCTTATGATTATCTTGAATATACTGTTTAATACTTCCTTTTTTAGAATCAACTACAGCTATAATATTTCCGTCTTTAGCTTTCATGTATTCAAAAATAGAATTTCGCAATACATCAATGCTTGGCATGGATTGGTATAAATTGGAATATTTTTTCCCAATTTCTTTTGATAATGGTGAAATAACAGGCGTTTTTGTTGGCTCAAGAATTTCTGCTAATTTCTCTACATTGGATTGATAAAACGGTCCAATAACTACATCCATAGCACCCAAATTATTCTGTTGAAACAAGTTAACAACATTGGAAGAATTCTTTGTTTCTTGAGAATCCAAAATTTTAATAGCTACATTCATCCCTAGCACTCGTGCAGAGTCTATAGCCATCAAAGCACCCGAATAAAAATCTAATGTCAAATTGAGAAACTTATCTTTCTTTAATCTTGTTTGAGTAGAATTAACCGTGTCACTTTCTATTTTAGTGATATTAAACGGCAAAAGTAATGCGAGTTGTTTCCTCGCATTTGTGTTTAAACTTTTCAATAAATTTCCTTGTTCTTTTTTGGGGACATTGGTTTTCTGGACCATTGGAACACGTAAAATCATTCCGAGTTTAATTCCTTTTTTAAGTTCAGGATTCAATTGAATTAATTCCGTTTCCGATATACCAAAATCATTGGCAATACTTGCAATAGTTTCTTTAGGTTTGACTACATATTCTTGCAAGTATTTTTTAGTGCTTTCTGTTGCTGGTTTAACGACAACTGGAGTAATCGTTTCACTAGTTGATGGAGCGTTACCCGACACTACAAGTTTTAAACCTACAGGAAAATCATTTACTATTTGTGGATTCAATCGCTCTAATTCTGAAATAGTCATACCATATTTTTTGGAAATTCCATATTTAGTTTCCTTAGGTTCAATGACATGATAAACAACATTTCCAACTGCTGAATCAGCTTTTGGTTCACTTTTCACCACTACTTTTGGGGTATCTTTTGGTGCAGGAACTGGTTTTTCTACAGGAGGTTTGTCATAAGTCTCTTGAGTTGCAATAGCGGAAGGAATCTTAATTGTTTGACCAATCTTTAAACCATCTTTTAACAAATTAGCGTTGGCTTCTTTTAGTGCATCAACAGTTACTCCGTATTGTCTTGAAAGACTAAATAAAGTTTCTTTAGGTTGAACTATATGAGTAGTTGGATTTAGTTTTGGAGTAGTTTGTCTTGGGGCATTTGTGGTAACTTCTATTGTTGATGGTGGAATCAACAATACGCTATTCAACTTAATTCCATTTTGAGAATCTGGATTTAATTTAAAAATATCATAGGGTGTTACTCTATATTTTTGAGCAATACTATTGACTGTTTCTCCACTAGATACACTATGTTTGATGTATTTCTCTTGCTTTGCCGAAACAGTAAAGCAAAAAGAAAAAACAGTAAGCAATATTGAATAAAGAATACGATTTTTCATGTAGTTACTATTTATTTAACGTATAAAGTTAACAAATCTTTTTAATATCAATCTTGTATGCCTATTTTTTCGTTAACTATTTGTTGTTAACAAAAACTATTCCCATTCTATTGTAGCTGGCGGTTTTGAGCTGATATCGTATACCACTCTATTCACGCCTTTTACTTTATTAATAATTTCATTGGAAATTTTCATCAAAAAATCATATGGCAAATGTACCCAATCCGCTGTCATTCCATCGGTCGACTCAACTGCTCTAAGTGCTACCACTTTTTCGTATGTTCGCTCATCACCCATAACTCCTACGCTGTTAACAGGAAGTAAAATCGCTCCTGCTTGCCAAACGCTATCATATAATCCGTGAGTTTTTAATCCTTCAATAAAAATAGAATCTACTTCTTGCAGAATTCTAACTTTCTCCGGAGTAATAGCACCCAATATTCTAATCGATAATCCCGGACCAGGAAAAGGATGCCTTCCCAAAAGTTCAGGGTCGATCCCCAAAGTTTTACCCACTCTTCGCACTTCGTCTTTAAAAAGCATACGCAACGGTTCCACAATTTGCAATTTCATAAAATCAGGCAAACCGCCCACATTATGATGCGATTTGATAGTAGCCGATGGTCCTTTTACTGAGACTGATTCGATAACATCAGGATAAATAGTACCTTGAGCCAACCAAGTTACATCTTCAATTAAATGCGCTTCTTCATCGAAAACTTCAATAAAGGCATTCCCAATTGCTTTTCTTTTGGTTTCCGGATCTTCAATTCCATCTAATGCATTCATAAATCGGGTTGAAGCATCAACACCTTTTACATTCAATCCCATGCCCTTGTATTGATGCAATACATTTTCGAATTCGTTTTTGCGAAGCAAACCATTGTTAACGAATATACAATACAAGTTTTTACCAATAGCTTTGTGCAATAAAACTGCTGCTACGGTAGAATCTACTCCACCAGAAAGTCCAAGAACGACTTTATCTTCTTTAACTTTCTCTTTCAATTCTTTGACACAGTCTTCCACAAAAGCATTGGGTGTAAAGTTTTGAGGAACGTGTGCAATCTTTACCAAAAAGTTCTCTAGAATTTGTTTTCCATCCGTTGAATGATAGACTTCGGGATGAAACTGAATAGCATACGTTGTTTCGCCGTCGATTTTATAAGCGGCATTTTCTACATCTTTGGTACTTGCAATAAGCACTCCTTTAGTTGGCAAATGCTTAATGGTATCGCTGTGGCTCATCCAAACTTGGCTGTTCAAAGCCACTTCATCCATAAAAACTTCGTCGTCTTTAATGAACGATAAATTCGCTCTGCCATATTCACGAGTATTACTTGGTGCCACTTCGCCACCATGAAAATGCGCTAAATACTGTGCTCCATAACATACAGCTAGCAAAGGCATTTTACCACGAATTTGTGATAAATCAGGATGAGGAGCATCATCACTTCTCACAGAAAAAGGGCTACCCGACAGAATAACTGCTTTATAGGAAGATAAATCAGTTGGAAAATGATTAAATGGAAAGATTTCGCAAAATATATTTAATTCGCGAACGCGGCGTGCAATAAGTTGGGTGTATTGTGAACCGAAATCTAAAATAAGTACGTTGTGTTGCATGTGCAAAAGTAGTATTACTAATTGAAAAATAAAAACTCATTTTTTTGATTTCTGAGAAAATTATCCCGATTGCTCATTCTAAAACAAAAAATAACTAAAAGTGTTACGTAGTTGCTATCGAAACAATGTGTGAATGTTATAATTCTTATTTATTATTATACAAGGTTTTAGTAAGTAATCAGTAGCACCTTTGACTCATTGTGAAAATTCATTCGCAATGAAAATAATTTCAAAATGAAAATTTCAAAAAAAGGTATCGAAGCATGTTTAGCATGTTTGATAACTTGCGAAAGCTGTATTACCGATTGTATTGCGAGTGGCAATAAAGAGTGCATTGCATTATGCAGAGATTGCGCTGCTATTTGTGCACTATGTGCACGCTTTGAAGCTAGGGGTTCAAGATTTAGTCAAGATTTACATGCATTATGTGCTAAAATATGCAGAATTTGTTCCGAAGAGTGTGCAAAACACGCTTCTCATCTTGATTCTTGTAAAGCATGTGCAGAAGCTTGTAAAAAATGTGCAAATATCTGTGAAGAATATGCAACAGTCAAAAATTAATTTGTAAATTGTCTCAAAATAAAAGATTACCCGAGTAACAGTGGAATTGAAGAAGTCCTAAATTATTTAAAAAATGAAAATTTTCATCATAACAACCTGCATCATTATCGGACTCCTGTTACTATTCCAAGTATATACTACCCTGTCAATTAATTCAACACAAACACAGCCATACAAAGTAATTCGGGTAGAAAAAAATTTTGAAATACGATTTTATCCGGCTGCGACTATGGCTACGATTACATCTTCTGCAAAATCTTATAAAGAGTTAGGGAGTTCTGGTTTTAGTAAATTAGCGGGTTATATTTTTGGCGGTAACAGTGCCCAACAAAAAATAGCCATGACTGCTCCTGTATATATGGATGTAAATGATACTATTTCCTCTATGAGTTTTGTGATGCCTTCTGAATACAATAAAGACAACTTGCCAAAACCAAACAGTTCGGAGGTGAAAATTGTAACTACAGCTGACGAATATGTGGCCGCTATAACATTTGGAGGTTTCGCATCTACTCAACACATCAATGAAAATATTGAGAAATTGGAAAATGCTTTAAAAGCAAATTCCATTTCTTATTACGGTCACTTTCGATACTTAGGATACAATCCACCTTACCAATTATTTGGCAGGAAGAACGAGATAATCGTGAGTGTAAATAAAGATTTTAATTAAATAAATACTACTAGTTATGAAAATTTTATTCGTTTTAACGTCACATGCTACTTTGGGAAACACCCAAGAAAAAACAGGTTTTTGGATTGAAGAATTTGCAAGCCCCTATTATGTTTTAGCCGATGCCGGTGCTGAAATTACAATTGCTTCGCCAAAAGGCGGGCAACCACCAGTGGATCCAGGTAGTGAGTTAAAAGATGCGCAAACACCGTCTACTGAAAGATTTTATAAAGACTATAAACTCATTGATAAAGTGGCACATTCACAAAAGCTAAGTGATATGAAACAAGAGGATTTTGATGCTGTTTTTTATCCTGGAGGGCATGGTCTTTTATGGGATTTAGCCATTGATAAAAATTCTATTCAACTGATTGAAGAGTTTTATAATCATCAAAAACCAATTGCCTTTGTTTGTCATGCGCCAGCCGCATTAGTGAATACAAAAGCAGCGAATGGAGAACCAATTGTAAAAGGCAAACACCTTACCAGTTTTTCAAACTCAGAGGAAGAAGTAATTAAACTAACCCAAGTAGTGCCATTTTTATTAGAAGATGAATTGATAAAGCATGGCGCTATTTATAGTAAAGGAGCTGATTGGAGTAGTCACACCCAACAAGATGGTTTGCTAATTACTGGTCAAAACCCTGCTTCATCAGAAGCAATAGCAAAATTACTTTTAGCATCACTTCAAGAGAAAAAATAGCATTGGATTAAATTATAAACCCTGTCAGTGTTTTGAAAGCTGACAGGGTTATAAAAAAAATACAAAAGATTACACCTATTTTGTCAATAGTTTTGACATGCTAGTTAATACTGAGCGAAGTCGAAGTAAAGTCGAAGGGCATCTTGTTAATAGTTTTGTCTCTTCCTAGCTCCGCAGTCAGGAGACATTTGAAGCTTTTCAAAGAAACACTTTGCGTAGGTATTAAAATTTTGAAAATATCAATAAGAATAGTACATTTGTGTTAGATAGAGTAGGCAAAGACGATGATTTGGATAAAAATTTATTGTACAGAATGCTTGCCACAATGCTTACCAAACAAAAATTTCAGAACTTTTTTATAGAGAATTTACAAATATCTAAATAATCAAAACAATGAAACTTCAAGTATTACACGACAGCAACGGCAATAATTCAGGAGTTTACATTCCACAACAAGAATGGAGTTTAATTAAACAACAGTATCCCGATATTGAAGAAATTTCATCTGATATTCCTGATTGGCAAAAAGAACTTTTAACATCAAGATTAGAAGCTATTGCCAAGAATCCTGAACGTGTAAAACCAATTCAAGGATTATTTGATGCACTTAATAAAAAAGTGAATCGATGATTGAATTTGATTATGAACTAGAGTATTTTGACGAAGTTGAAGACGATATTGAGATTGCCAAGCTTTGGTATTATGAGCAAAACCCTGATACAGATTTAGAAGAACGTTTCGCCCATTGCATAAAAGAGACTATTGATAAATTGCAAAAAAATCCTTTTATCTATTATCCAATTTTTGAAAATATTAGAATTGCTCACCCTAAATTTTTTCCATACGGTATTCATTTTACAATTAATGAAGACAAAAAACAAATTTTAATTATTGCCATTTTGCACAACAAACAGGATAAAAGCAAGGTTATAAAACGCCTGTAAAAAATATTTATTATAACAATAAACCCAGCAATTGCTGGGTTTTGTGTTTTCATATCTTCGCTTTGTGGGTACGGATTGCACCCGAGCGAAGCGAGGAACACTTTGCGGAGCTGGGGTCTTTATTCATAAATTCGTATTTTTTTTCCTATTTTTATTGTGATTTTTTTTATTTCATAATTTTTATTATAGTAATATTTAAAATTTACAGGTTTTTCATTTGATTTAATTTCTGTGTAATACATTTCATTTTCTTTATTCCCAATTATTATACTATCATTTAGTAATGAATGTTTGTCAATGACAAGATATTTTTTTTTGCATTTTGATAAAAAGAGATAGGAATTAGTGTCATTTCTTTTTCTTTCTAATACGTTATCATCAAAATAGTCATCATTTATTTTAACTAAATCTCTTAATTCCATTTTTTTTGAATTATCATACTCAAAAATTGATAATTTGTCTTTATTTCTTATTATTTCAACAGTATTATTATTTTTATCTTTAAGAAAATAACTTTCGCTTTCCTGGTTACAACAACATATTATAACTATAGATAAAACAGATATTATTTTAATTATGGTTTCTTTTTTTATCATCTTCCATCTGTATTTTATAGTTAGAATTAATTTTAATCAATTGCTCCATAATTTTTTTATATATCTGATATGATTTGTTTTTAATATCAGATTTCTTTAATCCATCATGATCTTTGGAGCCACTTTGTATATTTTTAAAAGATTTGCCTTTTAATATAGCATCAATATATTGCTCATACTTATTTCCATGCAATCCTAACTCATGAGCAATTGTTTCTCCAAGTTCTGTAGTCGAGTTTTCTCCATTAACATTTGCAAAGTAAACATTTAAACTCATATCTTCTTTAGAATCTGGAAAAACAGTCATTCCTTCCCAAACCGTGCCGTCACTTTCTACAAAAACAGCACCTCTTTCAGAAGGAGATGCCTTCTCCAAAGTCAAATCATGTAAATTTAAATTTTTATCAGAGTGTTTTCCGTTTTCCTTTGCTGTCACACCATATATAGACTGACCTTTTTTCATAAACTGCAATAAAAATGATTTACCGTAATCTGTTTTTGCAAAATGTTTCATAGCTTGATTAAATTTCTTACTTGCATAACCACGATTAGCAGTCATTCCTCCATTTACAACATCATAAACATGCCAAACGATAACATCTCTACCATCAGGGTCTATAAAATTTATAGGATTATTCAAGCAATATGTGTATGGCGACACGTTCGGATATTTCTCCGCTAGCGGGTCAACACTCAACCAAATACTCCATTTAGGGTTATAATACCTAGCACCAAAATAGCTTAAACCGGTTTCCTCGTCGAGTTCTTTGCCGTTAAACTTATAGGGCGAGTTGTAGTAATTGCTACCCAACTGCTGCGCCATGGTTTCGCCAAAAGGTAAATTTAAGAAAAATTATCTCACCAAGTTAATATCTTTAAGCGGTGTTCGATGAATCTTCGATTTGGTAAGCATTGCAATTAAAATCGGTTAAAGCAGTGCTAGTGCCTAGATGGTCGGGGAAAAAATAGCATTGAAATAAATTATAAACCCTGTCAGCGTTTAAAACGCTGACAGGGTTATAAAAAAAATACAAAAGATTACTTTTGCTTAAACGCTTTCAAGCCCGGAAAATAAGCGGTATCGCCTAACTCCTCTTCAATTCTAAGTAACTGGTTGTATTTTGCCATTCTATCAGAACGCGAAGCTGAACCCGTTTTGATTTGGCCACAATTTAAGGCAACGGCTAAATCAGCAATAGTATTGTCCTCAGTTTCTCCTGATCGGTGCGACATTACTGAGGTGTAACCTGCATTATGCGCCATGTTTACCGCTGCAATAGTTTCGGTTAAGGTTCCAATTTGATTTACTTTTACTAATATTGAATTGGCAATACCTTCCTTAATTCCTCGAGACAAACGCTCTACATTAGTTACAAATAAATCATCGCCTACTAATTGAATTTTATCTCCTATTAATTCTGTTAAATACTTCCAACCTTCCCAGTCGTCTTCGTACATTCCGTCTTCGATAGAAATAATTGGGTAATGGGTAGCCAATGAAACTAAATATTCAGCTTGTTCTTTTGAGGTTCTTATTTTTCCTGTTGCACCTTCAAATTTGGTATAGTCGTATTTTCCATCTACATAAAATTCAGAAGCGGCGCAATCTAATGCAATCATTACTTCGTCACCAAATGTATAACCCGCATTTTCAACTGCTTTTTTAATAGTATCCAAAGCATCTTCAGTTCCACCCGCAAGGTTTGGTGCAAAACCACCTTCATCGCCTACTGCTGTAGAAAGATTTCTGTCGTGCAATACTTTTTTAAGGTTATGAAAAATCTCAGTTCCCATTTGCATCGCATGAGTAAAAGATGTTGCTTTTACCGGCATAATCATAAATTCTTGAAACGCAATCGGCGCATCAGAATGTGAACCGCCATTGATAATATTCATCATTGGAACGGGTAATGTATTGGCAGAAACTCCACCTACATATCTATATAAAGGCAAACCAAGTTCGTTTGCAGCCGCTTTAGCAACAGCCAAAGAAACACCTAGAATAGCGTTAGCACCAAGGTTTGATTTGTTTGGGGTGGCATCCAATTCAATCATCAATTGATCGATATGATTTTGTTCAAAAACAGAAATCCCTACTAATTCGGGTGCTATAGCAGCATTTACATTATGAACTGCTTTCAACACGCCTTTACCCATGTAATTTTTTCCGCCATCTCTTAATTCTACTGCTTCGTGTTCGCCGGTTGATGCACCACTTGGAACCGCTGCACGACCTAAAACGCCGTTTTCTGTTACTACATCTACTTCAATTGTAGGATTTCCTCTGGAGTCAAGAATTTGTCTTGCGTGAACTTTAATAATAATACTCATTTTTATGATATTTAGATTTTTGATTATAGTTTATAGTCCTTCTCGAGAAACTTCGAGAGCGCTTAGGATGACAACAAATATATTTCAACTTTATTTATCAATTTGACAATTCGCTAGAATGTTATTAACGCAATCGTTTTAGTTTTTTTACGATAAATGAAATTTGGACAGTTTTAAGCTTGTTGCAATTCCTTACTCCATTTAATATTGGAAATAAACTCATCAAATAAATAAGAAGAATCATGTGGTCCTGGACTTGCTTCTGGATGATACTGCACTGAGAAACAATTCTTAGATTTCATTTTCATTCCAGCTACTGTATTATCATTGAGATGGTAGTGTGTGATTTCCAAATCGTTATGTTTTTCCAATTCTTCTCTATTCACTGCAAATCCGTGGTTTTGAGAGGTGATTTCACCTTTTCCAGTCAAGATATTCATGACCGGATGATTAATTCCTCTGTGACCGTTAAACATTTTATAGGTTGAAATTCCATTAGCTAAACCAATAATTTGATGTCCTAAACATATTCCAAAAACGGGTGTATCAGATGCAATAATTTCTTGTGCAACTCCAATAACTTGTTCCAAAGGTTCAGGATCACCTGGTCCATTAGATAAAAAATAACCATCTGGATTAAATGCTTTTAAGTCTTCAAATGTTGTATTGTATGGAAACACTTTAATATAACAATCTCTTTTTGCCAAGTTTCTCAGGATATTTCTTTTAATCCCTAAATCCAAAGCTGAAATTTTAAATGTTGCATTTTCATTCCCAAAAAAATAAGGTTCAGTTGTTGATACTTTGGAAGCCAATTCTAATCCTTCCATATTTGGTATGTTGGTCAATAGCGTTTTTAATTCCTCAATTGAAGTTCCGTCTGTGCAAATCACAGCATTTTGAGCGCCATTATCTCTAATATAACTCACCAAAGCACGTGTGTCAACATCTGAAATACAAATCAAATTTTGGTTTTCAAAATAGTCATAAAGATTACTTTCGGAATCAGGACGTGAATGATTAAAGCTAAAATTTTTACATACCAATCCCGAAATCATTATTTTTTCCGACTCAACTTCTTCTGAATTTACACCATAGTTCCCAATGTGTGGATTAGTAGCCACCATGATTTGTCCAAAATAAGATGGATCAGTAAATATTTCTTGATAACCTGTCATTCCTGTATTAAAGCAAACTTCTCCAAAAGTTTTTCCAGAAATTCCAATAGATTTCCCATAAAAAATAGTTCCGTCTGCAAGTAGTAAAATAGCTTGTGGTCGTGTTGTGTATTTCATTCGATTATCTTAGTTGTCGTGTTACAAATTTAGAGTATTCCAAATTAAATTCTAAATCGATTTATTAAAGTTTATAAACATTCCTTTTATGGCAAAAAAAAAGGATAAACAAAACGTTTATCCTTTATATTTATGAAGTGGCAATCATTATGCTTGTTCTTCTTTTGATTCTTCATCAGATGGAGCTTCTGTTTCAGGTGCTGGAGTTTCTTCAACTTCTGCAACTGGAGTTTCTTCAACAACTTCTGGAGTTTGCTCCGCCTGCTCGCTAACGCTTGATTCAACATCCTCTGCAACTGGAGTTTCTTCAACTTCTGCAACTGGAGTTTCTTCAACAACTTCTGGAGTTTGCTCCGCCAGTTCGCTAACGCTTGAGTCAACAGCTTCAATTGGAGTCTCAACAACTTCTTCAACAACCGCTGCTTGAGTAGTTTCAACTGGTTTAACTTCTGCAACTGGAGTGGTATCATCAGATTTTTTAGCTTTACCACCACGACGGCTTTTTGCTTTTTTCTCTTCTTTTTTACCACCTTTGTAAAGTTCGTTAAAATCTACTAGTTCGATCATTGCCATATCAGCATTATCTCCCAAACGATTTCCAACTTTAATTATACGAGTATATCCACCTGGACGATCACCAACTTTTGCTGCAACTTCTCTAAAAAGTTCAGTTACACCATATTTATTACGCAAGTAAGCGAATACGATACGACGGTTGTGAGTGGTGTCTTCTTTTGATTTTGTTATAAGCGGTTCAACAAATTGTTTAAGTGCTTTTGCCTTAGCAACAGTAGTATTAATACGTTTGTGCTCAATTAATGAACAAGCCATATTAGCCAACATAGATTTTCTATGTCCAGTCTGTCTGCTTAAATGGTTTACTTTTTTTCCGTGTCTCATGACGTGTTTTTTTTAACCTTCATCTTGCATCAATCCACTTTGGAGAGCAAAATATGAAGTAATTTATTCTTTATCTAATTTGTATTTACCTAAATCCATTCCGAAAGTTAAATTTTTATTGGCAACCAATTCATCTAACTCCGTTAGCGATTTTTTACCAAAATTACGGAACTTCATCAAGTCGTTTTTGTTGAAAGATACTAAATCTCCCAGTGTATCTACTTCTGCAGCTTTCAAACAATTCAATGCTCTCACAGATAAATCCATATCAACAAGCTTAGTTTTAAGCAATTGTCTCATGTGTAATGATTCTTCGTCGTAAGATTCTGTTTGAGCAATTTCATCAGCTTCTAAAGTAATTCTCTCATCAGAGAATAACATAAAGTGGTGAATTAAAACTTTAGCAGCTTCTGTTAAAGCATCTTTTGGATTGATTGAACCATCAGTTTTGATTTCAAAAACTAATTTTTCATAATCTGTTTTTTGCTCCACACGGAAGTTTTCAATAGCATATTTTACATTTTTTACTGGAGTAAAAATTGAGTCTGTAAAAATAGTACCTATAGCTGCATTCTGTTTTTTGTTCTCCTCAGCAGGAACATAACCACGACCTTTCTCGATAGTTAATTCCATGTTCAAATTTACTTTGCTATCAAGGTTACAAATTACAAGTTCTGGGTTCAATACTTGAAAACCAGAGATGAATTTTTGAAAATCACCTGCTGTAATTTGGTCTTTACCTGAGATAGAAATTGAAACTGTTTCATTATCTACATCCTCAATTTGACGTTTGAAACGTACTTGTTTAAGGTTTAGGATAATTTCAGTTACATCTTCTACAACTCCTGAAATCGTTGAAAATTCATGCTCAACTCCTTCTATACGAACGGATGTTATTGCATAACCTTCTAACGCAGAAAGTAAAACTCTTCTAAGTGCATTACCAACTGTTAATCCGTAACCAGGTTCTAAAGGTCTGAATTCAAACTTACCTTCAAAATCGGTTGAATCGATCATGATAACTTTATCGGGCTTCTGAAAATTAAATATTGCCATAATTTAGACTGATGTCAATTATTATTTGTTGTACAACTCTACGATTAACTGTTCTTTTATGTTTTCTGGAATTTGAAGTCTTTGAGGAACAGAAACAAAAGTTCCTTCCTTAGTATCATTATTCCATGTTATCCACTCATATACATGAGAAGAATTGGCCAATGAACGCTCGATAGCTTCAACAGATTTGGATTTTTCACGAACAGCTACTTTGTCACCTGGTTTCAGGTGATAAGAAGGAATATTAACCAATTCTCCATTCACAGTTATGTGACGGTGAGAAACGATTTGTCTTGCCGCTCTTCTAGAAGGTGCAATTCCCATTCTGAAAACTACATTATCTAATCTTGCTTCACATAATTGTAAAAGAATTTCACCAGTTACCCCTTTTGAAGCTGCTGCTTTTTCAAACAGGTTTCTGAATTGTTTTTCTAAAATTCCATAAGAATATTTAGCTTTTTGCTTTTCCATCAATTGGACAGCGTATTCAGATTTTTTACCTCTTTTCTTAGCCATACCATGTTGGCCTGGAGGGTAATTTCTTTTTTCGAAGGATTTATCTTCTCCGAATATTGCTTCGCCAAATTTACGAGCAATTCTTGTACTTGGACCAGTATATCTTGCCATTTTAAATTGTTTTAAGATAGAGATTATGAATTCAGGTCATATCCTTCGATAATCTATTTTCTATCTTTTGTTATACTTAAATATATTAGATACTGAAATACTGAATTAAATTCAGTATAAATTCAGTATAAAATTAAACTCTACGTCTTTTAGGAGGACGACATCCGTTGTGTGGCATTGGAGTAACATCAATGATTTCTGTTACTTCAATTCCTGAATTGTGTATAGATCTAATAGCAGATTCTCTTCCGTTACCTGGACCTTTAACATACACTTTTACTTTTTTTAGTCCTGCTTCTAATGCTACTTTTCCACAATCTTCTGCTGCCATTTGAGCTGCATAGGGAGTATTCTTTTTTGAACCTCTGAAACCCATTTTACCAGCAGATGACCAAGAAATAACTTCACCTTTCTTATTTGTCAAAGAAATAATGATGTTGTTGAAAGTTGCATTAATATGCGCTTCGCCTGATGATTCAACGATAACTTTACGTTTTTTTGTTGTTGCTTTAGCCATATTACTTATTATTTAGTTGCTTTTTTCTTGTTAGCAACAGTTTTTCTTTTACCTTTTCTTGTTCTAGAGTTGTTTTTAGTTCTTTGACCTCTTAATGGAAGACCAGATCTATGACGAATTCCTCTATAACATCCAATGTCCATAAGACGCTTGATGTGTAATGAAACTTCAGAACGAAGTTCACCTTCAATTTTGAAATAGGAAACTGCATCACGAATTCCTCCGATTTCGTCATCATTCCAATCTTGAACTTTTTTATCTTGGCTAACTTGAGCTTTTTCTAAAATCTCAATAGCTCTACTTTTACCTATACCGAAGATGTAGGTTAAAGCGATAACTCCTCTTTTGTTTTTTGGGATATCTACCCCTGCTATTCTTGCCATAACTATCCTTGTCTTTGTTTAAATCTAGGATTCTTTTTATTGATTACGTATAATCTGCCTTTTCTTCGTACAATCTTGCACTCGGCACTTCTTTTTTTAACTGATGTTCTTACTTTCATTTTGAATATCTTTAGTATCTATAAGTAATTCTTGCTTTTGACAAATCATAAGGACTCATTTCCAATTTCACTTTGTCACCAGGTAACAATTTGATGTAATGCATTCGCATTTTTCCAGAAATATGAGCAATTACGATATGTCCGTTTTCTAACTCAACACGAAACATTGCATTTGACAATGCTTCAATTATCGATCCGTCTTGTTCTATTGCTGATTGTTTTGCCATAAAAACTAAGCTACTGCTTTTCTATTTTTACCGGTTTTCATTAATCCATCATAGTGTTTATTCAATAAATAAGAGTTTATTTGTTGAATAGTATCAATCGCAACTCCAACCATAATAATAAGTGAAGTTCCACCATAAAACATTGCCCATGATTGTTGAACATCAAGACTAACAACAATTGCTGGGAACACAGCGATTAGTGCCAGAAATAATGAACCTGGGAATGTGATAAGAGACATGATTTTATCTAAGAAATCAGCTGTATCAATTCCTGGTTTAACCCCTGGAATAAAACCACCACTTCTTTTTAAATCATCAGCCATTTTATTTGTTGGAACCGTAATTGCCGTGTAAAAGAAAGTAAAAACTAAAATTAACGTTGCAAATACCAAATTATACCAAAATCCAAACATATTACTGAAAGTTCCAGCTATAGATTGTGATGTTTCAGAATTTGAGAGTCCCGCTAAAGCTGCTGGGATAAACATAATTGCTTGCGCAAAAATGATTGGCATTACACCTGCAGAATTTAACTTTAGAGGAATCCATTGTCTGTTTCCACCCATCATATCTTGTTCGAAATCTCCAGTTGTTGTACGACGAGCATACTGTACTGGAATTTTTCTCACTGCCATGACTAATAATACACAAGCAATAATTACTAATAACCAAACAATAATTTCAATTACTAACACCATTGGTCCACCATTGTTATTAGTTACTTTTGAAGTAAATTCTTGAATTAAGGCTTGAGGTAATCTTGCTAAAATTCCAACCATTATCAAAAGAGAAATTCCATTACCAATTCCTTTGTCTGTAATTTTTTCTCCTAACCACATGGCAAAAATTGTTCCTGTGGTAAGAATTAATACAGATGAAAATAAGAATTGGAATGAGTCAAAACCTAATAAAAATGCATTAGCTGGTAAAGTTGAATACAAGTTATAAATATAACCTGGACCTTGAACAAGTGTAATTGCAATGGTTAACCATCTAGTAATTTGATTTAATTTCTTTCTACCACTTTCTCCATCTTTTTGTAATTTCTGCAAATAGGGAATAGCAATACCCATTAATTGAACAACAATTGAAGCCGAAATGTAAGGCATAATACCCAATGCAAATACTGATGCTTTTGAAAATGCTCCACCAGTAAACATATCAAGTATTGAACCAATACCCTTTTCTGTTTGACCGGCTAAGCTTTGTAATTGTGAAGCATCAATACCTGGTAGCGTAACGTGCGCTCCAAAACGGTAAACTAATAACAGCCCAAGAGTAATCAAGATTCTGTTTTTCAGTTCTTCTATTTTCCAAACATTATTTAATGATTCAAAAAATTTCTTCATTGTTCTAGTGTTTATAATGTTACTGCTTCTCCACCAGCAGCTTCTATAGCCGCTTTTGCAGTAGCAGTAAATTTATGAGCGGTTACTTTTAATTTTGACTTCAACTCACCTCTTCCAAGAATTTTAACAAGTTCATTCTTAGATGCTAACCGGTTTTCAACTAATACTGAAAAATCCACAGTATCGGTAACAATTCCATTATCAACTAATAATTGAAGTGAGTCAAGATTTACACCTTGATATTCTTTACGATTGATGTTTGTAAAACCAAACTTAGGTACACGTCTTTGAAGTGGCATTTGACCGCCTTCAAAGCCTATTTTTTTTGAATAACCAGAACGAGACTTTGCTCCTTTGTGACCTCTTGCGGCTGTACCACCTTTACCTGAACCTTCACCTCTACCTAATCGTTTATTTTGATTGTGTGTAGAACCTTCTGCAGGCTGTAAGTTACTTAAATTCATAACTATAATTGTTATTTAACTTCCTCGACGGAAACTAAGTGTTTAACTTTATTTATCATTCCAAGGATAGCTGGATTTGAATCATGCTCCACAACTTGTCCCATTTTACGAAGACCTAAAGCTTCTAATCCTCTTTTTTGTGTAAGAGGACAGTTGATTTTACTTCTAACTTGTTTTACTAATAATTTAGCCATAATTTCCTTGAATTAACCTTTAAATACTTTTTCTAAAGAAATACCTCTTTGTTTTGCAACGGTTACAGCACTTCTCATTTGTAATAAAGCATCAAAAGTTGCTTTTACCACGTTGTGAGGATTTGATGAACCTTGTGATTTAGACAATACATCATGAATGCCAACTGACTCAAGTACTGCACGAACAGCACCACCAGCAATAACTCCTGTACCATGAGATGCAGGCATCAAAAATACTGCTGCTCCACCAAATTTTCCTTTTTGTTCGTGAGGCACAGATTGACCACTTAAAGGTATTCTAACCAAATTTTTCTTTGCATCTTCTACTGCTTTTGCAATAGCTTCAGAAACATCTTTTGATTTTCCTAAACCATGTCCAACAACACCGTTTTCATCACCAACCACAACTATCGCAGAAAAACCGAATGCTCTTCCTCCTTTAGTTACTTTAGTAACACGATTTACACTAACCAAACGATCTTTTAATTCAAGACCGCTAGGTTTTACTAACTCTACATTTTTGTATCCGTTATACATAATTTCTTAGAATTTAAGTCCAGCTGCTCTTGCGCCTTCCGCTAATGATTTAATACGACCGTGGTATAAATAACCTCCTCTATCGAAAGTTACTGTTTCAAATCCGGCTTTTAACGCTTTTTCAGCAACTAGTTTGCCAACAGCTGTTGCAATTTCTACGTTTGTACCTTTAATATCTACTCCTTTATCTTTTGATGAAGCAGCCAATAAAGTAACACCATTCACATCGTCTATTAGCTGTGCATAGATTTCTTTATTACTTCTGAATACAGAAAGTCTAGGATTAGTAGCAGTACCGCTTACAATCTTTCTGATTCTGAATCTAATTCTTTGTCTTCTTTCAGTTTTTGTTAATGACATAATGTTATTTTTTATGCAGATTTACCTGCTTTTCTTCTTAATACTTCACCAACAAACTTAACACCTTTTCCTTTATAAGGTTCTGGTTTACGGAAACCTCTGATTTTAGCAGCGATTTGTCCGATTAACTGTTTGTCGAAAGATGTTAACTTAACGATTGGGTTTTTCCCTTTTTCAGATATTGTTTCAAGTTTAACTTCTGGAGCTAATTCTAAAACAATATTGTGTGAAAAACCTAAAGCTAAATCTAATTTTTGTCCTTGGTTTGAAGCTCTATAACCTACTCCAACCAATTCTAATTCTTTTGTAAACCCTTCGGATACACCAATAATCATGTTGTTGATTAATGATCTGTACAATCCGTGTTTTGCTCTATGATCTTTACTATCAGAAGGTCTTTCTACTAAAAGTTGACCTTCTTCAACTTTAACAGTTACATCAGCGTAATGTTGTGTAAGTTGACCTAACTTTCCTTTAACTGTAATTACTGTTTCACTAACTTCTACAGTTACACCAGCAGGAATTGAAATTGGATTTTTACCTATTCTTGACATTGTTTAACTGTTTTAAATTAGTATACGTAGCAAATTACTTCTCCACCAACATTTAATTGCTTAGCTTGTTTTCCGGTCATTAAACCTTTTGATGTAGAAACAATAGCAATTCCTAACCCATTAAGAATTCTTGGTATTTTTGAAGAACCAGCATATTTACGTAAACCTGGTTTACTAATTCTTTGAATATCTTTTATTACTGACTCTTTAGTATCTTTATCATACTTTAAAGCAATTTTGATAGTTCCTTGAACGGAATTGTCTTCAAATTTGTAACTTAAGATATATCCTTGATCGAATAAAATCTTTGTGATTTCTTTTTTCAAGTTAGATGCCGGAACCTCAACCACTTTGTGGTTTGCCATCACTGCATTTCTAACTCTCGTAAGATAATCTGCAATTGGATCTGTATACATATGTATAAATTTGCGGTTATGGTTTTCAAGAAGTACTCACTAAATGAACCTTTAACCAATTGATAATTAATTGTTGATTACCAAGAAGCTTTTTTAACCCCTGGTATTAATCCTTGGTTTGCCATTTCGCGAAAAGTAACACGTGAAATACCGAATTGACGCATATACCCTCTTGGTCTTCCAGTTAGCTTACAACGATTATGCATTCGAACTGGCGAAGCATTTTTAGGTAATTTCTGTAGGCCTTCGTAATCTTTTGCTTCCAACAAAGCTTTTCTTTTCTCAGCATACTTAGCTACCGTTTTCTCTCTCTTAACCTCACGGGCTTTCATTGATTCTTTAGCCATATCTTAATTCTTTTTAAAAGGTAAACCTAATTCAGCCAATAATGACTTTGCTTCTTTGTCAGTTGCAGCAGAAGTTACAAAAGTAATATCCAAACCAGCTATTTTGTTAACTTTATCAATATCAATTTCTGGGAAAATGATTTGTTCAGTAACACCAAGATTGTAATTTCCTCTTCCGTCAAAACCAGTAGCTTTAATACCATTAAAATCTCTAACACGTGGTAAAGATGAAGTAATAAGTCTATCTAAAAACTCATACATTCTTTCACCTCTTAGAGTTACTTTTGCTCCAATTGGCATGCCTTTTCTCAATTTGAAAGACGCAACGTCTTTTTTAGAAATTGTAGATACTGCTTTTTGGCCAGTTACTTTTGTTAACTCATCAACTGCATAGTCAACCAGTTTTTTATCAGATACTGCTGCTCCAACTCCACGGCTCAAAACGATTTTTTCCAATTTAGGAACTTGCATTACGTTTTTATAACCGAATTCTTCTTTAAGGGCAGCAATTACTCTGTCCTTATATTCTTGTTTAAGTCTAGGTGAATATGCCATAACTATACTACTTGATTAGATTTTTTTGAAAATCTCACTTTCTTATCTCCTTCTACTTTAATTCCAACTTTAGTTGCAGATTTTGATTTTGGATCAATCAATGCAAGGTTTGAAATATGGATAGGAGCTTCTTTCTTAACAATACCTCCTTGAGGGCTCTTTGCACTTGGTTTTGTATGTTTCGAAACCATGTTTACACCTTCAACGATTGCTTTGTTTTTTTCACGGTCAACACGTAACACTTTGCCTTCTGAACCTTTATGGTCTCCAGCGATAACTGTTACTCTGTCTCCTGATTTTATTTTTAGCTTTATCATTTTACTACTAATTAAAGCACTTCTGGTGCTAATGATACAATTTTCATGAATTGTTTTTCACGAAGTTCTCTCGCCACTGGACCAAAAACACGTGTTCCTCTCATTTCTCCTGCAGCGTTCAAAAGAACACATGCATTGTCATCAAAACGGATATAAGAACCATCAGCTCTTCTCACTTCTTTTTTGGTACGCACAACAACTGCAGTAGAAACAGCACCTTTTTTCACGTTACCGTTTGGTGTTGCATCTTTAATTGATACTACAATTTTATCTCCAACAGAGGCATAACGACGTTTCGTTCCTCCTAAAACACGGATAGTCAAAACTTCTTTTGCTCCTGTGTTATCTGCTACTTTTAATCTCGATTCTTGTTGTACCATAATTACTTAGCTCTTTCAATGATTTCAACTAGTCTCCAACATTTAGTTTTTGATAAAGGTCTTGTTTCCATGATCTTTACAGTATCACCAATGTTACAGTCGTTTGTTTCGTCGTGTGCATGAAACTTTTTTGTTTTTAACACGAACTTACCGTATAACGGGTGTTTTACTTTTGTTACTTGTGCCACAACAATGGATTTATCCATTTTGTTTGAGGTAACCACACCAATTCTTTCTTTTCTTAAATTTCTTTTATCTTCCATTTTAGCTAGCATACAATTATTGTAACTCTCTTTTAGTTAGCTCAGTTGCCACTCTTGCAACTGCTCTTCTAGCACTTCTAATTTGAAGTGGATTGGCAATTGGTGAAATAGCGTGAGCATTTTTTAGATCTGAATACGCTTTTCTTAATTGACTTAGTTTTACTTGTAACTCAGCTGCGGTTAGATTTATAATTTCTGATTGTTTCATAATTAATTTTAGATTATGCTTCGAAATCTCTAGCAACGACAAACTTAGTTTTTACAGGAAGTTTTTGTGCCGCAAGACGCAAAGCTTCTTTAGCAACAGAAAGTGGAACTCCACCAACTTCAAACATAATTCTTCCCGGTTTTACAATTGCAGCCCAATATTCGACTGCACCTTTACCTTTACCCATACGTACCTCAAGAGGCTTTTTGGTGATTGGTTTGTCTGGGAAGATATTGATCCATAATTGACCTTCTCTTTTCATATATCTTGTTGCAGCAATACGCGCAGCTTCGATTTGACGTGAAGTAAGGAACATTCCATCTTCATGAACTGACTTAATACCAAACATTCCACTTGAAAGTTCGTGACCTCTTTGAGCATTACCTTTCATTCTACCCTTTTGTACCTTACGGTATTTTGTTCTTTTAGGCTGTAACATTTTTCTTTGTATTTAAAAAATTACTTTCTTTTACGGTCTCCCGTAGGTTTTCTGTCCTTATTAAAAGGTTTTCTGTCACCTCTTGGAGAATCTCCCCCTTTTCCACCACCAGTACCGGTTTGTTTTTTATCCATACCTACAAGTGGAGAAAGATCTCTTTTGCCATATACTTCACCTTTCATGATCCATACTTTGATACCCATTCTACCGTAAGTAGTATGCGCTTCAGCCAAAGCATAATCAATATCGGCTCTGAAAGTTGATAGAGGAATTCTTCCTTCTTTGAAACCTTCTGAACGTGCCATTTCCGCACCATTCAAACGACCAGAAATCAAAACTTTGATACCTTCTGCATTCATACGCATAGAGGCAGCAATAGCCATTTTAATCGCACGTCTGTAAGAAATTCTGCTTTCGATTTGACGAGCAATGCTTGTTGCAACTAAATAAGCATCTAGCTCTGGTCTTTTAATTTCAAAGATGTTAATTTGAACCTCTTTGTCAGTAACTTTCTTAAGTTCTTCTTTTAACTTGTCTACCTCTTGCCCACCTTTCCCGATTATGATACCAGGTCTAGCAGTAGTGATAGTAACGGTTACAAGTTTCAAAGTTCTCTCGATGATTACTTTTGATACACTAGCTTTTGATAAACGAGCATGAATGTACTTTCTAATTTTATAATCTTCAGCGATTTTATCACCGTAATCATTTCCACCATACCAGTTTGAATCCCATCCTCTGATGATCCCAAGTCTGTTTCCAATTGGATTTGTCTTTTGTCCCATCTTTATTAATTGCTTTGTGTGTTATCTAATTGTCCTAATACGATTGTTACGTGATTTGAACGTTTTCTAATTCTGTGTGCTCTTCCTTGTGGAGCTGGACGAAGTCTTTTCAACATCATTCCACCATCTACAGTGATAGTTTTTATAAATAAGCCTGCTTCAGAAACGTTTCCTTCAGCATTTTTCTGCTCCCAATTGTTGATGGCAGATAATACTAATTTCTCTAATTTTCTTGAAGCTTCTTTTGAGCTAAATCTTAAAATATTTAAAGCTCTTTCCACTTTCTGACCTCTTACCAAGTCTGCTACTAAGCGCATTTTTCTAGGTGAAGTAGGGCAGTTATTCAATTTAGCGAAAGCTATAGACTTGTTAGCCTCTTTTCTTGCGTCTGCTGTTTCTCTTTTACGAACTCCCATTGCTTCTTATTTTTTACCTTTATTTTTTGCTCCAGCGTGACCTCTAAAAGATCTTGTTGGCGAAAACTCTCCTAATTTGTGTCCTACCATGTTCTCAGTTACATAAACTGGAACAAATTGACGACCATTGTGTACTGCGATAGTTTGTCCTACGAAATCTGGAGTAATCATAGATGCTCTAGACCAAGTCTTAACAACGCCTTTATTTCCACCAGCAATATTTTCCTGAACTTTTTTATCTAATTTGTAGTGTACAAAAGGTCCTTTTTTTAATGAACGTGCCATGTCTATCTAATTATTTCTTTCTGCGTTCAACAATATACTTATTACTCGGGTTCACTTTAGAACGAGTTCTATACCCTTTAGCAGGAAGACCTTTTCTAGAACGTGGATGACCTCCAGATGAACGACCTTCACCACCACCCATTGGGTGATCGACAGGGTTCATAGCTACTGGTCTTGTTCTTGGTCTTCTACCTAACCATCTGCTTCTACCTGCTTTACCAGATACAATCAACTGATGATCAGAATTAGAAACTGCTCCAATTGTAGCTGAACAAGTTAACAAGATTAATCTTGTCTCACCTGAAGGCATTTTGATTGTTGCATATTTTCCATCTCTTGCCATTAATTGAGCAAAAGTTCCTGCACTTCTTGCGATTGTTGCACCTTGCCCTGGACGTAATTCAATACATGAAATTACTGTTCCCAATGGAATTTTACTTAATGGTAAAGTATTTCCAATTTCAGGAGAAGATTCTTCACCAGATAAAAGTGTTTGCCCTACTTGTAAACCGTTTTGAGCAATAATATAAGCTTTCTCTCCATCAGCATACCATAATAATGCGATAAAAGCAGTTCTGTTTGGATCATACTCAATTGATTTGACTGTAGCTGGAATTCCAACTTTAGTTCTTTTGAAATCAATGATACGATACCTTTGTTTGTGACCACCGCCTGTGTAACGCATGGTCATTTTTCCTTGACTATTTCTACCACCTGAGTTTTTTATCGGTGCGATCAATGAACGCTCCGGCTTATCAGTCGTGATGGCGTCAAAACCATTCACAACTCTAAAACGCTGACCAGGGGTAATAGGTTTTAATTTTCTAACTGACATTTTCTATTAGATATTATTATAAAAATCTATTGTTTCTCCTTCTTTTACTTGAACAATTGCTTTTTTGTAAGCACTTGTTTTTCCGCTAATCAAACCACTTTTTGTATATTTAGTAGTTCTATCAGCTCTATAGTTCATGGTGTTTACATCAACAACAGAAATTCCATAAGCAGCTTCTACAGCTTTTTTTATTTGAACTTTGTTGGCTTTTTTGTCAACAACAAAACCAAAACGATTAAAAATCTCACCTTCTTTGGTAATTTTTTCTGTTATGATAGGTTTAATTATGATACTCATGGCCTGTTATTTGCTTAAATTTTCAACTATTCCTTCTAGCGAACCTTCAGATAAAACTAAATTATTTGCGTTTAATATCGCATAAGTACTTAGTTCTGAGCTAGTTACAACGATAGATGCTTTTAAATTACGTGACGACAAATATACATTTTTATTTGATTCACCCAACACAAATAAAGATTTTTTGTTTTCCAATCCTAAAGCCTTCAAAACGTTGATGAAATTTTTAGTGTTTGGCGCTTCAAAACTGAAATCTTCAACCACTACTAAATTAGATTGTTTTGCTTTTAAAGAGAAAGCAGATTTTCTTGCTAATCTTTTTAAGCTTTTATTCAGTTTGAAAGAATAGCTTCTTGGTCTTGGACCGAATACTGTTCCTCCACCTTTGAACAATGGACTTTTTTTAGATCCTGCACGTGCAGTACCTGTACCTTTTTGTTTTTTAATCTTACGTGTACTTCCCGCTACCTCAGCTCTTTCTTTTGCTTTGTGCGTTCCTTGTCTTTGATTTGCTAAATATTGTTTAACATCAAGATATACTGCATGATTATTTGGCTCAATGCCGAATACTGAATCAGAAAGTTGAACTTTTCTTCCAGTATCTTTTCCGTTGATATCTAAAACTTTTGCTTCCATTACTTCAGAATGATTACGAAAGAGTTTTTGCATCCAGGAATAGCTCCTTTAACAAGAAGTAGGTTCTTTTCAGCCACTACTTTTAAAACTCTAAGATTTTGTACTTTAACATTATCTCCTCCCATTCTTCCTGCCATACGCATTCCTTTGAATACACGTGAAGGATAAGAAGAAGCTCCTACAGAACCTGGCGCTCTCAAACGGTTGTGTTGACCATGTGTAGCTTGTCCAACACCACCAAAACCGTGACGTTTTACAACACCTTGAAAACCTTTACCTTTTGATACACCTTGTACATCAACAAATTCTCCTTCGCTGAATACTTCCACGGTGATATTATCACCTAATTTGTAATTTTCTTCAAACCCTTGGAATTCAACGACTTTCTTTTTTGCAGAAGTTCCCGCTTTTTTAAAGTGACCTAAATCAGCTTTAGTGGCGTGTTTTTCTGTTTTGTCATCGAAACCAAGTTGAAGAGCTTCATACCCGTCAACCTCTTTGGTTCTGACTTGGGTAACGACACAAGGTCCAGCTTCGATTACTGTACAAGGAATATTCTTCCCGTTTTCATCGAAAATGCTAGTCATGCCGATTTTTCTTCCAATTAACCCAGACATATTAAACTATTTATAATTATTACTTGTTCACTTTTTTTGGAGTAGTAAGTATTAAGCACTAAGAAAAAATCTTAATACTTAATACTTAATACTTAATACTTAATACTTAATACTTAATACTTAATACTTAATACTTAATACTTAATACTTAATACTTAATACTTAATACTTAATACTTAATACTTAATACTTAATACTAAATACTAAATACTATGCTTATACTTTAATCTCTACTTCAACTCCACTTGGTAACTCTAATTTCATAAGAGCATCAATAGTTTTTGAAGACGAAGAGTAAATATCTAGTAATCTTTTGTATGAACTTACTTCAAACTGTTCTCTTGCTTTTTTATTAACGTGTGGAGAACGTAATACAGTAAATATCTTTTTGTGTGTAGGTAACGGAATAGGACCTGTTACCACAGCACCTGTGCTTTTCACAGTTTTTACGATTTTCTCTGCTGATTTATCAACCAACATATGATCGTAAGACTTTAATTTTATTCTAATTTTTTGACTCATCTTGATAAGAATTAAGCGTTACCTTTTGCTTTTTTGATTACTTCCTCAGAAATATTTGAAGGAGTTTGTTCGTAATGTGAAAATTCCATCGTAGAGGTTGCCCTACCAGAAGATAATGTTCTCAATGTAGTTACATATCCGAACATTTCTGACAAAGGCACATCTGCTTTAATTGTTTTTGCACCATTTCTGTCGCCCATATCATTTACCTGACCTCTACGACGGTTAATATCACCAACGATATCTCCCATATTTTCTTCAGGCGTAATCACTTCCATTTTCATGATTGGCTCCAATATAACTGCTCCGGCTGCTTTAGCTACTTCTCTATACCCCATTCTTGCTGCTAATTCAAATGAAAGAGCATCAGAGTCTACAGGATGGAAAGATCCGTCTAACAAAGTAACTTTTAAACTATCAACTTGGTAACCAGCTAGCGGCCCCGTTTTCATAGCTTCTCTGAAACCTTTCTCAACAGAGGGAATATATTCTTTCGGTACATTACCACCTTTTACTTCGTTAACGAATTGTAATCCAACTGGTACTTTTCCATCAACTTCGTCCGCTGGTTCCAATCTAAATACAATATCACCAAATTTCCCACGACCTCCAGATTGTTTTTTGTAAACTTCTCTGTGTTGTGCTGATTTTGTGAAAGCTTCTTTGTATTCAACTTGAGGTTCCCCTTGGTTAACTTCAACTTTGAATTCCCGCTTCATACGATCTACAAGAATATCTAAGTGTAACTCACCCATACCTGAAATAATAGTTTGTCCTGAAGCTTCATCAGTTCTAACCGTAAATGTTGGATCTTCTTCTGCCAATTTAGCTAAAGCCATACCCATTTTATCTATGTCAGCTTTAGTTTTTGGCTCAATAGCGATACCAATAACAGGTGCTGGGAATTTCATTGACTCAAGAATAATTGGGTGTTTTTCATCACACATTGTATCACCAGTCTTGATATCTTTAAATCCAACTGCTGCTCCAATATCACCAGCTTCGATATAATCGATTGGGTTTTGTTTATTGGCATGCATTTGATAGATACGAGAAATTCTTTCTTTATTTCCTGAACGAGTGTTCAAAATGTATGAACCCGCATCTAAACGACCTGAATAGGCACGGAAAAAAGCCAAACGACCTACATAAGGGTCAGTAGCAATTTTAAATGCCAAAGCTGCAAATGGTTCTTTTACATCAGGACGACGTATGATTTTAGTTTGATCCTCTTCTAATAAATCAGCATCATCAGGATGAATTCCTTCAATACCTTCTTTATCTAAAGGAGATGGTAAATATTTACATACAGCATCCAACATAAATTGAACCCCTTTGTTTTTGAAAGAAGAACCAGCAATCATAGGAATAATAGCCATGTCAATAGTTGCAGCTCTTAGCGCTGTGTTAATTTCTTCTTCAGTTATAGAATCTGGATCTTCCATATACTTATCAAGTAAATTCTCATCATAATCTGCCACAGCTTCAATAAGTATATCTCTGTATTGTTTTACCTCAGCTAACATATCAGCAGGAATATCAACAATATCAAAGGTTGCTCCTTGAGTTGCATCATGCCAAACGATAGCTTGGTTTTTTACTAAATCAACTACTCCTTTAAAGTCGTTTTCTTCACCAATTGGCAAAGTAATCGCAACAGCATTAGATTTTAACATGTCTCTAACCTGTTGACAAACCATTAAGAAGTTAGAACCTTGACGGTCCATTTTATTGACGAACCCCATACGAGGAACTCTGTATTGATCGGCAAGTCTCCAGTTCGTTTCTGATTGTGGCTCCACACCATCTACAGCTGAAAATAAGAAAACCAATCCGTCTAATACCCGTAACGAACGGTTTACCTCTACGGTAAAATCAACGTGTCCTGGGGTATCAATAATATTAAAATGATAATCCTGAGAGGTTGGTAATGGTTTACCTTGTTCTGTTGGAAAACTCCATTCACAAGTAGTGGCAGCAGAAGTAATGGTAATCCCTCTTTCTTGCTCTTGTGCCATCCAGTCCATTGTTGCAGCACCATCATGTACTTCTCCAATTTTATGTGATTTTCCAGTATAAAATAAAATACGCTCCGTTGTTGTTGTTTTGCCAGCATCAATGTGAGCAGCAATTCCAATATTTCTTGTAAATTTTAAATCTCTAGCCATTTCTTACATATTAAAATCTGAAGTGAGAGAATGCTTTATTAGCTTCTGCCATTTTGTGAGTATCCATTCTCTTTTTAACAGCAGCACCTTCTTCTTTAGCCGCAGCTAAAATTTCTGAAGCTAATTTACCAGCCATAGATTTTTCATTTCTTCTTCTAGCATAAAGTATCATCCACTTCATGGCCATAGAGATTTTTCTGTCTGGACGAATTTGCATAGGGATTTGGAATGTTGCTCCACCAACTCTACGACTACGCACTTCTACGTGAGGCATAACGTTTGTTAAAGCATCTTTCCACACTTCTAATGACGATTTTTCATCATTGTTCTTTTTTGTTTCTACAATTTCCATAGCATCATAAAATACTTTGAAAGCTGTTGATTTCTTACCATCCCACATTAAGTTGTTTACAAAACGTGTTACTAACTGATCGTTAAATTTTGGATCTGGTAAAAGTGGTCTTTTCTTTGCCGCTCTTTTTCTCATGTCTTTACTTTAAAAGTTTTTAAATTACTTTTTTGCTTCTTTTGGGCGTTTAGCACCGTACTTAGATCTTCTTTGTGTTCTTCCTGCTACACCTGATGTATCAAGCGCACCACGCACAATGTGGTATCTAACTCCTGGTAAATCTTTTACCCTTCCGCCTCGCACTAATACTATCGAGTGCTCTTGTAGATTGTGTCCTTCTCCCGGGATGTATGCATTTACTTCATTTCCATTAGTCAAACGTACACGCGCAACTTTACGCATGGCAGAGTTTGGTTTTTTTGGAGTAGTAGTGTAAACACGCGTACAAACACCTCTTCGTTGAGGACAAGAATCTAAAGCAACCGATTTACTCTTCTTAGTGATTTGAGTTCTTCCTGTTCTTACTAATTGTTGAATTGTTGGCATAATTAAATACTAATTTTTCTTTATTTTATTAATTCCCGCTTTTTTAGGGGTTGCAAATGTAGTAATTATTTTCAATGAAACAAACCATAATTAATTAATTTTTTTAAGAACTAAATATTTGTTTATTAATAGAATAAAGTTCTGTACTTGTAGCGCTAATATTTTAAAAATGTATAGTTTGCAAATAGCTTTTCAAAACAGTTTATTTTTTAGTTTTAATATATCATACTAAAAACAATTTTTTTGCGTTATTTTTATGAAAACTTTCAAGTAGGTTGAAAAAGATTTTATTCCTTTATTTTACATTAATTCTCAGCTGGAATGCTTCATCTCAAGAATTCTATTTGAAAATTATTGGAGAAAACGAAAAGGAAACTAAAGCTATTGATAGCATAGGTTATAGTTTAAAACATCAAAATGCCAAGTCGGTTGTTGATGAAAATAATTTCTTTTATGAAAAACTCATAAAAAAAGGATATACCGAAAGTCAACTCTCAGAAAACTTTAAATTAAACGATTCAACGTTTTGTTTTAAATATAGTATAGGTAAGAAAGTTGATTTTATACATATTTATATAGAGAAAGGAATTCAAGAAAACGTTATTAATATTTATACTATTAAAAATGATACCATATGTATTGCTTATAAAGAAAGCGAAGTTTTTTTAAACACTATTTTAAAAAAATTAGAAAGTAATGGTTTTTCAATGGCAAAAGTTAAACTCGTCAACCTCCAAAAGAAAAAAAATTTCATAAATGCCGAATTATCTATTCTAAAAGAAACCAAAAGACAATTAAATGAAATTGTCATCAATGGTTATGATAAATTCCCAATAGGACACAAAAAAAACATAACTCGATTGTATCGGAACAAAACTTTCAACCAAAAGAATTTGGATAAACTTTTTAATGACTTTAACAAATATAGATTTGTTAAACAAAGTAAATACCCCGAAATTCTTTTTACAAAAGATTCTACCGAAGTATATGTATATCTAGAAAAAGTAAAATCAAATACTTTTGATGGCTATATTGGTTTTACCAATAATGAAAACAATAAACTTATTTTCTCTGGTTATCTTGATTTGGTATTGAATAATGTTTTAAATTCTGGTGAAAAATTTGCCTTATATTGGAGGAGCGACGGACAAGACCAAAAAACTTTCAATCTAGGTGTGGAATTTCCCTATATTTTCAAAAGTCCCATTGGATTAAAAGCCGAACTTAATATTTTCAAGCAAGACAGCACTTTTCAAAATACACGAACAGCTATTGATTTAGGTTACTATTTTAATTATAGTAGTCGATTGTATTTGGGTTATCAAGCCACAGAGTCAAGCGATATACAGAATGTCAATACAACAACTTTGAGTGATTATACTAATTCTTTTTTGACTTCAACTTATGAGTTTTTAGATTATAATCCCGAAGTGTCGGGAACTGATTTTCTCTTTCCAGAAAAAACATTTTTAAATTTCAAAGTAGGTATTGGGAAAAGAGACACAAAACTAGTTTCAAACAGTCAAACAATTGGTAGTTTATTACTCAAACATAATTTTTATTTAAATGAAAAGAACATCATCAATATTAAATCACAAAATTTCTATTTACAAAGCGATAATTATATTGTCAATGAATTATACAGATTTGGTGGCATAAATTCCATCCGAGGATTTAACGAAAATAGTTTACAAGGAAATGCCTTTGGGTCTATTTTAACTGAATACCGATATGTTCTTGCTCAAAGTATCTACATCCACTCAATTATTGATTATGGCTTTTTACAAGATAAAACTTCAAATAGTCAGGAAAACCTACTTGGAATAGGTTTTGGATTTGGATTATTGACTAAAAATGGACTATTTAACATAGTTTATGCTAACGGGAGCACAAGCGAGCAATCCATAAAACTATCTAATTCCATTATCCATATTAGCTTCAAAGCAAGTTTTTAAACTTAGCACAAAAGCTATATCTTTGCACCATGGAAAAAGAAAACCAAATCTTTGGGATTAGATCGATTATTGAAGCTATCAATGCAGGTGCAGCAATTGATAAAGTTTTTATTCAAAGTGATACGCAAAGCGACTTGATGCAGGAATTGATGAAAGTGATGAAAAAAAACAGCATCAATTTTTCCTATGTTCCCGTTGAAAAGTTAAATAGATTAACACCTAATAATCACCAAGGCGCAGTGGCAACCATTGCACCAATTTCTTTTGTAAAACTTGAAACTCTTATTGATACTGTTTTGTCCCGAAGTGTCGGGAGCGGGAAAATGCCTTTATTCTTAATACTCGACCAATTGAGCGATGCTCGAAATTTTGGCGCTATTATTAGAACCGCTGAATGCACTGGAGTAGACGGAATTATTGTTCAAAAAACAGGTGCCGCACCAGTTAATGGCGATACCGTAAAAACCTCTGCTGGAGCGGTTTTCAACGTGCCTATTTGCAAAGTGGACCATATAAAGGATGCGATTTTTTACTTACAAGGAAGCGGCATAAAAACCGTTGCTGCGACTGAAAAAACAGATCAAAACATTTATGATATTTCCCTAAATGAACCAGTTGCTATTATCATGGGAAGTGAAGACCGCGGAATCAATCCATCGGTTTTGAAAATCGTAGATGAAAAAGCCAAACTACCCATGTTTGGCAGTATCGGTTCGCTTAATGTTTCTGTAGCTTGTGGTGCGTTTCTTTATGAAACCGTGAGACAAAGACAGTAAATATCCAATTATTGTTTGAAAATATTTTTTATTGGAAATTTTAAATCGGGAAAGGTTGGACTTTCCAATTTTCCACTTTCAACTATAGGTTTTAATCCAATAAATTTGGCGTCCTTTAAAACATAGAGTAATATTGTTTTTTCTGATTGATTTACAATCCAATATTCTTTTACACCATTTTCTTCATACAAATCAAACTTAATAGTCATTTCGCGATTTGAATTTCCAGGTGATAGTATTTCAATAATTAAATCGGGTGAGCCAATGCAACCTTTTTCATCCAGTTTATTACTATCGCAAACCACACATAAATCGGGTTGTACAACCGTTACTATTTGATTGTCTTGTGTACTTTGTTTATAATTAACTAAACGTACATCAAAAGGGGCAACAAACATTTGACATTTTGATTTTCTAAATACCTTACTCAATAAATAGGTTAATTCGCCAGAAATACGTTGATGAGATGTGCTTGGGGCAGGGCTCATTTTAACTATTTTTCCTTTAATGAGTTCTACTCTTTCTTTAAAATTCCAAAGCAAATAATCAGCATAAGTATAATTTCCTTTTAAATCGAGTTTATTGATATTATTGATAATTGTTGCCATCTGAATACTTTTAACAAAAACAAAAATACAAAAAATACTTTTACTGTTTAGTGCTATATTTTACATTTTCATCAATGTTAAAATAATCCAAACTTTTTTCTTCCTTTGGAACATTAGCATTCACAAAATTCCCATTCTCATCAAAGTGTTTCATAAAAGCATCTTCTTCGGGATTAAAATCTGGTTTTTCCCAATTGTATTGTATCGCTTTTTTATAATCGGGGGTTTTGAAAAGAATTGCAAAAGCAAAACCAGTAATCAATCCCGCTAAATGACCTTCCCACGAAATTTGTTTATCTACTTCGGGGAAAACATACCAAATCAAACCACCATAAATCACGACTACTGTTAATGATAAAGCCATCAAACGGTAATATTGTGTCATCATTCCTTTAAAAAAAATAAAAGAAACCAAAACATATATCAAACTACTAGCACCAATATGAAAAGAATCTCTACCAATTACCCATGTCATTATTCCTGAAACTAAAACGCCATAGCACAAAACCTTTAGCGAAATATCACGATAAAAATAAATGAGTGCTGTGGTAAGAATAAAAAGTGGAATAGAATTATTGGCGATATGATTTAAATCCCCATGCAAAAAAGGACTAAATAAAATTCCTTGCAAACCAGAAAAAGTTCTAGGTAAAATACCATGGGAAGATAAATCAACATTTAAACTATTTTCCAAAAAGAAAATAAACCACATTATTATAAGAATAATTGCCGGCACTAGCCAAACCGATGGTGTAAACTTAAAATGATGATAATCGTTCATTGGGTTTCGAGTTGTACGTTACGGGTTTATGTTTTAATGGGTTTCTATAAAAACTTTTGATTAGAATTCAAAGATAAAGCCAAATTATATATAATGCTATTTTGGCAGAAATAGTTATTTTTACCAAATGGAAGCACCACTTGCCGAACGCATCAGACCACAACGATTAGAAGATTATATTAGCCAACTGCATTTGGTGGGCGACAATGGTTCGTTGACACTACAAATTGCTCATGGTATTATTCCATCCATGATTTTTTGGGGTTCGCCTGGAACAGGTAAAACCACTTTGGCACAAATTATTGCCAAGCAAAGTAACCGTCCGTTTTATGAATTGAGCGCCATAAATAGCGGTGTGGCGGCCATTCGCGATGTGATTGAAAAAGCCAAACTAAGTGGTGGATTATTCACTGCTAAAAATCCAATTTTGTTTATTGATGAGATTCATCGGTTTAGCAAATCGCAACAAGACTCGTTATTAGCAGCGGTAGAAAAAGGTTGGATCACTTTGATTGGCGCAACGACAGAAAACCCTAGTTTTGAGGTTATTCCTGCATTGTTGTCACGTTGTCAGGTTTATATTCTTAATCCATTTAGTAAAGAAGATTTGTTGGCTTTATTACAAAGAGCCATCAAAGAAGATAAAATTATTTCAACCAAAAAAATAAAGTTAAAAGAAACCGAAGCGCTACTCAGACTTTCGGGTGGTGACGGGCGCAAACTATTAAATATTTTTGAATTGGTTGTAAACTCCAGTTCTGAAGGTCAAATTGTGATAACGAATCAAAAAGTGTTGGATTTGGTTCAACAAAACACGGTGCTGTATGATAAAACGGGTGAACAACATTATGATATTGTATCGGCATTCATCAAATCAATCCGCGGAAGCGATCCAAACGGAGCAGTGTATTGGTTAGCCCGAATGATTGAAGGGGGCGAAGATGTAAAATTCATAGCCCGCAGAATGTTGATTTTATCGAGTGAAGATATTGGGAATGCTAATCCAACAGCATTTATATTGGCAAATAATACGTTTCAAGCGGTTGCTACTATTGGTTATCCTGAGAGTAGAATTCTTTTGAGTCAATGCGCGGTGTATTTGGCTACTTCCCCTAAAAGTAATGCGAGTTATATGGCGATATCCGAAGCACAAGCATTGGTAAAACAAACTGGGGATTTATCAGTTCCTATTCATTTGCGTAATGCACCAACAAAGCTGATGAAGGAATTGGGTTATGGCGAGGAATACCAATATTCACACAGCTATGAAAATAACTTTTCTGAACAGGAATATTTGCCCGATGAAATTAAAAACATCGCTTTCTATAAACCCGGAAACAATGCTCGGGAAAACGAAATGCGTACTTTTTTGAAAAATCGTTGGAAGGATAAGTATGGATATTGAAAGGTATAAGGAAAGAATTAGGAGTTTCGGAGTTTACTTTATTTAAAACTTTAAATTAATAGGTTCCGAAACTATTTTTCCGTTGTCATAATATTCAAAAAACCACTGATTTTCTTTAGATAAAACCACTCCATTGCTTTTTCCTTTTTCACCAATAAACACATTTTTTTGAGAGGTAGTATATAATTTCATGATTACTTTTGGCTCACTGTCAACCACTTGAAAACCATAATTAGTGGGTTGAGCAAAGTAGAATGTTTCAGAATTTTTATTCTGATTGTTAGAAACACTGTCATTACTAATTGGTAATTGAGTTACTATTGGAACCACAGATACAATTTCTGTAATTGTTGTACCATTATATTTATAGTTCAAGGTGTCAAACGATTTAGCTGCCATTCGCAAAGCTTCATTGTAAGCAGTTGTTAATTGTTTGGTGCGACTTGTTCCAAATTCAGTTTCGAAAAGCACTTTTTGCTTACAATCTTTTAGTACTATTTTTATTTTTGTTACAAACATATTATTGTTTTCCTCAATAAAAGCTGTAGCATAAGAACATTGATTATTAATAATCTCAGTAGGAATATCATCGGTACTCAAGAAGGATGTAAAGCCATATTTTTGAAGCATAATTTTGGTATTGGTACTCAATCTAAATTGGTCCTTTTCTTTCAAAAAATCAAACTTAATAGGAACAATAACATACTGATAGTCATTTATAGTTTGCGAAAAAGCAGAAACAGAAACAAACAAAATCAGCAGCAAAAGTAATTTCTTCATTATAATATATTTTTTAATTCTAACAAATGTTTGATAACCATAATTCCTTCTTCGGGAGAATGAATTTCTTTCTCATCAAACAAAATGGCTTGCATTCCAAAAGCCATAGCGCCACGAATATCAGCATCAATACAATCGCCAATCATAATGGTGTTTTCTTTAGGGACGTCTGCCAAAGATAAAGCATATTCAAATATATTCCGATGCGGTTTCTTTACGCCAGCCATTTCGGAATTGGTGATGGTTTGAAAATATTTCTCCAACCCCGAATGATACATTTTTCTTTGTTGCACTTCAGCAAAACCATTGGTAATGATATGTAATTTATATTTTGGATGTAAATAATCCAATACTTCAAAAGCACCATCAAATAGTTGATTGTTATCGGGTAAAAAGGCAATATAATCATGAGAAATTATATCAATTTCTTCATCTGAAATTTGATAATTTAAAGCATCAAAAGATTGCTTCAATCGCTGATAGCGCAACTCTTCATGGGTAATTTTATCTACTTGATACAACTTCCAACATGCTTGATTTATGGGTGCATAAATCTTGATGAATTGTTGTGTGTCGATAGTAGGATGTCTTACCTTAAAAATTTTATCAAAAGCCAAAATGGAGTTTTTGTCAAAATCCCACAGCGTATGATCGAGGTCAAAAAAGATGTCGGTGATGTGCTTCATTTTCTAAAAAATTCCCTCGTCTTGAAAGCTGTAATAACCGTTTTCGGTAATGATAATATGGTCTAAAACTTTAATATCTAGCTGTTCACCTGCGAGTTTTAGTTTTTTGGTAATTTCTTTGTCAGCATCGCTTGCTAAAAGTTTCCCCGACGGATGATTGTGCGTCAAAATTATTGAAGTCGCGTTTTGCTCCAGTGCCGTTTTGAATATCAAGCGAACATCAACTACAGTTCCCGTAATTCCGCCTTTTGAAAGTTGTGATTTATAAATCACTTTATTGGAATTATTAAGATACAACACCCAAAATTCTTCGTGTGGCAACTCGCCAATAATGGGTTGCATAATGTCGAAAACGGCTTTGCTCGAAGTGATTTTTTGTAGTTCCAACGTTTCTTCCGCTCTACGTCGTCTTCCTAATTCTAGTGCTGCAGCAATGGAAATGGCCTTTGCTTCACCTATTCCTTTGAACTCCATTAATTGCTTCAAGGATAATTTCCCTAGAGCATTCAAATTGTTACTGACGCTGGCGAGAATTCTTTTGCTTAAATCAACAGCGCTTTCATTTCTGCTTCCGGAACCAATGAGAATGGCTACCAACTCGGCATCGCTCAAAGCTGCTTTGCCTTTTAGCATTAGCTTTTCACGTGGCTTATCGTCTTCAGCCCAGTTTTTTATGGAGAAATTTTGTTCCAATACAGTATACTAATTATTACTTTTTTACGTTATCAAATAAAAGCTAAATGTATGAAACCATTTTATTTTTTGCTAATTGCCATAACATTTTTAACATGTGGACAAAAAATTATGTATAATTATGATATTCTGTAGAATTCCTTTCTAATAAAAGTGCTTTGAGTTTTCTGGGGAAAGAAAAACTATGGGCAAGGTTCCTACGGAGTGACAACAAGACTCACCACCCACAAACACTAACTACAAACTTGTCATTCCGTAGGAATCCCTTTTTAATAATAGCGCTATGAGTTTCCTACGGAAAAACAAACTATGAGTGAGACTCCTTCGGAGTGACAACAAGACTCACCACACACAAACACTAACTACAAACTTGTCATTCCGTAGGAATCCCTTTTTAATAATGGCGCTATTAGTTTCCTAAGGAAAAACAAACTATGAGTGAGACTCCTTCGGAGTGACAACAAGACTCACCAACCACAAACACTAACTACAAACTTGTCATTCCGTAGGAATCCCTTTTTAATAATAGCGCTATGAGTTTCCTATGGAAAAACAAACTATGAGTGAGACTCCTTCGGAGTGACAACTAAATAAACTTTACTCAATCAAACTCTTCACCTCATCAAAATTCAATCCGCCATAATTTCCGGAACTCATTAAGAGCAACGCTGAATTGTTTAAATCATAGGAAAATAAAAAATCTTTAAACTCTTGTGGATTGGTATAAATAATCAAATCATCTCGCTTGAACGATTGTTCAATTTGGTCATAGGTAACTTCTTCTAGTTGTTTTATTTTCACTGCATCAGGAGAATAAAAAACAACAGCTACATCTGCTGCATCTAGTGCACCTTCATATTCTTTTATAAATTCGGCGTTCAAACTACTGTAAGTATGTAATTCCAAACAAGCGACTAATTTTCTATTTGGATATTGCGCTTTTACAGCTTTGGTTGTTGCCGAAACTTTGCTTGGGGAATGAGCAAAATCTTTGTAAGCTACTTTCCCTTTTCCTTCTGCAATTTTTTCTAAGCGTTTAGATGCGCCTTTGAAACTGGCAATGGCTTGATAGAAATCGGCTTCGTCTACGCCCATGTTTTGGCAAATCCATTTGGCTCCGGCAAGATTGTTCAGATTATGTGCTCCAAAAACTTCAATAGGCATCAGTCCTTCCGGAGTATCAAGCAAAGTTGTTCCATCTTCAACGGTATAACTTGGAGTTTTATAGGGTAATCTTCTGATGGTATTTGTTGTTTCTTCAGCCACTTTTTTTACAGTTTCGTCTTCTTCGTTATACACCAAAATTCCGCCTTTGGTAATTTGGTTAACAAAAATTTCAAACTGTTCTACATAATTTTCAAAAGTGGGAAACACATTAATATGATCCCAAGCAATCCCTGAGAGTAGAGCAATATTGGGTTGGTACAAATGAAATTTTGGCCTTCTATCAATTGGTGATGATAAATATTCGTCACCTTCCAATACAATAAAATCATTTTTTTCTGTGAGATGAACCATGGTATCAAAACCTTCGAGTTGTGCTCCCACCATATAATCCACTTCGATGTTATGATACTGCATCACGTGCAAAATCATGGAAGTAATGGTGGTTTTCCCATGCGAACCACCTATCACAACCCGGGTTTTGTTTTTGGATTGTTCGTATAAAAACTCTGGATACGAATAGATTTTCAACCCTAATGCTGTAGCTTTTACTAATTCTGGATTGTCTGCTTTAGCATGCATTCCTAAAATTATAGCTTCAATATTGGATGTGATTTTTTCAGGAAACCAACCCAATTCAATTGGAAGTAATCCTTTCTTTTCTAATCTTGATTTTGATGGTTCAAAAATAGCATCATCACTTCCAGTAACTTGATATCCTTTGTTGTGTAATGCTAAAGCGAGATTGTGCATGGCTGCGCCGCCGATGGCAATGAAATGTGTACGCATTTAATTTAGTTTCGTAATTTGTAATAGTTAGTCCAAAAATACACAAAAAAGGAAACATTCAGATAATAAAAAAACCCTTAGAAAATTCTAAAGGTCATTTATAAAAAAACGATACTGTGAAATTATTCAGCAGTGGCATCTTTAACAGATTTTGCTCCTTTTTTTGTTGTATTAATTGCTTTATTATTGGAATATTTTGCTGCTTCATCAGCTGCTTTCTCAACATCTTTAGAAGTTTTGTTCACTTTTTTAAGAGTGCTATTTGATTTCTTTGCCGTTTTAACTTCTGCTTTAGCTGCTGCCTCTGTTTGTTTTGTTGCCGTTGTAGGTACTGCTTTTGTTGCTTCTTTTGGTAATGATTGTGCACCGGCTTTAAATCCAAACAAGGCGATTGCTAATAAAATGATTTTTTTCATAATTAAGTTTTTAAAGTGAACTCAAATATATAATAAATAAAAAAAACATAAAATATTTTATAATAAAATTATCCCTTTCGAGAAAAAGTTTCCATAACCTCTTTAGCTTTCTGAGGTTGGTTTAATTTATTTTTGTAGAGATTAGCTAATTTTTGGTAGGTGTTTTTAGAACCACCAACCTCTATTGCCTTCTTATAATTTTTCTCAGCTTCTTGGTATCGGTCAAAATATTCTGCTATGTGTCCTTTGGCAAGATAGCCATCTACAGGTGATAATTGTGATAGTTCGTTGGCATATTTTGTTGCTTTCCTTTCACTTCCTCCGACTATTCCGGGCAATTCAAGATACAATTGTATTAAAGCCCATCGTGCCTCAAGGTGTTTTGGGTTGAGTTCAATGGCCTTTTCAAATGATGCTTTTACTTCGCCTATCATTCCCAATGCCACAAATTTGTTTGCATCTTTGGCTTTCATTCCAAGGCAACCACCGTATTTATAATAATAATTGGCTTCTTTTGGTTTTAATTGTTTCAATTTTCCGTAATAAATCATAGCCTTATCCCAAGATTTACTATCGCCTTCTATGTCACCTAAATATTCTAGAGTTTTCAGATGATTGGGGTTTTCGATAAGTATACTTTCAAAAATTGGTTTGGCTAAAGCATATTTTTCTTGTAAAAATAACTTTTCCCCTTTTTCAAAATTGGTTTGTGAAATAAGCATCAGTGGAAATAAAAGTAATAACTTGAAAAACCATTTCATTAACTTTTGTGTTTTAGTATAAAGCAAATATAGGTATTATGGCAAATAAAATATAAAAAAAGTCCCGATAGAATTTCTCCTATCAGGACTTTTCAAAAATTTAAGAAGAAAAATTATTTCACCAAAGTCATTTCATCAACTATGTGTTTTGCTCCGGAGAAATTTTCGATTACCCAAAGAACGTATCGTATATCAACGTTGATAGTTCTTTGTAATTTGTTGTCAAAAATAACATCTCCAGCCATAGCTTCGATGTTGCCATCAAATGCCAAACCTATTAATTCTCCTTTGCCATTAAGAACTGGTGAACCAGAATTTCCTCCTGTTATGTCATTATCGGTTAAGAAATTTACGTGAAGCGAACCGTCTTTATCGGCAAATCTTCCGTAATCTTTGTTCTTATTCATATCCAAAACCTTAACAGGTAAATCAAATTCTTGATCTCCTTTTTTATATTTTTTTACTTGTCCGTCAAGTGTCGTATAGTTATTTATTTTTGCGTCATTACGATTGTCCGCTGGTAGAGATCGAACCTTACCATAGGTTAAACGCAAGGTTGAATTGGCATCTGGATATTTGATAGTTCCAATTTTAGATTCTCTTAATCCTTCAACCAACAAACGGAACGAAGCGCTGTAATCGTTTTGTGCTTTCGCTATTTCATCTGACTTTGAATTAAAGTGAGTAATCATGTCATTGGATAAGGTGTATAAAGGATCGTTATCTAAAATGCCTTGACTAGGAATGGCTAAAAACCCTTTAATTTTGTCAAGAGAAGTGAACACACTTATATCAAAAGCAGCATTTACATATTTTGTAAAATCATTGTTGTTCTCGTCCCCAATTTTTTTAACCATTGGTGCAATAGCATATCCTGTAGCATTAGTGGCATATAATTTCAATTGGGCAGCTAAAATGTCTTTTTCTGCTGGTAAGTGAAGCTCTTTAAACATCTCGGTTGCCATTTCTTCAATTCCAGGTGCCATTTGGGCACGTTTAGTAGCATCGGCTTTAACGTAATTTTCTAATTGACGCCCTAAAGTACGTCCTATAGTACCAAAACCACTGGTTCTAAATAACTGTTGCAAATAATTATCATGTCTTGACTTTTCGTTAGTCATTCCGTAATACTTATTGATATTAGCCACTACATTTCCGTACTTCGCTTTGTTGGCCGGTTTGTTTGCCCAAGTATTAAATTTAGCTTCTTGAGCAGCTTTGGTTTTAGAAGTTCCAAATTTAGTTAACGCATCAATCATCCCTTGACGGTTTTTCCAGTAGTTGGCTGTAGAAGCATATTTAGAAGCATATACTAAATTCAAAGCATCGCTTTGATCCATGTATTTTTTCATTCCATCCATTCCGGTTTTAGCACCTTCTACCCAGGCAGGATAAGCAAATTTTACATTTTGTTCAATTCCAGCTGCTGGCATCCAACGGTTGGTTCGTCCTGGATAACCTAAAATCATTGCGAAGTCATTCTCTTTCACTCCACCTAAATTCACAGGTAAATAATGCTTTGGATTTAACGGAACGTTATTTTCTGAATAATCGGCTGGATTTCCGTCCTTATCAGCATAAACTCTAAACATAGAAAAATCGGCAGTATGACGTGGCCATTCCCAGTTATCTGTATCGCCACCAAATTTTCCTAAACTTTCAGGAGGAGTTCCTACTAAACGGACATCTTTATAATCTTGGTATACAAAATAGTAATATTCATTTCCTTGAAAAAAAGAACGCACAGAAACCGTATACTTTCCGCCTTGATTGTTTTCTTTTTCGATAGCTGCAATTTCAGCATTGATTGCTTTTTCTCTATCTGCTTCACTCATAGATGGATTTACTTTAGCTAAAATCCTTTTACTACAATCATCCATTCTTACGAAGAAGCGCACAAATAAACTCGATGGTTTAATTTCTGCCTTTCGATTTTCGGCCCAAAAACCATCTTTCAATAAGTTTTTCTGTGCCGTCGAAAGTTCGGCAATGGCATCATACCCGCAGTGGTGATTCGTTAATACCAAACCCTCTTTTGAAATAATTTCAGCCGTACATCCGCCATTGAATTGCACAATAGCATCTTTCAAACTGTGATTGTTGATGCTGTAAATTTCTTCGGCTGTTAATTGCAAGCCCATTTTTTGCATGTCGCGGTGGTTTAATCTTTCAATGAACATTAAGAACCACATTCCTTCGTCGGCTTTCATGCTCATTGGCATTAGCATAACTCCTGCGATTAGGGATAGAATAATTTTTTTCATTTTGTTGTTATAAAAGTTATTTAATAAACAGAAATAGTCTTGAAATATATGAATTTGTTACAATCCAAAACTATTTGTGAGATGCGAATATACTTTTTTTTGATTATTCATTTATGTTATTATTATAAAAACTACATCGTTACAGTAAATTTTAACTTTATTTTTAGAAATAAAAATCTACCGTTACAGAACAGTAAAAATTTATAAAAAAAACCTTTCAGTTATTGTGAAAGGTTTAGTATTTAGGACTTAAAAAAAATAATTATTCAATAATAATCTTGTTGGTGACTATACTATTTCCACTTTTTATATTAACAAAATAAACCCCTGAGGTTGGATTTTGAATACTAATTTTTTGTGAAAGTTCAGCGTTTTGATTGTATGCATTTTCAAAAACCACTCTTCCCGTTACATCAAAAACTTCAACGCTATAATCAGCGGACAATTCCTTAAATTGAATAGTAAATTCTCCTTTATTAGGGTTCGGGTAAATAGAAAAGTTGTTTTTAACAAAACTATTATTGCTTAGAGCGTTTTGTTTTATTTGACTCCTTACAGTATTGAGCCAAGCTGTCATTCTAGTTGCTTGACCTGCTGAAAACATATACATACAAGCATCATTGGTATAGTCCATATAATTCATAGTGAGCACTTGATCACCTGAACAAGTGCTAAAAGTAGCGTCAGCAGCTGGACACTCATAGGTTTCTGTATTAGTTTGAGGAGTATCACAAACACGGTCTCCTGAAGTTGCACAATTAGAACCATCACAAGAAATGAATGTATGATCTAATCTAAAATAATGACCCATTTCATGTGTTAATGTTCTTCCTTTGTTGAAAGGTGCTGAAGGTATTATATTTCCGGAACCAGTTCCAGAACATCCAGTTCCAGAAGAAAAATAATTATTATCAATGGTAACACCATAACCTGATAACTGGGGCCCTAGAGGAGAAAAACCTAAAATTCCACCACTTAAACTTCTAATAATTATATTAAAATATCCTGCCCAGTTAGCATCTAGATTTTGCCCTGAACCAAAATTATAACCAAAAGTTACGGCAGGTTGTCCTTCAACTAATCCAGATCCAGGAGGATGATTTTGTGTAGCTAATTCAAATTGAATATCCATATCGCCTACATTAACACCCGGAAAATATTGGCTTGCACCTGTTGCAGGATTAGTCCATAATGTCAAATCTGCATTTGTTGCATTGTAATCAGCATTTAAAATATTTATTTGGGTTTGAGCTAAAGCAATTAAACAATTTCTTAAGGTTAAGTTAGTCCCTGAAGTTGCAGTAGCAAGGCTAGCTGAACTTGTAGTATAATGAACTGCTATTGGCACTCTTGTTATAGCATTTGTTGAGTTAACTGCATTGCCATTTCTGTTTAAATTTGTTAATAGTCGCTGATATTCCTCTTCAAAACGGGCTTTCCCTTCCAGATAAGCAGCTCTTTGAATGGGGTCATTCATTATGGTTTGCATTGCTTCATCAACTCCGCATGTTCTTTGTTGTGCAAAAAATACTTGATAGGCAAGCATAAATAGAACTAAAAGTAATTTTGTATTCATTTTTAATTTGTTAAGTGTGATTTATTTTTTTTCAAAAATACATTTTTTTTCAACATATCATACTATATTAATAAAATGTATTGAACTGATTAATAATTGATATTATTAAACGTTAAGCATTCCCCAAAGTTTATCTTTTAGTTCAGTTAAACCTTGATTGGCAACTGAAGAAATGAACAAATAAGGCGTTCCTTTGAACGCTGCGTCTAATTGTACTTTTAGTTCCGCTTTGAGTTCGTCATCGAGCATATCGCATTTAGAAACTACAATTAGTTTGTCTTTGTCTAACATTTCAGGGTTATAACGACGCAATTCATCAAGCAGAATTTCATATTCTTTTTTGATATCATCAGAATCGGCTGGAATTAAGAATAATAAAGTTGAGTTTCGCTCAATGTGTCGCAAGAAGTAATGTCCTAAACCTTTTCCTTCGGCTGCACCTTCAATAATTCCGGGAATATCAGCCATGATAAACGACTTAAATTCACGATAGGCAACAATGCCTAAATTCGGTTTCAAGGTTGTAAACGGATAATCGGCTATTTTTGGTTTGGCAGAAGTTAAAACCGAAAGTAAAGTTGATTTTCCTGCATTAGGAAATCCAACTAAACCTACATCGGCTAAGACTTTCAATTCCAAAGTAACATCTAGTTCTTCAGATGGCAGACCAGGTTGTGCATATCGTGGAGTTTGGTTAGTAGAACTTCTAAAATGCCAGTTTCCTAACCCCCCTTTTCCGCCTTTAACTAAAATTTGTTCTTCGCCATGTTCTGTAATTTCAAAAAGAATTTCATCTGTTTCTTTATCGCGAACTACTGTTCCTAAGGGTACTTCAATCGTTTTGTCTTCACCATCATGCCCCGTACTTCTAGAACTTCCGCCATCGCCACCATGTCCTGCTTTAACATGTCTTGCAAATTTGAGGTGAAACAAAGTCCAAAGTCCTTTGTTCCCTTTTAAAATAACATGACCGCCGCGTCCACCATCACCACCATCAGGCCCCCCTTTTTCAATAAATTTTTCTCGGTGTAGGTGCGAGGACCCTTTTCCTCCTTTTCCGGAAGAAACATATATTTTTACGTAATCTACGAAATTGCCTTCTGTCATTTTCTTTAGTTTAATTGTTTAAGGGTTTATGGGTTTCATGTTTTGTTTTTCAACTAATTTTAAACAAAATTAAACTACATTAAAATTTAAACTAATTATTAATCTTTTAAAGTTTTCACAATCACTTTATCAATCTTCACGCCATCCATATCAATGACTTCTATTACAAATTTATTCCAAATCAGTTTTTCACCAGTTTTTGGAATGTTTCCAAGTTCCGTCATAATTAATCCGCTTACGGTAGTCACTTCATAATCATTGGTCAACTCATCCATGTCAAAATATGTCAAGAAATCATGCAACGAATACAAACCATCAACAAGCCATGTACCATCTTCTCTTGCTATCAATTGGTATTCGTCTTCATCAAAATCAGAGGCATCGCCAACAAGAGCTTCTAAGATGTCATTAAGGGTAATAATTCCCTGAAAAACACCGTATTCATCAGTAACCAATGCGTAATGCACTTTTGATTTTTTAAAATTCTCTAACGCTTTATAAACCGATGTGTGTTCGATAAAATATACTGGGTCTTTGGTAATCGATTTTAAATCAAAGGGACCTTTTTCAAAAGCTAAAAATAAATCTTTCAATAAAACAACACCAACTACATCATCCATATTTTCGTTACATACAGGATAAACAGAATGCAATTCTTCCAGAACTTTGCCTTTCAATTCCTCTAATGTGTCTTCTAAAGAAAGATAAACGATAGACTGACGGTGCGTCATCAGTGAATTAACTTTTCTATCTCCAATGTGAAAAACGCGTTCTACTATATCCTGTTCAATTTCTTGCACTTCGCCACCTTCTGTTCCCTCTTTTATAATGGCTTTAATCTCTTCCTCTGTCACTTTACCGTCGGCAGTGGGTTTTATTTTAAACATTTTTAAAATAAAATCCGTAGAGACAGTCAACAACCAAATAAACGGCATGGTAATTATAGAAACCATTTTCATGGGAATAGCAACTGCCTTTGCAATTGCTTCAGGATAATTTAGTCCAATCCTTTTTGGTAATAATTCGCCTAATACCAATGAGAAAAAAGTCAAAATCACTACCACTATTCCAACTGAAATTGAGTGTGCAAAAGGTTTAAAAGCAGCAAATTCTTCAATAAAAAACTTAACATCAGCAGTTATTTTATCACCAGAATAAATACCTGTTAAAATACCTATTAAAGTAATTCCAATTTGAACAGTAGATAGAAATTTGTTGGGTGAGTTGGCTAAATCTAATGCCACTTGTGCATTCTTGTTTCCTTTTTTGGCTGCGGTTTCTAAGCGATTTTTACGCGCCGAAATCAATGCAATTTCTGACATCGAGAAAACCCCGTTTAGCAGGATTAAAAAAAATATAATAAGTATTTCCATGTGTTGTTGTTTCGAGTTTTAGGTTTCAAGTTTCAATTGCTGCCCGAAACTATAAACTATAAACTATCTATTACTCGGCTTAATCGTTGAGTGATTTCATCGATAGAACCAATTCCATCAACAGAATAAAACTTGTTTTGAATATTGTAATAATTCATCAAAGGTGCGGTTTTTTCGTTGTATTCTTGGTATCTATTTCGAATTTTTTCTACGTCTTGATCATCTGGTCTGCCCGAAGTTTTTCCTCTTTCTAATAACCGTTGCACTAAAATTTCATCATTGGCCTCTAGAGCTACCGTTGCTGTAATACTTTGTTTTTTACTTTCTAAAAAAGCATCTAAAGCTGCTGCTTGCGTTAAAGTTCTTGGAAAACCGTCAAATAAAAATCCTGCAGAGTGTGGATTTTTATCGACTTCACTTTCTAGCATTTTTATGGTCACTTCATCTGGAACTAAATCTCCTTTGTCCATATAGGATTTGGCTAGTTTTCCTAATGCTGTGTCATTTTTTATATTGTATCTAAATATATCTCCAGTTGAAAGATGTATCAGATTGTATTTTTCTTTTAAAAATTCAGCTTGTGTGCCTTTTCCTGCACCTGGTTTTCCGAAAAGAACGATGTTAATCATAAAAATTTATTTGATTTTTGAATTCTGATTTATGATTTTTATTCTAATATGCTTAGCCATTTTGTATAAAGTTCTTAGTTCAAAAATCGTTAATCTTCAATCGTTAATTATTATTGTACCAATTGATAAACGTCTGGTAGATTTCTTCCTAATCCATCGTAGTCTAAACCATAACCCACGATGAACTTATTTGGAATTCTAATACCAATGTAATCTATTTTGATTTCTTTTTTATATGCTTCTGGTTTGAAGAAAAGGGTGGCAATTTTTAGATGCTTTACCTTTTTTTCTTTAAAAATAGCTTTTAACTCTTCAACCGTATTTCCAGTATCCACAATGTCTTCTATAATAACAACGGTTCTGCCTTCCAAATCCTGATTTAAACCAATTAATTGTTTTACATCGTTGGTGGTCGAAGTTCCTTCATAGGAAGCCAATTTTACAAAACTCACTTCACACATACCTCGATATTGTTTCATTAAATCGGCTAAGACCATAAATGCTCCATTCAAAACACCAATAAAAACGGGAACATCATCAAAAAAATCATCATCCATTTGTTTGGCCATATTTTTAATCGCAAAATCAATTTCATCTGAGGAAATAAATGGTTCAAAAGATTTATCGTGAAGGTGTATCATGTGATTTTGATTTTAAAACAAGGTGCAAATTTAAAGAAGTATTAAGTATTAAGGACTAAGTATTGAGACTTTTTTCTAAATTTGATATTTTTGCTTAATGAATACTTCATTTTGTAAAAAAATAAATAGACAAATATATATTTACGTACATTTGTAAAGACATTACGTATATGAACACTAAACTCATTTTGTCATTAGAAAAAGAAGTCATAGAAAAAGCAAAAATCTATGCTAAAGGAACTGGTAGAAGTTTATCCGAAATGGTGGAAAATTATTTTAGAAATTTAATTTCAAAGTCAGAAAAAAATAATAACGAAAGTAACGATATTGAGGAACGATTAAAAAAAATTACCGGTGTTGTTACTTTACCTCATGATTTTGATATAGAAAAAGCTAAAGAAGAGTACCACAAAGAAAAATATGGTGTATGAAAAATATTTTTCTTGACACCAATGTTTTAATGGATATTTTGGCAAATCGACAACCTTTTTATAAATCATCCTCGAAAATATATAAACTTGGATTAGGTGAAAAAGTGAATTTTTTCACTTCTTCAAATACAATTTCTACTTTATATTATTTATTAAAAAAATTCACCAGTGAAGAGAACATTAGACAATCGTTAGAGGAAATTATTAATGTTGTTTCAATTATTTCTGTTGACATTAACATTATTAAAAAAAGTTTAAAATCAAATTATAAAGATTTTGAAAATGCCATTCAAATTGTTTCTGCTCAATCAATCAAAGACATGTATTGTATTTTGACTAGAGATTTAAAACATTACAAACATGCCGAAATAAATGTAATGAGTCCTGATGATTTTTTAAATACACTAAACAACTAAAATAAACCGATGAACTATTTCTCATCCGATTTTAAACTAGGAATTCTAGGAGGCGGACAATTGGGTAAAATGCTGTTAGCCGAAACCCGAAAATTCGATATACAAACTTATATACTTGATCCAAGTGCTGAAGCACCTTCACGATTTGGTGCCACTGAATTTTTTATTGGTAATTTAATGGATTACGATACCGTTTATGAATTTGGTAAAAAAGTAGATGCGCTTACCATCGAAATTGAAAATGTAAATCTCGATGCTTTAGCTCAGTTGGAAGCCGAAGGACTAGCCGTTTATCCATCACCAAAAACCTTACGATTAATTCAAAACAAAGGAACTCAAAAGGATTTTTATGTTCAAAATAATATCCCAACTTCTAAATTTGAAAGATTTCAGGATTTGGAAAATCTAAAATCGTCTGTCACATCGAGCGGAGTCAATATGCCGTTTGTTTGGAAATGTGCACAATTTGGCTACGATGGAAATGGGGTGAAAATTGTTCGTACTGCAACCGATTTAGAAAATTTACCGAATGTAGAATGCATCGCTGAGGTAATGGTGTCATTCAAAAACGAATTGGCGGTTATCGTTGCACGTTCAGTTTCTGGTGAAGTAAAAACCTATCCTGTGGTGGAAATGGAATTTCATCCGGAAGCCAATCAGGTGGAATACGTAATTTGTCCAGCCCGAATTGACGAAAAAGTCGCTCAAAAAGCAAGAGCGGTTGCCTTACAAGTTTCAGAAGCATATAATCATGTTGGGTTGCTTGCCGTAGAAATGTTCCAAACAGAAAACGATGAAATTTTAGTTAACGAAGTAGCACCAAGACCACATAATTCAGGACATTATAGTATTGAAGCGAGTTACACCTCGCAATTTGAAAATCATTTGCGTGCCATTTTAAATTTACCTTTGGGAAATACAGGTAGTAAAGTTGCTGGAATTATGGTAAATTTGGTTGGTGAAGAAGGATATTCGGGAAATGTAGTTTATGAAAATATTGAGAAAATTATGGCAATAGATGGCGTTACACCACACATTTATGGAAAAAGAGAAACAAGACCATTCCGAAAAATGGGACATGTAACCATTGTAAATGAGGATATGAATGAAGCTAGAAGAATTGCGGAAGAAGTTAAGAATTCAATTAAAGTAATTAGTAAAATAAACACAAATTCCACAAATTAGCACAAATTAAATCTGCGTTAATCTGTGAAATCTGTGTTCAAAAAAAATCAAAAATGAGCAAAGTAGCCATCATAATGGGAAGCATTTCAGATTTGCCTGTAATGCAAGAAGCCATCGACATCTTAAAAGGATTTGACATTGAAACTGAAGTTGATATTGTTTCAGCACACCGCACACCCGAAAAATTATTTGAGTTCAGCAAAAAAGCACATACCCGTGGTATTTCGGTAATTATTGCCGGTGCCGGTGGCGCTGCACATTTACCTGGAATGGTGGCTTCTATGTCGCCTTTGCCAGTCATTGGAGTTCCTATAAAATCGAGTAATTCTATCGATGGTTGGGACTCGGTTTTGTCGATTTTACAAATGCCTGGTGGCGTACCTGTAGCTACTGTGGCATTAAACGGAGCAAAAAACGCTGGAATTCTGGCGGCTCAAATCATCGGAAGTCATGATAAATTAGTGCTCGATAAAATTCTGGTTTATAAAGAAACCTTGAAAGAGGCGGTGAATAAATCATCAGATGAAATAAAAAAATAAAAATATTACACAGAGATACACAAAGACAAAAAAGAGATGCACAAAGAAATCTCTGTGAAACTTTGTGAAAAACTCTGTGAAACTCTGTGAAACAAATATCATGAAAATAGTAACGTCAACATTCCAAACCAAACACAACACTGCGCCATTTTCCCAAATTAAAGTAGAAGATTATAAACCCGCTTTTATCGAAAATATCGCTAATGCAAAAGCAGAAATAAACACCATAATCAATAATCCAGAGGCACCAACATTTGAAAACACTATCGAAGCTTTGGATTTTTCTGGTGATGCTTTGGACAGATTGTCGTCTATTTTCTTTAATTTGAATTCGGCTGAAACGTGTGACGAAATGCAAAAAATCGCTCAAGAAGTAACGCCATTATTGACTGAATTCAGTAATGATATCACTTTGAATGAAGACTTATTCAAAAGAATAAAATCGGTTTACGAGCAAAAAAATATTTTAAATCTTACCACAGAACAAGCGACATTACTAGACAAAAAATTCAAAAGTTTTTCTAGAAACGGTGCTTTATTATCGGAAGAAAAGAAAGCTAAACTTCGCGAAATCGATACTGAACTGGCTAAACTAAAATTAACTTTCAGCGAAAATGTTTTGGCAGAAACCAACAATTATAAACTTCATATTACTAATGAAAACGATTTAAAAGGTTTGCCAGAAGGAACAATTGAAGCCGCAAAATCGTTAGCCAAATCTAAAAATCTTGATGGCTGGATTTTTACCTTAGATCAACCAAGTTATTTGCCGTTTATTACCTACGCTGAAAATCGCGAATTGCGAAAAGAAATTGTCATCGCAGCTGGGAAAAAAGCATTTCAAAACAACGATTTTGACAATCAAGAAATTACATTAAAGATTGCTAAACTACGTTTTGAACGCGCCAATTTATTAGGATATGAAACCCATTCTCACTTTGTTTTAGAGGAACGAATGGCTCAAAATCCCGATAAAGTAAAATCGTTTTTGAGTGATTTATTAAACAAAGCAAAACCTGCAGCCGAAAAAGAATTTGCTCAATTAACTGCTTTTGCCAAATCCTTGGATGGAATTGAAAAATTAGAAAAATGGGACAGCGCTTATTATTCTGAAAAACTGAAACAAAAATTATTCAATTTGGATGACGAGAAATTAAAACCATATTTTCAGTTGGAAAATATTCTAAATGGGGCATTTACAATCGCTGGAAAATTATACGGATTAACTTTTACCGAAGTTTTCGACATCGATAAATACCACGAAGATGTAACTACTTATGAGGTTATGGATGAATTTGGTGAATTAGTTGCCGTATTCTACGCCGATTTTTTCCCAAGAAAAGGCAAACGAAATGGTGCTTGGATGACAAGTTTCAAATCGCAGTATATAAAAGACGCCAAAAATGAACGACCTCATGTTTCTATCGTTTGTAATTTCACTCCGCCCATAGTCACTTCCGATAATTCGGAAGCAAAACCTTCGCTGCTAACTTTTAATGAAGTAACGACGTTATTCCACGAATTTGGACATGCACTACATGGAATGTTAGCTAACACTACTTATCCAAGTTTATCGGGAACATCGGTATATTGGGATTTTGTGGAATTACCCAGTCAAGTGATGGAAAACTGGTGTTATGAGCCAGAGGCGTTGGCTTTGTTTGCCAAACATTACGAAACTGGGGAAATTATTCCACAAGACTATGTAGAAAAAATAAAGGAAAGTGGGAGTTTTCAAGAAGGAATGGCAACGTTAAGACAATTGAGTTTTGGATTACTCGATATGGCTTTTCACAGTAATAATCCAACTGAAATTACTAACATAAAAGCATTCGAAAAAACAGCTTTTGAAGGAACTTCTTTGTATCCCGATGTGGCTGAAAATTGTATGAGCGTTTCATTTTCACATATTTTTGCTGGTGGCTATTCTTCTGGATATTACAGTTATAAATGGGCTGAAGTTTTGGATGCAGATGCATTTGCTTACTTCCAAGAATGTGGCATTTTCAATAAAGAAGTAGCAACAAAATTCAAAGACAACGTCCTCTCAAAAGGTGGCACCGAATTGCCCATGGAATTGTATAAGAAGTTTAGAGGTCAAGAACCAAAGGCGGAAGCGTTGTTGAAAAGAGCGGGTTTGATGTAAGATTAATAAAAAATCAATCCATTAATGGAATTAAGAAAAATTTAGCGTTTTACCTTAATTTTCTCAATGATTTAAAAAACTATTTCAAAAACTCTCTAAAATTATCTTTGTCCAAAACCAAAAAACTAGGATTATATGCATCTTGAAAAGATTTTGGCAATTTTACTTTTTTAGAATTTGCCCATTTAAATTCAAACGCACTTACAGCATCGGCATTGGTTTCTATGTAATCCATTTCTTGTTGGGTTGTGGTTCTCCAAAAATAAGGTTTGGCATTGCTTTGCGAATAGGATAATTGTTTCATCCTTTCGGCAATCATAAAATTTTCCCACAAAGCACCTTTATCTTGTCGAAGTGCTAGATTATTGAAGTTTCCAATTACCATATTTCGAACACCATTGTCATAAAAATATATTTTTTTGTTGGCTTTTATTTCGTTTCTGATGTTTTTAGCAAAACTATTTAATCTAAAAATCACAAAACTTTTTTCGAGCAAATCAATATAATTATTTACTGTATTTTTATCAACACCAACCAATTGCGCAATTTCGTTGTAACTCACTTCACTTCCTACTTGTAGTGCCAACGCTTGAAGAATTTTTTCTAAAACATTGGATTTTCTAATTCCTGCTAAAGCCAAAATATCTTTATACAAATAACTAGAAACTAGATTTTTAAGAATTTCATATTCGTTCCCAAAATTGTTAATCACATCAGGATACATGCCGTAAAGCAACCGCAATTCGAGTTGTTGTTGCGCTTTCATGAAACCAACGTTTTTCTCAAATTCATTCCAAGAAATTGGATACAATTGAAATTCAAATTTTCTACCTGTTAATGGTTCTTGAGTTTCATTATTAATGTCAAATGCCGAGGAACCCGAAACTATTACTTGAACTTCTTTGATTTGATCGACCATGATTTTTAACTTCAAACCAATATTTGGAATGCGCTGTACTTCATCAATAAAAACATATTTATAATTGCCAATGATACTTTTCAATATTTCCGTATTGGCGTTCGACAATGTTTCAGCCACAGTATTATCATCTCCATCCAAAAACAAATACTCACTTTTATTTAAAATAGTATTTATCAAGGTTGTTTTTCCAACTTGTCGCGGACCAATAAGCACTATTACTTTGCCTTTATATAATTTATCTTTTAAATTTGATGCTAAATCTCTAATTATCATTGCTGTAATTTTTTTACAAAGATAATAAAGTATTATCTATTCACCAAATACATATATATTTTAGTGATTATATTCACCAATATTATATTTTTTTAGTGAACGTATTCACCAAAATTATATATTATAAGAAAATGAAAGTAAACTCAACCATAAAATTGGCACACTTTCCACCCAAAAAGTGGTATAGTATTTACTTCTTTCTAGAGTGGTAAAATTGATAAACAAGATTATTATAATTCCAATTGGAATTACCCAATAATCGGCTTTTTGTTTTAAAAATTCTAAAATTATAAACGGTATTACTAATAAAATACCAAAGACTTTAGTTTTATTAATTCCAAATAATTGTGGCAAAGTATTCATGGTTATTGCATCTGTCTTACTATCTATAATTTCAAATGGAATGAGTAAACTTGTCACAATTATAAAACGTTGCAATAAATTGACATAAAAATCGAGTGGCAACCATTTAACAAATTCATAAGGAATATAAACGGTAATATAGGTTACTACAAAACTCACCAAAAACAATTTTATCCAGCCGTATTTTCGTAAAAAAGGATAAACCAAAACAAATATTCCCGAAATTAAAATATGCCATTGAATGCTTTGTTTTAAACATAAAAAAAAATATAAAAAACCCATTGAAGCCAATATATTGATAACCAAAATGTCATAATATTTCTTCGATAAAAAATTATTTATGGTAATTACTTTGTAATATTTTAAAAAATTATACCCCAATACAGTTCCAAAAAAAACACAACTTGGATACACAATATGTTTAGTCATACCTCTGGAAAAAGTAGTTAGATAAACTAATGACATTACCGCCAAACCAACGTGCAGTGAGGATTGAATATAAAAGTCGATAAGTCGCTTTAAAATTTGCATTCAACAAAACTAATCAAACTGTTAATAAGAAGCGTTCTTAGTTGAAAAAATCACGAAATTTGACAGTTATTTTACCAAAAATTAAGAGTTTAATATTTACTTTTGTTACCGTTAAAAACAACACCGATTTTCATTGGTGCAAGCACAACTAAACACACTCTAGAACATACAATTTAATGAGAACAGACGCATTTGCATTACGCCACATTGGTCCAAGTGAGAACGACCAAGTACATATGTTGAAAACTATTGGTGCAGAAACTATGGAGCAGCTTATTTTCGAAACTATTCCAAGTGACATCCGCTTAAAAGCAGATTTGGATTTAGAACCTGCCATGACCGAATATGAGTTTGCAAACCACATAAAAAAGTTAGGCGATAAAAATAGAATGTTTCAATCTTACATTGGATTGGGATACAACCAAGCCATAATTCCTGCTGTTATTCAAAGAAATGTATTCGAAAATCCGGGTTGGTACACCGCTTATACACCTTATCAAGCTGAAATTGCTCAAGGTCGTTTGGAAGCCATTTTGAATTTTCAAACGATGGTTATTGAACTCTCTGGAATGGAGATTGCAAACGCTTCTCTTCTTGACGAAAGTACCGCTGCCGCAGAAGCTATGGCGTTATTATTTGATGTCAGAACCCGTGACCAAAAGAAAAATAATGTTTGTAAATTCTTTGTTTCTGATGAGATTTTACCACAAACATTGTCGGTTTTACAAACTCGTTCTACTCCAATTGGGGTGGAATTAGTGATAGGTAATCATGAAGAATTCGATTTTTCTAATGATTTTTATGGCGCGATTCTTCAATATCCTGGGAAATTTGGACAAGTTCATGATTATGCTAAATTCATTGCCAAAGCGAAAACTAACGAAATAAAAGTTGCCGTTGGAGCTGATATTTTGAGTTTAGTAAAATTAACCCCGCCAGGAGAAATGGGTGCTGACGTCGTTTTTGGAACTACACAACGTTTCGGAATTCCATTAGGTTATGGTGGTCCACACGCGGCCTATTTTGCTACTAAAGACGAATACAAGCGTTCGATGCCCGGAAGAATTATCGGTGTAACGATAGATACTAATGGAAATCGTGCACTTCGCATGGCGTTACAAACTCGTGAGCAACACATCAAGCGTGATAAGGCAACCTCCAATATTTGTACTGCACAGGTTTTATTATCTGTTATGGCAGGAATGTATGCTGTTTATCATGGACCAAAAGGGTTACAATATATCGCCGATAAAGTACACGCAATGGCAGTAACATTAGAAGAATTGTTAGAGAAATTGGGTTATTATCAAACCAATACTGCCTATTTTGATACCATAGTTATTAAAGCAGATGCTAAAAAAGTGGCAGCAATTGCCGAACAAAACGAAGTTAATTTCTATTATATAGATGAAAATACGGTTTCCATTTCATTAAACGAAACAACAAATATTAGTGATGTAAATAAAATAGCTTCGATTTTTGCTGAAGTTTCAGGAAATCAATTTACCCCTGTTTCATCTCCCTCCCCTTTGGTGAGGGTTGGGGTGGGGCAAAGAACATCCACCTTTTTACAACATGATGTTTTTAACAAGTACCATTCAGAAACAGCATTGATGCGTTACATCAAAATGTTAGAACGCAAAGATTTGGCTTTAAATCATTCCATGATTTCCTTAGGTTCTTGTACCATGAAATTAAATGCCGCTGCAGAAATGCTACCTTTAAGCATGGCGCAGTGGAACAACATTCATCCGTTTGCACCTTTAGACCAAGCGCAAGGTTATCAAGAAATGTTGACTAAGTTAGAGCAACAATTAAATATAATTACTGGCTTTGCCGGAACCACTTTACAACCAAATTCTGGTGCACAAGGCGAATATGCAGGACTAATGGTTATTCGTGCCTATCATCAATCTCGTGGCGATTACCACCGAAACATTGCTTTAATTCCATCTTCTGCTCACGGTACCAATCCCGCTTCGGCTGCCATGGCTGGTATGCACGTTGTAGTTACCAAAACATTGGATAACGGAAATATTGACATTGATGATTTACGAGAAAAAGCAATATTACATTCCGCTAATTTATCATGTCTGATGGTTACGTATCCATCAACCCACGGCGTTTTTGAAAGTGCCATCAAAGAAATTACTCAAATTATTCACGATAACGGCGGACAAGTGTATATGGATGGTGCCAATATGAATGCCCAAGTGGGTTTAACAAATCCGGCAACCATTGGCGCTGATGTTTGTCATTTAAATTTACATAAAACGTTCGCTATTCCTCATGGTGGTGGTGGTCCGGGAGTTGGCCCAATTTGCGTGGCACCACAATTGGTTCCATTTTTGCCAACAAATCCAGTAATTCCAACAGGTGGCTCATCTGCTATTACTGCAATTTCAGCAGCACCTTGGGGTTCCGCTTTGGTTTGCTTAATTTCGTATGGCTATATATGCATGCTTGGTGCTGAAGGGTTGAAAAAATCTACTGAATATGCTATTTTAAATGCGAATTATATCAAGGAAAAATTAAACGGTCATTACGATACTTTATATTCTGGAGAGATGGGTCGCGCGGCACACGAAATGATTTTGGAATGTCGTCCGTTTAAAGAAAAAGGTATTGAAGTAACCGATATCGCCAAACGATTAATGGATTATGGGTTTCATGCTCCAACCGTTTCATTCCCGGTGGCTGGAACATTAATGATTGAACCAACTGAAAGTGAAAATCTGGAAGAATTAGATCGTTTTTGTGATGCAATGATCGCAATTAGAAAAGAAATAGAAACTGCCACCATTGAAAACCCTAACAATGTTTTAAAAAATGCGCCTCACACTTTAATGATGGTTACCACTGATAATTGGATTTATCCTTATACTCGTGAACAAGCGGCATTCCCATTGGATTATGTTGCGGATAATAAATTTTGGCCAACTGTTCGACGGGCAGATGAGGCCTATGGCGACAGAAATTTAGTTTGCAGCTGTGCTCCAATTGAAGCTTACACATAAGTTTTAGATTTGTTTAAAATTGTTTAAGGGTTTAAAGTTGTTCAGATTAACTTTAAACCCTTAAACAATTTTTAAACTTTAAACATTAAAAATGAACGATATTCAAAACCAAAGTGACTTGTATTTGTTAGTAGACAAATTCTACAAAAAACTGCTTTCAGACAATGCAATAAATTATATTTTTACTGATGTGGTTAAAACAAAAATTGAAGAGCACTTACCTATTTTAGTCACTTTTTGGTCACAAGCCATATTAGGAACAGGTGGTTATGCAAATAATTTAACACAAATTCATTTGGATATAAATGCCAAAGAATATTTATCTCCTGAATTATTTAAAATATGGCTAAATCATTTCAATAGTGCTGTTGACGAAAACTATCAAGGTGAGAAATCAGAACAAATAAAAACCCAAGCTTTGAATATTGCCACTGTGATGCAAATAAAAATAGCGCAAAATAAAGTTTAATATTGCGTTATTTTTAAAAATATTGCTTTAAAATGATAATTTGATAATAGTATGCATGCATAATAATTAATATATTATTAATTGATTAATTATCTTTAAATTTACATTTAATTTGTGATTAACCCATGTAATGAATATAAAAATAACAGGTTCTGGAAGCTATATCCCAACTGAAATAGTATCCAATAAAAATTTTGCTGAACACGTTTTTTTGAATGATGACGGAACTCCGTTTCCGCATCCGAATGATGTAGTAGCAGAAAAATTTCTCGAAATCACTGGTATTGAAGAACGCAGGTATGCTTCAGATGATTTACAGACATCTGATATCGCAACAATTGCAGCAAAAAAAGCTATTCTAAATGCCAATATTGACCCTGAAACTTTAGATTATTTAATATTTGCTCATAATTTTGGTGATGTGAAAAAAGGCGCTATCCAAGGCGATATGTTACCGAGTTTAGCTTCTAAAGTGAAACATAATCTACAAATTAAAAACCCAAAATGTGTTGCTTACGACATGCTTTTTGGTTGTCCTGGTTGGGTTGAAGGAGTTATTCAAGCGACGGCATTTATAAAAGCCGGAATGGCAAAAAAATGTTTGGTCATTGGTGCTGAAACATTATCAAGAGTGGTTGATCCACACGATAGAGATTCTATGATTTATTCTGATGGTGCAGGAGCTACAATTGTTGAAAGTACAAATGATGATGGCGGAATTCTTGCCCATGAATCTGCAACTTTTTCTTATGATGAAGCAAACTATTTATACTTTGGAAAATCATTTAATACTACACATAATCCTGATGTTCGCTATATTAAAATGCATGGCAGAAAAATATATGAATTTGCATTAAGCAATGTTCCCAAAGCTATGAAGGAATGTCTTGATAAAAGTGGTATTTCTATTAATGACGTAAAAAAAATACTGATACATCAGGCCAATGAAAAAATGGATGAAGCCATAATTCATCGATTTTATAAACTATATGGAAAAGAAGTTCCACATGGAATAATGCCCATGAGCATTCACAAACTCGGAAACTCAAGCGTTGCAACTATTCCAACTTTATATGACTCTATGGTTAAAGGCGAAATTGAAAACCAAGAATTAAACAAAGGCGATGTAATTATGTTTGCCTCTGTTGGCGCTGGAATGAATGTTAATGCTATTGTATACCGAATGTAATTTTTAACTGTTTTTTAGTTTATGGTTTATGGTTTATAGTTAATTTTGCCTTGAAAAGACCACAAACATTAAACCACTAAGTTTTTTTTACATGTACGAGAAGACCTATCCTAGTAAACGCTTCAATATTACACTTCAGTTTCTAAAAAAACACATTTCCACATCTGAAACTATTTTCGATTTAGGTGTTTCTAATCCTTTTTCCAAAATCATGGAAGAAAATGGATATACTGTTAAAAACACCAAAGGAGAAGATTTAGATAATAATCAAACCGCACTTCAAAACGAAACGTATCAAGTCTTTACCGCTTTTGAAATATTCGAACATTTATTGAACCCTTATACTGTATTAAAAAACGTAAAATGTGATAAATTATTAATCTCAATTCCCTTGAGATTGTGGTTTTCCTCTGCTTACAAAAGTAAAACCGATTCATGGGACCGACATTATCATGAATTTGAAGATTGGCAATTGGATTGGCTTTTAGAGAAAACAGGTTGGAAAATCATTGATAAAGAAAAGTTTACACATCCCGTTAAAAAATTTGGTTTCCGTCCCTTACTACGATATTTTACACCAAGATATTATATTGTTTATGCGGAAAGAAATCCCAAAAAATAAATCCCAAATTCCAAAATTTCAATCATATCAGTTGGAATTTGGAATTTAAAAATTTGGAATTTAAATATGAACTATTACATCATCATTCCAGCTTACAACGAAGAAAAATTTATTGCCCTAACCTTACAATCGTTGGTCGAGCAAACGGTTTTACCTTCAAAAATTGTGGTGGTGAATGATAATTCTACCGATAGAACAGCTGAAATCGTAAAAGGATTTTCAGAAAATTATTCTTGGATAACATTAGTAAATAAAACTTCCGATGCAACACATTTGCCCGGAAGCAAAGTGATACAGGCATTTCAAAAAGGATTAGAAACGCTAGATGATAATTATGATTTTCTTGTAAAAGCCGATGCTGATTTAATTTTTCCAACAAACTATTTTGAAACTATCATTTCGCATTTTACATCCGATGAACAAATAGGAATGGTGGGCGGATTTGCCTACATCGAAAAAAATGGCGATTGGATTTTGGAAAACTTAACCAACAAAGACCATATTCGCGGTGCCTTTAAAGCGTATAGAAAAGCAACTTTTGAACAAATTGGCGGCTTACAACCAGCCATGGGTTGGGACACAGTAGATGAATTACTTTGCAAATTTTACAATTGGAGAGTGGTAACAGATGAAACGATGAAAGTCAAACATTTAAAACCTACTGGCGCAAATTATAATAAAACAGCTCGTTACAAGCAAGGAGAAGCTTTTTATACTTTAGGTTATGGATTTTTAATTACAACCATTGCATCGGTAAAACTAGCATTAATGAAAAGAAAACCGCTTTTGTTTTTTGATTATGTAAAAGGGTATTGGAAGGCAAAATCAGCAAAAAAACCACTTTTGGTTACACAGGAACAAGCAAAATTTATTAGGAAATACAGACTACAAAAGATGAAAGAAAAATTGTTTTAAAGTAAAAACACATAACTCGCAACTTATAACTATTTTTACCAATATTTAAATTTTATGATGCTACTGCGCTATTTATCGCAAATAGGAAAATATTTCTTGATGTTGAAAGAAGTCTTTAACAAACCAACAAAATGGTCGGTTATGAGACAATTAATTTTCAAAGAAATTGATGATTTAATTATAGATTCTCTTGGGATAGTGGCATTCATATCCTTTTTTGTTGGAGGAGTAGTTTCTATACAAACTGCCTTAAATCTTACCAACCCATTAATTCCAAAATACCTCATTGGGTTTGCCACACGACAATCTGTAATATTAGAATTTGCACCTACCTTTATTTCTATTATTATGGCAGGGAAAATGGGTTCTTTTATCACATCAAGTATAGGAACAATGCGTGTTACCGAGCAAATTGATGCGTTGGAAGTTATGGGAGTAAACTCGTTGAATTATTTGGTTTTTCCAAAAATACTAGCATTACTACTGTATCCATTTGTCATAGGAATAGCTATGTTTTTGGGAATTCTTGGTGGTTTTATTGCCAGTGTTTATGGCGGATTTGGCTCTAGTGATGATTTCATAATAGGATTGCAACAAGAATTTATTCCATTTCACGTTGCCTATGCTTTCATAAAAACTTTTATTTTTGGTTTACTATTAGCAACCATTCCTTCTTTTCATGGCTATTATATGAAAGGTGGCGCACTGGAGGTAGGAAAAGCAAGTACCGTTTCTTTTGTGTGGACAGCTGTAACCATTATTTTGGTGAATTACATATTAACTCAATTACTCTTAACCTAAATGATAGAAGTAAAAAACATAGAAAAATCTTTTGGAGATTCTAAAGTTTTAAAAGGAATTTCTACCATTTTTGAAACAGGAAAAACCAATTTAATTATTGGACAAAGTGGATCAGGTAAAACGGTTTTGCTGAAAAGTTTACTGGGAATTCACACTCCAGATAAAGGAACTATCTCTTTTGATGGCAGAATTTATTCCGATTTAAAACCTGATGAAAAAAGAACATTACGCACCGAAATTGGGATGGTGTTTCAAGGCAGTGCACTTTTTGATAGCATGACTGTAGAGGAAAATATTGGTTTTCCGCTTAAAATGTTTTCTAATAAATCAGCCGCAGAGATTAAAGAACGTGTAAACTTTGTAATTAAGAGAGTAAACCTGCAAAATGCAAATCTAAAAAAACCTTCAGAGCTTTCGGGAGGAATGCAAAAACGGGTAGCGATAGCTAGAGCAATAGTAAACAATCCGAAATATCTTTTTTGTGATGAACCCAACTCAGGTTTAGATCCAAAAACAGCAATCATCATTGACAATTTGATTCACGAAATCACAGTTGAATATAATATTACCACCGTAATTAATACACACGATATGAATTCGGTAATGGAAATAGGAGAGAAAATTATTTTTTTAAAAGAAGGCATTTTAGCTTGGGAAGGTTCCAAAAAAGAAATCTTCAAAACCGATAATGAAGCCATTGTTGATTTTGTATATTCTTCCAATCTTTTCAAAAAAATTAGAAAAGCACAAAATAGAGAGGAATAAAAAAGCAACATTGTTCCTTGCCTTTTATAACTCATTTGCCAAAGCCGTAATTCGCTTGATATCTTGCTCTTTACTTTTAGGGTAAATCAACAAAATACCTTCTTTGTCTACAATGATATAATCGTGTAAGCCATCTATAACAATGATTTTATTGGCATCGGAACGCACAATATTATTAGATGCATTTTCCATCACAACTTTTGCATTAATAATACCATTGTTGTTTTCGTCTTTTTCTAATTTTTCATGTAGTTGACCCCAAGTACCCAAGTCATTCCAATCAAAAGTAGCAGGTAAAACATACACATTTTTTGCCTTTTCCATCACTGCATAATCAATGGAAATATTTTCGGCATTGGCATAATTATCATTGATGAATTGCTTTTCGTTTAAGGTATTATAACTTTCAATTCCATTTTGAAACAAGGCATTCATTCGGGGTTGAAATGTCGAAAAAGCAGTTGTAATCGATTGTACACTCCAAATAAAAATGCCACCATTCCATAAAAAATTACCGGCTTCAAGGAACGATTTTGCGGTTTGATAATCGGGTTTTTCACGAAACTGATTTACTTTTTTTATTGGATTTGTGTCTGATTTGTCAAATTCTATGTACCCGAAACCTGTATTAGGAAATGTGGGTTGGATTCCTAATGTCATCAAAGCATTTTCTTTTTGACAAAAGTCAAAACACTGTTGTAAATTTCTTGAAAATTCGGCTTCATCTTCAATCCAGTGATCGCTTGGCGCAACGACCATCACGGCATTTGGATTTTCTTTTTGAATTTTTAGCGAAGCATATAAAATACAAGGGGCTGTATTTCGCATCGCTGGTTCTAACAAAACTTGTTTTTGCTTAACCATTGGCAGTTGTTCTTGAACCAAATCATTATAGCGTTCATTGGTTAAAATCAAAATATTTTCTACTGGAATCAATTTTGATAAACGACTGAATGTCTTTTGTATCAGAGTATCTCCCGAACCCAACATGTCGTGAAACTGTTTTGGAAATGCTGTTGTTGAAACTGGCCAAAAGCGCGAACCCACACCGCCAGCCATTAATATGGCGTAATAATTTTTGTTCATGATTTAATGTTACTTTCTTTTTTTTACAAATATATTTTAAAATGACGCACATCATCAAAAAATAAAGTAGAATAACCGTAAAACCAAAAATTTGAATATCTTCGTACCACTAATTCAATTAAACAATAATTTTATGAAAAAAGGTTTATTACTAGTAGCTATTTGTTTGTCTATATTTTTTAATTCCTGTTCTAACGATGACGACGCTGCGCCATCATTACAAGGAAAATGGGAATATTTTAAAGAAGGTACTGCTAACAGTACCGGGCAGGAATTTTTAACAAATTATGAACACCAAAGCGGTTGTACAAAAGATTATAGCAATATAACTGCTAGTACAATTATAGACCATAGTTTTTTTGGAAGTACATGTGAAGAAGAAATATTTTCAACACCATACACTCGAAATGGTAATACAATTTCAATCACTAGTGAGGGCGAAACTTTTACTGCTGAAATCAAAACATTAGACTCTAACACGCTGAAAATTTATGCAACAGACCCTGATTTTCCCGGCATTATTGATGTCACAGTTTTTAAAAGAATAAACTAGCATACCATTTATATAGAAGAAGCAGCATTAATTTATTTGATGCTGCTTTTTTTTTATCCCGGAATTATTTCCACCTCCGCATTAGCATTGAACAAATACAATCTTCCAGTTTTCACTTCCAAACATTCATAGCGTTTTACACGTAGTCCTTTTTTCTGAAAAATTCTCCCATTTTTAATTCTAAATATACTGCCGCTTGGCACTTCGTGAATGAAATGAACATCGGGTTTTCGTTCGTCAAATTGCTTTAAAGCATAAGCCAATCGAGCATCGGTGTCGCTACTTGCCGTTGGATTTCTGAAATGATTCGCAACCAAAGGCAACACCGAATGCGGAAATATTTCAGGACGAATAAACGGCACCATCATTCGTTGAAAAGTATGTTTCCATTCGTTGCCATGAGGTTTTATCATGCGCCCAAATTTTTCATAAGCTACTAAATGGGCAATTTCGTGAACTAAAGTTATTAGAAACCTGTATTTATTTAAATTGGCGTTAACAGTAATTTCGTGTTTTCCTCCGATTGCTCTTCGGTAATCGCCATGACGTGTTTGTCGTTCGTTGACAATTTTTAGATGCACATTATTGCTTTTGATTAATTCAAAACAAGCAACAACTGAATGTTCGGGGAGGTATTTTGAAAGGACTTCGCTCATTATCCAATCTTCTTATTTGAATTTAATAATGACTTTGCATTAAGTGAACTCACAACTTTTTTTCCAGTTTTGGTTTCCAATTCTTTCATAGCAACTTTAGCAACATTTCCTCCTTGATTGGCAACTTTTTTATTTTCCTCAAAAGTTTCAGGATTTGTAGCTTGTGAAATATCTTTGGTAGAAGCTTCGGCTAACATATTCAAAATCAACTCGGTGTTAGTCATATTGTCTCGCAGATTTTCTTTTTTTAACCCTTTCAAAATCTTGTATTCTTTTGTTGTTTTTCCCGACCATGATTTGGTAATTATATCTGTTAATGTTGCAAATTGCTGTCCTTCTTTCATGCCTCTATTTTTCCATTCATCGGTAAGTTCCTTGCGAATTTCAATACTTTTTAGTCGTTGATTTATCCAGTTTTCAGAATATCCTAATTGCATATACTGCTCTAAAGCTCTATCAATACTGAGTTCGGGATCTTGCATTTCATCTAATCTTTCAGAGGCAATTTTAGCTAGCCATAGTTTAAATGGTTCTGCCTTTGGTGAAGGAATAGATTGAATTAACCGAAAAAGTTGTTCCGTATCAGCTACGTCTGTTAATCGCATTTTTCCATCTGGAGCTTGCATTTTCATCTGTCCGATTTTTTCGGACACTTCGCTTCCTTCTTTTTTTAATTTGAGTTTTAAATCACTCCAATATTTCCTTGCTCTATCTGTTTCAGCCAATACTTCTATTACATCAATAATAGAAATGAACCATTTTTCCTGTTCAACATCCCAAATAGTTCGTACTTTTTTATCTTCAAATAATTGAATGGCGTTTTGTTGTTTCATCATTATTTAATTTAAAATTAGGGTGTTGAAACAGAAACTTGAATTACTTTTCCATTGTGGTATTTATTTCCATTTAAGCTGAAATTATAAATATAGTCAGCCATTTCCGCAGCAGAAATTGGTGCTTCATATCCTGGAAAAGCTTCGTGAAGCATTTCGGTATTTACAGCGCCAAGAGCCAACACATTGAAGGCAATTCCTTCTGCTGCATATTCTGCTGCTAAAAGTTCAGATAGTGTAATAACTGCTCCTTTACTAGAACTATAAGCAGCCAATCCAGCAAATTTCATGCTGCCCTGAATGCCACCCATAGAACTTATTGTTACTACATGGCTCCCTTTTTGAAGATAAGGCAAACAAACTCGAGTCAAATTGGCCACGCCAAAAACATTGACTTTATAAATTTTTTCAAAATCTTCTTGTGTGGTTTGTGCAAAGGGTTTGAGCAACAAACTTCCGGCGTTGTGAATGATGATGTCAACTTTTTTCCAAGTATGAGAAAGGAATTTTTCTACTTCAACTAATTCATCTTCTTTTCCTAAATCAACTGAAAGGCAAGTAATGTTTCCGTTTTCAATTAAAGCTTGAGGTGTTTTTCTAGAAATAGCCAAAACATGATGTCCTGCTTTTGCGAATTGTAAAGCCAATTCATAGCCAATTCCTCTTGAAGTTCCTGTGATGATGATGCTTTTCATATCATTATTTTCAAATGCTAAAATAATAAAAAATACCCTTTCAAAAATGAATTTCTGAAAGGGTCTATTTGTTTTCAAAATTTATATTATACCAAACCTCTTGAGATTACAATTCGTTGAATTTCAGAAGTTCCTTCATAAATTTGGGTGATTTTTGAATCGCGCATCATGCGTTCTACATGGTATTCGGCTACATAACCGTTTCCTCCGTGAATTTGAACCGCTTCGTTTGCCACTTCTAATGCAATTTCAGACGCATATAATTTTGCCATAGCGCCTGAGTGAGCAATGTCTTTTCCTTCGTCTTTTTCGCAAGCCGCTTTCATGATTAACAATTTGGCGGCAGTAATTTTTACATACATATCGGCCAACTTGAAAGCGATTGCTTGGTGTTTAAAAATCTCTTTGCCAAATGCTTTTCTTTCTTGTGAATATTTTAAGGCCAATTCATAAGCACCCGTTGCTATTCCTAAAGCTTGAGATGCTATCCCGATTCTTCCTCCGTTCAAAACATTCATCGCAAAATTAAACCCAAAACCATCAGCACCAATTCTGTTTTCTTTTGGCACTTTTACATCAGTAAACATCAGCGAATGGGTATCGCTTCCGCGGATTCCCATTTTCTTTTCCTTTGGTCCAATTTCAAAACCTGTCCAACCTTTTTCAACAATAAAAGCATTGATTCCTTTGTGCCCTTTTTCTACATCAGTTTGTGCTATAACCAAGTAGGTTGATGCTGTACTTCCGTTGGTAATCCAATTTTTTGTTCCGTTTAGTAGATAGTAATCGCCCATGTCTTTGGCAGTCGTTTTTTGGGAACTGGCATCACTTCCTGCTTCTGGTTCTGACAAACAGAATGCGCCAATCACTTCGCCTTTTGCCAATGGCACTAGGTATTTCATTTTTTGTTCTTCGTTGCCATATTTTTCAAGACCTGCACATACTAAAGAATTATTTACAGACATGATCACCGCGGCAGAAGCATCAACTTTGGAAATTTCGATTAATGCTAAGCAATAGGAAACAGCGTCTAAACCAGCACCACCATATTTTGGGTCAACCATCATTCCCATGAAACCAAGTTCAGCCATCATTTTGACCTGTTCGATTGGGAATTTAGAATGTTCATCTCTTTCAATTACACCAGGCAACAATTCTGCAATTGCAAAATCTTTTGCTGCTTGTTGTATCATTACATGTTCTTCGGTTAAATTAAAATCCATGAGCTTTTATTATTAGGATGATTGTATCTTTTCGATTTGGTGCACAAAAATAGTACTTAAAACTTAAAATTTCAAACGTTTTCGTAAATTTAGAACCTAATAAAATATATCGAAGTTTTTGAACAGATTTTGTTTAGTCATTTGAACAATATGTATTAGTTAATCTTATAAAGCAAACCAGACGTCACGACAAAATTAGGATCTAATCTGTTCTTTGCATCTGCATCAACAGGTTCAAAATTATTTTGTAAAAAATTAAAATTTCGTCTTAAAGTAATTCCAGGTTTAACTTCAAACCATAGTTTATTGAAAAGTTTTATTTGTGTAAAGGCAAAAAAGTTAGCATTTAAAATTTGTAATTTTTCATAAGAATTGTCTTCAACATCAAATATTGATGAGCTTAGTGTTGCGTTTAATCCATAATACAACTTTTTATTTTCTCTAAACAAAAGCAAAATAGAACTTGGTAAAGTAGCATTGAAACGCATCTTTTGAGTTTCATAATTAAAAATAAAGAAAGGCAACAATACATTTTTACCAAAGTCATTATTGTAATTAATTCCTGCACCCCATCTTATGGATTTATTGGTTTGGGATTGTCTCATATAACCAAAAGAGAACCATGGAAATAGTGCGTCTGAACTCAAAGTCGTGTTGTATTGACTTCTTACACTCAACCGTGCATATCCAATAATGAAATTCTTCCCATTTTTAGTATAAGCAAATGAAGAAGTATATGATAAATCATAAAGATTTTTGGTAACAGCGTCATCTACAGAAACTGAACGATAAGCAACATTATTATCCCATTTGATTTTTTTTGCAATCACCTTACTTTTCAAGTAATATTGAAAATCAATATTTGATTGTTCGATGGAGTTCAACACATTGTTAGATGATGGTGCATAATAAGTATAGAATAAAGTCGCTCTATTTTCAACTTGAGCAAAAAAAGAAAGTGGAATTAAAATTCCTGTAAGTAGTATTATTTTTTTCATGTTTTAGGTATAATTACATTGAAATTATTTGTCTTATTATTGGCATTTTTGAATTGGCGCAAGTAGTTGAAATTATAAATATGATACTTTTGTAAAATCTTGGATTTAATAGTCAAAAATACCATATAATAATTAACTTTCCAATATTTATAAATTTTAGCAAATGTTGAAACAAAAATATAACATTATTGGTGTAATGTCGGGTACTTCGCTTGATGGGGTTGATTTGGCTCATGTTAATTTTTCTATTATAAAGGATAAATGGCAGTATACTATTCTTGAATGCGAGACGATAGGTTACAGTCAAGACTGGTTAAACAAACTAAGATCTGCGGTAGACTTTTCTAAGGAACAATTAGCTAAATTGAACCAAGACTATACAGTTTTATTGGGTAATATCATTACTGCTTTTATTGACAAACATCACTTGAATTCTCTTGATGCCGTTTGCAGTCATGGTCATACTATTTTGCACCAACCTCAAAACGGTTTTACGTTACAAATAGGCAATCTTCCCGAAATTGCAAGGATTGTTAACCACACTATCATTTGCGATTTCAGAGTGCAAGATGTACAATTGGGTGGACAAGGCGCGCCTTTAGTTCCTATAGGTGACCGCATTCTTTTTGCCGATTATGAGTATTGTTTGAACTTAGGTGGTTTTTCTAATGTGTCGTTTGAGCAAGATGGAAAACGTATAGCTTTTGACATTTCGCCAGTGAATACGGTTTTGAATTTTTATGCCAATCAATTGGGTTTGGATTATGATGATAGAGGGAAAATTTCAAAATCGGGAAAAATCAATTCCGATTTATTAAATGCATTGAATGCTTTGGATTATTATCAAAAGCCGTTTCCGAAATCGCTTGGTTTTGAATTTGTAAAGACTGTTGTTTTGCCTTTGATGGAAAAGTATTCTATTCCTATTGAAGATAAAATGCATACGTTCACGGAACATGTTGCGTTGCAAACGGGTTTGGCTTTGATTAACCAACAGGGCAAGATGCTGATTACTGGTGGTGGTGCTTATAATGATTTTTTGATTGGTCGCATGCACCATTATCTTCCAAACTTGGTGTTAATTATTCCTGATGTAAAGACACTGGAATATAAAGAAGCGTTAATCTTTGCGTTGCTTGGCGTATTGAAACTGCGTAATGAAATTAATGTACTGAGCAGTGTTACTGGTGCAAAAATGGATCATTCATCTGGAATTATACATTAATAATCTCATTTTTTATGCTTGTTTCGTATGGAAAAGTGTGGTTTTGTACATTTTTTAATATGAAAAAGTGTATTGAATTACATTTATTCATATGAAAAAGTGTAAATAATTGCAAATAATAATCTTTTTAAAAGGATTATATTTACACCACAAACTAACAAACCCAATGAAAGAGTTATTAAAAAAATTCGAAAACAAAGAACCCGAAATTATATTCAACTGGAAAGATGCTGAGACCGAAGCCGAAGGGTGGACAGTAATCAACTCGCTTCGTGGTGGTGCTGCCGGTGGCGGAACAAGGATGAGGAAAGGATTGGACATGAACGAAGTATTTTCTCTTGCCAAAACAATGGAGGTTAAGTTCACAGTTTCTGGTCCAGCTATTGGCGGTGCTAAATCTGGAATCAACTTTGACCCTAACGACCCAAGAAAGAAAGGTGTTTTACAACGTTGGTACAAAGCGGTTTCGCCTTTATTAAAAAGTTATTATGGCACAGGAGGTGATTTAAATGTTGACGAAATTCATGAAGTAATTCCATTTACCGAAGAATGTGGGGTTTGGCATCCGCAAGAAGGCGTTTTTAATGGCCATTTTAAACCAACCGAAGCGGATAAAATAAATAGAATAGGTCAATTGCGTCAAGGTGTAATCAAAGTAATTGAAAACCCAAAATTCTCTCCAGATGTGTTGCGCAAATATACTGTTGCCGATATGATTACCGGTTATGGAGTTGCCGAAGCGGTGCGGCATTATTATCAAATTTATGGTGGTGATGTACAAGGTAAAAAAGCGATAGTACAAGGTTTTGGAAATGTAGGTTCGGCTGCGGCTTTTTATTTGGCAGAAATGGGTGCAAAAATAGTAGGTATTATTGACCGTGATGGTGGTATCATCAATGAAGAAGGATTTTCTTTTGACGAAATCAAAAGATTGTTCTTGAACAAAGATGGAAACAAACTAGTTGCCGAAAACATGATTCCTTTTGAAATTATCAACCAAAAAATTTGGACATTGGGTGCCGATATTTTTACGCCTTGTGCCGCTTCAAGATTGGTTACTAAAGACCAAATTGATAATTTAATTGCCAATGGATTGGAAGTGATTTCGTGTGGTGCGAATGTGCCTTTTGCCGATAAAGAAATTTTCTTCGGAAGTATTATGGAAGAAACGGATAGCAAAGTGAGTTTGATTCCTGATTTTATCTCCAACTGTGGTATGGCAAGAGTTTTTGCTTATTTTATGGAGAAAAAAGTACAGATGACAGACGAGGCCATTTTTTATGATATTTCGGAAACGATTAAGAAAGCACTAGAAACCGCTCACAATTTGCATGCAAATAAAAAGAATATTAGTGCGACTGCTTTTGAAATTGCTTTGAGCCAATTGGTTTAATATAAAAATCAGTTGAGTTTACACAATATTTAGTACATTTAAACGTTATTATCATACACTATAAAAAAAGAAAAACAATGAGTTTTGAAATTTCAAAAAACGAAAAGAAATCTTTGGCACTAACCATTTTGGTTTATGCTTTGATTTTGTTTTTACTTTTTTTAGCTCGTTTTTGGCCTCCAGCCAATATGAAACTCTTGGGCGGTGGTGGCGGTGGCGGCATCGAAATGAATTTTGGCGATAGTGATTACGGCATGGGCGATAATTATAAAAGTGAAGTGTTGAATGTGAAAGACCAAGCCAAAGCAACTCCCACAGCAACTTCTCCTGATGAAGATGTTATTTCGGATGACAACTCTGATGCTGTAGCTGTTATTCCAAAGAAAGAAAATACAAAGAAGACACCTGTTGAAGTCAAAAAAGAGGTAAAACCTGACGTTGAAAAACCAAAAGTTTCTAAAACTGCCAATGAGGCGTTGTCGAGTATTTTAAGCGGTAATAAAGGTGGCGATGGTAATGATGGTAAAGCAGGAAATAAAGGTAATGCCAATGGGAATTTAAATTCCAATGGTTATTATGGTAGCGGAAGTGGGACAGGTTCGGGCGGAGGAAATGGCTCTGGTACCGGAACCGGAAGTGGGAGCGGAACAGGTTCGGGAACAGGAAGTGGAAACGGTGGTGGCAATGGAAGCGGTTCGGGTTATTCGTTAGGTAACCGAAAAGCATTGAGCAAACCACAACCCGATTATACTTGCCAAGAACAAGGACGTGTAGCAGTGCAAGTTGCTGTAGATAGAAATGGAAATACAATAAGCGTAACGGCAGGAGTGCAAGGCACTACAAATACAGCAAAATGTTTGTTAGACCAAGCAAAAATAGCTGCGATGAATACCAAATGGCAAGCTGATAGTAATGCGCCAGAAAAACAAGTGGGGAAAATTATTTATACTTTTAGTTTGAACTAAATTAAAAACAACTATACGATTTTTTAAGCTATTTACTTAGGACTAGTAGCAATAACAAACTTCAGTTTGTTCTTCACTCCTATTTGCAATACATCAACTAAGTCTTGCACTTGCATAGTGGCTGGAATACGTATCACAACGGTTAAGTCTTTTGCAGGGCTCATTTTGGATAATAACTTGGCTTCTAATTGATCAAAACCCACTTCTTCTTTATCCACATAAAAACGCTTTTCTTCGGTGACGGAGAGCGTAATTAACTGTTTATTAGTCTTTTCATTGGTTTTCGATTTGGGCAATGTCATTCTGATGACATTTGGGTTTGCCAACGTCGAAATGATTAAGAAAAACAACAATAAGAAAAACATAATGTCGCTCAAAGAGGAAGTAGCGACTTCTGCATGAAATCGTTTATTTCGTTTTATGGCCATGTGGTCTTTGAATAATATTGATGAATTCTAATACTTGTTTTTGGATAGCCAATGAAAAGGCGTCAATTCTTCCGTTGAATAAATGATAGGCACTGTAAGCAATAATACCAACTATCAAACCAGCACCACTACTAATCATTTTTTCGTATAAACCTCCTGAAATATTTCCGATACTGATGTCTTCTGTCACCGAAATGCTGTAGAAAATTTTAATTACACCCGAAATCGTTCCAATAAAACCAAGTGTTGGCGCAATACCTGCAATCAATCCTAATTGTCCAAGATGTTTTTCCATGTATCCAATTTCGATATTGGCAGCACGATCCATATTGGATTCTATTTCGTTGATGTGTCTTCCAATAGTCAGCACACCTTCTTTTAGAATATTTCCTTGAGCGGAACCACTTCTTTCTGCGGCATTCGCAGCCATGTCAATATTGGCATTATTCAAATGATTACGTACATCGTTCATTAAGTGATTATCGATTTTAGCTGCTTTTTTCATATATAAATAACGCTCAAAAATGAGGTATAAGGTGTAAAATAATAGAATAGCAATAGGTATCAAAAAGATACCACCTTTGAAAATAAATTCTAAAACAGAAACTTCGTTAGTTAAAGGATTATTTGTATTATCCGCTGAAGGAATAGCTTGGGCTAATGTATCAACCTGTAACTGTAAAAATGTACTAATCATATTTATCTATTTTTTGACTATTAATTCTGAAAATAATTTCAATTTTGCACTTACCAAATGCGAGTCACAATATAAACGAAAAAAAAGATATAAAAGTATATCGTTCGTTTAATTTTTTCCTGAAATTATGAACTATAAAGAAACCCTAGATTGGATGTTTAATAAGCTGCCTTTGTACCAAACTCAAGGCGCCACGGCCTATCGAAAAGACATTATCAACACTGTTTTGCTGGCCAAACATATAGGAAATCCGGAACACTATTTGAAATGTATTCATGTGGCTGGCACTAACGGAAAAGGTTCTACTTCTCATCTTCTTGCTTCTGTTTTACAAGAAGCTGGCTATAAAGTGGGCTTGTATACTTCACCACATTTGAAAGATTACAGAGAGCGAATTACTATTAATGGAAAACCTATTTCGGAAAAGTATGTTTGTGAATTTATCAATAAGAATACATCGTTTTTTGAAGCTAATGAATTGAGTTTTTTTGAGATGAGTGTTGGATTAGCTTTTGAATATTTTGTTAAGGAGAAAACAGATATCAATATCATAGAAGTGGGCATGGGCGGTAGACTGGACTCTACAAACATTATCACGCCATTGATTTCTGTCATTACTAATATTGGACTAGATCATACTCAGTTTTTAGGCACTACCTTAGAGGCAATAGCTTTTGAGAAAGCTGGGATTATTAAATCAAATATTCCAGTAGTTATTGGGGAGTATGTTGCCGAAACCCGAGCTGTTTTTTTAGATAAAGCAAATAATACAAATTCCGAAATTTACTTTGCTTCTGATTTGATTCAAGACGATTATCCCTCAGCGTTGCTTGGTGATTATCAAATTCAGAATAAAAAAACGGTGTTACAAACCCTTAAAGTGTTGCAAGAAAAACAACTCTTGACTATTTCAGATAATGATATTAAAAAAGGATTCTTGAATGTTGTCAAAAATACCAATATTCAAGGAAGGTGGCAACAACTGGGTGAGAATCTAAAAGTAATTTGCGATACCGCACATAATGCTCATGGTCTTTCCATTGTTTTGAATCAGTTAAAAAAAGAACATTTTGAGCAATTACACATCGTTTTGGGAGTTGTAAATGATAAAGACTTAGAAGAAATTTTACCCTTATTCCCAAAAAATGCTATTTATTATTTCTGTAAACCCAATATTCCTCGAGGACTTGAAGCATCAATTTTAAGTGCAAAAGCTGCTGAATTTAATTTAGTTGGCGAAATATACAATTCAGTCTCAAATGCTTATCAAAAAGCTAGGGAAAATGCATCACCAAAAGATTTAATATACATTGGCGGGAGCACCTTTGTTGTCGCAGAAATTTTATAATTTTTCTTGAAATAATTTGTATTATAGAAAAAGTAGTCTATATTTGCACTCGCATTCAGGGCGATTAGCTCAGTTGGTTCAGAGCATCTCGTTTACACCGAGAGGGTCGGGGGTTCGAATCCCTCATCGCCCACAAAGAAAACCGATTAGGAAACTAATCGGTTTTTTTATTTTTGAAACGCGTCAAGAGTTTACTCTTGTAAGTGTATTAGAAATAAAAAAACCAAAGGACGCGTAGCGTACTTGCAGGTTTTCCTT
>JADBYA010000056.1 GCA_020403245.1 Flavobacterium sp. | reverse complement strand
TATTGTTTTTTTCTACTAAAGTGCGTTGATTTTTCCAATTAACTGATTAGCAGTTTGTTCTAATTCAGTATTGATTTGTTTAAAATGTGCTTTTTTATTTTCCACATTTTTAGCGTTTACTTTAGTAATTAAAGCATCAAATGATGCAATTGCTTCATCAATAATTGCTTGTGATGCATCAGTAGATTTTCCTGCTTTACTTAACTCATGAAAATAAACGATTTCAATAATATCACCGATAACAAAGTTAATGTCTTTTTTTAAATTTTTAACGCTTGGCATTTTCTTTTATTTTTAAAATTTGGTGCAAAATTACGCATAATCTTTTGAATATAAGTTAAGAAATGTAAATTTCTAGTACCGATGCATTTCCATTTAACTGAAAATCAGTTAAAAAAGCAGGAATTAAAACAGTCTCGCCTTTCTTGCAATTGTACTTTTCTTTATTTAAACTCAATTCAAAATCGCCATCAACGCACATATAAACGGTAAATGAATTTTGATTTTTATTGCAATCTATTTTTCCATTTAAAGGAATAAAATTAGTTGTGAAATATTGACAATCAACAACTTCATTTGATTTATTTTCTAATTTTGAATATCTTTTTTGTGCGTCAACTGCTTCATAATTAATTGCATCAAGAGCTAAATCAACATGAAGTTCACGAGTATTTCCGTTAGCATCTACTCTATCAAAATCGTATAATCTATAGGTAATATCCGAAGTTTGTTGGATTTCTGCAATTACAGTTCCAGCTCCAATGGCGTGAACCGTTCCTGTTTCTAAAAAAAATACATCGCCTTTTTTTACATTTTTGGTGTCAAGAATATTGAGCAATGTTTTGTTTTCTAAATGCTGAATATATTCTTCGGGAGATGATTTCTCTTTGAAACCCACAATCAATCTTGCGTTATCATCGGCTTGCATAACATACCACATTTCCGTTTTACCAAAAGAATTATGGCGTTTAGCAGCCAATTCATCATTGGGATGAACTTGAATTGACAAATCTTCGCGTGCATCAAGATATTTGAATAATAAAGGGAATTGTTCTCCAAATCTTTTGAAAACTTCTATTCCTAAAACTTGTTCTGGAAACTCATTTATCAACTCGTTCAACGATTTTCCTTCATAAGAACCATTTGCAATAACACTTACATCATTTTCAACTGTAGAGATTTCCCAAGTTTCTCCTGTAATTTCCGAAGTAATAGGTTTGTTTAAATACGTTTTCAGTTTTGTTCCGCCCCAAATTCTATCTTTTAGAATCGGTTGAAATTGCAATGGATAAAGTTTCATTTGATAAATTTAGATTACAAATATGCGAAAATTTGACTATATTATTTTGTCAAAATCTGTCAAATACCAGACAACTACGTTGAACAGTTTAAAAGTATCGTTGAATAATTATTTTACTTTTTTAATACTTTTAAAGCTTTTTCGATATGAATAGTACCTGACATGCTATTAAAGACCATAATAATAAAACCATTTTTGTCAACTACAAAAGTTTGACGTCCAGGAATTATTAAAAAATCATTTTCTACACCAAATAATTTTCGAAGTTTCTTGTCATTATCAGAAAGTAAAATAAACGGAAGATTAAATTTACTTTTAAATTTTATATGGGATTGAACAGAATCAGCACTAATTCCGATAATTTCTGCGCCTAGATCTTTAAATTCTTCATAATTATCTCTAAAACTGCAGGCTTGAGCAGTACAAACTTTAGTTTCATCTTTTGGATAAAAATAAATCACAAGCGCTTGTTTCCCTGTATAATCCTGACTATCAAAGAGATTTCCGTTGGTATCTTTTGCTTTAAAATTGGGTAGCTTATCGCCTACTTTTAGTGCCATTTTAGTTTCCTTTATAGGTTACAAAATTGCGAGGTGTTTCATAAAGAACTACTTCTAATTCTTTATCAGCATCAATAAATTTTCGAAGTTTATTCCAAATTACAACCGCGATATTCTCGGCAGTTGGATTTAAATCAGCAAAATCCTGAACATCTAAATTTAGGTTTTTATGATCGAAAGCATTTTCTACATGTTCTTTTATCAAATCGGAAAGAATTTTTACGTCAATCACAAAACCAGTTTCCTGATCGATTTCTCCAGTAACTGAAACGATAAGTTCATAATTATGTCCGTGAAAATTAGGATTATTGCATTTGCCAAAAACCAAATCGTTTTGCTCCATCGTCCAATCTTTTCGATACAATCGATGTGCGGCGTTGAAATGTGCTTTTCTAGAAACGGTAACTTTCATATTTTGTTTTTTGGAATTTTATAGTTTGTGATCTTCTAAATAATGATAAAACTCATCGAATATAATTTTGAACCATACGGTATAAATATGTGGATTTGCAACCATATCGTCTTTGATGTCTTCAATGGTCATCCATTTCCAACTTTCTACTTCTTCACAATTAATATTGGGTTCTTCATTAGAATATCCAATCATCACGTGATCGAGTTCATGTTCGGTCAAACCATTATCAAATGGCGCTTTGTAAATAAAATGAAAAAGTTCTTTTAGCTCTGCTTTGAAACCCATTTCTTCAAATAGTCTTCTTTTTCCAGCTTCAATATTGGTTTCGCTAGCACGTTGATGACTGCAACAAGTATTGGTCCACAATAAAGGAGAATGGTATTTATGATGAGCGCGTTGTTGCAACATCACTTCATTTTTATCATTCAATATAAAAACCGAAAAGGCACGATGCAAAACTGCTTTTTCATGTGCTTCTAATTTATTCATCAAACCAATAGGTTCGTCTTTTTCGTTGACTAAAATTACTTGCTCTTCTTTCATAGAATTTTTATGATGGTCAAAAATACGAAAAAAGAATTGCTATGGAATTTTTATATTTTCAACAACCGTTAAACTTTACTTAAAACAACTCATTTTGTAATCTGCAAGACATTTTACAGCGTATATCTGTTGTAAATTTGTATTCTCTTTAAATAAGATTGCTATGAAAAAAATCTTGAATATTTTGGTTATCATTCCGCTGTTTGTTTTAAACGCCTGCGGTCAATCGAACAACAAACAAAAAAACACAACAACAAAAACAATTGCAATGGAAAACGTAATCAGCAAACCTGAAAATCCGTATTATTCTAATACCGACACAAAAAAAATAAATGTTCCTAATGATGAATGGAAGAAAATTCTATCTCCAGACTTGTATGCCGTTGCTCGTGAAGCCGATACAGAACGTGCTTTCACGGGAACGATGTGGAAAAGTGAAACTAAAGGAACTTAT
>JADBYA010000055.1 GCA_020403245.1 Flavobacterium sp. | reverse complement strand
TGCTGAACAGCGTTCTGTCGAGCTGGTGACGAAAGGAACATAGTAGTACAAAAGTTGAGATTTATTCTGTCAAGCCCCAATATTGCCAAACCTTTTGTTAGTGGCAGTGTTAGTCCATTTAATTTTAAATGATGTATCCAATAATTAGTGAAACAAAATAAACTGGTAAACAAATAAGTCCATAATAGCCACTATAATATTTTCTGTCTAAACAAACTGTATAGGGTTCAGATTTATAATAATTGTTCCCAAAAGCAAGTTTATCTTTTTCCTCGTCATTTATTTGTTGTCGTCTAATGTTACGTGAAATAATAAAAGCTATAAAACCTGGAACAAAAACTAGTCCTATAATAATTGATTCCACAAGAATTGTCAAAGGTTTATTGTTAAATGTTAACCAAGCACAGAAAATACTCCAAACTATCCAAAAAAATGTCCAAATAATAACATTTATAATTGAAGCTTTGATTGTTGCTTGAGTCTCTGCTTCAAAAAAGTCAAGTGTCCGATAGTAAAGAGAAGAAGTAACAGTTGTTACTAGAAAGAGTCCACCTATAAAGTATAAAAAGAGTTTACCATTGTTTAAGAAAAGTCTTTTATCATATGGAATGTTGTCACATGCTTTGTCAAGCAAGAAAAAAACGAAAATCATAAGAGCCATTGAAATAATAACTCCAAAGAATTTCTTTTCAAAGCTGTGATCTGCGTCTTTAAAATTTTGCCAAACAGACATCTGATTTGATTAATTGTAGGGTGTCACAAAACATTACCGCTAACTCATCTATCCCCGCTATCCCTTTTCGCTTACCTATTAGAATAGGGTAGGTAATGCGTGTAAATGTAGCGCACTATTCAAATATACTAATTTCATAATAGGTAAGCGCCAAAATTCCCGCAAACTTGCAATAGAGAACATCACCTGATCACTCAACTATGAAATATGGGTGTAATCAGTTACAACAATGGGTCGGAGAACAAAATCTAAAATTACTATCCTGTAATCTTTTCATCTCCACCTCAGCAGTAATAAAACCAAAAGCTCCCCATTGCTGTAATTGTAGCATATGCTGAAAGACCTGACGGGTTTTTTTTCCTCCTTGACCAATAAAAGCGCCTAGTTCATACAGATCCGAAACGTTTTGCTCTTTGACAAAGCTTTCCCTTGCGAGTAGGCTTGTGTGGGTTTGGCAATTTGCTTGCAAAATGCAAGGCTACTATTTCTTGTGGAACAATAAATTGATAGTTTGAAACCAATAATAAAGTGCTTCACCACTCTCTACGTACTTTAACCGCTTGTTTAAGTAGCTGTATTCGGGGTTTGTTATTAGATATTCAGGCAATGGAATACCTTTTCTAAACACATTTAAATCACCCTTGTAGTCTGTTAGAATGATTGCCGCTAAATAAGCAGCTTTAGCACTTGCCACTTGTGCTTCCAGAATATCAAACTTACCTTGAAAAACAAAATGTCTGAATTGATTTATACCTGTCATTATCTCATTGTATTTTGCTTTGTCATCATCTGTTTTTAATATGTCCTTTCGAGCAATTAACAATGCCGTTTCAATTATGTCTTTTAATACATCTTCAACCGATTCGATTTTTTTTTCGGGTCTGTAAGCAATTTCACTTTTTGCTGACTCAATGAATGACCTTTTAAAAACTTCCATATCTGTCAATAAATGAAACAAGCTACCAACATCAAAAAGTTGTTTTAATATTTCCTTTTCCTTCTCTATGTTGTAAGGAACACCCGTCGTATTTGGTGCAAATGCTGTGAGCTTATCACCTGCAATAGAATTGATGTCGGGTGTTTTGACAATTACTGGATTGTCAGTTTGTATTAACCATTCTGTTTCTAAAGCTCTTTCTATAATCAATGGATAATGGTCCTCCGCAAATAATACATCCAGCAATATTTCTCTTTCGGGATTGGAAATAACCTGACCTTCTACATTTTTATTAGCGAAGTTTGAAATATAAATGAACTTATAGTGAGCCTTTGGAATTTCACGCTGATAGCTTCTCTTTTCATCCAATTCCATTCTTATAAATGCACTTGATGCTACAATCTTAGATAGAAACATTTCCAATTCCCTGCGATTAATTTTCGGATTTACGATAATGTCAATATCAACAGAAAATCTTTTTGGTTCTCCCATCAGCAGAATCAAAGTTGTTCCTCCTTTGAAAATGAAATCTAATCCAGTTAATTGCAATTGTTCTAATAAATACAGAGCATGAATCATGCTCTCCATCAAGCCAGGGTCATTCCTATATTTTTTTCTTTTCTCAGCAATCCATACTGCAGTTAGTGATTTAATATCAATCATTCCAAATAGTATTTGGGATATCCGTTTTTTCTGAAATAAATTCCATCATCTCTGTTTCTTTTCTTCTTCTTTTTGAATAGTTAAAAAGCTTAGTATAGTTAATAGAATATCTATTGTAAGCATTGTTGAGCATATAGACAAGTTCACTTCCTTGAAATGCAGCAAATAGCTTTTTATCGCAATATAAATCCACGATTAATTTTTCAAGTGTTGTTGTTGAGACCTTCTTTACCTTTTGTGTAGGTGATTTGGAAACTAATGATTGTAAAACAATTGCATTTTCATATTCATAAATATATCGTTCAATTTGTTTGTCCTCAGGCTCGATAAAGATATTGCGAATTTTTTCTTCCTTTAAAAAACTGTAGACCGGTTCAAGAGCATCTTTTTCTACCTGCAAAATTGTGATAATCTTACCCGGAATGTGGAGCATAAATTCATGAGTGATTTTGGTTGACCAAATACAATACTTAAGTTGGTCAAATTGCTTTTCAATTTTCCCTGAAATTTTTTTTTCAACTTCACTAATTTCTGGCTTGAAAATGGGTTTGAATGAAAATGTAAAAAGTCCCTTTTTAATTGCAGTAATGATTTTTTTATCCTTCAAATGGTAAATCCTCCATCTGAAGGTTGTTTCTTTCAAATCGGGTTCAAATTGTCGGTAGAAGTCAAAAAGTTCTACTCTTGAAAAGGATTCTCTTCCTATGAATTCCTTTTTCAGCCTTTCTATGATAAAATCCTTTGCCACTATATCTTATGCTTGAGAATGCAAATATAATTAAAATCAAACAAATGACAGCAATAGGATCTTTGTGTCAAATGTTAGATATCAAACGAAATACAGCAAAATGGATTTAATATCAAATTTTGGTCCATCAAACCACATTGGACTACTTACAAAGTCGTAACTGTCAGATAAGGTACTATCTATTACATTTTAGAACTAATAATCATAAGTTTTTTTATCAATAGGAATTGTTTTTTATCTTCTCAATGTTTTTTAAAATCATAGACAGAGTATTATTTAAGTCTTCTTTGTTTGGTGGATTGCCAAAAAATATTTCATCTAAATCGTATGATTTTGCTTTTATTAACCTCTTTGTAAGTTTTTCTGCATTATCAATATATTCTTGTTCGTTTGAGCATTCATAAGATAATATTCCATATTGCAGCGTTAAATCGTGGCTAAGTTTTTCAGCCTCACCTAAAATACCTGAATATGTTTCAGTTGATAAATCGTCTGTATCCATAGTATCTTCAAAATTTACTAACAGCTAACGGTTTGCCGTTATCCGAAGTGGCGGATTTCAAAGGCAGTTCGTATCAATTACGAATCAAATGTTCAGATGAGAACTTTCGACTGAACAGCTACTTCCCCGCCATTGCGCCACTAGGCCGTGATAGCGGTAGGTTGTGTTCATCTACGCGTTTGTAGGTCAAGGTATTTCCTCGTCCAAGATATTGCAATGTCAATCCTTTTTCATTTAAATACATAATATACCAGCATAGGTCTGACTCTTTACAACTAATATAACTATCTTTTTCTTTTGTCGAATTATCAGATTGATTAAATTCATTTTCACATTGGTCAGAAAGAACAAATTCTTCCGAATCCCGCTTCTGTGAAATGCCAAAAATGTGCAGGAATTCTATCAGAAAGGGTTTAGCATCAGCTTCCTCTCTGGAGGTATTTTTCCATTCATTGCTAAAAGCTACGGCGCGCCTCTTTATTTCATTCCAGGAAAGGGGCATTAGAGGGAGAAATTTCCACTAAAATAAAACATAATTCAATGTATCAGGTAAAATGTTAAAGCGATTCCTTGGATAATGCGATATACAAAAATTATCTATACCTCAAGAGAAATAGTGGTTAAATAAAATCCTAGATAAATATTTTACCCAAGCAAAAGACCAATTCCATGAATCTAAAAACAACCCTGACTGTCAGATAAAGTACTAGCTATTACATTTTATATTTTTATATTTTTTAAAACCTATATTCCATTTTTAAAAGAACATATCTTGGCATTAATCTGTATTCGGTTTGTGAAATGTTGATGTCTGAAATACTATAATTTCTAAATGTTTCTGTGTTAAAAAGATTATTACCTGATAAGAAAAAAGTGAGTTTATTTTCTTTAACTACATAACGAGCTTCTAAATCTAAGAAATAATATTTGTTGTTATTTTTGTCTAAATTGCCAAAAAAGTATCGTTCTGATTGTGCTTGAATATTAAATTTATCACTAAACATAAATGATAAATCTATAAAACTCATATTGTCGGTGAAACTATTTTTAATAGTTGTTTGAACTTCGCTGTAATTCCATTTTGAGCCTATATGATAATTGAAAAAACCTCTGAAACCTGAACGCAATTCAAAACCATAATCTGCATTTAAGTTTTTAACTTCTCTTAAATTTGAATTGTTTACAATGTTTTTAAAATTAGTTTTGGTTGCTCCTAAATTGATTTTTAAATTTGATTTAATAGGTTTAAAATATCTGTCAATGCTTGATGAAATGGATAAAAATTCACGGTCTTTGATAATTATTTTTTCAGATTGTGAATAATTTTGAGCAATAATAGAATTAGTGCTAAAAAAATCATTGTTTTTGGAATACAAGATAAAAGTATTAGCAAAAAACTTGTCGCCCCAACTGCCATAAGTGTAATTTAAAATGGCACTTGATGAATTTAACTGATTAAACTCTTCTAAACCTTTTGAAAAAGAACGAAACCCTGATTGTACAAATCCAGAATAAACATCTAAAACGCCTGCATTTGTAGTATTATAAGAGTATGAAGTAAGGATTTTGTTTTTTTCGTTAATTTTCCAATCTAAACCAATTTTTGGCATAATAAAAAACGGATTTTGATTAGTTTTTCTGTTGAAATTTTCTAATTGATTGAATAATTGATGTGAGTCTGCTTGAGTTAGTAAAGTGAAATTCTTGAGTTTAAAACGATATTTAGCGGATAAATACAAATCGTTAGTAGTATAAGTTAAATTATTTTTATAACCATTTGGAAAAGAGAGATTGTTTTCATTTTCAAGCAACTCAAAACGAGTATTTAAATCATCTATTCTTAATTGATTGCCGATTTTTATTTCTAACAAATCGCCGTTTTTCTTTTTGTCCAACAAATGTGCTTCAATACCTGCAAATTGCATTTTGTTTTCGCTGAATTGTTTTGTATTATTAGCTTTTTCGGTAAACAAATCATTAAAAATGAATTGATTTACTGAATAATTTTGTGGTGTTTTTTCGTTGATGTATCTGCTTGAAAATAAAAAAACTTTGTTTTCTTTAAACTTGTTGGTATAAACTATTTTTTGATCAAAAAGTTGGTTGTTTGCATTTGATCGTTCGTTTAATAAATCGTTGTTGAATAACAAGTCACTACTGTTTCTTTCGTTAGTTTTGTTAAACTTTCCTGTGTATTCAAAAGTTTTAGTATTTGAAATATCGTAGGTTAAATCTATTTTTCCGAAACCTGTTAATAGCGTTTTTCTACCTACAAAATCTTCGGTATTAGTAAATGTTGTATTGCCAACAGAAAATTGTTGTAAACTAATTCTAAAAAAATCTATTTCATCGGTGTTTAAAAAGCCAAGTGTTTTGAGTTTAACCTTGTCGGATAATGTGAAAATACTATTTAAAGATAGCATTTCGGCATTGTTGAGATTGGTTCTTTTTTGTTTAAGTTTTGGTGTATCAAATCCTAAAACTAATAATGAATTTGCAGACTGATTGTCACCTATACTTGCAGGCTCATCAAAACGATAAGGTCTTATTAGGTGGTTGATGTCTCCAGTTGCATCCCCGCCAATATTATTAAGGTTAGTCAGAAAATAGTATTTGTTTTTCTTTCCAAAATTCATCAAATTACCTCTTACTTCATAACGATTTTCTGATACTAAACCATAACCTGCTTGGATATTTCCAAACCAAACCCGCTTGGCATCTTCTTTTAAAGTTAAGTTTAACGCCACTTTGTCGCTGTTTTCAATACCTTTTAAATGCTTGTTGTTGGAGTAATTTTGATATAGTTCTACTTTATCAATAGGATTGACAGGCATATTTTTAGTTACAATTTTGTACCCTTTTTCAAAAAAATCATCTCCATCTATCATTACTTTTTCAATTTCTTGATTACCAACTTTTATTGTACCATTTGCATCAATATTTAAGCTTGGTATTTTTTTTAATAAATCTTCAACTACTTGTTCGTTTCCTTGTTTATAAGAGTCTGCATTAAAAACTATGGTGTCATTTTTAATAGTAATCGGTCTTTTTGTTTCTAAAATTATTTCTTTTAATTCAGTTACTTTAGGATTTAAAATAAAATCGATAGTTTTTGTTTCATTTATATTACCAAAAGTTAAATCTATACTTTTTTGTTCAAACCCCATAGATGAAGCTATTAAAACGAATTGACCTAATTTTTCTGTTTTTAATTCATATTTATCCAATTCATCTGTATAAGTATAAGTAATAATCTTGCCAGTGTTATCTTTTAAGATAATACTGGCAGATATTATAGATTGATTGTTTTTGTCTTTAACTTCTCCTTTAATTGTATTTTGAGAAAACAGATTAGTAGAAGCGAAAATATATAATAACAAAAAAAATGTTCTAATCATAATTTTTTTCAATACTTGTAGGGTCAACTTTATTTACTTTAATAGATGCTCCTCGTGGTAATTTGGTTTTTAATTTATCAATAAAATCTTCTGTTATTTTTTCTTGAAATGCAACATACTCTTTAAATGTAATTTGTTTCCCTAAATGTGGTTTAGAAATACTGTTTTTATTAGAATATTCAAGTCTAACTAATTGAAATTGAATAGTTTTGTCTTCACTCACAATTTTAACTATCAAACCAGGAAGTCCAAAAAATTTCCATGGACCAAATTGAGTAGTAATTTCAGTAGTATACCAAAAGTTATAATTTCTTCCTCTAAATTCTAATTTAGCTTTATTACATAAATAGCTACCTATTTTTATTGTATCTGAATCTAATTTCCAATTATAATTAGGCATATTTTCATTTACAATAACTGGTACAAAATTATTTTCTGTATATATATGGTCTCTAAAAATGATATTTTTATTTGTCAAAAAATATTGTTTACCAATACTATCGTTAGGCTCTTTCTTAAAATGAATATCTTCAAATTCATCTGCATATAAGGTGTCTTTAGATGATTTTAATTTTATAAATTCAGAATATGCTTTTGTTTTTTCTATATACAAGTTAACAATCTCGATTTTATTTTCATTTTTGTTAATGAAATCATATGTAGCAATAATCTGATTATTATTTTGACTATAAGAAAATTTTGAAAGTGCAATGAAAACACATATAATCATTATTATTT
>JADBYA010000054.1 GCA_020403245.1 Flavobacterium sp. | reverse complement strand
TAGCCCCAGCTTGAATTATAGCTCCAGCCATTATAACTGTTCCTTCTCCAATATAAGCAGTTGAAGAAATAATTGCATTATGATGTAAAACACTTCTCCATTTAACCATATGGTAACTTGAAGCAATATTTTTCCTAATTCGATTATTTCCAATTGCGATTGTAGCACGATAGATATTATTCGTTGCTAATACATTTATCTTACCTACAAGTGAAACTCCCATTAAAGATGTAAAATCAGAGCCGTAAAAATCATCTAATATCCCATTAATCTCGACTGAATTAATCAGTGCTGTTTCTATAACTACCTTTGCATGACCTCCCGCACCAATAATAAAATATTCCATTGAGCTAATTAGAGTGAGTTTATGAATCCAATATAGTCATCAGCCAACTTTTTCCACGTTCGATTTTTTAGTAGCCACTCGTATCCTCTGTTTCCTATTACATTTAGATTTTCCTTTGGTATTTCAATAAGGTGAAGTAATTTATTTTTAATTTCAATGGCATTCTCTGATTCAACAAAAAAACCACAATCGGCTTCGTTTATCATTGATTGATATCCTGAATATGATGCTAAAATTGGTTTCCTCGCCATCATGTAATCTATTATTTTATTTGGGGACCAACCATATTCCCAAATCTCACTTTTCAAAGAAGAAAAATATAAAACATCACAAATTGCTAGAAAGGATGCGACCATTTCACGGGGTACTTTAGGTATAAAAATGATATTTTCATAACCTTCAGTTTGTTTAACGAATTTATCTCTCAAATCACCTGAACCTAAAACTACAAAAAGAAATCGATTATCCTTTTGCAACATTTTACTGGATTCCACAAAGGCATCCAATGCATTTGTAATCCCTATACTACCAGCATAGCCTACTATGAACTTGTCCTTTGGTATTTGAAAATTTTCACGAAAATCAAATGACTCAACTTTATCAATATTTTCAATTGAATTAATACCGAAAGGTATGCATTCGCATCTAATATTCTTTAATTTAGTAACATTATATACATGAGAACGCAAATTGGGCATTGTTCCTATAACAAGATCGCTTTTTTTATATCCAAATTTTTCAATTAAAGATAAAATAAATACGAGAGGGTTGTATTTAGAAAAACTTCCTTCTGCCGTAATAGTTAAAGGCCAGATATCTCGTATCTCAAAAACTAATTTTGAATTTAATTTAGTTGCCAATTTAATCCCATTCAGTATGGTTATTAATGATAGAGATGAAATAATGATAACATTAGGGTTAGAAATAAATTTCTTTGGTAAAAAGAATAATTTTATTTCGAAATCTATCCAACTCAAAACACGCTTTAAAGAATAAGTTTTTACGTATTTAATAGTACGAATACATAACAAATTTATATTGGATACCGATTCAGTATTATAAATTTTTTTAAACTTCGGATAATTAGCAAAATGATTTGAGTCTGAAGTTATGATTGAAACTAAATGACCACTCTTTGCAAGTTCTCTTGAAATAGCAAATATTCTAGATTCGAAACCTACCTCTTTTGAGGATGCATACTTAGAAATGATAAGAATATTCAAAATAAAGAATCAGTATAATGGCTTGATTGAATTGATAACTTTTATTGCATCTGTAAAATCTATATTTACAGCATCTAAATACCATTTGATATTTTGATATCTTGGTCGATTTTCATCATCCACTAAAATTAGTGCCTCTTCCCTTGTCAAGTCTCCTTCACGTATTTGATTACTCCTGAATGTATCATGTTCTGTAAAACCAGCAACTTTATAATAAATATAATTATAAAAAGCTGCTGTTCCATCTCCGATTCGCCAAGTTGTGTTAGTATCAGGGGCTTTTTCCCAATCATACAATTTTAGTGTATCATCAATAATTTTTTCATCCCATCTCCAATAATCGAATATATGATAGTAATCAGTTTTTTTATGAAAACTCCTAAAATATTCACCAGACAAAGTATCCCATAAAGAACTGTTGAAATACCCTGGACTCTCAAGCATTGCTTTTAAACGAAGGCCCTGATATCTTAGTTGCTTTAAAGCACCATTGGAGTAAACATGCTTTTCCTCAAAATCCGGAGGAACCCCCAAAAAGCCTGCTTTAAAATGAGTGACTTCTAACGGATTTACTCCCCACAAATTGAGAGAAATTCCAGTTTGCTTTTTTATAGACTCTATGTGACGAAAAAAATGTTTATCTCCAGCAGTTAAAATACTAATCATTCCTAAATGAGGTGATTTTAACCATGCTCGCAAATTCATCTCAATGTTTCTTCTTTTCTTGGCAATATCATCAGCAACAATAATATTTTCAACGCCCAGCTCAGCACACATTCTACTAATATTTCTTCTACCAAGATCTGTAACCATACCCCAGTCATAAGTATATGTAACAGGCTTCATCTTTAATTCATTAACAATAAGATGAAGACCATAACAACTATCACGGCCGCCGGAAAAAGGAACTATACAATCATTTCCAACTAATCTTCTATATGGCTCAACTAATTTAAAAAGCTGTTCAGTTGGCTTCGGAACATTACGTAACCTATAATTATTACAATAATTACAAATCCCATTTTCATCAAATCTTATAAAAGGCATTGTTTCTGGCAAAATACACTTTGTACACCTTTTCAAATTGTGCCTTTCATAAGAAAGCAGCTTTTCTTCAACCGAAATCTGAGGAAGTTCTGGAATTAGATTTACTTTTCGAATATTATTGTCAATAATTGATAATGGATTAGTTGATTTGGGAACGTCAATAAAAATAGCTTTTTTAACCTGAACTATATTTTTACAGCCAGCCATTGTAAGAGGAAATTGCTCAGATGCAAAAAAGTGAGTGTCATTTAATACCCCATAATATAAACTTCCATTATTAGAAAATAAACAGAGTTTACCCATCTCAGGTATAAGTAACGCACATGCTACTACTCCCTTACAAAGAGAAAGAATTCTTTCAGGTATGGTTTTCAATTCATCTCCTTTATCTATACTATCTTTAGCAATTGCAGCAATAACTTCTGAATCAATTTGAAGTTCACGCTTCTTTGAAATCATATCCCATATTTGTTCATGATTCACAATAATTCCATTGTGAATCACACAAATACCCTCTCGAACAACTGGTTGATTATCTGCAAGCCCATTTGTAATCAATCTACTGTGACCTAATAAAAGGTTACTGGAAAAAGGCTTAACTTCATTTAAAAGTTTTACAACATCATAGTCTGCACGAAAAATCGAATAATTTGAATTTTGCAAAAAAATTAATCCACTGGAATCTTTACCTCTTTGTCGAGAGTGCTTAACTAAATTTAAAATGACATTTTTATCTACAGGTCGGCTTGAAACAAATCCAAAAACACCACACATAATTAATAATTTATAAAATTTAACAATTAAAAAATCTAATAACAAACTATTTTATTCTTATAGAAAAAGGATGCTCAACTAATGGCAATCTTGCAAATTCGTGATAATCTCCTTTTAGACCTACAACATCTTTCTCTCTAATTTCGTGTGCTAAAACCACAGCAGGCTTCGCTTGTTGCAAACTAAATCCTTGACCGTTTAATATTTGTTCATAACTTCTAGTATGGAGATCAGTAAAGCCATCACTAAACTCAACCGGCTCCCCATCCAATGTTATCAGCCGAAATGTTGTTTTGCCTGCCTCTTTTATTTCAAAAGGAAGGGTGTCGGAATTTATGCTCAAAAACCACTTTACCCTAGCATTAGTAAATTCAATCAGACCTGCTGCACGATCATGTGTATGCACATTAACAATATTACTTTGAACATCACCAAAAAGCCAAATTAACATATCAAAAAAATGAATACCAATATTCGTAGCGATTCCACCTGACTTATTGATATCCCCTTTCCAGCTAGAATAATACCAATTTCCTCTTGATGTTATATATGTTAACTCAAGATCATGTTTAGAATCTTTCGGCAGACTATCTATCTTATTTTTTAAATCTATTAACTTAGGATGAAGTCGTAATTGTAAAATTGTATATACCCTTCTGTTATGCTCCACCTCACTCTGTATAAGAGAATCTACGTTCCAAGAATTTAAAACAAGAGGCTTCTCACATATTACATTAGCTCCATTTCTCAAACCAAAACGTATATGCGCATCATGTAAATAGTTTGGTGAACATATTGAAACAAAATCTAGTCCTGTGCCATTTTTTCGTACCTTCTCAATTTTTCTATCAAAACGTTCAAATTCAGTGTAAAAACTAGCACTTGGGAAAAAACTATCCATTATACCTACAGAATCGTTTGGGTCATAAGCTGCAATTACCTGGTTACCAGTTTCTCTAATTGCCTTTAAATGCCTCGGAGCTATATATCCAGCAGCCCCAATCAATGCAAAGTTTTTGCCTTTAGTATTCATGTATTTCAATTTAAAATATTAATTATTTAATTAAGTTTTTATATATAGTAATAAGATTTTCCGACTGCTGTTCCCAAGACAATTCATTTATCTTATCGAATTGATTTCTGCTTTTTGGATTTTTTTGTGATTTGATAACTGTGTTAAAAATAGAATCATAATCAATATTACATGTATATCCTAGCTTATACTTTTCAACAAGCGCTGAAATATCAGGAAAATTAGAGCCTAATATTGATAGTCCCGAAAAGGTATATTCGAACAATTTGTTAGGCAAACAATAATAATCACTTAATGATACATTTTCAATTAAGCATAATCCAATATCTGCATTTTTTACTAAATCCACGACTAAATCATGTTGTACCGAATCATGATAATGAATATTCGAATGTAAAACAGTGTAATCAATTATTTTCCCCTTCAAAGGCCCAAATCCTATGAAAATAACATGAGAATTTACTTCAGGAGCAGAAAAAACATCAAGAAGTAAATCAATACATCGCCCATAAGTAAGTGCCCCAAGGTAGATATAAATATTTTTTTCTAATGGAATATCGAATTTTTTATTAAAATAATTCTTTTCAAAAGAAAATTTTTGAATCCCTTCAATGGAATTAAAATTACTTATAGCAGGAGAATTCAGAATTATCGAACTTTGTTTTTTACCAAGATTATTATTATACCAAGTTAAAATAGATGGACTTACAGTAATTAAAAAATCAATGTTTTTCCAACATATTTTTTCAATAACTAAGGTAGCTCTTGATAAAACCCAAGTTTGACCATTTTTACTTGACTCTAATTCATGCGCATCGTATATCAATATTGCATTTCTATTGAATTTTTTAATTAACCAGCCAATTGGTAATACAAGATCGGAAGAGCGTC
>JADBYA010000053.1 GCA_020403245.1 Flavobacterium sp. | reverse complement strand
CTAGACTGCTCACTTGAAGCTGATTGCGTGATATTCCTTGGATGTGTTGCATGGTTAAAAATAAGAAAAATATGTTTTTCTTACAAGTATTTTTTTATATTTGTTTGTGGATTGTGGAAGTTTTTTCACAGTCTGACGTTATGCAACATTTTAAACCAAGACTGTTAAAAAACATCTAAATGGCAAAAAAATATGAAATCAAAAATACTGACAGTTATTTTATCAATTGTATTCGTGTCGACATACGGACAAACATCAATCGTAACAACAAGTAATACGAGCAGACCTGTGCCTAAAGTTGGTCATATGCTAAACTATTTAACCAAACCAGCTTGGACAAATCAGAGTTTTATTGACAGCGTTAAAACTTTAAATCTTGAAATAATTAGATACCCTGGTGGTACAGAATCCCAATATTTTGATTGGCAAACAGGACGTAGTGTTCCGTCTTCACTCTGGACTAATGGTGTACTCTTCAATCATAGCTATATAGGCACAGTTCCACATATTTCTTACCCCCTTTCCCAATTACATTATTTTTATCAGCAGACTGGTATAAAACCTATTTTTTGTTTGAACCTATTGACAAAAACCTTAAGCAACCAAATTCAAATGCTTCAAGCAGCTAACTCATTAGGTATTCCTATTGAATATATTGAATTAGGTAATGAATTATATTTTACAGACCAAGATTTCGTGAACAAATACCCAAATCCTATCGACTATGTTTTAGACATAAAAAATAATTGGATACCACAAATTAGTGCTTTGTTCCCGAATGCAAAAATTGCAGTCATTGGCGGCTATGATGGCTTAATGGATTTGAATGGAAATACTATATCTACAAGAATAAATAGTTGGAATGATATACTTTTTACCCAAAATATAAACACTGATGCAATTACCTTTCATTATTATTTACCTCCTAATACAACAACCTTATCCAATCCAAATATCACTCAGGCATTAGCCGCACCCTTTAAACATTGGCCTGTTTTGAAAACAAATACTGTTGATAATGTAACCAACGGAATGGATTGTTGGATAACCGAATATAACCTTAATGACGGCAATCAGACTACCTATGCCATCGCTTCAAGTTGGGCACACGGACTTTATACGGCTTCATTATTTAGCTTAATGCTTGACGAACCCAAAATAAAAATGCTTTTGAACCATCAGATAACAGGTTCAGCATCATATGCATCTTTAGCCAGTTATACGAATTTTGGAGATACGATTAGCAACAGATTGACATCTGAAGGAAATGCTATGCGATTGATTCACAAAGCAGTTACAGGTAACACCACTGCTACGAAACTGAACTTCTCAAATAATCCAAACATTACAGTAAACACAACAAGTTATCCATCGCTAATAGGTTGGTTTTTTGAGAATGGCAACAACAAGGAAATGTTTATCCTTAATCTTTCTAATTCCAATTACTCATTAGATTTATCGAGTATTTTCAATGGTACTTACAACTACGAACAAATAAGTGCATCAAACCCTATGCAAAAAGACATTACGACTCAAAACCTAATTATAAGCAAGGGAAATTCTAGTTCAAGCTTTCAATCAGTTCCTTATTCATTACTCTATGCAAGCAACGAAAATGTTTTGGGAATTGATAATGTTGATCTGGTCAATGACTTTTTAGTTTACCCAAATCCATCACAGAATATGGTAATTATAAAGAAAAAAAATAATCAAACTTTTTCAGAATATCAAATTTTTGATTTGCAAGGAAAACTGATAAAGTCAAAACAATGTGAATTTTCAAATGGAGAACTCATTGTTGACATATCTTACTTACCACCGAACACCTATTTATTGAAATTCATAACCTCAAACAGACAATTTAATACAATCAAAATAGTTAGAGAATATTAGAAAAACGGTGCATAAAACGGGTTTGGCAAAAGTGGCGGTTCAGTGCTCCGCAGACACATTTGTGGTTAATCAAAGTTTGGTTCTCCGCATCAACATTTGTGGAGAAAATCGCCACCTTCGCCAAGCCCGAAAACGTTATAGCCAATTTTAAACCACAAAAATCTAAAAATGAATATTCTAAAATTAGATGTAAAAAAAGAAAAAACTTTTGAAAAAGAGGAAATGTGGCTTGATTTAAAAATTGATGAAAAAAAATTTCTTGATAATTCAAGTGCAGCGGTTTTTGAAGAGCTTGAAAACAGTTTGGATGGAAATGGCGAGTTTTTAATATTTACTTGTAATTGTGGTGTTGCAGATTGTGCTGGCTGGAAAAAAGTCATTGTGAAGCACGAAACTGGAAACGTGATATGGACATTTGAATATGGTAGTAAATATTTGTTCGAATTTGATTTTAAATCTTACAGAAATGAAATTGAGAAAGTTAGGATAGAAATAAATAAAAATAAAATTAAGTTACAACCTGATTTTATAATGGATCCTGAGCCTTAAGAAAAACTGCCTATAATAGCTAGAGTTTCGTTGGGCTTGCAAAGCCAACACCCGAGCCAACGGCGAACGGACGAAGTAATGAAACTCCTGTTGAACCCTTCGATAAACTCAGGACAGACTCACCGATTACATGTCCGTCCACTATGGGGATTTCGATATGACTTTATAAAGATT
>JADBYA010000052.1 GCA_020403245.1 Flavobacterium sp. | reverse complement strand
GGTGTAGCGTAGCCCGGTTATCGCGTCCCGATTTGCAATCGGGAAGACCGCAGATAATGAAATACGGGGTGTAGCGTAGCCCGGTTATCGCGTCCCGATTTGCAATCGGGAAGACCGCAATAATGAAATACGGGGTGTAGCGTAGCCCGGTTATCGCGCCTGCTTTGGGAGCAGGAGGCCGCAGGTTCGAATCCTGCCACCCCGACTTATTTGGATTTTGGTCTCATAGCTCAGCTGGATAGAGCAACTGCCTTCTAAGCAGTAGGTCTTAGGTTCGAATCCTAATGGGATCACATTAAAGCCTCTTTTTTAGGGGCTTTTTTTCTGTATTTTATATGTTTTATTTTTATATTCTTTTTTCAAAATTTTTAGATAAATATTATATTGGACATACTTCTGAAACTTTAGAAGAAAGGCTTCGTAAACATTTGTCAAAACATTCGGGTTTTACCTCAAAGGCTAAAGATTGGGAAGTTGTTTACTTTGAAATATTTGATGACAAATCAACAGCTTATAAAAGAGAATTGGAAGTTAAAAAATGGAAGAGCAAAATAAAAATTCAAAAATTAGTTAGCGCTGCTGGATAGAGCAAAATCCCTTGTAAAAACTTTGATAATGACAAGTTTACTTGAACATTTTTTTGTTTTTAATGAAATATCAAAGCGGCGCTTTGTTTAATGTTTCAGCGCAAAATCCTTCTGAAAAAAAACAAACTTTTTGTAAAGTTTATAATATTTCTTGATTTATTATAATTCCTTGCCTTTATAATAATTAATCAACAAATCCACAAACTTGCTATAGCTTTCAATTCCATCCTCTTGTTGGTTAGTTTTTAGAAATTGGTCGTAGAAAACATGAAATCCTTTGTCAATAATAGAGTCATATTGTTTCCAAAACAAATCACTTTCTTTGTAATTGGCTATAATTCCCGAATTAATTTTCTTTTTTAGTACTTCAAATTGTTTTTCGTTTTTCATAGCAATATTTGACATGCAATACCGTAAGGCGTTGGATAATGCCGAATATTGAAAATATAAATTTTCATTTTTAATACCAGCCAAAAATCCAATAAAATTGCATTCGCTTTCACTGGCAAAACCGATTTGATGCGCCATTTCGTGGCAAACCACGTTGGGAAACCCAAACATGGGTAGTTTATAGTTGACTTGAGATTCATTGGTAAATGGATTCAGATAGCCACCAAATCCCATATAAGTTAATGGTAAACTGAAAAGTGATTTTTTTCTACTTGGAATTTCGTATTGGAAAAAAGGATATATTTTGGCTAAATTGTCATAACCGTTTTGTGTCATACTGAAAATACTATCTTGTGAATAAGGATTGGTTACTTTCTCATTTTGATTTTTTGTAATGGCTAATTGCACTTCGTTAGTATTTGTAATTAATTTTTCTGTAAGAGTTACTAAATCAGCTTCGGAGTATTCTTTTTTAATATTCATTTTTTCAAAAAGCGGCACTCGGTAATAATTGAAAGCCCAAAGCAAATGAAATAGGAAGTAAAACACCGAAAGAAAATTTAATACCGACCATAATTTACGTTTCCAATGCAGTTTCCGATTTTCATAAAACCAGTAAATACAATAAACAATTGTCATTCCGTAAATAATGTCACCAATAGAGAAAGGGATTTTCCCCAATAAAGTTCTCGAAAAATGCGAAATATACACATACAATCCATTACTATAAAATCGTTCTACAGTTTCAGGGAAGAATGCTAAAAATCTCAGAAAGATAATCTGAAGTAATAGAAAAAGAGGAAGAATGTATTTTCGCTTCAAGACAAATTAAATTGTTATAAAAATAAGTAATTAAGAGAAAATAATAAGTCTTTTTTGTAAATTTGTTGTATAAAAAAAATACTCTTATGGAATATATTGCCGATAGAATCACAATTGATGATAGAATGTGCAACGGGAAACCTACTATTCGAGGCACAAGACTTACTGTAAATACAATATTAGAATTTTTGAGTTCAGGTGAAACTCGAGAAGAACTTTTATATCAATATCCAACTCTAGAAAACGAAGATATTGATGCTTGTTTAAAGTTTGCAGCGGATTTAATGAAACGAAATTTCACCATTAGAAGTGTCGCATAAATGACAAAATTCCTAATAGACATAAACCTTCCTTATTATTTTGCACTTTGGAATTTAAACGATTTTATTCATCAAAAAGACTTAGATAAGTAGCTGGTCTGATGAAGAAATATGGCAATATGCTAAAATAAATAATCTTACTATTATTACAAAAGATGTTGATTTTTCAAATAAAATAATGTTGCATAATCCACCCCCAAAAGTTATTCATATTCGTTTTGGAAATTTGAGAATTAAACCATTTTATAAAGTTATAACTAATCTTTGGGATAAAGTTCTTGATGTTAATTCTAATTACAAACTTGTAAATGTTTTTGCAGATAGGATTGAAGGAATAGAGTAATAAATAACATTAATATCATTAATTCGTGAAATTTCAATTTAATAATAGTCCAAAATTACTTCTAAAACAAATTTACTAAAATGAGCCAAGAAATTAGAAACCTTGAACCAAAAGCACTTTGGAACAAGTTCGCCGATTTAAATGCAGTTCCTCGTCCGTCCAAAAAAGAGGAAAGAGTTATTAAGTTTATGAAAGACTTTGGAAACAGTTTAGGATTGGAAACTTTTGAAGACGAAATCCGAAACGTAATCATTCGTAAACCCGCTACTCCAGGAATGGAAAATCGTAAAACCATTGTTTTACAAGGACATTTGGATATGGTGCATCAAAAAAATAATGATACCGATTTTGATTTCCTCACTCAAGGAATAGATATGTATGTTGATGGCGATTGGGTTCGTGCTCGTGGCACTACACTTGGTGCCGATAATGGATTGGGGGTTGCTGCTATTATGGCTATTTTAGAAAGCAAAAACATTCCCCATCCAGCTATTGACGCCTTGTTTACCATTGATGAAGAAACGGGAATGACTGGTGCTTTGAACTTAAAAGGAGGCATTCTAAAAGGTGAAATTCTTTTGAATTTAGACACCGAAGAAGACGATGAAATTGATATCGGTTGTGCTGGAGGAATTGATGTAACGGCGAATAGAAAATATAATGAAGAACCAACTCCTGAAGGTTCTGTAGGTTATTCGATTACTGTGAAAGGCTTGAATGGCGGACATTCTGGAATGGATATTCACAAAGGTTTGGGAAATGCGAATAAAATCATGAACCGTTTGTTGTTTGATGGATTTGAAAATTTTGGTTTGCAAATAGCTGAAATTAACGGAGGAAGTTTGCGCAATGCTATTCCAAGAGAAAGTGTTGCCAAAGTGATAGTGGCCAATATGTATGATGAAGCTTTTGTGTTTGACATGCAGGAAATCATTACTGATATCAAAAACGAATTTAAAACCATGGAACCCAAGCTGGAGATTGAAATCGTAAAAAGCGATTTACCAAGTAAAGTTATGGATTTGGGTGTGCAAGAAGGTTTGTTGCGTGCTATTTATGCAGCTCATAATGGAGTATACCGAATGTCTGCTGATATGGAGGATTTGGTGGAAACTTCCAATAATATTGCTCGTGTGATTGTAAAAGAAGGCGAAATCTCCATTCAAAACTTAACACGTTCTTCAGTAGAAACTTCCAAAATGGATTTGGCTAATAGCTTGCGTTCTGCCTATGAATTGTTTGGATGTGAAGTTACTTTTGGTGGAAGCTATCCAGGTTGGACACCCAATGTAAACTCTGAAATCCTCGATATTTTGGTTTCTATTTATGAAAAACAAAACAACGAAAAACCCAAAGTTGTTGCCTGTCATGCTGGCTTAGAGTGTGGAATACTAGGAACTAATTATCCGGGAATGGATATGATTTCTTTCGGACCAACCATTCACGGTGCGCATAGCCCAGATGAAAGAGCTTCAATCAAATCATCACAGAAATTCTGGAAGTTTTATTTGGAGATATTGGCGAGTATTCCCGTGAAGTAGTTTTCAGTCGCAGTTAACAGTTGTCACACTGAGCGCAGTCGAAGTGCTTTTATGCAAACCTCGTTTAGTGATAAGCGAGGTTTATTATTTTTTCTTCATAGGATAACTTTCAGTACTTTGTTTTCCTTGCTGCATTCCAGAAATAGTGGCGACTAATGAATTTTCATTTACTTTTTTGTAGACTATTTTTTGAGGATAATCGTGTTTTGGGTTTTCAAATTCAAACGTGTTTTCACTCTCGGATCTCAATTTAAAATCAACCGGTTCATCATTGTTTTGACCTTTAACGGTTGGTCTATAGATCAGCTCATTATTGAGTTGTGTTAAGATAATTGTCTCTGAATGAACGGTATCTTTTTTATTGATAATAAAATAAGTGGTACCCGAAAAAGTACTATCATTTTCTTTAATCCATGTCTCGGTTAAAAGTCCTTCATCCATTTTATTTTCCCAATTGCCAATAAGCCAATTCAATTTTTCTAGTTTTTCAAAGTTTTTTTTCGATTTATTTTGACATGAAATCAACATTAATAAACTAGTACTGCAAATCAAAACAATCAGCGATATAAACTCTATAGATTTTTTCATCTTCTATTTTTTTTAAAACTCTACAATACTATAAAAAATCTGCCATCTGAACACTGTAAACTGAACACTTTTTTTGTACTTTTGCACACGAAAATAAAACAATATGTTAGAAAGATTGCAATATGTAAAACAACGTTTCGACGAAATATCCGATTTGATTATTCAGCCCGATGTTATTTCTGATCAAAAGCGTTATGTACAGTTAAATCAAGAATACAAAGGGCTTAAAGCGCTAATGGAAAAGCGTGAAGAGTTAATTAATGTTACCGGAAACATAGAAGAAGCTAACGAAATTATAGCGGATGGTTCAGATGCAGAAATGGTGGAAATGGCCAAAATGCAATTAGAGGAAGCCAAAGACCGTTTACCAGAATTAGAAGAGGAAATCAAATTCATGTTGATACCCAAAGATCCAGAGGATGCTAAAAATGTAATGGTCGAAATCCGTGCGGGGACTGGTGGTGATGAAGCATCCATTTTTGCTGGTGATTTGTTTCGTATGTATACAAAATATTGTGAAAGTCGGGGTTGGAGAACTTCGGTGGTCGATATGAATGAAGGAACTTCTGGTGGATTTAAAGAGGTTATTTTTGAAGTTACCGGCGAAGATGTTTACGGAACATTGAAATTTGAAGCCGGTGTTCATCGTGTGCAACGCGTGCCTCAAACCGAAACTCAAGGAAGAGTACATACCTCTGCAGCAACGGTTATGGTGTTGCCCGAAGCGGAAGAATTTGATGTCCAAATTGATATGAATGATGTGCGTGTAGATTTCTTCTGTTCTTCTGGTCCAGGTGGACAATCGGTGAATACCACAAAATCGGCGGTGCGTTTAACTCACATTCCAACGGGTTTGGTGGCACAATGTCAAGATCAAAAATCGCAGCACAAGAATAAAGACAAAGCTTTAGAAGTTTTGCGTTCTCGTTTATACGAACAAGAATTAGCCAAAAAACAAGCTGAGGATGCTACCAAACGGACATCGCAAGTAAGTTCGGGTGACCGTTCAGCAAAAATCCGTACCTACAATTATGCTCAAGGACGAGTTACTGATCACCGAATCGGATTAGATGTTTTTGATATGGATGGCGTGATGAACGGAAAAATTCAAAAATTTGTTGACGAATTACAGTTGGTTAACAATATGGAAAAACTAAAAGAAAGCGAAGTATTTTAATTGAAAATAGAGAAAAGAATATAGAGAAAAGATGCCATGCTAAAATTTAGTTTGGCATTTTTTTTTACTGATAGCGAACTTTGCAAAAAAACTTTGCGAACTTTGCGACTAAACAAACAACAATGACAACACAACAACTCGTTCAACAAATCAAACAAAAAAAGTCTTTTTTGTGTATTGGTCTTGATGTCGATTTAACTAAAATTCCAACCCATTTATTAGAACTTGAAGATCCTATTTTCGAATTCAATAAAGCCATAATTGATGCCACCCATGATTTATGTGTTGCTTATAAACCCAATACGGCTTTTTATGAAGCGTATGGTTTGAAAGGTTGGCAATCTTTAGAAAGAACGATTACCTATATCAATGAAAAGTATCCAGAGATATTTACTATTGCCGATGCGAAACGTGGTGATATTGGCAATACTTCCTCTATGTATGCCAGAGCTTTTCTTGAAGATTTGAGTTTTGATAGTATTACAGTTGCTCCGTATATGGGAAAAGATAGTGTTGAACCTTTTCTGGCTTTTGAAAACAAACATACCATACTCTTGGCATTAACATCCAATGAAGGTGCTTTCGATTTTCAAACCAAGAAAATAGAAGGCGAGGAGCTATACAAAAATGTTATCAAGATATCTTTAACTTGGAAGAACTCTCAAAATCTAATGTATGTAGTTGGCGCCACCAAAGCGGAATATTTTACAGAAATTCGTAAAATAATTCCAGATAGTTTTTTACTTGTACCGGGTGTTGGAGCACAAGGAGGAAGTTTACAAGAGGTTTGTAAATACGGAATGAACGAACAAGTTGGTTTACTTATTAACGCTTCCCGTAGTATAATTTATGCTTCTCAAGAAAAAGATTTTGACCAAAAAGCAAGAGCAGAAGCGCTAAAAATGCAACAAGAAATGGAAGCTATACTAAACATAATTTAACACAGGATTAAAACTTTGCGAACTTCGATTAATTCTTTTCACGCCCATTGCGGTTAAACAAATGATAATACTACAAGACCAAATTGGAACTTCCCACACTTTTGAAACAACACCAAATAGAATAATTTCACTTGTTCCTTCACAAACAGAATTATTGTTTGATTTGGGTTTAGAAGAAAGTATTGTCGGGATTACTAAGTTTTGCGTGCATCCTTTTCATTTTAAATCTACTAAAAAGAGTATTGGCGGTACTAAAAAAGTGCATCTAGAAAAAATAAGATTGTTGCAACCTGATATTATTATTGCCAACAAAGAAGAAAACACCAAAGAAATCGTTGAGGAACTTTCTAAAATTTGTCCTGTTTGGGTAACTGATATTATGACTTTAGAAGATAATTTGAAAATGATAGAAAATTTTGGGCAACTTTTTAATAAAAGAACAGAAGCACAGAAGTGGATAGATAAAATTAATTTTGCGTATCATGATTTTCAGCAATTCATCAAAGATAAACCATTCCAAAAAGTAGCATATTTCATTTGGGCTAATCCTTATATGGCAGCAGGAAACAATACTTTTATTAATGAAATGTTGAAACTTAATCATTTTGATAATATCTATGCCAATAGGGAGGAGCGATATCCTGAAGTAATTATACAAAAAATGAGAATACAAGGTGACCCCGATTTGATTTTGTTGTCTTCAGAACCATTTCCGTTTGCTGATGAACATGCTTTTGAGTTGGGAAGATTTTCCCATCATGCTAAAACTGTTTTTGTAGATGGAGAACTATTTTCTTGGTATGGCAGTCGTCCGATTAAGGCATTTAATTACTTCAAAAAATTGCATAAATCAATTGCATAAAAAAACTGTCAAATCTTCCCAGACTTGACAGCTTTTTATAACTAACCTAAACCAATTTATAATAAAAAACCAAATTTATTACACAACAAAGATAAATACTCTTTATAGTTTATACTGTTAAGATTATGTTATTCTTATGTTATTGATTTCTAAAATTTTAAAACGACACTTGCCTTAAAATAGTTTTCCCAAAAGGCCTAAGTGTTACTATTTGAGTTTTGTTTGAGTTTAAGTTCTTTAAAGTAACTTTAATGCTATTATTCTCGAAGGTTGCTTTTTGATTTTCGATAAATTGAAATCGGCTATTATCCAATGGTTTATAATTTAAATCCTCAAATCCTTTAGCATATTTTTTTCCTTTAATTTCAAATGATGAAATAATGTTTGCATAAAATTGGCATCCATAGGAAAAGAAATGTTCTCCATTACTATTAGTTATTATGCTTACTTCGGTTTTAAATTCTAGGTTAATAATTTCTGTCTTTTTGAATGTTCTTTCAATAATGATAAAATCGTCTTCAACTCTATATTTTTCATTGATTATTATGGATGTTGTCCATCTTGGCTTTCTTATTTTTAATATAAATGCTAATGGTTTTTCTAATTGTATTTTAAAATGAACAGCATTCTCATGGGGATAATTGGTATTATTTTCAATCCTAATTTTTGACCCTTTAATTTCGGTTTCTAATACATTTGGCATCAATAAAGTAGCAACCAATGTATTTTCGTTTTCTTTCATCCAAGACGATTGTATAAAATAAGGCGAAATTCTTCCAGCATTTGGGTTGCAACAAACTGCAACATCTTGATGGGCTGGCGAATATTTATAACGTGTTTGTTTTCTATCCGGTTCCACTTCTCCGTTTTTTGTGCCCAACATTTCATAACTATTGTCAGTTTTCAAATAAGCAATACAAGAATGGTTCGGATTTCTAGATCCTTGTGCTGCATTATAAAAAATAGTTTCAATGTCATCACCAATGATAGCTTTACCCGTTTTTTGAAGTAAAACAGTATAACTATCTAATAATTCCTGAATAGAGCAATATTCATAACCCGTATGTGTGGCATCAGCTGTTCGTTCCGCAATCCATTCATCGCCAATAGGCCCGCCCGTTGGAGTAGTGGTTTTTTTTATTCTTTCGAGGTAAATGGTTAACGCTTTTTGCAAATCCTTATTTTGATAGGCAGCCACAATCAAGGGTCGTAAATGTTCGTATGTATGAACGCCATGCGATTTTAATTTGTAATTTGGGTTTAAAATATTTTTTAGTTGGACATCTTCTTCCGATTGATAAGTTCTAGAAAAATCAGTATACAAAAACAAAGCGTATTCGGTATATTTCTTATTTCCAGTAATTTGATACATTTTATCTAAAACATCGGTAAAGGTTAAACCGTGTGAAACACCACCATTAAACTTTTCACCAGAACTAAACGGACTGGAAGCATTAATAGGATAATTGACCATCACATTTTCTACTGCTCGAACCAAAGCTTGCCAAACTTTCTTATCTTGGGTTGCTTCATAATATGCCAATAAACCGCGATACAAAGTTGCTTTCGACCATAATTCTCCATTTTCAGAATTAAAGTTATAGCGCAATTCTTTGTCGTAAATTCCTAAATAGCCATCGTCATCTTGGGTGGCTAAAATTCGTTTCACATATTCATTTACTTTCTCAATTCCCGCTTTGTCATCAACTAAAAACACATTTCTGATGTAACCATCCCAACAATTGGATTGGGTTTCCGAATTCCACCATTTGTATTGTTCACTTCCTTCGGCATCACCTTCTTTAAGATTTCCTAAATCTTTCAATTGACTGTTTTTATGCAATCTTCCCGAACCATAAATAGGATCATTAATTAAATCAGGAACCAACAAATCTAAGTTACCCACAAATCCGTTCACATCCTTTTCCATTTGTGTTTTGAGCCAACCTGTTGGTTTGATACTACCAAAAGGTAAATACTTTAATTTTTCTTGTGCGTTTGTCATATAAATTGAGAATAGTAAAAGTATAGATATTGTTTTTTTCATAATTATTTTTTTGTCATTTCAAATTGAAGGGTACCACCTGCTATAATTTGTTTATAGCTTATATAAGGTGTTGAGATTTTTTGTCCATTCAGAAATCGATTTTCGTTATAGATAGTGTCATTAGAATAATTTTTAGCTTCAATAGTAAATTCCCATCCTTTCATTTGTATGATGGCTTTTTTCACTTGCGGACTTCCAAAAACAAACTCACCATTAGTTGAATTAACAGGATAAAATCCCAAAGTTGACAGAATATACCAAGCACTCATTTGACCGCAATCGTCATTGCCAATCATACCATTTGGTGTATTGTTGTGAAATTCATTGATTACTTTGTGAATGTATTTATGACCTGTTTTAGGTTCGTTGGAATAGGCATACAAATACAAAATATGATGACTGGGTTCGTTGCCGTGAGCATATTGCCCAATCATGGCTTCTTGCCCAAGAAACTTATTTGGATTTGGTGTTTCTGTGGTAAAGAAAGTATTTAACTGTTTGGTGAAATTGTCTTTTCCACCTAATAAAGCAATCATTCCGTTTAAATCATATTGTGCCGGTGTCCAAAAATATTGCCAGGCATTGGCTTCGGTATAATCGCCTGGATTATTCATAGGTGATGTTGCGGTTAATGGATCAAAAGGCGTTCTGAAATTTCCTTTAGTGTCTTTTCCTCTGAATAATTTTGTTTCGGGGTCAAAGAGATTTTTATAATAATGGGCTCTTTTATTGAAGGCTATTGCATTGGTTTTATCGTTTAGTTTTTTTGCCATTTGACTTACACAATAATCATCAAAGCCACTTTCTAATGTTCGTGAAACCGCTTCGTTATCTAATTTATCAAAAGGATAATAACCATACTGATTATACAAATCCCAATCAGAATTGATATGAGATTTTGTTGAAGTTTCTATCATAGCTTTCAAAGCTTCTTTGGGATCAAAACCTGTAAATCCGTTATTGTAAGCGGATAATAACATCGGGATAGCGTGATTGCCAATCATACAATAATTGTCTTGTCCCCAAGCTGTCCAGATGGGTAAAAATCCAGCAGCTTTGTGGTGTGTCAACATAGAATTAACAATACCATTAATTTTTTCAGGAGCAATAATTTGCAACAGCGGAAATGCCCCACGATAAATATCCCAAATCGATAGGGTAGAGTAGTATTCATTATTTGGAGCGATTGGTATTTTATCATCAGCACCTCGATATTTCCCATCCACATCGGCAATATTGGAAGGTTGTAAATACAAATGATACAAGGAAGTATAAAAGATTTCTTTTTGCTTTTGCGGTGCTTCAATATCTATTCTATTGAGATAGGAATTCCAAGTGATGACATTCTCATTCTTTACTTTTTCAAAATCCCAATGTGGAATTTCGGTTTGCAAATTATTTTTGGCACCCTCAACTGAAACTGTCGATAAGGCAATTTTGACTTTTAAAACTTTAGTATCATTCAAGGTAAAAGACAGATTGTATTTTGGTGCATTCTCTTTTTTGCCCATAGGAAGTTTTTCTATATCAAAGAAAGAAGTCTCAAACTCAATGGTGAAAAAGTATTTACGGGTGACCCAATTTTTGGTTTTACAATAGCCGGAAATTGTGTGATTATTTTCAATTTTCACATCGCTTTCGAGTACTAAACTATCGGTTAAAAATCGCAAACCATGTTGTAAATCAACTAGTACATTAGCATTCTTGCTTGGATAGGTATATTGATGAAAAGCCACTCTATCCGAGCAAGTGAGTTCCACTTTAATCTCGTCTTTTTTGGTAACGGTATAATAACCAACACTGGCTTTTTCGGTTTCTTTATAATAAGAATTTTGTAGTTTTCTTTTTGTCATCGAATAGGGTAACAGTAAAATATCGCCCATTTCACCAATGCCAGTACCACTAAACCGCGTTTGTGAAAATCCCATTAATAAAGTGTCTTTGTATTGATAACCGCTGGTGTGGTTCCAACCTTCATCACGATTGTCTGGACCAGGTTGTACCATTCCAAAGGGTTTTGATGGTCCAGGAAAAGTATGTCCCGTTCCGTCTGTGCCAATAAATACATTGACATAGTTTGCATTATTTTGTGCGTGACTAAAATGTAAAAGTAGAATTAAAACGAAAATAAGGAAGTTCTTAATTTTGGTTTGCATAATTCTGAATTAGATATAAACTCAAAATTAGGATATTTTTAGATAGTAAAAATATATTTAAGCATAAATTACTTTTTATCCTGAGCAGCAAATACTTTTTTTAACAAACTTGAACTCCTAGAATTCAAATTAGTTCTAATCTCTTTCTCTTCCACAGCAATCATTTTAAAAACACCTTCTAACGCTTTGTTGGTAGTATAATCGGTTAAATCGGGATTGACTTTGCTTACTAACGGAATACTATTGTATTTTTTGATGATACTTGCCCAAATTTTATCAGCACCTACTTTGGCAAAAGAATTTAGAATAATAGGATTAAATTTGGCGTACAATGCAGTAGTAGTTGAAGTTTGAAGATAGTTTGTTGCTGCGCTTTCATTTCCCATCAGTATGTTTTTAGCATCAGTAAAACTAATATTTTTCACAGCATCCACAAAAATAGGTGTTGCTTCTTTCACCGCATCTTCAGCAGCACGATTGAGCATCAAAATTCCTTCTTCTGCCAGAGAACTAAGTCCTAGTTTTCGTAAGGTTTTATCAACTTTTTGCAATTCTTCGGGCAAAAGAATTTTAACCAATTCATTTTTATAGAAACCATCTTCGGCAGTCAATTTGGTAACTTGTTTTTCTATTCCTTTGTTTAAAGCTTCTTTTAATCCGTTGGAAATATCGTTTGAACTTAAAACTGAACTACTGCTGGGAAGTTTTGTTGGAATTACTTTTTTGACTTGTTCTGGTAGTTTTATTTGAGCAAAACCAAGGAAAGGAATTAACAGAAGCAGCGTTACTATTGTTTTCATATTTTATTTTTTTATACTAAATAACAAAAATGAAGCCAATAATTTTTTAAAATTAGCATTTTGTTATTATTAACCAGCGTCTTTTTTTGATGTGTTTTATTTTTATGTTTTCTGCGAAATCGTTGTAACAATTTTTATTTATTGCGTAAATTGCGCCAATTAAATTATCATATCCTTAAAATGGAACCACAAATACCGTATATCCCTAAAAATAAAGTTCGAATTGTTACAGCTGCTTCACTATTTGATGGTCATGATGCCGCCATCAATATCATGCGTCGCATTATTCAAGCCACCGGAGTTGAAGTAATTCATTTAGGGCACGATAGAAGCGTAGAAGAAGTTGTAAATACTGCCATACAAGAAGATGCCAATGCCATTGCGATGACTTCCTATCAAGGTGGACATAATGAGTATTTCAAGTACATGCATGACTTGTTAAAGGAAAAAGGCGCTGGTCACATCAAAATATTTGGTGGTGGCGGTGGTGTTATTTTACCATCGGAAATAAAGGAATTACAGGACTATGGAATCACGAGAATTTATTCTCCTGATGATGGTCGTGCAATGGGATTGCAAGGGATGATTAACGATTTGGTGAAAAAATGCCCCCCAACTCCCGAAGGGGGAGTTGATTTAGAACCACTAGGAATAGCCGAGAATTTAAAAAATAAAAATGTAAATACCATTGCGAGGTTAATTTCTTTGGCGGAAAATAATCCTAAAAAATTTCACGAGTTATTTCCACAATCGGAAGTAACTGCCCCTTCGGGGATTGGGGGGCTTATCCCTGTTCTAGGAATTACGGGTACTGGAGGTTCTGGAAAATCGTCTTTAGTTGATGAATTGGTACGCCGATTTCTAATTGATTTTCCGGAAAAAACTATAGGTTTGATATCTGTAGACCCTTCTAAACGTAAAACGGGTGGTGCTTTACTAGGTGACAGAATTCGTATGAATGCCATCAACAATCCTAGAGTTTATATGCGTTCGTTGGCCACGCGTCAATCTAATTTGGCGTTGTCTAAATATGTGAACGAAGCCATACAAGTATTGAAAGCTGCTAAATATGATATCATCATTTTAGAAACTTCCGGAATTGGTCAAAGTGATACTGAAATTATAGAACATTCGGATGTTTCATTGTATGTAATGACGCCCGAATTTGGTGCCTCAACCCAATTGGAAAAGATAGACATGCTTGATTTTGCTGATTTAGTAGCGCTAAACAAGTTTGACAAACGTGGTGCTTTAGATGCTTTGCGCGATGTGAAAAAACAATACCAACGCAATCATAACCTTTGGGATGTAAATCCAGATGAAATGCCTGTCTTTGGAACCATTGCTTCGCAGTTCAATGACCCCGGAATGAATACGCTCTACAAAAAAATTATGGATTGTATAGTGGAGAAAACGGGTGCCGATTTGAAATCGACTTTTGAGATTACCCGCGAAATGAGTGAGAAGATTTTCGTTATTCCGCCTCACAGAACCCGATATTTATCTGAAATTGCAGAAAACAATCGCAAGTATGACGAAACAGTTGTAACGCAGGTGGAAGTGGCTCAAAAGTTATACGGTATTTACAAAACGATTGAATCTGTAACGAATGTTAAACTGAGCTTATCGAAGTTTGGAATTGAGGAAGAGGAAGGTCTTCGACAAGCTCAGCCAGACAAAACTGAATTTTATAAATTACTTATTGCTGAATTTGACCGAATAAAAATGAACCTCGACCCATTCAATTGGGAAATTATTCTCACTTGGAATGACAAAGTCAACAAGTATAAAAACCCGATGTATAGCTTCAAAGTACGTGATAAAGAAATCAAAATTCAAACACATACTGAAAGTTTATCGCATTCTCAAATCCCTAAAGTGGCGTTACCCAAATACCAAGCTTGGGGAGATATCCTAAAATGGAACTTACAAGAAAATGTACCAGGAGAGTTTCCTTTTACCTCAGGATTGTATCCGTTCAAGCGAGAAGGCGAAGATCCAAGTAGAATGTTTGCTGGCGAAGGCGGACCTGAGCGAACCAACAAACGTTTTCACTATGTAAGTGCCGGTTTGCCTGCTAAGCGTTTGTCAACAGCATTTGATAGTGTGACTTTATATGGAAACGACCCCGATTTACGACCAGATATTTATGGAAAAATCGGTAATGCGGGAGTTTCGATTTGTTGTTTGGATGATGCTAAAAAATTATATTCTGGTTTTGATTTAAGTCATCCCTTAACTTCGGTTTCGATGACGATAAACGGTCCAGCACCAATGTTATTGGGTTTTTTTATGAATGCTGCTATCGACCAAAATTGCGAAAAATACATTATCGAAAATAATCTGCAAGTAGCAGTTGAAGAAAAAATAAACGAAATTTATAAGAAAAAAGGACTAAATCGTCCAAAATACCACGGACAATTACCAGAGGGAAACAATGGTTTAGGGTTATTGCTTTTGGGTGTTACTGGTGACCAAGTATTACCAATTGATGTCTATCAAGAAATTAAAACCAAAACGCTATCCCAAGTTCGTGGTACTGTTCAAGCGGATATTCTAAAAGAAGACCAAGCCCAAAATACCTGTATTTTCTCAACCGAATTTGCCTTGCGTTTAATGGGTGACGTGCAGGAATATTTTATACAAAAGAATGTGCGTAACTTCTATTCGGTTTCTATTTCGGGCTATCATATTGCCGAAGCGGGAGCTAATCCAATTACTCAATTGGCATTTACGTTATCAAATGGGTTCACTTACGTGGAATATTATTTAAGTCGTGGTATGGACATCAATGATTTTGGACCTAATCTATCTTTCTTTTTCTCTAACGGAATTGACCCGGAGTATGCCGTAATTGGACGCGTGGCACGTAAGATTTGGGCGAAAGCCATGAAAAACAAATACGGTGCCAACGAAAGAGCTCAAATGTTGAAATACCACATCCAAACTTCCGGTCGTTCTTTGCACGCGCAAGAGATAGATTTTAATGATATCCGAACGACTTTGCAGGCATTATATGCTATTTATGACAACTGTAATTCGTTGCATACCAATGCTTATGACGAAGCCATTACAACACCAACGGAAGAAAGTGTACGACGTGCTATGGCTATTCAATTAATCATTAATAAAGAATTAGGACTAGCTAAAAATGAAAACCCAATACAAGGTTCGTTCATCATTGAAGAATTAACCGATTTGGTGGAAGATGCTGTTTTGAAAGAATTTGATAAAATTACAGAACGTGGCGGTGTGCTAGGCGCTATGGAAACCATGTACCAACGCAATCAAATTCAAGAGGAAAGTATGTATTATGAAATGCTAAAACATACAGGGGAATTCCCTATTATTGGAGTGAATACTTTTTTGAGCTCCAAAGGTTCTCCAACCGTTTTACCTGCTGAAGTAATTCGTGCCACCGAAGAAGAAAAACAATTCCAAATCCAAACCCTGACCAATTTGCACCAAGCCCATGCCCGCAAAGTGGATGTACAACTCAACAACTTGCAAGAAGCTGCCATTAATAATAAAAACATCTTTGAAAATCTGATGGAAGCCACCAAATATTGTTCCTTAGGACAAATAACGCGCGCTTTGTTTGAAGTAGGTGGGCAGTATAGGAGGAATATGTAAGCAGGATTATTATATAAATTAAAACCTCACAGTGATTTTAATTTTATAAACTATAAGTTTGTCTTTTTATTTTTAGGATATTTTACTTGATAAGCCAGTTGTTTTTTTACTATTTGTTTTGGGCTAATCGACAACTGCCAGACGAGAATACCAGTTTTTTCTTCAAATTCGGCACCATCTATATTTTCTTTTTCTACTTTAATTTCTTTGTTTTGACTTATTGGAATTCGGTCATAGACTTTCACTACGATATCAGATGCTTTGTTGTTTCTAACCGTAATTTCATAATTGCGGTCTATAATCCTAGTGCCACCCAAAAAGGATTTATCTTTGGTGTTATTCAATTGTTTGCGTTCGATAATCAAATTGCTATCTACTCCCATTGAAATAACCAAATCTTCTTCGGTTTGATAAGGGTTTATATAGGTTGTCCCTGCATAACTTCCCTCGGTATATATGCTAGCATCACCTGGCAGCAAATCATATTTGTTCCAATCTTTGAATTTGGCGGTTAAGAAAACATTTTCACTTAATAGTGGGGCTGAATAATATTCGAACTCAGCTGGAATGGTAAAGTTATCAATCTCAATAATGGATGGTGTATCAAGCGAAGGAATGGAGTAGTTCTTTTTTATTTTGAAAGTAACGGTGTTCATAATAATTTCTTTTTCATCGCCGGAACCTGTAATTAGTTCTTCTTTTTTGGATTCTAAATCTTCGGAAGAATCAATTGCCAAAGGCGTAGCTCTATATCCTTGCACAACTACTTCTTCTAATTTGACTCCATCCTTTAAAACCACATTCATGTTAGTACTATATATTGGGATAACTTTATTATCATATCCGATAAATGAATATACCAGTTCTTTTCCATTGGGTACTTTAATAGTATATCTTCCATCAAAATCAGTTTGAGTAGAAATATTGGTTCCTTTCAAAACTATGTTTGCACCAGGTATAGGACCTGTTTTATCTGAAACAATACCAGTAACTACTTTAACCATTGGGTTATAGACATAGTTTTGACTTTCTTTATCTCTATTGCCACTATACGCATAAGGATTAATAAAGTTTAAGTATTGTGTTTCTAATTTAGGTTTATCATTATTAAAGTTTGGATTTCCTGTTGATAAGGTTAGTTTGATATCATTCCAATCTTCCCCTGTATTTTGATATACTTGGGCTTTATAGGCAAATTGCAGAGCGTCTTGAGTATTTTTTGCTTTTATTTCGTAGGAAGGTACCCATCCGGCATTAGAAACAATATATTTTACTGTTAAGTTCAATGCAACGGCATCGTTTGGATTGTTTAATTTCAAAACTATTTCACCTTTAGGTTCATCTAAATTACTATTAGTGTTATTTAATTCTTGTTGCATAGCATTTAACTCTATTTGCAAATCACTAATTTTTTTATTTAAGTCAAAAATTTCTATTTTAATTACAGGCATCCTTTCTCTATAAAGTTTACTATGTTGTAATAATTTTTCTAAATTCACTGCTTGTTGTGAACTACTTAAATTTTTATTTTCTTTTAAAATACTTTCCTCTTCCTCAAGTCCTTTTATTTGACTTTGTAAAACTGCAATTTCTCTTGATTTACTAAATATTTCTTTTTGTAATTCTTTTACTTTATTAGAAACTTCTTTTTTTGGATAAAATAGTATATCAAATCCAATGGAAATAATAGACGCATCTTTCAAGCCGCTAATTTGTATGGTGTTTTGACTAATATATTGCGATAAATCTGTTATTCGAACTATACTACTTCCTTTAGGAATGGTAATAGCCACATCAGAAGTTATTTGTGCGCCTTCAGTATAAACTATAACCTCTTTTGGAGTGGCTTTTGTTTTAAGTTCTGTTCCAAAAGTTGAATAGTAGCAAAGCAGGAATAAAATAATGTATTTCATGGCATAATAATAGGTTAATTTTGAAAGAAAATAATTTCAAGCAAGTCAAATATAACTAATAAATAATTTTTCCCCTTTTTAATGACAAATTATTTTGAATTATGAGTTAATAAAGTAGTTTTTTAATAATCTCCACCAATAAATCCAGTCGTTTGTTATTTCTAATCTTTTCCAGTTATATTTAAAAATACCACAAAAAATACAATCATAACTTTTTCAAAGTAAAAAATCACCTAATCGGATTTGAATCACATCCATCAGGTCGATTTATTTTTTTTTAATCTTATTTTTATGAGAGATACAATATACATAATACATTTATTTATGTCATATATACTTGTAGTATGATGGGTAGTTAAATAAAGGCTTATTTTATAATTAATATTAAAACGAGTAAGCAATTACTCGGTTTTTTTATTTTTAGTTTGAAACATTCTTTCAATAACAAAGACATGAGGAAATGTTATTGCCGCTAAAAAAGAGAAAAATATTGAGTCAAAGATTTTATAGTCTTTTAATAAAAAGTATAATATGATGATACCAACAATTGAAATTAACCAATAAAGAAAAGCCGATTTACAATAGCGCTTAAAATTGGAAATAGAAACATCACCAAACAAAAATTTGGTTTGATCTAACAAGGAAGGAATACTGTGCCAGAAAATGAAATAAATAGCAAAAGCCCAAATCAAACTTCCTACTTTAAATAGTATTGTAAAAACTACTAAATACAACAATTCAACAGCAAGGCTTTTTTGAAAAAGTTTTGAAGAATAAAAATTATAGATAAAAACACCTGATAGTATAAGACTTATAACTATTAGCAGCAAAGTAATATTTATAAAATTTAGTGAAATGCCAGTAATTCCGAATAAAATGGTCATTACTTCTTTTTTATGAAATTGGAACAATAACAACAAAATAAATAATCCATATAATGTATTGAAGAGAGTAGTTGCTATTTTAGAACTGTAAAAATTTTTATTCTGCCAATGCTGTTCTCCAAAATGATAACTACTTACAAGAATAAATAAAAGCATAGCCAACCAAGGTATTAAAGTAAATAGTATAACTGCCATTAAAACGATACTTATGTAATTGAACAATATTTTCCAATAAGTTGTTTTTTTAGTGCTATTTATTTTCTTGATTAAGAGTAAATCATTTGCCCCGTGAATAATTCCGAATGACAATATTAATATAAAACCTACAATAATTTGACTTTCATTTTTTAAGAAAGAAGTAAGCCATAAGCAAATAAAGCTTGACAGTATTGAGAAATTCGTATTTTTAAGCATTTGATTTTAAATAAAATTTAAAAATAATCATAAAAAATTTAAAAAAATATTTTTTTATTTGTTTAGTATTTTTTATCTTTGGTTAAACAAATTTAATCCTTTTTATTATGTTAAACACTTTTCTTTTCTCAGCATTGACTTCTAAGATGCTTCCTACTGATTATGTAGGGTTTACTTTTTTTGTAGGCTGTATGGCTATGATGGCTGCTTCAGCTTTTTTCTTTTTATCATTAAATCAATTTGATAGAAAGTGGCGTACTTCTGTTTTAGTTTCAGGTTTGATTACTTTTGTAGCAGCAGTACATTATTATTACATGAGAGATTATTGGGCTGCTTTCCAAGAATCTCCTACATTCTTTAGATATGTAGATTGGATTATTACAGTTCCAATGATGTGTCTTGAGTTTTATTTAATTCTTAAAGTAGCTGGTGCTAAACAAAGCTTACTGTGGAAAATGATTTTCTATTCAGTAGTAATGTTGGTTACTGGTTATATTGGAGAAGCTGTTTATCCTGGAAGCGCCGCACTTTGGGGCTTCATATCAGGAGCTGCTTACTTTTTAATTGTTTATGAAATCTATTTCGGTGAAGCATCTAAATTGGCGAAAGCAGCTGGTGGAAATGTTTTAGCAGCACACAAAATTTTATGTTGGTTTGTATTAGTTGGCTGGGCTATCTATCCATTAGGTTATATGATGGGAACAACTGGTTGGTATAATTCATTCATACCTGCTGGTAATATTGATGTTGCTTACAACATTGCTGATGCTATCAACAAAATTGGTTTTGGTTTAGTAATCTATTCTTTAGCTGTGAAATCACAACAAGATTAATTTTCTATATATTATCAAATAAACCGAGCAAGAAATTGCTCGGTTTTTTTTTGTCAATTAATTGGATATCTTAATCTCAAAAGTTTTATTCCAGTTTTTACCAGTTACAAAAATGGTATTTGTTTTTTTGTTGTAAGCGATTCCGTTTAAAACATCGGCGGTTTTATTGGTGATTTTAGCTTTCAAAGCTGTCAAATCCAAAACCGCTTCAACAGCTCCTGTTGTAGGATTAATGATTGCAATAGCATCTTTTTGCCATATATTACCATAAATTTTACCGTTTATCCATTCGAGTTCATTGATACTTTTAATTTTACTATCATTAGTATACACATTTATAAAATCAGTTAATTTTTGGGTCTCTGGATTCATGGTCCAAATTTTTTCAGTGCCATCTGAATGGTATATGTTTTTGCCATCATTGGTCATTCCCCAACCTTCTACTTTCTTATCATAAGTAAAGGATTTTATTTTTTTCATAGTATTGGCATCATAAATAAATCCTTCAGCGTTTTGCCATGTTAATTGGTAAATTTTGCTATTGATTACAGTAATTCCTTCCCCAAAATATTGCTTATCAAGATCCACTTTTTTATACGCTTTTCCGGTTTTATAATCAATTTTTGCAAAGTAAGATTTGTACAAACCTTTTTCCGATTGCCCTGAACCTGTACTTTCTAATAATGTGTCATTATAAAATTCAAAACCTTCGGTAAATGCATCAACATCATGCGGATAACTATTTACTATTGTATATTTCAACAGTTTAGGAACTATGTTTGAGGCAACTTCTATTCGTGTTTTTATCGAAATAGTATCACCTTCAAAATAGACAAGGGCTTTAATGTTTTGATAGCCTAATTTTTTTCCTGCTAAATTAAAAATAATTTTACTATTGTTTTTCACTGAACCAACTATTGAATCATTTGCAAAATAGACTATACTATCTATATTTTTATTTTTTTGGTTCAAAACCTTAATTTCTAACTTTTCCTTTGCTTGATAAATGGATTTTATATTGTTCTCATCAAAGCTAAAAAAACCTTCTTTGTCTTTTTGACTTACACCACAACTCACCAAGTTTAGTGCTAATAAAATGGTTACTAATCGATTATAATTTTTCATTGTTGTCATTTAATTTTTCACTTACAAATATATTTATAAAGCTCTTAAATTCTTGCAAAAAAATAAAAAGATTGTATATTTGCATCGGCAAGTCCTACACGACCAGCTCCTGCAAAATCCTCCAGGATGGGAACATAGCAAAGGTATGTGGTTGAGCGGTGCGATGTAGGTCGCTTGCCATTTTTTTAGTCATTGCGAGTAACGAAGCCATGTCATCAAATGTATCTCCTTCAGTGGAGATTTTTTATTTTACACAATATGAAATTATACTGGCAAATCATAATGTTCCAACTCAAAGAAACCTTTGCCATTGCCTATGGAAATTACACATTCAGAGAGGCTTTACTTGTTACTTTAGAAAAAAATGGAGAAAAAGGTTTCGGAGAATGTACATCTATAGATTATTACCAAATTAATTTGACTGATTTTCAAACTATTCTAGAAAAAATAAAAGCAAAAATTGAAAGTCAAAAAATAGTGTATCCGACCGATTTTTATACTCTTTTACTCAGTTTGAATTTGCCTTCATTCTTACGTTCAGCATTGGATTGTGCCTATTGGGACTTATTTGGAAAACTAGAAAAGAAAAGTTTTTTGGAACTTAACTCAATTAGCTATAATCAACTTCCGGAATCTTTCATCACTATTAGTGTTGATACAATAGACAATCAAATTCAAAAAATAGAACAGTCTTCTTGGAATAAATTCAAAGTGAAATGCAATCATTTTGATGAAAATGATATTATAAAAATAATACAATTAAATAAAGATATCGCACTTGATTCGAATGGAAGTTTCAATGCAGAACAATGTCTTTCGTTGGAAAGTAATGAATTAATTTCTAAGTTTACTTTTTTGGAACAACCCATGAAAAAAGGTATTAAAAATTATTCCGTTCTACACACAAAAGGATTTGCCAATTGGATGGCCGATGAAGACTGCCTAGATGTTACAGATTTAAAAGGTCTAGTGTCACATTATACTAGCATCAATATTAAGTTAGTAAAATGTGGTGGTTTGACACCTGCAATTGGAATGATTTCAGTTGCACGAGAATTAGGTTTCAAAATCATGATAGGGTGTATGACCGAATCATCAATTGGAATTTCGGCCGGTGCAGTTTTAGCGCCATTGTGTGATTATGCCGATTTGGATGGAGCCAATCTGATTGCTAATGATATTGCAACTGGGAGCAAAATTGAGAATGGAAAAATTATTTTAAGTGAAAGTTACGGATTGGGTATCAATATAAACTAATTATCTTTAACCGGAAATAGAATATAGAATATAGAATATAGAATATAGAATATAGAATATAGAATATAGAATATAGAATATAGAATATAGAATATAGAATATAGAATTTAGAGTGTCAGTTTAATAGAGAATAATCTATTCTCTGTATTCTATTCTCTTTTATCTTTTTTAAAAATGAGTAAAGTAGTTTTAATTACAGGCGGTTCATCAGGAATAGGGAAGGCCATTGGTGAATTTTTATTTCACAAAGGTTACACCGTTTATGGAACCAGTAGAAATCCCGAAAGAATAGCCAATTCAATATTTCCATTGCTAACACTTGACGTTCAAAATGTGGAAAGTATAAAACATGCAGTGAATATGGTAATTTCTATTTCTAAGAGATTGGATGTCGTCATTAATAACGCTGGTGTTGGAATTACTGGACCAATAGAGGAAACGCCAACAGATGAAATGCGAAATAATTTTGAGACCAACTTTTTCGGTCCTATCGAAGTAATGAAAGCTGTTTTACCTCAAATGCGGGAACAAAAATCAGGGCTAATTATCAATATTACTTCCATTGCGGGTTATATGGGTTTGCCGTATCGTGGTGTTTATTCAGCTTCAAAATCGGCTTTAGAAATAGTGACGGAAGCTATTAGCATTGAAGTAAAACCTTTTGGAATAAACGTAGTCAATGTTGCACCGGGAGAATTTGCTACTGAAATTGCAGCGCATCGTTATCATGCTCCAATTACAGAAGGTTCAGTTTATGAAACTCCCTATAGAAACACTTTAAACATGATGAATACGCACATGCATACAGGTGACAACCCTACCGATTTAGCTATGGTAATTCATCGAATCATCAATGATAAAAATCCAAAGTTGCATTATAAAGTAGGTGCATTTATGCAAAAGTTCTCCATTGTTCTTAAAAGAATTTTACCCGATAGAGTGTATGAAAAAATGCTAATGAATCATTATAAACTTTGAAATAGCAATGGCAATTTCAATCCCGATAGCTATCGGGACAATTTCAATTTTAAAAAAATAATAAATTTAAAATCAAGTTTAATACCATTTGTAATTACTATGTTTTATTTTTGCCATTGACTTTTACAATTGATATTGATATTTGATATTTACTTTTAAAACACACAACATTATATACAAACACTATGAAATTTTTTATTGACACTGCCAATTTAAACGAAATCAAAGATGCACAGAGTCTTGGTGTACTTGATGGCGTTACCACAAACCCTTCGTTGATGGCAAAAGAAGGAATCACTGGAAAAAATAATATTTTAAAACATTACGTTGCCATTTGTAAAATAGTTGATGGAGAAGTAAGTGCCGAAGTCATTGCTACCGATTATGATGGAATGATTAGAGAAGGTGAGGAATTAGCGGAATTGCACGAGCAAATTGTCGTGAAATTACCAATGACTAAAGATGGTGTAAGAGCTTGTAAGTATTTCTCGGATAAAGGAATTAAAACCAATGTGACTTTAGTATTCTCAGCAGGACAAGCATTATTAGCTGCCAAAGCTGGCGCTACTTTTGTTTCTCCTTTTATTGGACGATTGGATGATATTTCTACTGATGGTTTGGGTTTAATTGAAGAAATACGATTGATTTATGATAATTACGGATATGAAACTCAAATTCTTGCCGCTTCAGTGCGACATACTATGCATATTGTAAATTGTGCAAAAATTGGCGCTGATGTAATGACTGGACCGCTTTCTGCTATTTATGGTTTATTGAAACATCCTCTAACAGATATCGGTTTAGCACAATTTTTAGCTGATTACGCAAAAGGAAATCAATAAAAATAATGGCATAATACTAAAAAAGCTTTCAATTTGAAGGCTTGTTTTATTGTGTTAAGGTTATAGAATTTATTTCAAGTTGTCCTCAAAATTCACGTCAAATATATTGGTAAACGCGTTTTTAATTTTGCCATTGTTATTTAGAACGATGGTTCGGTGAATTTTATTGATAGCCCATTTTGTTTTTAAATCTTCAAAATTGGCACATCGCAATTCGGTAATGCCATTAAAGTTATAATTTGAAAGCAAATTTTTCCATTCTTGTTGGGTATCATTCAAATTAATGGCAATAAAATGATATTTAGGATATTTCTTTTTAAATGCTAATACTTTTTTATGAACAGTTTCAAAATGAGTAATGGCTGTTCCGGTCCAAAAGAAGATTACGGTATTTTTGGAAATCAATTTATCAGACAATATTTTATTTTCATTTATATCAGTAAGTTCAACTATTGGCAAATCGTAATTTGGCTTTAAAAGTTGAATAGCATTTCCAATTTTTAAGATTTCGTTTTTATATGTTTTATCAGTTGAATATTTGTAATACGTATCGATGAATAAGTTATTATTTACAATATTTTGATCTTCCAAAAGATATTGAAAGGCAATAGTGTTTAAAATAGTGTTTTTTATCTTTTCATTTTTTATCAAAGTATCTGCAATATTCATCTTGTTGATATTGGTTTTTAAAGCCAAATCTACTTCCGAGAAATGATTATGATAGTTTATTGTACTCATATTATTGAGCATGTGTGATAAATAATTAACAAATGGCGAATAAGTGGAAAGTGCAACATTATTACAATCAATAGTTTTTCTGTAATTATAAAAGTCCTTTGGAATCTTTTCATAAACGTCTTCTCCAGTTCTCATTTTATGAATAATAGGGTATAATTCTTTTTTGGAATAATGAGGCAAATCAACGGAACTTTTGGCAAATTTATCAAAATCGTCATTCCATTTAATTTCTTCTTTTTTTGTGGTGTAAAATTTTTGTGCAACTCGATACGATGAGTCTATAGTTTTTTGAAATCTAGTAATGTCATAGTCAAAAACGGTAAACATACTATTTTTATCCTTTTCATTATTCAAATACAATTCAATCAGAAAATTATTTTTTTGATCACCACGACCACAAAACACTAGCGACGCATCAAAATCTTTGGAGTTAACGCGAACCATAATGCTATCGTTTTTATCAAAATATACATATTGATATTCAGGTTCGTGTTTGAAAGTATACAAACCTGGCGCAAGAGAGTCAAATTGAATAAAAAATCGATTTTTTTTATCCAGTTTTAAAGTATCAATAACTTCATTGTCTTTGCAAAAATAAACATACTGACTATTGGGATTAACAATTTCACCACCAAAATAAGCCACATAGTCATTGCCTTTAAAATCGTTTTTGCACGAAGAAAAAAGAGATATAACGACAATAATTAAAGCAAAGATTTTTATATTTCTGAAGTGGTACATTGAATATAAATTAATAAACAAAAGTATTCAGATGAATTGGATTATTCTGTTAACCATTAGTTAAATAAAGGGTTAAAAACTGAACAATAATTAACCGAACACTGAACACTTTTAACTACTTTTGCACAAAATTTATTAAAATACAATTCATGCTTACAGTTTCTAATTTATCGGTACAATTTGGTAAAAGAATTTTATTCGACGAAGTAAATACTACCTTCACACAAGGCAATTGCTATGGAGTTATTGGTGCCAATGGCGCTGGTAAATCTACTTTCTTGAAAATTCTAGCTGGTGATATTGATCCAACATCCGGAAGAGTATTTCTTGAACCAGGAAAACGTATGTCGGTTTTGAACCAAAATCACAATATGTTTGATGAGCATACAGTGTTGGAAACGGTTATGATGGGAAACAAAGTTTTGTTTGCAGTAAAATCCGAGATGGATGCTTTGTACGCCGATTATGATGATAAAAATGCTGATAGAATAGGAGAGTTGCAAGTGCAGTTTGAAGAAATGAACGGTTGGAATGCCGAGTCTGATGCTGGTGCTATGCTTTCTAATTTGGGTATTTCTGCTGATATGCATTATACTTTGATGGGAGAAATGGAGGGAAAAATGAAAGTCCGTGTCCTTTTGGCACAGGCACTTTTCGGAAATCCTGATGTATTAATTATGGATGAGCCAACGAATGACTTGGATTTTGAAACCATCACTTGGTTAGAAAATTTCTTGGCTAATTATGAAAACACAGTAATAGTAGTTTCCCACGACAGACACTTTTTAGATTCTGTTTGTACTCATATTTCGGATATCGATTTTTCTAAAATCAATCATTACTCTGGTAACTATACTTTTTGGTACGAATCTAGCCAATTAGCAGCTCGTCAAAAAGCCCAACAAAATAAAAAAGCGGAAGAAAAGAAAGCCGAATTGGAAGAATTTATCCGACGTTTTAGTGCGAATGTAGCGAAATCAAAACAAGCTACTTCTCGTAAAAAAATGATTGAAAAATTGAATCTTGACGAAATCAAACCGTCAAGTAGAAGATATCCGGCTATTATTTTTGATGTAGAAAGAGAAGCTGGAGACCAAATTCTTCATGTGCAAAACCTTGCTGCCTCTGTTGATGGTGAAGTTTTATTTAAAAACGTAGATTTAAACATGGCTAAGGGGGATAAAGTTGTTGTTTTTTCAAAAGACTCTCGTGCTACAACCGCTTTCTATGAAATTTTAAATGGAAATCAAAAAGCAGATGCTGGAACATTTGATTGGGGAATTACTACTACACAATCGTATTTACCAAATGATAACAGTCAATTTTTTACAGACGGAAGTTTGAATTTAGTGGATTGGTTACGTCAATTTGTAAAAACCGAAGAAGAGCGCGATGAAGTATATGTTCGTGGATTTCTAGGAAAAATGATTTTCTCTGGGGAAGAAGCTTTGAAAAAATGTACAGTATTGTCAGGAGGAGAAAAAGTACGTTGTATGTTATCTAGAATGATGATGATTCGTGCTAATGTTTTGATGCTTGACGAACCAACAAATCACTTAGATTTGGAGTCTATCACAGCTTTTAATAATTCATTGAAAAACTTTAAAGGTTCGGTTTTATTTACTACTCATGACCATGAGTTTGCACAAACCGTTGCCAACAGAGTTTTAGAAATCACGCCAAACGGTGTTATCGACAGATACATGACTTTTGATGAATACCTTGATGATGAAAAGATTCAGGAAATGAGAAAGAAAATGTATAATTAATTATTCAGCCACATCAAATGGAGGCGGTTTTTTTTTACAACAAAAAATTACTACTTTTACAACCCAAACAACACTACTATGAGTCAAAAAGTATTGCTTACTTCCAAAGAAGTCAATATCATACTCCATCGTTTGGCTTGTCAGTTAATTGAAAAACACCTCGATTTTTCCAATACCGTTTTAATAGGCATTCAACCACGAGGCATATATTTGGCCAATCGTATCAAAGCATTATTGGAAAATGAATACCATATCAAAGACATTAAGTTAGGATTTTTAGACATCACTTTTTTCCGTGATGATTTTCGTCGTGGCGAAAAACAATTAGATGCTAATAAAACCCAAATTGATTTTCTGGTAGAAGAGCAAAAAGTAGTTTTTATTGACGATGTGCTTTTTACTGGAAGAAGCATAAACGCTGCCTTAACTGCCATTCAATCCTTTGGAAGACCATCAGAAGTAGAATTGTTGGTATTAATAGATAGAAGATTTAGCAGGCATTTGCCCATTCAACCCGATTATCGTGGCAGACAAGTAGATGTAATTAATAATGAAAAAGTAAAGGTTTGCTGGAAAGAAAAGGATGGAGAAGACTCAGTTTACTTGATTTAAGTATTAAGTATTAAGTATTAAGTGTTAAGTATTAAGTATTAAGTATTAAGTATTAAGTATTAAGTATTAAGTATTAAGTATT
>JADBYA010000051.1 GCA_020403245.1 Flavobacterium sp. | reverse complement strand
TTATAGTTTGGATAAAATAGACAGAGTTCTTAAAATATTGGAAGAAAACCATTACTACCCTTTTGGGTTGAAGCATACCAATTACAACTCGGGTAATAAAAAGTATTATGAAGAAGATATTGTGCAAACTATAGGAATGGAAGCTGCGGCACCAGCTGTACTAGAAGCGTTTGGTAAAAAGATTATACAAACTTTGCCAAGTAATGGAGTGATGTATAAGTATAAGTACAATGGCAAAGAGTACCAAGACGAGTTGGGGCTTAACATGTATGATTATGGGGCAAGGAATTATGACCATGCCATAGGTAGGTGGATGAATATTGACCCGCTAGCGGAGAAGTATTATGAACACTCTCCATATTCTTATGCCGTAAATAATCCTGTTTTTTTTATAGACCCTAATGGAATGGAAGTTGATGTTTCAAGGCTTGCTAACTCAAAAGAGAAAGGTGATGCGTGGCTTTTAGTTCAATTGATGGCTTCATTGTCTGAAATGTCCGGAGGAATGAAAATAAGTAGGTCTACCGACAAAAATGGCAAAACTACTTTAGAAGGAGAAGGAAAAGGAGACGGAACACATGTGTCTAAGTATATTTCTTATATGCTTAACACCGATAAAGTCTTTGCTGTTGGTAGCACAACTGGCGGTAGTGAAGGATGGGGCAAAGGAACAATTAGACTGGATTCAGCACAGATAAATGGAATGCAACAAGGGCTTGAAGATAATGGTATTGATAAAAATGTATTTAGTGTTGGAATGGCTTTTCTGCATGAAAGCTTGCATACTGAAAACGGTGCAGATTATTGGCAAAAAAAGCAAAGTGTATCAGAGAAAAAAGATGGAATCTTTAAAGATAATGGTGATGCTCCTGGAAATGTTGAAAAAAGACTTAACATATTCAGAAATGAATTGAATCTGCCTACTGTTTATAAATATTCTCAAAATCGGACAAGTTTAAGTAATGGAACATTATTCATATCTGTAAAAGGTGAAAAAAAGAGTGTTGATTATGAAAATAAAGAAATAAAATGAGAAAACTAATCATAAAATTTTTAGCTATAGTATTTATCAGCTTTGTAATGATTTCTTGTGGCGAAAAAAGCACACAAGTTAAGATTACACCAGAAAAAGAATTAGACATTGTTAAAAAGTGTTTAGTAAGATTAGATAGTATTAGACCAAACGGTTACTTAGTTTCTCCAAGATTTCAGAATTTTGAATTTAATAGTTTTCCCAGACAGAACAGTTTTCGTGAAGGTTATGATTATGATGAAAACAAGAATGAAATTTTAGAATCTTTGCAATGGAATAATGAAGATTTTCTCATAACCCAAAAGAAAGTTAATAAAGAATATTTGGATAAAGTTAATCCAGCTTTTTTGAAGTTGTCAAAAGGTAAGATACATAATGAAGTTGTTTTGTTTTCTGGTATTGATAAAAATTTAGTCTTTGTTAATATTATAGATTATTGTAATGCCGTTAATAGTTCAGATTTAGCATTAACTACATTCAACAAAAATCAAAGATATTCATCTGTTGCTTGTTATATTTTTACGTTAAAGGACGGGAATATTCAAAAAATGTCAAGAGACGGAGTACTTACAAAAGAAGTTCAGTGTAATGAATCTGATGTAAGGGTTGATGAATAATAGTATTTAACGAAAATTTTTAAAGGCATACAAGTATAAGTTTGGAGGAAATGAGTTCCAAGACGAACTAGGACTTAATGTTTACGACTACGATAATAGAATTTATGACCAAGCAATAGGAAGATTTTGGCAGATGGATCCATTAGCGGAACAAGGTCGTAGATGGTCGCCATATAACTATTGTTTTGATAATCCTATTTACTTCCAAGATCCTGACGGAATGTGGCCAAAAATACCATCTTGGAGCGATGTTAAAAAGTCCTACAATGAAGCAAAAGCAACTGTTGCAAAGACTTACAATCAAACAAAAGCTTCTATTACTAAAACATACAATGAAACTAAAGCTTCTGTAACTAAAACTTACAACGAAACCAAAGCTTCAGTAGCAAAAACTTATAACGAAACTAAAAAAGCTGTTGTTGAAACAACAAATAAAGTTGTAGATTCTACAAAAGAAATTGCTGGACAAGTTCAACAAGTTGTAAAAGATAATAAGGAAACGCTCTTAAGCACAGCTAAGGGTTTGCAGGATTTTGGAGGTGCGGTTACTGCTGGTGGAATTGTCGCTGCAGGTGTGGGAGCAACCCTTACTGGTGGTCCTGGTGCTGCCCCTGGATTACAAATAGCAGAAGCAGGAGCCTTAGTCACTTTGACAGGAGAAATTCTTGAAAGTGCAACAGAGTTTATTTCAGGGGATATTGCCAATGGCTCTGCTACAGGTGCAGCTGTTTCAGCAGCTAAAGTTTTGGATACAGCAATTGATGCTGCAGTTCCTGGAAACGTTCCTAATGTCAGTCAGGGAGTAGTTAATACTATTAAAGAAGCAAGTAAAGAGACTACTGGAAATACACTAAAAAACGAGGTTAGGAAGGCTTTACAATCAAATAATTAACATGAATAATAAAAATTTGATATTTTGTTTTTTCTTTCTGTTTGCTTCTATTTTTACTATTCTTGGTCATAAATTATGGCTAAAAAAGCAACCTAATAAATTGCCCTACAGTAAATCCATACTAGTAATGCGCAGCATAAAAAATTGGATTTTAGTAATGCTATTTTTTTTATTATTTTTATATTACCTTTTCAATTTATAATTATGAAATTAAATGAAATTTTTCGACTTTTAGTACCCATTATGCTGATTATTATGGGTTTTTATGCTAGGAACAGTAATACCAAATTGGCAAAAGAATCGCCTGGAGTTTATAAGAGATGGTATATGCTTGTGATATTAGGAGTTTTACTATTGTTATTGAGAGTAAAAGATTATATTTAAAAGGTTAATCCCCACGCTGGTGCGCGAATCCTTTAGCGTTCCAAGTAAATAAGGGTAATGTTCCAAAGTTAGTGATGACCAACTTTCAATAATTTAACCAATTGTAAATCAATAAATAATTAAAATTTAAAGTAAAAAGGCGAGCTATATAGTTCGTCTTTTTTTGTTTGATACTGTCTGCTTTGAGTAATCCCATTACCAATATGTATAACGAACAAATGGATTATGACAAAAACGGCAATATTCAGAGTTTGAAACGCAATGGCGATTTTGATTCTAATATTTATGGCTTTAT
>JADBYA010000050.1 GCA_020403245.1 Flavobacterium sp. | reverse complement strand
AACAGCTATAACAAGCATATAAAGCATCTTTTAGTATTCGTTAATTCACATTCCTGTAACCTTTCAGAAAAATAATTTTGGTAGTCAGTCGATGATTGTTGCATTCTAAATTATTACCAATGCCGTCTAATAAAGTTTCAAAAAAAGTAGGGTACATAATCAAAAAGGTAAAAGCGGTACAAAGAGAATAGTATCACCTGTATGGTAGAAAAATAATTGAATTGAATGAATATGGTTCGAATAAATAAAAAATAAGAAATGCTGAATAACCTGATACAAGCTTATTTAACTGATAAACATCCATCGTCAAGTTCTTTTGAAATTATAAAAGGATTGATACCTACCAACTTCCGTGCATTTTTAAAATCATCCTGTTTTTACTATTCAGCAGGAGCAGATCCGAGTCCAATAGTTGGGTGTCTAGACCTCACCCAACATTTTATTTACTGTGATATTCACGATTGTAGAAAAAATAAGTCCGAATTGTTAAATAGGTCAAAATCAAGACTTCAAGAGCAACATTTTACTGAGCTATACTATTGTTCTTTGTACCAGGAATGGTTTAAGCTTTATGAAGAAAATTATTTTGGCGGTCATAGATGGAGATATGTTTATCCTATCGACGAATTTAAATCAGAGATAAGTATGTGGAAGACAAATGAAAGCTATTTTGTTTTGATATATATCATCTTTGACAATAATACTATATGGCATCATATTATTCTGGAAAACAAGACTGCTCCAAATATCATCTGTTATTATCAATACGAAGGAGGTGTTGATTATAAAAAGGCCCAATTCGAAAAGGATATGTTGCCCGAATATTGGCTAGGATATACTCCGTGCGTAGGGAAATTTGAATTAGCATCAACGATACCGTGTTTTGGAGAACCCATTGATCGAAATCAAAAATTAAATTTTTATAGAAATAGGGGGACTTAAATTATACCTAGTCATCAAATGTATTTAACTGATAAAATATACGCATAATCAAATTAAAAATCAAATAAATGAACCTACTGAAATTCATTTTCTCAATACTCGTATTGGTTGTTTCAACCAAGGCACAGTCCCAAACATTCAATGGTATTCCTATTTCCGGAAGAGTAGAAAATACCATAGCGCGATTGAAATCAAAGGGATATAAACTAATAAAGAAGTTAGATAATGTATGCTATGAAATGACAGGTTTTTTGGCAAATCAAGAAATTGAAATGTATGTTTACTTCACCCCCTTTACAAAACAAACAGCCATGATTGTCATTTACTTTCCAGAAGAAAAGTCCTATGAAAGATTATTGGAAGAGTATAATGAATACTATGATTTGTTATCTATAAAATATGGTCCTACTACCAAACGAAATCGAATTTTTTCGCCTCCCTATAAAGAGGGTGATGGAGAAGAGTTATCAGCAATTAAATCAGAGATGGGTTTTGTTGGATCCTATTGGCTTAATATCAATAATCTATCATTATCTATTTCGATCAGCAAGCATGCGCAACTTAAAATCACATATGAGAATGATCTGATCATGACGAAATTGGAGTCTGAAAATAAAACGAAGCTATTGAAGATTTTATAGTGCTAAGGGACCTAAAAGTAAAATGCGTGCATTGGATTTGTAATCTCCCCTTACAAATGCTGCAGTTAATGTTTTATACATTTTTTCTTAAATACCTCTACACAGAAATGCCGATCCTCTCAGATCGGCATTCTCTTTAGTAGAACTACTCGGAAAGATATCTTCGGAAGATATAAAAACCCGCACTTGAGCTTGGGGATATCATGTCGGTATGACTGCCATGGGTTCGAACTTTTTTTTTGGGGGGGGGAATGACAGACAAGATAATTATTAGATTATGTTAGCAAGTATGCGAACAAACTTAATTACAATCGATATTCTAAGTCAAAAACGTATTCTTATAATGTATTATTTTTACAAAATGGAAGTCAGGAAAAAATAAATCCAAAGAAGTACTACCTCATTCCTATTTAAATCCAAGCTAAATATGCATAAAAAACGACTACGACTTCTAAATATATTTTTATTGACATGCATTATTTCTTTCAGTCAAGATATAAATAAACATAAAATTAACACATCGGCCGCACAAGCATACTTCAAAATTGCGCACGAATTAGAAAAAGGAGGCAATAATGAAAATATATCCTGGCAAATCTTATTTAAAACCTTACCATATAAGATGATGATTGATGGAAACGCAATAGATACTATAGATTTTAAATCAAAAATGAAACAGGCATTTTCATTAACTTCTAACAATGTGAATACTTCCCCATTGAATGATATCAATTATCATCATGCATATAAAGACAATCAAAAGGAATTAGAAATTTACATTAAACAATTAAATACCGGGAATATAGTTGATAGTGTTAAAAATCTTCTATATCCATATTTACCAATGAGACTTCAAAAACCAGAGTTATTTCCAATATTAATTTACATGAATTACGGAAGTGCTGAAGCTACAGGATTTGGTGGAATTGTAATCAATGACCTATTGCATTCATATATAATTGATAAGTTTAAGTTTGGCTTATTGTCCGCACATGAGGCATTTCACTCTATCGTCTCTTCAGCCTTTCAACAGAAAATAAAAAAAAATATCGGCTATGATGACTCGGACTTTAATCTTTTATATTTTCTCGAAAATGTTTCAGAAGAAGGTATTGCAGACTTGATTGATAAACCACTTTTACTTCAAACTAATTCGCCTTTGTATAATCAAGTAAAGCAAATGACAGTAAATGATGATTCTCTTTCTAAAACATTAATTTATAAACTAGATAATTTTTTAACTCTTGCCAATCAGTCTGAAAAAGCATTCCAAGAATTCGGGGATTTTACGACATTGGCAAATACTTTCGGAAAAAATGGAGGACACATACCTGGTCGTTTTATGGCAGATGTCATTAAAAGAGCAGGACTGTTACAAAATCATATTGATACAATTGAAGATCCTATTTCATTTATTTTGCACTACAACAATGCTACAAAAATGACAGAGGAAAAATATCCATTCTTTAGTAATGAGAGTATTCTATACCTCCAAAAACTTCGAAATAAATATTGGGTAATGAATTAATTGACGATAGTTATGGTGTGAAAAAAAAGATGAAATATAAATTGAAATTTAATGCACTATAAATTGGCATCGCACCAAAAATTCACTTCATCCTTATGTATTAATTTT
>JADBYA010000005.1 GCA_020403245.1 Flavobacterium sp. | reverse complement strand
CAATGTTTCGATTGAATGCTGTGGCAGAGTTATACATATTTGCCATATTCGTAACCGCAGCTGTATTCCAAGAATTGATGTTAGCAGGGCCATTTAAGGTTGAACAACCTTGAAACATGGATTGCATGCTATTACACGAAGTTAAAACAGGAATATCTGTAGCGGCTATGTTTAAGTTATTACAACCATAAAATGCGGTTTGCATACTGGTCCATACGGTTGAGCCCCATTGTTCTACAGCCAACAATCTGCTTCTGTCTGTGCCGTTGTTGATGTTTATTCTCTGAAAATTGGTTGGGTAAATACCCAAACGGATGGTAGCACCACTTGGCAAACCAGTAATGTTTAGGGTAGTGCCTGAAAAAGAGCCCGAACCAGTTGCGGTACCAGGGCTTACTTCTTGCCAGTAGTAATTTACGGTGCCACTGGTTGCGGTACCAATACTTAATTGGGTAGCACCGCTACCTGCTGTGGCTAAATTCCAGCGGGTGATAAAGGCACCACAAGCGGTGGCACTGACTGCATCACCTGTAATAGTCCATCCTTTACCGCCACTGCCGGTTGCTAAAACCAAATTGGCTCTGGCTGCTGTGGCTTGCGGGCCATAGGTTCTGCCCGTAGCTCCAAGTGATCTCCCGTTAGGAGTGCTTGGATTGGCACGCCACCCCACAAGAGTGGCTGAGTAGTTGGCACAATCCATACCGCAACCGAATAGCATTTCAGTCAAATCAACATTGGCGTTCAAATTCCAAGTACCTAAGTTTTGGTTGAAGGCCGAGGCGAAAGTAAACATATAACCCATGGTGGTCACCGCGGAGGTGTTCCACGAACCAATGGGTTGGTTAAAGGGGGAGAGATAGAATAGGGTACTCATGTTCGTTACCGTCCCAGTGTTCCAGTTGTTGATGGATGGGCTGCCGCCGTTGTTGAAGGGGGTGCTGTTGAACATGGCTTGCATATCCGTTACTAAGCCCGTGTTCCAGGTACCTATGTTCTGATTGAAGGCGGTGGCGCTAAAGAACATGGCTCCCATGTTTGTCACAGCGCCAGTATTCCATGAGCCGATAGGTTGGTTGAAGGCCGAGCGGCCAAACATGCTATTCATGTTTGTCACCGCAGCGGTGTTCCAGTTGTTGATGGTTGCACTTCCGCCATTGTTGAAGACTGTGGCGAAATTGAACATGGCTTCCATATTCGTCACCGAGCTGGTGTTCCACGAACCGATGTTCTGATTGAAGGAACTCGCTTGTTGAAACATATAACTCATATTCGTTACTGCTGCAGTATTCCAGCTTCCAATGTTTCGATTGAATGCTGTGGCAGAGTTATACATATTTGCCATATTCGTTACCGCAGCTGTATTCCAAGAATTGATGTTAGCAGGGCCATTTAAGGTTGAACAACCTTGAAACATGGATTGCATGCTAGTACACGAAGTTAAAACAGGAATATCTGTAGCGGTTATGTTTAAGTTATTACAACCAAAAAATGCGGTTTGCATACCGGTCCATACCGTTGTGCCCCATTGTTCTACATCCAACAATCTACTTCTATCTGCACCATTGTTGATGTTTATTCTTTGAAAATTGGTTGGGTAAATACCCAAACGTATGGTAGCACCCGCTGGCAAACTGGTAATGGTTAAGGTAGATCCTGAGAAAGAGCCCGAACCTGTTGCGGTACCTGGACTTACTTCTTGCCAGTAGTAATTTACGGTACCACTGGTTGCAGTACCAATACTTAATTGGGTAGCACCACTACCTGCTGTAGCTAAATTCCAACGGGTGACAAAGGCACCACAACTGGCGTTAGTCAATCCATTAACTGTTATGGTACCTGTAGTATTTGTACTGCCACAACCACCAGTTAGCGTTACGGTATAGGTAAGTGCAGATCCTGCTACGGTCGGGGTACCGCTGATCGTTAAAACATTCGCTGCCCAGTTGGCGGTTACTCCTGTAGGAAGGTTGGTAACGGTTGCTCCGGTTGCTCCGGTAGTTGCGTAGGTAATAGTAGTTATTGGTAAACCTACACATACTGTCTGTGCATCACTTCCTACTGCCGAGGTTCTTGCTATAGTATTGCTTGTAGCAACCGTAATTGTTCCCGTTGCATTTACTACTCCGCAACCACCTGTTAAAGGAATGCTGTAGTTGAACGTTCCAGAAGCCGTTGGAGTACCTGAAATGGTAATTGTATTTGCTATCCAAGAGGCAGAAACACCCGAAGGCAAACCACTGGGCGTACCAATACCTGTGGCAATTGTAGTTGTGTGCGTAATCGGAGTAAGGGTTGTTTGTTCACAAACTGTAGGACTTGAAGAAGCTGCGCTAACAGAGCAATTTACTACAGTGATAGTACCCGTTAACACGCCACAACCGTCAACAGAATAATTGTAAACACCTGCAGTGGTAGGTGTACCACTAATTGATACCACACCTGCCGAAACGGCTCCTGTAATTCCTGGCGGTAAGCCTGAGAAATATGTCCGCTCCCCACCAGCAAAGGCATAAGTAATAGTTGTTATTGGAGTCCCAACATTTACAGTTTGATTATTTGTACCAACGCCAGAGGTGAGGCTCCAAGTACCAGGATCTAGTAGTCCGCCATCGTTTACAGTAGGCCAGTAGGAAACAATTGTTGCACGAGCTGTTGTTGAAGCTGAAGTGTATCTCGAATTCCCTCCATCAAACCTTCCAGAATTAACAGCCGAAAGTGGCGCCTGTGCCGCCCAACCGATTAAGGTGGCATCGTAGTTGCAATGAGAGAGTTGCGCACCAAGAAACATATCTCTCACATCATTAGCAAGACGAACGTTCCAATTAGCGAGACTTTGGTCAAAAGCTGTACACCCAGAAAACATACCTCTTGGTCTGGTAAGAGATGCTGTATTCCAGTTGCCGATGCTCGGGCTACCCCCATTGTTGAAAGATGTTGCTCCTAAAAACATGTATCTCATATCCCAAACATTACTTATGTTCCAAGAACCAATGTTTTGGTTGAACACGGTATTGTTCTCAAACATGTGTCCCATTCTTCGCACATTGCTCATATTCCATGTACCGATGGGTTGATTAAAGTTCGAATTCTTAAACATCCAACCAACATTTACAACATTTGGTGGGAAATCACTTGGTACTTGCACCAAGTTGGTAGTCGATTGAAATGCACCAAAAAGGCTTTGCAGCCCCGTGCCACCCCAATTTAAAACACGGGTTATTCTCTGGGGATTTGAATAACCGGGTCCACTATCCGGATTGTCGCCATTACCAAACTGGGTTAACACACCTGAAATAGTGATGGTATAGGTTCCAGCTACCGCATAAACCTTATTCACATCAGCATCGGTAGTATAAACATTACTAGTAGCATCGCCCCAGTTTACCGTTACATTAACTGTTCCACTAAGAGGTAATGTAACTGTTTGATTCGGAGCAGTAGTTACCACTTCTAAGATCATTGGTGAACCAACATTCAACACACCAGTTGCTCCGTTAAAGTAGGTATTGTTCTGATTGGTGGCTCCCGAAGTGGTGCTGCCCCACGAGCCACCCGTTGTTTGCCAGGTGGTGTTTAGACGCAACTGCCCGCAACTTGAGTTAAATCCATTACAATTCATTTTTCCTGCTGTTGCACCTGTTCCGCTAAGAGTAAGTGGAGGCAACGTTAATGCAACATCGCTTCGTAAGGTACTATTAGCGCTTACCGTCACACTAGAACTAGAACTAAGGGCATTGGCGTTGTTGCCGACTAGCGTACCAGCCGAAATATTCGTTGCACCCGAGTAGGTATTTGCGCCTGAAAGTACTAACGTGCCCAAACCCGATTTTCCAAGTGAGCCTGCACCTGTTATGATCCCTCCGTATGTGAGTGTTGTTCCAGTACTAACGTTGAACGTACTGGTAGTAATGGTGGAACTTAGAGTGATACCTCGGTTGGCATTGAGGGTAAACGTTGCAGTTGTGAGTAAGGTACCGCCATCAATCACAATAGCCCCTGCAGTCGGACTGCTTGGCGCTGCACCTAATCGGTTGTCTGCATTAATTGATAAGGTACAACCATTAATGATAGTAGTAATACCTAAATACGTATTGTTGCCTGAAAGAGTGAGTGTTCCAGAACCTGATTGAGTTACTGATCCACTACCAGAGATTATACCTGAATAAGTGTAAGCATTTGAACGGTTGAAGACCAATGTACCATTATTAGTTACATTTGTGATTATATTTCCAGTTGTACTGTTATTGCCTAGTGAAAGTGTACCCGCGCTGATGGTAGTTATTCCTGTGTAAGTATTAGTACCAGTGAGGGCTAATATTCCAGTTCCTAATTTGGTTAATGTACCTGTTCCAGAAATTACTCCTGAGCAGGTTTGGTTAGAGGTACTATTAAAAACCAAAGCAGCATTGTTAGCTATATTCGTATTTGCAATTGCACCGGTGGATCCTCCATTTCCAATTGAAAGTGTGCCTGCGCTTATAGTTGTTATTCCGGTGTAAGTATTAGTACCAGTGAAGGATAAAGTTCCAGTTCCTAATTTGGTTAATGTACCTGTTCCAGAAATTACTCCTGAGCAGGTTTGGTCAGAGGTACTATTAAAAACCAAAGCAGCATTGTTAGCTATATTCGTATTGGCAATTGCACCTGTGGATCCTCCATTTCCAATTGACAGTGTACCTGCACTAATGGTAGTAGATCCAGTGTAGGTATTGGTTCCAGTAAATGTTAGTGTTCCAGTTCCTGTTTTGGTTATGGAACCGGTTCCTGTGATGACCCCGCTAATTGTAAGCGTGTTGGATGTGAAGATAGTATTACCAGCCACATTATTTAGTGTCATACCCCGGTCGGTGGAGGCGTCTGCACCTGTGTAACTAAGTGTTCCTCCATTGAGCACAAGATTTGCCGATGTACTTGTAGCTTGGCCAAGGTTACTTGCTGTTCCTCCATTGCCAATACTCGCCACCGAAAGTGTACCCGCACTAATAGTGGTAACACCAGTATAGGTATTAGTACCAGTTAAAGTTAGTGTTCCAGCTCCCGCTTTGGTCAACCCAAATGATGTACCCGAAATCACACCTCCAACAGTTAAAGTACTCGCTGTAACTGTCACTATTCGTGTTGCGGAAAGTGTAACTGCAGCTGTACCCATATTTAGCGGCTGTGTTCCAGTGAAAGTAAAGTTACCATTCCAGCTTTGGGGGTTGTTGGTGGTAAGCGTTATAGCACCTGCTGAAGTATTATCAATTGTGCCACCTGAAATAATAAATGTACCCGTACCAATAGCTGAAGCGTTATTAATGTTCAAAGTACCCGTACTTAAGGTTGTACCACCCGAGTAGGTGTTAACACCACTTAAGGTAAGTGTTCCTGTTCCTGATTTTGTTAAAGAAACGGTTCCACTTCCGTTTTGGATAACACCACTAAATGTGGTGGTGGTTGTTCCTCCATTAGTGAGTGTTACAGCACCAACAGCGCTGCTTGTAATGGTTCCTGCACCAGCGATGGAGGCAATAGTTTCTGAGAATCCATTCAGGTTAAATGTTGCTCCACTTGCAACCGTTAAGTTGCAGTTTCCAAGTCTTTCATTTGTGCTTATTTGTACGGTTCCTACATTCACATTAAACGCTCCCGTATTGGTATTTACGCCACTAAGCGTAAGCGTACCTGCTCCCAACTTGGTTATTGTACCAGAATTAGAGATCACATTACTGTAAGTTATGTTATCAGAGCGGTTAAAAACGACCGTAGCGGTATTGTTGATGTTGACAGAAACCGATCCGCTTGTGCCACCGTTACCAATAGATAAATTTCCTCCCTGTACCGCAACCGATGATATACTCGTTATACTACCTGTAAGTGTCATTGTTCCAGCGCCCTGCTTAAAAACAGACATGCCGCCTCCTGAAATGTTACCAGAGAAAGTGAAGTCATCAGAACGGTTAAAAAAAACACTACCAGACGAACCTAAAGTAATATTGCCTGCCACGGAACCGCTTGTTCCACCATCGCCAATATATATTTGTCCATTACTAACTGATGTTAATCCGGTGTAAGTATTATTGCCGGTAAGTGTAAGATTGTTGTTAAGGGGCATATTAAGGGATACCGTCCCGCTTCCATTTTGTATCACTCCGCTGAACGTAGTAGTAGCAAATGGTCCATTGTAAGTTATCGTAACTGAACCGACCGCATTACTCGTAATCGTTCCTCCGCCATCAAATGAGAAAACAGTCTCATTAAAACCATTCATGTCAAAAACTGCACCGGTGGCAATTGTTAGTGCACTGCTATTTGTAATTCGATCGGCTGCACCAAGTCTTAAAGTCCCTGCATTGATAACTGTTGCACCTGTATATGAATTCGCTCCTAAAAGGGTTAAGGTTCCAGAGCCCTCTTTGGTTAATCGAGCGCCCGTTCCACTGTAAACACCTGAATAGGTAGTAATACTTCCATTGCTTCCTACAGTAACCAATGGCGTTCCAGAACTTGTGCCAATATTACCTGCACCTGCTAATGAGCCTGCGGTCAAATTAAAACCTGCAAGCGCAATTGTCCCGGTTAGCGTTAGGTTTCCTGAAGATATATCAGTATTAGCTACTAGCGTAACCGTATGTCCTGCAGCAATTATCACATTATCGCCAGAAACAGGTACTACACCTCCAACCCAAGTTGCTGTATCATTCCAGTTACCAGTTGTGACTGAGGTTATAGTTGTTTGTGAAAATAAAACGGATGGAAGAATGATTAATAAAAAAGTAAGTAATTTTTGGAAAAGTTTTTTATTTGACATGATAGTAGATTATTTAAAGTTGAACACTTTGTTGACCACTTGACAGCGGTAGTCTATAAGTATAAATTATTTATAAATTATTTATTGATAACCCTGTAGTACTTGCTATTCCCTGCCATGCGGCTTTCTGGAAAAATACTCACTACCCCTGCTGACGTAATCACACAGATTAAATTATTACCAAAATCAGGTATAAATACATTGCCTGAAGCTTTGGTGGTTATACTTGAAGGAAAACCAAATGATGAATCGGTTCTTGTACCATTGGCATTTATTGCTTCGCCACTGCCCGCAATTGAAGTAACTGTTGCCACTGAATTGATCGGGAGCGAACTGCAGATTACAGAGTTGTATTGGGCGATTACTTCTAAAAAGGGATTTAATAATAAAACAACAAATAAGCACTTAAGCCAATTTATTGAAATAGAAATGTTACTTTTTTTAACTTGTTTTTTTTCTGTTATTGAAAACGGCAAGTTTGATTTTTTCGATTTAAGTAATAATTGTTTCATAACTCTGGGGTTATTATGGTTTATTATTTAAATGAAGTGGTATGTGCTTCATTTGATTTTATTTGACAATTCAAAACTAGAATATTTTTAAATATAATCGATAAAATACATAAAAAAATCGATGAAATGCATATTATATAAATTAAAACACCTAAAAAACTTACAATAATATTTTTCTAAACTCAGTTTTTCTATTTTTATTTATAAAAAAAAAGGTTTATAAAAGAGGAATTGTATAACTATGAAACACAAAAAAAAAGGTTTGGAGCGTTCCAAACCTTTTAGTGTATAGTACAATTAATTTTTTTTGATATAATCAATACCTCAAATTATAGTATTGTCTAATTTCAATTAATCATTGCTTTTTTCACAGTTACCCTATCATCTGATGTTATTTTTACTATAATAGCTTGAGTTGCAATCGGTAATTCTACATGATGATTATTAGTATTTAGTTTATCGTCATAGTATAATTTTTTACCAAGCAAATCAAAAATTTCTACTTTGTTAATAGTATACGTACCCGAAAAAATACTAAGTTTTTTATCATTAGTTACCAAAATCAGAGAGGAATCAAAACTTGGCGTATTGGTATTTAGAGTCGTATTGGTAAATCGCAATTCGAAACGATCTCTAAAAGTACCATTTGTAGTGGTGAAATTATAAACTCCAGATTTTATATTATGGCAAATGTCCAAATATTTATCCAACAAATACACCTCTTGATTGGAGAATAACCCATCATAATTTTCTAGATTAACAGTTAATTGCCCATTTACTGTGGTGCTGTATCCTAGCGGAATGATCTCTGAACCATTAAATGGAAGCGCTCTCCCTTGAATGGATAAATCATCGGTTCCAACCGTAGTAAATAGTGAAACGGGATTGCCCACAGCTAAAGTTTTTCCATCAAATAAAGGATCAAAATCATTAGTAGCATTTTCTACATATCCCAATAACATTTCATTATAGGAACCAAGGGCACTAGATAAAGACAACCAAATTCTATGTTTTTCTAACGAACTAGAAATAGAACTATCTGAGTTAGAAGCATCAGTTGTTCGGAAGAATTGAGAATTATTTGATGCTATACGCATTGCGTTTCTGTAGGTAGCGGTATAAGTTCCATTCGCTAAAGACGAATTGGCTTCGATAAAAAATCCTTGACCAGATGCAACCTTTCCTGTAGGTAAAAAACCTCCAGAGATAGCAGAAGTTGCCGTTCTAACCCCTCCCGTAAAATTATATTTTGCATAATCATTAGACGAATAAACATTATTAGTTATTGCCGTATTATGCGTCCACAAATAAATAGTACCATTAACTATTCCAGCATTACTAGGATCGGTCAAGAACAAATCAATATCTATAGCTGATGGATATGGATTTCCAAGTAGATTATATGTTCCTGTACTTTTTATAATTGATGTTGAAATGACACCATTATTAGGAATACCCGAGAAAACAGTTTCTACCACTTGAGTTGGATTATACGTTAAATTATTGGGAGCTCTTGCTATATAGCCCACTCCAGGGGCCATAATTGTAGCGGCTGATTCGTTAACCCAGTTGTTAATAGTTGGGCTGAATGAATAAAATACGGAACTTGTGGCTAATTGACTTAAAGGTGTATTAGCCACAGGAGATGACCAATAGGTGAAATCATATTGTTTTAGCGGTGAAGAGTTTCTTTTATAAATTATAGTTCCAGTATTGATTGAAGCATCATTGATTTGCACTAAACTTGAATTATTTTCAAAGATTAACGTACCAAGTGTTACCGTAACCGCATTGGTTATGGTTAATGTATTTCCAGCACTGATAGTTACAGTTCCAGAATTAATGATGCAAGAGCATCCTATTAAATCTGTTGAAGAAGTGTAATTTCCAGCAAAAACAACAACTTGAGAACTTGTAGGATTAGAACCTAAGGACCAAGAAGAACCATTCCAAGTATTCGTTGGTAAAGCATTGAGCGTCACACTAGCAGAGGGTAGAGAGGAACAACCTGCAAAAGAAGCTGAAATGGTATACGTACCCGCTGGAGCTGAGACATTTGCCCCTGATATCACTACACCAGTTGAAGGTGAAGCAGTATAAGTATAAGAGGCATTGTAATTGGTAATGATAAAACTTCCAATCATAGCGGCACAAGTTGGTTGCACTAAGGAACCTAGGGTAGGTAGACCGGATGGTCCATTAATCGTAATTGTTCCGGTGGCATTCACCGTTCCGCAACCACCTGTTAAGGGTATGCTATAGGCAAAGATACCCGCAGCAGTTGGCGTCCCACTGATGGTAATCACATCCGCTGACCAAGCAGCCGTTACACCGGCAGGTAATCCTGATGCAGCACCAATTCCTGTGGCTCCGGTAGTTGTATGCGTGATTGCAGTTAACGCCGTATTGATACAAAGTGTTGGCGTGGAAGATGCAATAGAAACGGTATCTTCATTTACAGTGATGGTACCTGTTGCATTCACAAATCCACAACCTCCTGTTAAAGGAATTGAATAATTGAAAATTCCGCTAGCAGTCGGCGTACCGCTTATGGTAATTACATTTGTATTCCAAACTGCAGTAACCCCTGGTGGCAGGTTCGTAGGAATCCCGATACCAGTTGCTCCTGTTGTAGTTCGTATAATATTGGGTAGTACTGGCGCATTGATACACAGGGTGGGATTACTTGAAGGTAGTCCGGCTGTATTAATTTCCACTGTAATGCTACCCGTTGCATCTACTACTCCGCAGCCACCTGTTAATGGAATGCTGTAAGGGAAGGTACCCGCCACTGTTGGTGTACCACTGATGGTAATAACGTTTGATGCCCATGTTGCAGTTACTCCCGCCGGAAGTCCCGTTGCTGCTCCGATGCCTGTTGCACCTGTTGTTGTATGCGTAATCGCTGTTAAAGCTGAATTGATACAAAGTGTTGGTGCGCTTGAGGGAACGCCCGCAGTGTTGGCTGTTCTTACCGTAATAGTTCCGGTTGCATTGACTATAGTACCGCAACCTCCTGTTAAAGGGATGCTGTAACTGAATGTTCCGGAAACGGTAGGTGTACCACTAATCGTAATGGTATTACTTGCCCAAGCGGCTGTTACACCAGTTGGTAGCCCTGTTGCAACTCCGATACCGGTTGCGATGGTAGTAGTATGGGTAATGTTTGTGAGTGGTGTATCGATACATACAGTAGGCATTGATGAAGCTGCAGAAACAGTATTATTAATTACTGTTATGGTACCTGTTGCATTTACCACACCGCAACTGCCTATAATTGGAATAGCAATTAAAGGAATGGAATAATTGTAGGTACCTGTAACAGTTGGCGTTCCGGTAATGGTAATCATATTACTTGCCCAGCTGGCAGTAACACCCGGAGGTAAACCGTTTGCAATTCCTATACCTTGTGTTCCAGTGGTCGAATGCGTAATAGCAGTCAATGCACTGTTGATACACAAGGTTGGTGTTGCCGAAGCTGCACTAGCTGTGTTGTTTGGATTTACGGTAATGGTTCCAGTGGCAGTTATATTGCCACAACCACCAGTTAGCGGAATGCTATAATTATATGTTCCTTCAACAGTGGGTGTTCCGCTAACGGTAATTACGTTAGCAGCCCAAGCTGCAGTAACCCCCGGTGGAAGCCCTGTTGCTGCCCCGATACCAGTTGCTCCTGTTGTGCTATAAGTTATGTTGTTTAATGGCGTGTTCAAACATAGGGTTTGCGTGGTAGAAGAGCCCCCTGAGGTATTAACGGTTCCTGTATTTGTAACCGTAATGGTACCGGTTGCATTTACTGTTCCACAGCCGCCTGTTAATGGAATGCTGTAAGGAAAGGTTCCCGCAACTGTTGGTGTACCACTGATGGTAATAACGTTTGATGCCCATGCAGCAGTTACTCCCGCCGGAAGGCCTGTTGCAGCTCCGATTCCTGTGGCTCCCACAGTAGTATGTGTGATGTTTGTTAATGTAGTATTGATACAAACGGTTGGGGTAGAAGAGGCCGCTCCCCATGTATTAGTAGGGGTTACAATAATGGTTCCTGTTGCATTCACTGCTCCACATCCCTCTGTTAATGGGATGCTGTAATTGAATGTGCCAGAAACGGTAGGCGTACCACTGATGGTGATGGTGTTACTCGCATATGAAGCGGTTACCCCTGCAGGTAAACCTGTTGGAGTTCCTATACCGTTTGCGCCTATAGTTGTATGCGTGATGTTTGTCATTGCAGCGTTGATACAAACTGTTGGGTTAATCGACGGAGAAGTAACTGTTGGCAATGCAATATTATAATAATTACGCTGGTTACACTCCAATGCAATTCTATCAATTGTGGATAAAGCAGACGGGAAAACCATTACTTCGGGGATATTTCCTGTTGTATATCTGGAGATGGAACCATTATTAAACCAGGCGCCTATCATGAATCTATTTTGTAAAATATAATTCGTGTTGGCGATAGAAGCTGTTGGCATTGCATTTCCATCTCTGAACCCTGAAACAGTCGTATTTGTTGCTGTAAAGGTGAGAATACGGCAATTGCCATTACCAGTTTGTGTATTGTCTAGTAATGATGGGAATGAAGCAGCAGCTTTAATTTCAAATCCTATCGGTTTATTAACCACATCAGGTCTGTCTTGAATTACAAATCCTCGATTAGCGGCATAGTTATTATCTATTAATGTTTGAATAGATGCGGTTGTGCTACCCACTGTAGTCCATTTTGAAATTACATTGGCTGAGAAGCCCGTAAATCCTGTAGTTGGAAATGCAGTGTGTGTAAGAAAACTTGAACCTGTAAAATAAATAGACGGAACTCCGTTTTGTGTTTCTAATACTCCGGCATTAATCACCCGTGGCTGATTGGCAGCAGTAGGTTGACTTGCATTTCTCCATTGTCCACTTTGATCATACCAGATGGCTACAGTTCCTGTATTGGCACCTATCCAACTACTAAGGGTAGTAGCCGTCGCAGTGCCACCACCTGCTGCACTCACGAATGAACTTAGAGTTAAGATGCCACTTGCATTAAAATACACATCACGCAACTCGCCATCACTACTGCGTCTTATTTGCATGGCAGGGCCGTTATAAGCGCTGCTCAACTTTCTTAAACCATAAGCAACAGAAGAAAAGTTTGCTGCAGTAAGAGCCACATTATTCAAAACATTGTTTCCAGTGATAAAGATAGTAAACGGGTAGTTTGTACTTCCGCAACCCGTTGAAACATTCAAGATACCCATATAACATTGTCCTGCTACTGGACCAACTGCAGGAACTGCAACAGGTATTGAACCTGCCGGTAACGTTACATTGCTAACATTTACAAATCCTGCTGCGATAGCAGCTGCGTTCCAAGTGATACTGTATCGTGTTGCAGTACTGTTGGTGTAAGATAAATTGACAGTGGTAGTACCTAGTGAAATAGGAGTGGAAGCTCCCAATGTGAGTACAGGTGGTGTGACAATGGGTATGCTATAATAAAGACCTTGATTACACTCTAGTGATACCCTTGCAGTGGTTGACAAAGCATTTGGGAATACGATTACTTCCGGAATGTTTCCTGTTGTATATCGTGTGATACTTCCACTATTAAACCAAGCGCCTATCATGAATCTGTTTTGTAAAATATAATTCGTGCCAGACATCGCGGAAGTAGTTAAAGCAATACCATCTCTGAAACCAGAAGCTGTCGAACTGTCTGCTACAAATGTTAGAATGCGACTGCTTCCATTACCTGTTTGTATATTATCCTGAGACGCTCCCCATACTGGCGTGGCTGCAACCCCGTAATTAATTGGCATTCCTATAATATCAGGGCGGTCTTGAAAAATAAATCCTTGGCCACTACCATGATTATTATCTATTAATGCTTGTATTGTTGCCTGAGTGGTACCCACTGTGTTCCATCTAGCAATCACATTGGCTGAGAAGCCCGTAAAACCAGTAGTAGGAAAGGCAGTATGGGTAAGAAAACTTGAACCTGTATAAAGAATTGAAGGTCTACCACTTTGCGTTTCGATGACACCTCCACTGATAATACGTGGCTGATTGGCAGGAGTAGGTTGACTTGCGTTTCTCCATTGGCCACTTTGATCGTACCATACGGCCACTGTACCCGAATTGGCACCTATCCAACTGCTGAGGGTAGTGGCAGTTGCAGCGCCACCACCTGGTGCACTCACTACAGAATTTAAAGCTAAAACACCACTTGCATTAAAGAATACATCACGCAACTCACCATCGCTACTTCTTCTTATTTGCATAACAGGACCGGTATAGGCGCTGCTCAATCTGCGCAAACCATAGGCAACCGCTGAAAAGTTTGCAGCGGTAAGGTTTACGTTATCTAGTACATTATTCCCGGTTATAAAAATGGTAAACGGATAGCTTGCACTGCCCGCGGAGCAACTGCTGGTTACTGTTAAAACACCCGTATACGATTGTCCGCCTACAGGGCCAACTGCAGGTACCGGTACCGGTATTGACGCTGCTGGCAATACAGTACTTGCAACATTTGCAAATCCTGCTGAGATAGCAGCTGCACTCCAGGTAATACTGTAATTCGTTGCGTTGGCACTGGTGTAAGGTAAATTTGCAGTGGTAGTACCTAATGAAATTGGACTTGAAGTACCCAGTGTCAAATTTGGCGCAACCATAGTGATAGTATAATAAGCTGCCTGATTACATTCCATTGCGGTTCTAGCAGGCGCTGATATTGCACTGGCAAAAATGGTTAGCTCTCCCAATTTCCCGTTTATAAAGTTACCATTGCCATTACTAGATCCAATCCACATAGGAGCTGTTCCACTTATGGTTCCGCTCATCGTTGAACTGGATAAAGAATTATTTCCGTTTCGCCATACATTACCCTGAGAATCATTTCTTCTGAAAGTACCGATGGAGTAGTTTAACCATGTTAAAGGGGTGTTGATTCTGGAAGGAATATCGAAGTAGGTTTGCCCATCAGACCAAGGTGCGTGAATATTATAATTAGTTGAGTTTAACAAACACGAGTTAACAGTACTATTTTGAAAAACAAAATTACTAGTAGTATTGATACCCGCTCCTGAACACTGATTAGAAGTTATCGGACTTTGAAAAGTTTGATTTCCCGAGAAAACCAAGGTTGGTTTGCCATTTTGTAATTCAATAGCACCAGCATTAATGACCCGTGGTTGATTGGCTACTGTGTTTTGTATAGCATTTCGCCACAAACCACTTTGATCGTACCAAACCATTACCGTTCCTGAACTGCTCCCTATCCATGAGGTAAGGGTAGTCGCCGTTGCTTCACCACCTCCCAAAGCACTTACCTGTGATGTTAATGACAAGGCACCCGTTCCATCAAAATACACATCGCGTTGCTCGCCATCGCTGCTTCTTCTTATTTGTATGGCAGGTCCGTTATAGGTACTGCTCAGTTTTCGCAAGCTATAGGCAACAGCAGATGGCGTTGCAGCGGTAAGACTAAGATTATCCAGCACATTATTGCCTATGAAGTATACATTAAATCCATAGTTTGTACTCAAACCCGAGCAATTGTTAATTACGGTTAAAACGCCCGAGTAAAATTGACCCCCTATTGGGCCAGTAGCAGGCACGGCAATAGGCAATGGGTTTGCAAATAAGGCGTTGGTAACATTTACAAATCCTGCCGATAAAGCTGCTGCATTCCAGGTGATATTATAATTTGTTACTCCAATAATGTTGGAGGAGGGTAAATTTGTTGTGGTAGTCCCTACGGTAATGGGAGTAGATTGCCCCAGCGTTAACGAAGGCGTCGTAGTAGGAAAATTAAAATAGGCCGATTGATTGCATTCTAGCGCTATTCTCGCAGCTGTTGTTAAGCCACTTGGAAAAATAGTAAGCTCACCTAATTTTCCATTTATATTCGATCCAATCGACATGGGTGCAGCGCCACTTATGGTGCCGCTCATCGTTGAGGTATTTAAAGAATTAGTTCCGTTTTTCCAAACATCTGCCTGTGTGCCGCTTCTTCTAAAAGTACCGATGGAATAATTGGACCAAGTTAATGCGGTAACGATTCTGCTAGGAATATCGAAGTAGGTATTTCCATCAGACCAAGCTGCGTGGATATTATAATTATTTGAGTTTAACAAAGAAGAGTTAACATTACTATTTTGAAAAACAAAATTACTGGTAGTATTGATACCCGCTCCTGCACACTGCGTGGAAGTAACAGCACTTTGAAATGATTGCGCTCCCGAGAAAACTAGTGTTGGTTTGCCATTTTGCAATTCAATAACACCAGCATTTATTAAACGTGGCTGACTGACTACTGTACTTTGCACAGCATTTCGCCATAAACCACTTTGGTCGTACCAAATGGCTACGGTTCCCGAATTGCTTCCAATCCAAGCGGTAAGGGTAGTCGCTGTTGGCACTCCGCCACCTGCGTCGCTAACCTGGGAGTTTAACGACAAGGCCGTTCCATCAAAATACACATCGCGTTGCTCGCCATCGCTGCTTCTTCTCACTTTTACGGCAGGCCCGTTATAGGTGCTGCTCAGTTTTCGCAAGCCAAAGGCAACAGAGGAAAGACTTGATGCAGTAAGATTGAGATTATCCAGTACATTATTTCCGATGAAGTAGACATTAAATGGAATAGTATATGCTAATCCAGTACAATTGTTCACCACTGTAAGTAATCCGGTATAATGGGTATTGGCTACAGGGCCACTGGCTGGTAGTGCAACAGGAATTGGACTTGTTGGCAACACTGCATTCGTAACATTTACAAATCCGACAGCGATGGCATTTGCAGCCCAGGTAATACTATAATTTGTGATATGAGTAGCATTTGAGAAGGGTAAACTTGTAGAGGTGTTGCCCACAGCAACTGGAGTTGTTTCACGTAATGTTAAATTGTTGGTGTTGATATTATAAAATAAAGATTGATTACATTCCATTGCTATTCTTGCCGTAGCTGGCAGTATTGTAGGGAAAATTTCAAAATCAGAAATGTAACCGGTCCATAATTGGGCTAATTGATTTCCGCTGTAAGGTGCCCCTATCAAAAACCCTGTTGAAGTTGCGGCTGTTCCATTTTTAGCGTTTTGAACAATCCCATTGACATACGGAAGCAATCCGCTACCGCCTGTGGCAGCCGTCATGGTTAAAATAGACGAAGTGGATCCAACTGTTGTAGCAGGTGCGTTAGCATTAGCATCGTTCCAGGAGACACCATTGCCTGCAAATGTGGCGTAGTTGCCTACACTGGCTCCCAGGAAACCGAATGCATCGCCCGTGCTGCTGAGGTTGATGAGGCGTTGATAATTTCCATTAGACGCCGTGCGAGACGCCACCGTATTCATAGAATAAGGATTGGAAACAGTTAAAGTAGACTCAACCAAGTAAGAAGTTGTTCCGTTTAAAAAAATCGCTGGTTTGCCGTTTTGTGTTTCAATTACACCGGCATTGATTACCCTTGGTTGATTGGCAATGATGTTTTGATACGCATTGCGCCATCGGCCACTTTGATCGTACCATATCGCAACCGTGCCCGAATTGGCACCTATCCAACTACTAAGGGTAGTGGCAGTTGCAACACCACCGCCAGCGGCACTCACTAATGAACTTAATGATAAAACGCTGGTTCCGTCAAAGTATACATCCCGTAGTTCACCGTCGCTGCTTCTTCTAATCTGCATGGCAGGTCCATTATAGGTAGTACTTAATTTTCTTAAGCCATAAGCTACAGAAGAAAGGTTTGCTGCGGTTAGATTGAGATTATCCAGTACGTTATTACTTCCCGTAATAAAAACAGTAATGGGATAATCGATGCTTACGGAGGCACTACAAGTAAAACTAACTCTTAGTATTCCCGTGTAGAATGACCCTGCTACCGGTCCGCTAGCGGGCACGGCAATAGGTATTGAACTTACAGGTAATGTCGCATTGGTTACATTTACAAATCCTGCCGCGGCAGCCGTTGCGTTCCAGGTGATGCTGTATTGATTGGCACTGGCATTGGCGTATGGTAAATTTGCAATAGTAGTACCAACCGCAATCGGATTAGGATTGCCGAGTAGTGTAATAGAAGGTGGCCCCAGAGGTATAGTATAATACGCACTTTGGTTACACTCCAGCGATGTTCTAGAAGTAGTTGACAAAGCAGATGGAAATACGATGACTTCCGGAATATGTCCTGTGGTATAACGTTGCACTGAACCACCGTTAAACCAAGCACCTATCATGAATCTGTTTTGTAAAATATAATTCGTGTTCGACATCGGGGAAGTATTTAAAGTAATTCCATCCCTGAAACCCGTAGCCATCGAATTGTTTGCTACAAATGTTAGAATTCTACTGCTTCCATTACCCGTTTGTATATTATCCTGCGACCCTCCTGCTTGTGGCGAAGCTGCAATTCCGTATGTTATGGGTCTTCCTGCCATATCAGGGCGATCTTGAAATACAAACCCTTGTCCACCGTTATGATTATTATCTATTAATGCTTGAATAGTTCCGGTACCGGTGCCCACTGTGGTCCATCTTGCAATGACATTGGCTGAGAAGCCCGTAAAGCCAGTAGTAGGAAATTCTGTATGCGTAAGAAAACTTGAACCGGTATAAAAAATAGAAGGTTTACCACTTTGAGTTTCGATGACACCAGCATTAATGATACGTGGCTGATTGGCAACAGTAGGTTGACTTGCATTTCTCCATCGGCCACTTTGATCATACCATATGGCTACTGTTCCCGAACTACTACCTATCCAACTGCCAAGAGTAGTAGCCGTTGCACCGCCACCACCTACAGCACTCACCAATGAGTTTAATGCTAAAACATCACTACCATTAAAATATACATCACGTAATTCTCCGTCACTGCTTCTTCTTATTTGCATGACAGGACCGGTATAGGTACTACTCAATCTTCGCAAACCATAGGCAACTGCAGAAACGTTTGCAGCAGTAAGGGATAAATTATCTAGCACATTGTTTCCTGTGAAGGATACATTAAAACCATAGTTAGTAACGAATCCGGTGCAACTTGTTACGATAGTAAATGTGCCCGAATATAAAGCCCCTGAAACCGGGCCAGCTGCTGGAACTGTAATCGGTAGCGAACCAGTAGGAGCAGGCAATAATGCATTGTTAACGTTAACAAATCCCGCCGCTAAGGCAGCTGCACTCCAAGTTATATTATAGTTATTAAATCCGAAAGCACTTGAATAAGGTAGACTGACCGTAGTGGTTCCCACTGATATAGTTGGAATAGGTGCTAAGGTTATACCGGCAACATTCGCATCAACTATGATGGTTCCGGTAGCATTGCAACCACTGGCTACGGGTATACTATAATTATATGTTCCTGTTACAGTAGGAGTGCCAGTAATGGAAATGGTATTGCTTGCCCATGAGGCAGTTACCCCTGGTGGTAAGCCGGTAGGGGTTCCTATGCTTGTAGCATTAACGGTAGCATGTGTAAGTGATGTTAAAGCTGTATTGACACATACGCGGGAAGGACCTGTAGCCGGTGCAACGGATATGATGGTAATAGTTCCGGAAGCAGTTCCGCAACCACCGGTTAAAGTTGCCGTATAGTTAAAAGTACCAGTAACCGTTGGTGTTCCGCTGATGGTGGCCAGGTTAGAACCCCAGGTTCCAGTAACTCCAGCAGGAAGTCCGGTAAATACAACTCCTGTAGCTCCCGAAGTGTTATAGGTAATGTTGGTGATGGGTGTATTAATACATACAGATTGCATATCTGGGCCTGAGGCTGGCGACAGTACAATAGTATTAGCTGGATTAACATTAATGGTTCCGGTAGCATTTATCGATGCACAACTACCTATTAAGGGAATATTGTATATGAATGTTCCTGATGAAGTTGGTGTTCCGCTGATGGTGATGGTATTACTTGCCCAGGTTGCCGTAACACCGGTTGGTAAGCCGGTTGTAGCTCCAATACCTGTTGCCATAGTTGTTATATGGGTGATGGGAGTAAGCGCTGTGTTGATGCATAAGGTTGGCGTGCTAGATGCAGCGCTTACGGTGATAGCCGTTGCTACCGTAATAGTTCCGGTTGCCTGAACGGTACCGCAACCATCAATTAATGGGATTGTGTAATTAAAGGTTCCACTAGTGGTGGGTGTACCACTAATGGTAATGGTGTTGGTTGCCCAAGAAGCCGTAACACCTGCTGGTAATCCAGATGGACTTCCTATTCCTTGTGATCCTGAGGTCGTATGCGTAATGCTTGGTAAGGCCGTGTTGACGCAAACGGATGGGGTACTAGAGGCAGCACTAACAGTTGGTAAACTGATGTCAATAGTGATCACATCGGAAACGGTGCAAGCACCGGCATCAGTAACCGTAACAGTATAAACCCCGCTGCTTGTTGCATTAAAAGCAACCCCATTGGTAATCACTTGTGGGCCCGACCATGAATAACTTACGCCTCCGTTTGCGGTTAATGTAACTGGACTTCCGCTACATACTTTTACTGTTTCATTGGTAACTATTCTGCGAATAACATTATTGTTTTGATCTGCCACAAAAATATTACCATTAGCATCGGTAGTTATACCCACTGGAGAACTAAAGGAAGCCGAAGTGTCGGTCCCGTTTGCGTTGCCACTAACACCACTTCCTGCCAAAGTAGTTACTACCCCGGCCGGTGTAATTTTTCGAAGTACGTTATTACCCCTGTCTGCCACATATACATTTCCAAGTGGATCAGTACCTACACCAAAGGGTCCATTAAATGAAGCTGCGGTACCGGTTCCATTGGTAAATCCAGAAACACCACTGCCGGCTAAAGTGGTTACCACCCCTGCAGGCGTTATTTTACGAATAAGATTGTTTCCAAAATCGGATACATATAAATTGCCTGCCGCATCAGTATCGATACCGGTAGGATTGTTGAAAGAAGCTGCCGTACCAGTACCATTGGTATTACCTATAACACCACTACCGGCGAAAGTTGTCACCACACCCGCTGGTGTTATCTTGCGAATAAGGTCATTACCTCTTTCTGCCACATATACGTTGCCTGCTGCATCGGTACCTAACCCAAAAGGATCTCTGAACGAAGCTGCTGTACCGGTGCCATTGGTATTACCCGCAATACCACTTCCCGCTAAGGTGCTCACGACCCCTGCTGGCGTGATCATACGGATTAAATTATTACCCAAATCAGCTACAAAAACATTGCCTGAAGGATCGGTGGTTATACCGATAGGGCTATTAAACGATGCAGCTGTACCAGTGCCATTGGCATTTCCTGCAACCCCACTGCCCGCAAAAGTGCTTACTTCACCAGCGGGAGTGATTTTACGTATTAAATTGTTGTATAAGTCAGCAACATATACATTACCTATAGCATCTCTTGCCACTCCAATAGGAGTATTAAAAGAAGCTGCAGTGCCCAAACCATTAGTAGTGCCTGCGGCGCCACTGCCCGCAAATGTAGTAACTGTTGCTACTGAATTAATAGGCAGCGAACTGCTGATTACAGTGCTACATTGGGCGTTTACTTTTGCAAAATGAGTTAATGACAACACAACAAAGAAGCGCATAAGCACTTTTGTTGAAATACAAAAGGTACTTTTTTTAACTTGTTTTTTTTCTGTAAAAGAAGACAACAAATTTACTTTTTTCGATTTAAGGGATAATTGTTTCATATTTTGTTTGTAATTACGCTTTAAAATTTAACTATGATAATTTACTTAATAAAGCTCTAATTAATAATTATTTGACAATACAAATATAAAAAAATTGTTAGATTTAATCGATAAAAAGTATAAAAAAATCGATGAAATGCACTTTTGTATATATTTTTTTATTTAAATACTTACAATTTATAAAAAAAATATTTTATATAGATTTTGATGATTTTCATTTTTTTTGTTGGTATAATCTATTCATAATTGTCATCTTTAAGTTTAATTTAAAATAAAAAATATTGAATAAATTGATTTATACTTTTTTTACGTTACAAATTTATTATAAAATTTTAACGAAAATAATTACTCATGTATCAAACTCAAAAAAGTTGATTAAATTTCAATAAACATGAATCAGGAGTTTTTTAGTTTTTAAAGATGCTTTTGACCGACTTATATATAGCTTTAAGTACATGAAAATACTAGCATACTTTGTTTTTTGATGAAGCGCCGCAGTTGCAATGGCATGGATGCCAGCAGCTGAAACAGGATTAAAATTGGTTTTTGTTAGTTGCTGTGGAAATATAAGGATGTTTAGAAACGATATCTTTTGCTCTTTATTGATTTCATATTCCTTGCTGTAATCACTTTTTCTTCCTAAAGGAGTGTCTGCCTAATCGTATGTGAATTCATTTTTTTTTTATTTATTTTATTTTTTATCCACGACTTATAATATCTTATTTTAGGTCTTTTTTTGTTTTTGACCATACAATATGATTACAAGAGAAATGAAATCATAAATAAAATAGTGAAGTTCCTCTAGACAGGTGGAGTATTTATATCTTATGCAGTAGTCAATACAGCGGTATTGTTTTTTTGCCAAAATAGGGACTGGCGGAACATATAAAGTATGGTTTTATGACATGCAAGCTGATCGATATACTTAAGAAGACAAGTGTTTTGAAACCAAATTCAATGAGATGCAATAGATTGTTGGTAGATACCATAATCTTAGTGCAGTGGCAGATAGAAGTCTCACTGACAGCATTCGAAAATTTTATTATGGAAACATTTGGTTAAACAGAGTAGAACACCCCGCCCTTCGGGCACCCCTCTTAAAAAGAGGGGAAAATTGGTACTAAGGAAACTAAGTAAAAAAACCCCAACCGTTATTTTGATTAGGGTTTATTTCGTCCGTTTTGCTATTGCTTCGGATTGTAGCGAGAGGGAGTTTTGAACTCCCGTCCGCCTAGGCGGATATGAATCCATTTTTTTTTAGTTCAGCAATAAAAGTTCTTCCATTTCCAGATTTGAGCCATTTTTCTTTTTTTAGTGCCATAGATTTATCAAAATATACATCAATATAAACCACTTTCCAAGGTCTAAATTTTAGTGTAAATCCAGAATTAGCTAGAGAATTATGACTTTTAAATCTTTCAATTAAAGACGAAGTATAGCCAACATAAGTTTTATCAAATTTTTCGGAGTATAAAATGTAGACAACAAATTCCATAAAACCAGGTAAAAAAACCCCAACCGTTATTTTGATTAGGGTTCACTTTGTCCATTCTGTTATCGCATCGGATTGTAGCGAGAGGGAGATTTGAACTCCCGTCGGGCTAGGCGGATATGAATCCATTTTGCTATCGCTTCGGATTGTAGCGAGAGGGAGATTTGAACTCCCCCCGTCCATTTCCTATCGCTTCGGATTGTAGCGAGAGGGAGATTTGAACTGCCCCCGTCCATTTCCTATCGCTTCGGATTGTAGCGAGAGGGAGATTTGAACTGCCCCCGTCCATTTCCTATCGCTTCGGATTGTAGCGAGAGGGAGATTTGAACTCCCGACCTCAGGGTTATGAATCCTGCGCTCTAACCGACTGAGCTACCTCGCCATAATAAATGCAATCCTTGAATATTATACCGATTTCTATTTTTATAGGTGTTCAGTGATACGCCTTGCGGCTAAATTGCGAGGGCAAATATAAAATTAAAATTTGCTGCTACAAACTAATAGCAGTAATTTTTTTAATTTTTAAAAAAACGCTTTTTTTTAATTTTTATTCTATATATTTCGAAAAAATTTATTCAAGTCATGGATAGTAAAATACGATACGAATTAGAATTCCCCTTAAATTCATCACCTCAATTGTTATATCAATACATTTCAACACCTTCTGGTTTGCAGGAGTGGTTTGCCGATAATGTTAATTCAAGAGGAGAATTTTTTACTTTTATTTGGGATGGCAATGAAGAAAATGCAAGGCTTGCTTCCAAAAAGTCAGGTGAAAAAGTGAAATTTAAGTGGGTTGATGATTTAAATAATGATACTGAGTATTATTTTGAATTGAGAATTTTGGAAGATGAGATTACTAAAGATGTTTCGTTAATGGTTGTAGACTATGCTCCAGAAGATGAACTTGAAGAATCTAAATTATTATGGGAAAATCAAGTTTCTGATTTAAAACACGTAATTGGCTCTATATAATTCAATTTTTTAAAGTTAAATTTGTCCTGTCTCATTCTAAAAATCGAGACGGGATTTTTTTATGATTAATTTTAATGGTCTTATTCTAGATTCTGATTTACAATTGTCGGTGAACAACCGTTCTTTTTTATATGGTGATGGTGTTTTTGAAACTTTAAAAATTGTAGACAACACAATCTTATTTTTTGAAGATCATTATTTTAGACTAATGGCTTCAATGCGGATTGTCAGAATGGAGATTCCGATATCGTTTACGCTTGAGTTTTTAGAAAAACAAATTTTGAGTTTGGTTAGTCAATTAGGTATTGAAAACTCAGCTCGAGTGAGGATTACGGTATATAGGAATGAAGGTGGATATTATGCGCCAAATCAAAATTCGGTTTCGTATGTTATTCTAGCGGCACCACTTTCAGATAAAACATATAAAATTGAAATGAGTAGTTTTGAAGTCGATTTGTACAAAGATTTTGCGGTAACCAAGCAGTTGCTTTCCACGTTAAAAACAACAAATAAAATAATTCATGTAACGGCAAGTATTTTTGCCAAAGAGAATCAATTAGAATCTTGTTTGCTTATCAATGACTCTAAAAATGTAATTGAAGCCATTAGCGGAAATCTATTCATGTTGATGGGGAATACCTTGATTACTCCTCCTATTTCTGAAGGTTGTTTAAATGGAATAATGAGAAGGCAAATTATCAGTCTAGCTAAACAATTTGTAACAATTGATGTTGTAGAAAGAGAAATTTCCCCATTCGATTTACAAAAAGCAGACGAATTATTTATCACAAACGTGATTCAGGGAATCCAACCCATAACTAAGTATAGAAAAAAGGAATTCGAAATTAAATTAGCGTTGCAATTACTTGAAAAACTAAATGCTGGTATTAATTTAGAATAGGGTTTTCGGGAGCGTTAGACCAAATCAAATATTCCCCACCCAATTCTAAAATTCGTTCTTTCCAAAAGTGAACAGAAGCTTTTCCTATAATTTTATTTTCATAACTATTTTTAGTTAAAATCCATGAGTTAGCATCCATTTCGTTTTCTAATTGTTTAGAATCCCAGCCAGTATATCCTAAAAAGAAACGTATGTTTTTTTTGGTTATGGTTCCATTATTTATTAAATCTTTAATTAACTCAAAGTCGCCACCCCAAAAAATTCCATTAGAAATTTCAATACTATTTGGGATTAGATTAGGAACATTGTGAATAAAGTATAAATTATCCTGTTCTACAGGACCACCATTATATATTTTAAAATTGGCTTCAATTTGTGGGAGTAAATCTTTAATGGTGTATTTAAGGGGTTTATTTAAAATAAAACCAACAGAACCTTCATTATTATGATCGGCCAATAAAATTACAGCCCTATTAAAAGATAAGTCACCTATTATAGAGGGTTCAGCAATTAACAATTGCCCTTTCTTTATTTTTTTTATAATCATTTTCATGAAATTTTTAATAAAGTTAACAAAAAAGGGATTAAATAACTAAATTTTAATCTTTAGTATTAAAAAAGCCACATCGATTGATGTGGCTTTTATATATCAGAAGAACTATTTATTAGTTTACCGCTCCGTCTAATTCAGCACCAGCTTTGAATTTAACTACATTTTTAGCAGCAATTTTTATTGTTTTACCTGTTTGTGGATTTCTTCCGTCTCTTGCAGCTCTTTTAGATACTGACCAAGAACCGAAACCTACTAAAGATACTCTTCCACCTTTTTTCAAAGTGCCACTTACATTTCCTAAAAATGATTCTAAAGCTAATTTTGCTGCTGCTTTTGTAATTCCTGCATCGGCTGCAATTGCATCGATTAATTCTGATTTGTTCATAATGTTAGTTATTAATTGTTGGTTAAACATTTTGTTAATTGTAACAAATTTAATAGGAATTCCTAAGCATACAAGCGAATTAGTGATTTTTTCAAAAATTTGTTGATAACTTGAGTTATTTGTTGATAAACCAACGCTTTTTATTGGTCTTTCCAAACGCTAAAATCTTTGAGACCTTATTCTGCTTGTGCTTTTTCCGAAAAAGCAAAACCGTTCAGCAGCTCTTTTGTGAGCATTTTTTTCTTCCCTGGAAGTTGAAGACTAACTATTTGAATAAATCCATCTTTTACGGCTACTTTAATATCTTGTTTTGAAGTGATAATTTGTCCAATTTTAAGAGTATGATTTTCAGAAATGATTTTGGACTCAATTAGTTTAACACTCCATTCTTCGTCATAATCTTTTATGATGCACCAAGCGCAGGGATAGGGCGACAAACCTCTAATTAAATTATGAATTTCAGCTGCCGATTTTGTCCAATCCACTTTACAATTTTCACGATTGAGTTTGTATGCCGTTCTTATTTCTGAGTTATCTTTTTGAATAATTGTTTTTACACCTCCTTTTTCTAATAATGCTAATGTTTCGATTACAGCTGTACTTCCAAGAATCATTAATCTGTCGTGAAGTGTTCCAGCATTTTCTTCAGCCGAGATTTCAATCTCTTTACTCAAAATCATAGCGCCAGTGTCTATTTTATCATCTATAAAAAAAGTGGTTACACCAGTTTTGGTTTCGCCATTAATTATTGCCCAATTTATAGGTGCGGCACCACGATAATTTGGAAGCAAGGATGCATGAAGATTGAAAGTGCCTAGTTTTGGCATACGCCAAACGGCTTCGGGCAACATTCTAAACGCTACTACTACTTGAAGGTTGGCGTTTAAACTTTGTAATTCCGATAAAAAAGTTTCGTCTTTTAAATTGGTTGGTTGTAATAGTTTTAAATTGTGTTCCAAAGCATATTCTTTTACTGCCGAATATTTTAGCATTTGACCCCGACCTGCAGGTTTATCGGCTGCAGTTATCACACCAACAACTTCATAGTTGCTTTTTATAATGGTGTCTAAAATACCAACAGCGAACTCGGGTGTACCCATGAAAACAATGCGTAACTTTTCCATACTTATTTTAAGGAATATAAATTATTAGATTTGATACTTATGGTATCGTTTTCCAAAAGTGTTTGAAGGGCAAAGATAACATCGTCTTTTTGAAGTTTAGTTATTTTTTGAATATCTCTGGAATTGAAATCTTGGATTTTTAACAAATCAATAATTTTTTTAGAAACGGTTTCAGGATTATGATTTTTTTTTGTCTTTGAAATACAATAGGAACAAATGCCACAATCCTTTTTTATGGTTTCCCCAAAATATTGCATCAACAACTTGTTCTTACAAGTTTTAGTATCCTTACTATAATATAGGACTGCTTGAAGTTGTGTTATTTTTAATTTATTTTGGGATTCAAGATGTTTGGAAACTCTATTGATGGTTCGTTCATCTTCTCTTATTTCATTGAAAGTTATCGAGGCATCATTGTTTCTGGCAATCATTTCGATGATATCTTTTTCTTTTAATTTTTGGAGAAGAGTTAGAATAGCGTTGTCATTTGTATTCGATTTTTTGGCAATCAATTGCGAATTAAATGCAGTTTGCATATCATAAATTCCAGGATAGGTGCGCAAAATGGTGAGAATAATTTCCCCGTCATTTGGATTTAAACTCATATAACGGATTACTTCTTTGGAAGGAATGATAAATTGAATACTCACTTTTTCTGAGAATTCATGTGACAATGTAATGATACTTTGTCTGTCCAAAAACTGTAAGGCATTGTATGTTTTCAAAGTTGGAAAATTGTATTTTCCACAAAATTGATTGAGGTTAAAACTAAACTGTTCGTTAATTCCTTCGCCATAGGCAATTTGAAAATAATTGCAGAGTTTAGTAAATACCGAATTTAAGAAAGCTTTATCTGGTAAGACACTAATGAATTGTGATTCGGCGTGCAAAATATCCGATGGATTGTTAAGCAAAACAGCAAATGCTTTTTCGCCGTTTCTTCCTGCACGACCCGATTCTTGATAATAGTTTTCGAGGTTTTGTGGCAGATGCAAATGGATAATAGTCTTTACATTGGCCTTATCTATTCCCATTCCAAAAGCATTGGTAGCCACCATAACCTTCACTTTTTCTTCCATCCAAAGTTTCATGTGATTTTCTTTGTCTTTATAGGATAATCCGCCATGATAATAGGTAGCTTTGAAACCTAAATTTTCTAATTGATTTACGGTATCTGTACACGCTCTTCTATTGGTTACATATATAATAGAGGGTTGCGGATTTTTGTATAGTATTTGCCGAAGTAAATTTAATTTATCTTCGGTTTCAAAAACCATATAACTGATGTTTTCTCTGTAAAATGAATTTAAATAAACCTGAGGATTCTCAAGTTGTAACTGTACTTTTATGTCTTCCTTAACTCTCGGTGTAGCCGAGGCAGTCAAAGCCAAAAAAGGGATTTTTGGAAAGTATTCTTTCAGTTTTACAATCTTCAAATATGCCGGACGAAAATCATGACCCCATTGTGAAACACAATGCGCTTCGTCAATGGCGATTAGGTTTATGGGAAGGTTTTTAATACGTTCCAAAATCCAATCATTTTGTAATCGTTCTGGAGAAAGGTACAGGAATTTGTAATTCCCAAACTGACAATTATCCAACAAATCAATTATTTCATCTTGATGAATTCCACCAGATAAGGCAATGGCTTTTATCCCTTTATTTTGCAGGTTTTGAACTTGGTCACGCATTAAAGCAATAAGTGGAGAAATGACCAAACAAATGCCTTCTTGCATCATAGCTGGCACTTGAAAACAAATGGATTTTCCACCACCGGTTGGCATTAATACCAAAGTATCTTTCCCGGCCAATACAGAAGCTATGATTTCTTCCTGTGGTGAACGAAAAGCGTCATGTTTCCAGTATTTTTTTAGGATTTCTAATGCTTTTGACATTTATAATGGCGAGTTTCGTGTTGAGAGTTTCGAGTTTTTCAAAACTACTTATTTTTTATCAAAATAGAGAAAAGAAAATAGAGAAAAGAAAATAGAGAAAAGAAAATAGAGAAAAGAAAATAGAAAAAAGAAAATAGAGAATAGAAGAAAGAAGTTCAAACTCGTAACCCGAAACTCGTAACCCGAAACCCGTAACTCGAACCCCGTAACTCGAACCCCGTAACTCGAACCCCGTAACCCGAACCCCGTAACTCGAAACCCGTAACTTTTTAAAAAAGTTGACGTAAAATATATTGAACGCGTTCTTCCACTGTTCCTCTTGGCACTTCGATGAGTTGGTAACCATAGTTTTGATAGGTTTCCAATAAGTGATTGTAAATGAGTTTGGCTTGTTCGAAGTTTTCATAACGTGCTTCATCACTTTCATAAATGTCTTCCCATGGTGGAAGGACAAACACTTTTGAATATTCATATGCTTTACTGGCATGATCAAAAAAAGCAGGATAACTGTCGCCAATGTAATGCATATAGGCCAAAATGTCGGGTATTCCACGGTCTAAAAACACTATTTCGGCTTGATCGTTCGTAGCTTGTTGGTGTTGTTTTTTTCTTCCTTCGAGCAATAATTCACTGAATAGTAGCGGTCTTTCTAGAAATAATTGTTCGATTCCTTGTTTTTTGGCTTCGAGTGTGATTTCACGTGAGATTTCGGGAAAACACGCATAACCCTGTTCGATGAGTGCCTCGATTATTGTGGTTTTTCCGGTTCCTGGACCACCTGTAATAACAATGATTTCTTTCTTCAAGATTTTTGAAATGAGGAGCAAATTTATTGAATTCAATTAGAATAGAGAAAGTGTTTTGGGTTTTATTTTTGGAAATTGGAAAACGCAAAGTGCAATAGTAAAACGCTTACTGAAATGCAATTTTTTTAACCGCAACGTTCGCAAAGGGTTACGCCAAGTTCTCTAGGTTTTTTTTGCCACGGATTAAACGGATTAAACGGATTTTTTTAACCTGTGTAGCTAATGACAAATGCCACAGTTATTAATATGAATTTTGGTCAAAAATAAATGAATTTATTCAATGTAAAGCAAATTTGGGCGTTGATGCTTTATTGGAAGATTAAATTACTTTTTTAAAAAGTGCAATCTCATTTTCATAGTTGCAGCTTTCTATAAACATGATTTAAATAGTAACTTTCATAGAAGAAAAAGTCGAATTGTCAATATCGATTTCTATAATAAAATTATCATTGCAATTTAGCGCAACCATTTTATCTAGGTTACTATCAATTATCTTAATCAAGTCTATGTTTGATATATTCCCTAAATTAATTTTAACTAATTTTTTTGGAGTATTTTTTATGAAGTAACTATCTCTGAAATCTGCATCTTTTGTAATTAAAATGCAATCATTTTCATCAGCATATTTTGCAATTAATTTATCTTCTGTGAACCATTTATATAAAATAGCATTAACATAAACACATTCAAAACCCTTTGAGTTCAAGAAATTGACAAGTTTAAATGAGATATGAACATCACAAAGAAATTTCATCAACTAATACTTTGAATGGATTGTCCTGACAAATACATTTTTGCAAATTTAAGACTGGCTAAAATGTCTTCTTTTTCCAATTCGGGATGATCTTCTAAAATTTCTTGGCTTGACATTCCAGAACCAAGTAAATCGATAATCATTTCGACAGTCCATCTCATTCCTCGTATTGCCGGTTTACCGTGAACAACATTTGGGTCTATTGTAATTCTTTCTAGTAAGTTCATAATGCAATAATTTTTATTTCAAAATTACATTTTTTATGAATTACAATTAAAAAAAAGTAGCTTGATTTTCAAATCTGTTGGCAATTATAGAAATCAAGAATAAAAACCGATGAGAAGAATGCGCAATTGAAACTCTTCAAAAAAAAACCAAAAGAGAAGCTGTTCTTAATTAAATCTAAAACCAATACTGTATATTTGCTTTTATTTTTGATTAAATGGATAAGAAAACGGAAGAATTTTATACCCGATTGCGCGAAGAGTTGAACAATACGTCAACATGGCCAGGGGAATATTTATATAAATTTATAGTGCCAACAGATGCAAAAAAAATTGAAGAAGTTGAGAATGCTTTTGATAATATTGGCGCCGTAATCCATACAACACAATCCAAAACCGGAAAGTACACCAGTGTATCCATCAATGTGATGATGGAAAGTCCAGAAAGCGTTGTCGAAAAGTACATAGAAGTTTCTAATATTGAAGGAATAATATCATTATGATGACTGAAAAATATAGTAAAGAAAATGCTAATGATGTGGTACATCATTTGGAATACAATGCAGAAAGACCGCATTTGATCATCCCTGAATATGGTCGTCATTTACAAAAATTAATTACTCAAGCTACTCAAATTGAAGATAGAGTAGAGCGAAATAAAGCAGCAAACTATATCATTCAAGTTATGGGAAGTTTGAACCCACATTTGAGAGATGTACTTGATTTTCAGCATAAATTATGGGATCAAATTTTTATTATGTCCGATTTTAAATTGGATGTCGATTCCCCTTACCCTATTCCGACTCGAGATGTAATATATCTTAAACCAGAGCGATTAGCGTATCCCCAAAAAAACCCAAAATACCGTTTTTATGGCAACAACATCAAGTATATGATTGATGTGGCCAACAGTTGGGAAGATGGTGAAATGAAAAGTGCTTTGGTAAAAGTTATTGCCAACCACATGAAAAAATCCTATTTGAGTTGGAATAAGGATACCGTAACCGATACCGTTATTTTTGAGCATCTTTATGAATTATCAGAAGGGAAATTAGATTTGTTGCACAGTAAAGAAGAGTTGTTAACTACAAACGATTTGATGCGTACCAACAAAAAAATATCCAATAAAAACATGCCCTCAAATAGCAAAGCAAAAATCATCAAAAACGGTAAAAAACCTTTCATAAAAAAAAATAATAATAATCAGAAATAGTGTTGAGTTTTAGGTTCCGAGTTGTGATTTTTTTGTAACCCGCAACCAGCAACCCGAAACTCGCAACCAGAAACCTGAAACCCGCAACCCGCAAACCAAAACCTAAAACACATAAAACATGGGAACTTTTAAAATTGAAGGAGGCATCCAACTAAAAGGCGATGTAACACCACAAGGAGCCAAAAATGAAGCATTACAAATATTATGCGCGGTACTTTTAACTCCAGAAAAAGTAACCATCAGCAATATTCCAGATATTATTGATGTCAATAAATTAATCACCCTTTTAGGAAACCTTGGGGTTAAAATCCAAAAAAATGGCCCCGGTTCTATCACGTTTCAAGCAGATGAAGTGAATGTTGGATATCTTGAAACCGAAGCGTTCAAAAAAGAAGGTGGCAGTTTACGTGGGTCTATCATGATTGTTGGACCACTTTTGGCTCGTTTTGGAAAAGGATATATTCCAAAACCTGGAGGCGATAAAATTGGTCGTCGTCGGTTGGATACACACTTTGAAGGTTTTATCAATCTTGGAGCAAAATTCCGCTACGAAAGAGAAGACCATTTCTACGGTGTGGAAAATAAAGGAAGATTAAAAGGGGCAAATATGTTGTTGGATGAAGCTTCGGTAACTGGAACAGCCAATATTGTGATGGCTGCTGTACTTGCCGAGGGAATTACTACGGTTTACAATGCCGCTTGCGAACCTTATTTGCAACAATTGTGCAAAATGTTGAACTCGATGGGCGCCAAAATCACAGGTGTTGGTTCCAATTTATTAACCATTGAAGGTGTTGAAAAATTGGGAGGTTGCGAACACAGAATTTTACCTGATATGATTGAAATTGGTTCATGGATTGGCCTTGCCGCGATGACCAGAAGCGAAATCACCATCAAAAATGTTTCTTGGGAAAATCTAGGTGTGATTCCAAGTGTGTTTAGAAAATTAGGGATAACTCTAGAAAAAAAAGGTGATGATATTTATATTCCTGCACATACCAAAGGGTATACGGTAAAAACCGACATCGACGGTTCTATCTTAACCATAGCCGATGCTCCTTGGCCTGGGTTTACACCCGACTTATTGAGTATTGTTTTGGTAGTGGCAACACAAGCTAATGGTGATGTGTTAATTCACCAAAAAATGTTTGAAAGCCGTTTGTTTTTCGTAGATAAATTGATTGATATGGGTGCCAAAATTATGCTGTGTGATCCACACAGAGCGGTAGTGATGGGACACAATTTTCAATCGCAATTAAAAGCTACCACGATGTCTTCTCCCGATATTCGAGCTGGAATTTCATTATTGATAGCCGCACTTTCGGCCAAAGGAACATCCACCATTCAAAACATTGAACAAATTGATAGAGGTTACGAACGCATAGATGAAAGATTGCGTGCACTTGGAGCTAATATAGTGAGAATTTAAACCGAAAAAAATTTATTTTAAACCATTAAGGTATTAAGAGAATTAAGAACGACTTAATGAAACTTAATATCTTAATGGTTTTTAGTTTTAGTATTTTTTACTATTTATGGAAAACTACATCCTACTACTTCTTTGTATAGCCGCTTTTTTTGCCGGATTTGTAGACGCTATTGTTGGTGGCGGTGGTTTGATACAAACTCCTGTAGCTATGATATTATTGCCCAATTTGGCTGTTGCCAATATTATAGGTTCGTTGAAAATACCAGCTTTTAGTGGTACCAGTTTTGCGGCTTATCATTATTTGAAAAAAGTGCAAATGAACTGGAAATTGCTTTCCATCATGGCAATAGTAGCATTTGTTGCCGCTTTTTTTGGGTCTAATTTGTTGACTTTGGTTCACAACGATTTTATGAAACCCTTACTGTTTGTGGTTTTGCTATTTATTGCTATTTATACTTTTACCAAAAAAGATTTTGGCTTACATCAAGCCAAAGAACACTCGGTAAAAAGACAATTATTTTATGCCGTTGGGATAAGTGTTGTCATAGGTTTTTATGACGGATTTATTGGTCCGGGAACGGGGAGTTTTTTAGTATTGGCTTTTGTATCCATCTTAGGTTTTGACTTTCTTCATGCTTCTGCCAATGCCAAAATGGTCAACTTGGCTACTAATTTTGGTTCCATCTGTCTTTTTGTGTTAAAAGGTAAAATCATTTGGGCAATTGCTATTCCAATGGCGGTTTGCAATGCGCTTGGTGGTTTTATTGGCGCAAAATTGGCCATAAAAAAAGGAAACGAATTCATTAGAATTTTTTTCCTTTTAGTAGTAGTAATGACTCTTATCCGATTTGGATATGATATTTTTTTGAAATGATTTATTCCAAAACATTCAAAAATTTCAATCCAAAGAGTACGCCGTCACCTTGATAACCATTTTGATAAGAACGGATGTAATCTAAACGAATAAATCTATATTTTCCAAAACCTAAATTATCCAATCCTACTGTAAACTCCTGATAGGGCTTTCTCTCTGGTATAGCAAGATTGTGAAATCCAAGAACCAATTGCGATTGTAAATATTTCAACAACGGAATTTTATTCATCAAATACCCTTTGTCGTTATGCTCTATATGGGTTTCAAAATAGCTGTCATTGGTGCTGGCAGTATAATAGGGTAAAAAATTAAAGACATTAGTATAACTATCCGATTGCCCAATATGAGTTTGATTTCCGTTGAAATGTTTGTAATCTACAAACGAAATATTGTCGGCATTAAAAAACTTTCCAGCTTTACTGTTTATTTGAAGTAATCCTTTGTTTCCTAGCGTTACATCATAATTTACTCTTCCCATAATTAAATCATATTCATAATTTTTATCGGTGGCAGCAAATGTTTTTTCGTAACCAAAAGTCAAAGTGGGATAATCGTCATTTGGAATGTTGAATTTTCCATCCGGTCTTGTCCAATATTTTTGACCAAAATTAAAACGCATAAGCACATTGGCTTTGACTAGATTATGTTTTTCAATTGCAGCTGTGGTTTCATTTGTTGGGTCAAGCGGATTGTTGGACGTATACAAATCATCACTTTTTATAATTGTATAATCGGTGGTATTGTACAACGGTTTTCGTTCAGCATATTCCGCATTTACGTTCATGTAAAAACCATTGACAACTTCTCTACCATAAAAAGCCGAAACAAAATTCTTTTCATACAACTTCATAAAATTGTTTTTGAAAAACAACGTACTCACCATGTTCACCAAATTTGAAATTGGGTTATTTCCATTGAATTGATTGATGGAACTTCCGCCATTTAGAGATACTATACTGTTATTGATGTTATTGAATTTATGAGTAAAATTAACCGTTGCTCTTAGTTTGTTTTCTGAAAACCCATAATCAAATCGAGAACCTATTCTGGTGTACGTTCTTTTTTCTTCATCTCTTTTAGTGTAGGACAATCCGGCATTTAATTTCCACCCTTGAACGGTGTTGAAACTGGTTGTCATCAATGGACCATCATAATTTAGTGACCATTTTTGGAATGAATTATTATAACTGTAACCCATCAAAATGTCCATGAATTTGAATTTATTTTTCTTGCTGTCAATGGAGTCTAAATAGGATTTGGATTTCTTTTTGTTTTGAAGAACATCTTTTTTCAAATAATCGGTAGTTTCTTCTTCTGTTAATGGCACAGGTCGAATGGTATTCCAAAAATCGTTGTCTTTTTTATTGGCATTTTCTTCAAACTTCAATACTTCACTGGAGAAGGTTTTCTTATCAAATTGGTTCGAAAATTCAAAATTAGAATAGACATAGGTAAATCGTCCGTTTATTTTTATGCTAAGTAAACCAGCGACAAAATCAATGGTTTGCGTATTTTTCACCCAAATTTTATTGTTGGAATTATAACTAAAACTTTGTTTAAGTATCAGTTTATCAATGGCAGGCGTTTGCATTTGATTGCCATTAATAGCTAAATCTACTGCATAAATAGAATAAGAATCATCTTCTATATAAATATAACCTTCCATTGCAGGTTCGGTATCACGACGTGGAGTCACCTTGATTTTATTAATCTGCTGGCGGTTTTCGGTGAAAAAGGAACCTTCAAATTTGTATTTATAATAGCTGAAAGCGTTATCCGCAATAGGGGAAACCACATTGATTTGGAAAGGAAGGTAATTTTCATAAAAATCAAAATTGGCAGATTCTGCATTATTAAAACTGAAACCGTTATCATTGCCACTTACTTTTGAAGCCACAATGACTTCCTTCATTTTATCGGGTTTTTGGAAAGTGATTTTTGAAACGGTTTCTGATAGATATAGTATGCCACTGCGAGTAGAATCTAATACTTCATCAAAAAAATCGAATTTTTGGCCTAATATCGTTTTTGGAGCATCTTTAATTCTAAAAATCCCTCGGGAATAAAAGTCAGCTTTGTAGCGTGCCGTTTTTTCAGAATTTGCTTTTTTATTCTTAATAGCGTTTCTTATAATTTCGTTCGCTGGATTGTCTTTTGCATTAATGACCACTTCGTTCAATGCGATATCTTCCTCTTGTAAAACAACATCTAAAACAACACTAGTTTTATCGATATCAACTTCTTTTCTCACCGTTTTGTATCCCAAAAACTGAAAAATAATTTTATGAGTACCGGCTGATTTAATATTCAGCACATATTTTCCTTGATCATTGGTGGTTGTACCGGTATAGGTGTTCTCTTCAAAAATGTTGACTAATGGAATTGGTTTCCCGTTGACATCAGTTACAGTTCCTTTGATTTGCGCATTTGTAATTACACAAAATAAAATAAATAATAGAAAGCTAAAGTATTTTTTCATGGTTTTATTTGTTTCATGATTATTAAATATAGACGACTAAAAATGTAAAATAGTTGCATAACTTTAAAAAAAAATAATGGGTTAACTCAAAATTTAGCACCCAATACATACACTATTTTGTCATAAAATGTCAACAAAATCAATAAAAATATTAGAATTAATCGATATTTACTATAAAAACGATTGCAATGCCAATTCATAACTTCTCAAACCATATCCAATAATGATTCCTTTAGCATTCGGTGAAATAAACGATTGATGGCGAAAAGTTTCTCTTGAAAAAGTATTGGATATATGAACTTCAATAACTGGAGTAGTAATGGCTTTTACCGCATCGCCAATTCCCACAGAAGTATGCGTATACCCCGCAGCATTCAGGATTATACCATCATAAGTAAAACCCACTTCTTGCAACTTATCAATTAGTTCACCCTCAATATTGCTTTGAAAATAAGCTAACTCAATGGTAGAAAACTTCAATTTCAGTTGATGGTAATACTCTTCAAAAGTTTGGTTGCCATACACTTCAGGTTCTCGTTTGCCCAGAAGGTTTAGATTTGGACCGTTGATGATAATGATTTTCATAGAAATTTTATTTTAATAAATGTATAAAAAAAAGGGAAACATTGTTTCCCTTTCTTGATGATGAATAAAAAAAATTAAGTTAGTCTTCCTAACATTCCAGGTAATGATTTCCCTCTTAATTCATAGAATGCTTTAAGCCAAAGTGGAAATAATAATGGAACAACAATAAACGATAACTTATTAAATCCCCATGCTTCTTGAAATTCAAGATGAATAAAGTGCATGATAGCTCTAGTCATCCCGCAAGCGTAGCACTCCATACCCGCCAGCATCTTTGAAAGACATATGCTCTCTCCATTATCAAAAAAATTTGAAGGTAAACAAATAAGAACAAAGGGTGCTAGAATGGTTATCCATATTCTTGTGTAGAAAACTATTTTTCTTATCATGTTTTTTTATAGCGTTTTGTCGTAGCTACCATCTTTTGGCTGTAAATCACCTGTAATGATTCTAATTAAGTCAATAAGTGACCAAATACCACATGCACCCAAAGTCAACAACTGAACAACTCCTTGCCAAGTGTAACCAAGATAGAATCTGTGAATTCCTATTACGCCGATTAAAGCACAAAGAATTAAAGCCATAACTTGACTTTTTCCGCCAGCAGCAGCAGCAGGAGAAGTTAATTCTTCTTTTTGTACAACTGTTGTAGTTGTATTAGTTGAAGTTTTTTGAACAGGAAAGGAAGCGTAAGTTGCTGTTAAAGAAATCGCAAAAAATGCTAACATCGAAAAAAATAATTTTAATTTCATGATAAAATGATAAAAGGTTAGTTAATAATTATATTTGCAGTAAAAATATAAAAAAATATATATGAAAGAACTTTTTTTTCTTTTTTTATTGATTATTTCAATAAAAAGTTTTTCGCAAACTAATTATGAATTTTATGGAGCATTAAAATTAAACGAGAATGATAAAACCTTAGTCACTTACAGGTTGAATTTTTCTGAATCTAAAGGTGTTTTAAATGGTTATTCTATTACAGATATAGGAGGTCAAAATGAAACAAAAAATATAATTAAAGGAACTTATAATAAAAGCACAAAAGATTTTTCATTTTATGAAGATGATATATTATATACAAAATCCAATTATAATAAAAATGATTTTTGTTTTGTGGTTTACAAGGGCAAATTGAAACTTGTAGAAAACACAAATAAAATTGAAGGCAAATTCCAGAGTTTTTATAAAAACAAAAAAGAGTGTATCAATGGAAGTTTGGTGTTAATTGGTTCGGCTCAATTATATAAAAAGCTAAATAAGATTAACAATAAAATTCAAAGTTCAAAAAAAGTTGATGAGAAAACAAAAATAAAAGTTAATCCATTATCTATTTTGGATAGTTTAAAAGTTAATAATCTTACTAGAGGTCAAAATTTAAATGTTTTTTCTAAATCTAATTCAATCACTATCGAAGTTTGGGATTCTAAAATTGATGATGGAGATTGTATTAATTTGTATCAAGATGATGTTGAGGTTTTGAAGAATTTTAAAATTACTAATCAAAAGAAAACTATAACCACTTTACTTACGGCTAAAAAAACTGTCTTTTCATTAGAAGCTTTAAACGAAGGAGATCGGCCTGGAAATACAGTAATGATAAGACTAGTGGATTCTGATGGTAGGGTTTTTGAATTGATTTCCTTTTTGAAAAAAGGGGAGAAAGCATCGATTACTATCCTGAAAAATTAAGATTAAATCTTTTATAATAGTAAATATATTGTTGCATATACTATCTTAATAAAAACCCATATATTATCTTAATAAAGTTTTTTTTCCTTTGTTATCATTCGTTAATTTAGAAACCCCTTGAAAAAATGGAATGAATTATTGCTATAAATCTCGGATTCTTATTTACCAAGTAAATTAAGGCCTGGACCCTATATGATGATCATTTTCATAACAAGTTGTTTTTCGTAAAAGTATTAAAATTAGCATATATCTCAACTCTTATACATATTAATATTAGGTTGAAATTGAAACAAATATCAGTTTTTAGTTTGCTTTTTACTTTACTTTGTTGAGTAAAAAAAATACATCCTCACGCTATTATTTATTTAAAAATATGAAATTCAATTCATTGCAAAATTATTTTGTTAGCAATTTTGTTGATAACTGTAGTTTGTATTAAAGATACCTACAATGAATAACTTATAATTTTGGTTCATACTAATTTTAAAAAATTAAACAAAATGAAAAAAATTATTTTAACGGTAGCAGCAGTATTTGCATTTGGATTTGCAAATGCACAAGATGATGCAACAAACGTAAAGGGCTTCTCTAAAGGAGACATGTTTATTGAAGGCTCTTTTGGAGTTAGATCTGGAAATACTTCTCAAGGTCCAAATGATGTAGAAACGAGTTACACATTTAGTCCTAAAGTGGGTTATATGATTAATGATAAAATAGCTTTAGGGGTTAGAATAGATGCAAGTCAAGAAAAATTCTATGATAAGGATAAAATAAATACATTTGGTGCAGGTGTATTTGCACGTTATTTTTTCTTGTCTTTAGGAGCTGAAAAAAGCTTTCAAGCTTATGGACAAGCTAGTTTAGGATTTAGTGGGACTAAAGAAAAGAATGGTAGTGGAAATGAAACAGGAAAGAGTGATAATTTGAATGGCGGAATTGATTTAGGTATGAATTATTTCGTTACAAAAAATTGGGCTATAACATTTACATTGGCTAACCTAGTCAGTTATGATACTGTTGATGATGGTGGAGGATCTAATAATGGTTTAAATGTACAAGTTGGTACTGTAAATAATCCATTCGCTGTTGCAAGATTTGGATTACTATACAAATGGTAATATATTTATTTAATATCAAAACCACTCAAATTGAGTGGTTTTTTTATACCCAAACATTTCGTTACTTTACCATATGAATTGGAATAGTTATATCAAGAGTTTTCAATCTTATCTCAAAATAGAACGAGGGTTATCAAAGAACACCATTGCTAATTATACCTTTGATTTGGAACGGTTGTGTGCTTTTTTGAATGAAAATGCTATTTCTATTTCCCCAGAGAAAATCACAGAAGAAACCATTCAACAGTTTATTTATGCTGTTTCCAAAGAAGTAAATGGGCGTTCACAAGCGCGAATCATCTCGGGCTTGAAAAGTTTTTTTACCTATCTTATTTTTGAAGATTACCGTTCTGATAATCCCATGGAATTGATAGAATCTCCAAAAATTGGACGGAAACTTCCCGATACACTCTCTGTTGATGAGATTGATAATTTGATTGCCGCTATTGATTTGTCAACAGTGGAAGGAGAACGCAATAGAGCCATTTTAGAAACGCTTTATAGTTGTGGACTCAGAGTTACGGAATTAATAACATTAAAAATTTCGGATTTGTTTTTTGACGAAGGATTTATAAAGATTACCGGAAAAGGCAATAAACAGCGATTTGTTCCTGTGGCAAAATCTACCCAAAAATACATTGAGCTTTATAAAAATAACATTCGAACACAGTTGAATATTGTTAAAGGGTTTGAAGATACTTTGTTTCTAAACAGAAGAGGAAAGCAATTGACAAGAGCGATGATTTTTACCATTATTAAAACCTTGGCGGTTAAAATAAATCTGTCAAAAAATATTAGTCCACACACATTACGCCACTCATTTGCAACACATTTATTAGAAAATGGTGCCGATTTGCGCTCTATCCAAATGATGCTTGGACATGAGTCAATTACTACTACTGAAATCTATGTTCATTTGGACAGAAAACATTTAACACAAATATTATATACATTTCATCCGAGAAAAGAGTAGTTTGTCGATTTTTTTATTATTTTTGTATTGTCAAAAGAATAAAAAAACCCTCAAATCTATTTAAAAAATGAAATTTAATAATGTATTCGTAGTGGATGATGATAAAATTTACCACTTCTTAATCAAAAAGTTGTTCATAAGTAATAATATTGAAGTTAGCCCATCCTTTTTCGAAAATGGTCAAGATGCTTTAGATGGCATTAAACACAACCTCGACAAAGATGAAAATCAGCCCGATTTGATTTTACTAGATATTAACATGCCAGTGCTTGATGGGTGGCAGTTTCTAGAAGAATTCAAAAAGCTAAAAGAATTTATTAAAAAAGAAATTAGCATTTATGTTATTAGTTCCTCTGATAACTCAATGGATAGAAATAGAGCTAAAGAATTTGATGATGAAATCACAAATTACTATTTAAAACCCATGACGGGTGATGCATTAAAGTCAATATTTGCAATATAAAAAAGAGGCGACCATTTGGTCGCCTCTTTACTTTTTAATCTATATGATTTATTTAGCGATATTCACCGCACGCGTTTCTCTGATTACTGTAATTTTTACTTGACCAGGGTAGGTCATTTCGGTTTGTATTTTTTGAGAAATTTCAAAAGAAAGACTGGCTGCATTTTCGTCGCTTACTTTTTCGCTCTCTACTATTACTCGAAGTTCACGCCCGGCTTGAATAGCATACGCATTTTTAACTCCATTAAATCCAAATGCAATGTTTTCTAGGTCTTTTAATCGTTGAATGTAGGAGTCTAAAACCTGACGTCTAGCTCCTGGTCTAGCTCCCGAAATAGCATCACAAACTTGAATAATAGGAGAAATTAAATACTTCATTTCAATCTCATCATGATGTGCACCAATGGCGTTGCAAACTTCTTCCTTTTCACCAAATTTTTCTGCCCATTGCATTCCTAAAAGTGCGTGTGGTAAATCGCTTTCAGTATCGGGTACTTTTCCAATATCGTGAAGTAAACCGGCACGTTTGGCTAGTTTAACATTCAGTCCTAATTCAGCCGCCATGATTCCGCAAAGTTTTGAAACTTCGCGCGAGTGTTGCAATAAGTTTTGTCCGTAAGAGGAACGGTATTTCATTCTACCAACTACTTTAATTAACTCCGGATGTAAACCGTGAATTCCCAAATCGATTACGGTACGCTTACCAACTTCAATAATTTCGTCATCAATTTGTTTGGTTGTTTTAGCCACAACTTCTTCAATTCGTGCCGGATGAATACGTCCATCAGTTACTAATTTGTGCAATGATAAACGGGCTATTTCTCTTCGAACAGGGTCAAAACAAGAGAGAATAATGGCTTCTGGTGTATCATCAACAATAATTTCGACTCCGGTTGCCGCTTCTAGTGCACGAATGTTTCTTCCTTCACGACCAATAATTCTTCCTTTTACATCATCCGATTCAATATTGAAAACAGAAACACAATTCTCAACCGCTTCTTCTGTTCCAACACGTTGTATCGTATTGATAATTACTTTCTTGGCTTCTTGTTGTGCGGTTAGTTTCGCTTCTTCAATAGTATCTTGAATGTGAGACATGGCTTTTGTTTTGGCTTCTGCTTTTAAGCTTTCTACCAACTGTTCTCTTGCCTCTTCTGCCGAAAGACCTGATATAACCTCAAGTTGTAAAACTTGACTTTTGTGGAGTTTTTCAAGTTCTTGTTGTTTTTTATCTAATAATTCGATTTTAGCATTGTATTCGGTGGTTTTTGCTTCAAAATCGTCATTAACTTTTTTTGCTTTAGCCAGTTCATTTGAAATCTGCGACTCTTTATCACGCGTTCTTTTTTCTACTTCTGCAACCCTTTTGTCCTTATTTAAAATCTCTTTTTCGTGTTCCGATTTTAGTTCTAAAAATTTTTCTTTTGCTTGAAGTAATTTATCTTTTTTGATGTTTTCTGCTTCAAGATTAGCATCTTTTAAAATAGAGGCAGCTTCTTTTTTTGCATTTTTAATCATGTTGGAGGTATTGTTTTTCTCTAAAAACTTTGCTATTCCAAAACCTCCACCAACTCCTGCAGTTAACGCAATAATTATAAATATAATTTCCATTTTTTTTGTTTGTGTTTGTGTATAAAAAAAGCCCACATTAGGTGAATGCATAAACTCGAAAAGACAAGTTTTGAGCTAACTCGTTGGTCAAGTTTCTCCGTCCTGGCGAAGCATGCTTTAGTAACGACGATTTGCTCATTCTAATTTGTTAGTGTTGAGTTTACCAATTAAAATCTAATGTAGGCAGTGTTGTAATTTTATGTTAAGAACGTTATTTTTTTTCGAGATATTCGAATAATATATCATTAATTTTTTTCAACCTTTCCAGAGTTTCAGAGCCATCTATGGCATTATTTACTTGCTTTTGTTCTACTTGTGAAGCAAACTGTAAAGCACACATGGCTAATACGTCTTGCTTGTCTCGAACAGCATAGTTTTCCTCGAATTGCTTAATCATAGCATCAATCTTTTTAGAAGCACTTCGCAGTCCTTCTTCTTGAGAGAGTTCTACCGTTAACGGATAGACTCTGTCAGCAATTGATAATTTTATTTTAAGCTTTTCATCCATATTTTAGTCTGATAACTGAGCTATGCAGTAATCTATCTCTCGAATTAATGAATTTATTTTAAGCTTTGTATCTCTTTTATTTTCTTCACCGCCTAATAATGAATTAGCTATTTTGAGTGATTCGCAATCTGAATTCAATCTTAAAATTTCGTCAGATTGTTTTGTTATTATTGTTGCAGCTTTTTCTAATTCTGATTTTAATGTAATAGAATTTTTTTCTAAACTGTCTATTTTTATAAAAAGTTTTTCTATTCTATTTTCAAGAGAATTAATTATTTCTGCAATTTCACTCATGAAATATTTTGTTCATTACTTACTTTACAAAGTTAGGATTCTATTTTGTTTTCGCAATTTTTTTGTCAATTATTTATTCTTGTTTTGACTTCTATTTATATTAAATTGAATTTTAAGGAGTTATATGCATAATTTTTATTGTAAATTTTTACTCACTTTCATTAACTTAGCAAAAACTATAGTTATGCATAAATATTACTTAATTTTTTTATGCCCTTTTTTTGTGCTGGGACAAAATCTATATCCAAAGGATTACTTTCGTTCTCCTTTAGATATTCCGTTACAACTTTCTGGGAATTTCGGTGAATTAAGACCCAATCATTTTCATTCGGGATTTGATTTTAAAACCCAAAAAAAAGAAGGTTTTAATGTTTATGCTGTTGGCAATGGCTATGTATCAAGAATAAAAATCTCAGTTACAGGTTATGGAAAAGCAATATATGTGACTCATCCAAATGGGTTTACCACAGTTTATGGTCATTTGCAATCAGGTTATGGCGAAATTGAGAAATGGATAAAAAAGGAACAATACAAAGCAAAATCCTACGAGATTGATATATACTTAAAACCAACTGATTTGGTCGTTAAGAAAAGCGATATCATTGCAATTTCAGGAAATACTGGTGGTTCTGATGGGCCACATTTGCATTTTGAATTTCGGGATACACAATCGGAAAAAATAATTAATCCAATGTTTTTTGGTTTTGACACCCTTATTATTGATGATAAGCGACCAATTATAAGCAGTTTATGGGTGTATCCTTTGGATGAAAATGCTATTATTAATCAATCCAAAAGACCATTTTCTGTCAACTTATCCCTTCAACCAGACGGAAGTTATATTGCTGAAAAAATACTTGCTACTGGTAAAATTGGTTTTGGTATCACTACTATTGATTTTGATAATGTTTCTTGGAATGCCAATGGTATTTTTAAAGTGCAAACTTTTTTAAATGGAAAAACATCTTTTAAATATCAATTTGACACTTTTTCTTTTGATGAAACCCGATTTGTAAATGCTTTAATTGACTATAAGCGATATAAAGAATCAGGGCAGCGTGTTCAAAAACTGTTTATGACAAACCCATATCCATTAAGCATACTCAATTCAGATAACCATAACGGTACTGTTACCATAAAGCCAGATTTGACCCAAACTTATAGAATTGAAGTGGCAGATTACCAAGAAAATACAACTAAAATAAACATACCCATAGAATATTCTCCACGTATAGCAAAAGTATATGAAGAGCCAACAAACGCTACTTTTTTAGTTAAAGCTAAAAAAGATAATATTTTTTCTTTAGAGAATGTGACAGTAACTATTCCGGCGAATACTTTTTTGGATGACTTTAAAATGAATTTTGAGGTAAAACAAGCTGTTTTAAAACTACACGAGGATATTGTTCCAGCATTCAGCAATTTTCAAATTACATTTGAAGACAGTATATCCTCAGAAAAAGACAGAGAAAAAATGTTTATTGGTGCAATAAATGATAAAAAAATCAACTACATTAATACTAAAAGATTTAAAAATTCGTTTACTATTTACACTAAATATTTTGGTGATTACAAGTTGTTCAAAGACACAATTGGGCCAAAGATTAAGATTGATAAAAACATTGAAGGCAAATGGATTAGTAAACAAAATGTATTGCAATTTTCCATTTCAGATGAATTATCGGGCATCAAAAGCTATGATGGATTTCTCAACGGAAAATGGATATTGTTAGAATATGAAAGCAAAACCAATAAACTAATACATCACTTTGCTGATGGTATTGTTGCTCAGGGAAAAAACGATTTAAAAATAGTCGTTACCGATAATGTTGGAAATTCTGCTATCTTTGAAACACAATTTTTTAGAAGTCAAAAACCTTAATTTAACAGTTTGAGAACAAATAAATTTCTTTTTACGCTCCTTTTTTTTACGCTAAGTATTATTGCCTTTGCTCAAAATCAAACTGCTAAAATTGCTGGTATTGTCCTTGATGAAAACAATAAACCAGTAGAAGGAGTTACTGTGAGTTATCAAACAAAATCATCAATAACCGATGCGAATGGATTTTATTTTATCATAGTTCCTGCCAATCAAAAAGTAGTATTAGTTTTTACTCATGTTTCCTTAAAAAGGATCGTTGCAACTATGCAATTAAAACCAAATGAGGAAAAAGAGTTTTATGTTGTAATGAATGATAATGCAGAGCAATTAAACGACATTGTGATTACGGGTAATAAAAGTCGTGTTCAAGGTATAACTACTTTAGAACCCGAAACTATTCGAAATAATACCAATCCAATGCCAGGTGTAGAAAGTGTATTGAAGTCATTACCTGGAGTAAACAACAATAGTGACTTAAGTTCTGGATACAATGTTCGTGGAGGAAATTTTGATGAAAATTTAGTGTATGTTAATGAAATAGAAGTCTATCGCCCTTTTTTAATTCGTTCTGGACAACAAGAGGGATTGAGTTTTACCAATACCGACATGGTTCAAAAAATTGATTTTTCTGCTGGTGGATTTCAAGCCAAATATGGTGATAAATTATCATCTGTTTTGGATATTACGTATCGAAAACCAACCAAATTTGCACTTACTGCCGAAGCCAGTTTCCTTGGTGGAAGTATCACAGCCGATATGATTTCTAAAAACAAAAAATGGTCAAATATTACCGGTATTCGCTATCGTGATAACTCACTTTTAGTTAACAGTCAAGAAACTCAAACTAATTTTAGACCCACTTTTGCTGATGTACAAACCATTGTAAATTTTAATCCCAATAAAAAATGGCAATTTAGTTTTTTAGGAAATGCTTCTCAAAACATCTATAATTATCAGCCATTGACACGTCAAACTAATTTTGGAACCATAGATGAACCAATAGCGTTGCAAATTTTTTATGAAGGACAGGAAAATGATCAATACCAAACACTTTTTGGTAGCTTTAAAACTTCTTTTATCGCCAATGAAAATAATACATTCAAGTTAATAACGTCTATTTATCACACTCAAGAGCAAGAGTACTTTGATATTTTTGCTGCCTATTTTTTAGGAGAAGTGGATACCAATATTGGTTCAGAAACTCTAGGTGAAGTTACTTTTAATAGAGGCATTGGAACACAATTGAATCATGCACGAAATGATTTGGATGCTTTAATTATTAATGCAGAAGTAAAAGGAACTCATTTTTTGAAAAACAAAAAGCACCAAATCGACTGGGGTTTCAAATATACTCGCGAAGATATTAGAGACCGAATTGTAGAATGGGAAGTGATTGACTCAGCTGGGTTTTCTATCAATCCGCCAATTATTGATATTCCCAATGACCAACCCTACAATCCTTATGTTGGACCTTTAGTTCCGTATCAAAATGTCAGAGCTACGAATTTTATTGACATCAATAGATTGTCTGGTTTTGCACAATGGAATACTAAAACTTCTTTAGGCAATAGTCAATTTTGGATAACTGCTGGTGCTCGTTTTCACAGTTGGATAGTTTCGGGAGATAACATAACTACAGGAAAATCTCAAACTGTTTTTAGTCCGAGAGCACAATTGGCCCTCAAACCCGATTGGGATAAAGACATGTTGTTTAGATTATCGCTTGGTTATTATCATCAGCCACCATTTTACAGAGAATTAAGAGATTTGAATGGCGTGGTAAACCCAAATGTAAAAGCCCAGCAGTCCATACATTTTGTGTTGAGCAACGATTATAATTTTTTAATGAACAATCGAAAATTTAAATTGGTCACCGAGGCATATTATAAAACGATGAACGATGTCAATACCTATACGTTGGAAAATGTTAGAATTCGGTACCGCGCTAATAATGAGGCAACGGCTTACGCTTATGGATTGGATATGAGATTGAATGGGGAATTTGTTCCTGGAACAGAGTCATGGTTGAGTTTTGGTTATATGAAAACCGAAGAAAACCAAAATGGTAGAGGTTTTATTGCAAGACCAACAGACCAACGATTAAAGTTTGGCATTTTGTTTCAAGACTATATGCCCAATTTACCCAATATGAAATTGTATTTGAATTTGGTTTACAACACAGGTTTGCCCGGTGGTTCGCCATCCTATGCTGATGCCTACCAATATCAAAATCGCTTGAGAGATTATCGTCGTGCCGATGTTGGATTTTCGTATGTCTTTACCGAAAAAAATAATGAAAGACCTGATAGACATTGGTTAAAAAAATTCCAAGATTTGTCACTTGGTTTTGAGATTTTTAATTTATTTAATAACCAAAATGCCATTACCAATACTTGGGTTCGCGATGTGTATACCAAAAACCAATACGGAATTCCAAACTATATGACCACACGCGTTTTCAATATAAAATTGACGGCAAGATTGTAGAAAAAAATCATATATTTGATATACTTTTTGGCTTTAGAAAAATTTTATGGTAAACTCAAAATTTAGCAATTAATTAAACACAAATAGCACGGTAATATAAATTACCTATTAAAATTTTAGAATTACATACTTTTTAAACAGTTTCAAAATGAAAAATTATTTCCCCTATATTTTGTTAGCTTTCGTTATTACTTTTTCCAGTTGCAAAAAACAAGACGAAGAAAAACCCAAAGTCATTTATGACACTGCTACTAAAGAAAAAGTGGCTGTAAAAATGGATACCACTCAAATTAAAGTAGCCGATTTGCCTATCAATATGGAAGGAACAAATTATTTGATTTATCCCATAGGCACAGTAACGGGTGAAAAAAAGGGATTTAAAAATTCTTATGACTCAGAGGATAGTTTTACTGTTTCCAATTATGGCGAATACCAAATTACGGGTTTTTTGAAAAATTTAAAATTTCAAGAAATTGGACAGGATACTATTTATGCTATAACAGATAAACCAGTTTTAATACTAACGGCAACCTATTTAAAATCAATTGCTACTAAATCGAAAAAGCAATTTATGATTTTTTCTATGGTTGATATGGATTCCAATAAAGACAATAAATTAGACACCAACGATATAAAATCTATATACATCAGTGCTATTTCGGGGAAAAACCTAACTAAGCTTTCTACCGATTTTCAAGAATTAATTGATTGGAAAGTTATTGAAGCAAAAAATTGTTTGTATTTCAGAAGCATCGAAGACAGTAACAAAAATGGTGAATTTGATAAAGACGATAAAGTTCATTATAACGTTGTCAATCTTCTGGATACAGAATGGTTGGTTAAAGAATATAATCCGATATAGTGGATTTATCATTTCTGAATTGAAAGGGTATTATTCAAAAGATTGCATTGAAACCAATTTAGAATACGTTCCATTTTTAGCAATAAGTTCCTCGTGTGTTCCTTGCTCTACAATTTTTCCTTTTTGCATCACCACAATTACATCGGCTTTTTGAATGGTAGATAGACGATGCGCAATAACAATGGAAGTCCGGTTTTGCATCATGTTTTCTAATGCTATTTGAACCAATCTTTCGCTTTCGGTATCCAAAGCTGAAGTGGCTTCGTCCAAAATCATAATGGGTGGATTTTTCAAAACCGCACGTGCTATAGACAAACGTTGTTTTTGTCCGCCCGAAAGTTTGTTTCCGCTGTCACCAATATTAGTTTCAATTCCATACGGTAAATCTTTTACAAACTCATAAGCATTGGCAATTTTGAGTGCCTCAATGATTTCTTCATCGGTGGCATTGGGTTTTCCCAAAGCGATATTGGCTTTGATAGTATCATTAAACAAAATAGAATCTTGAGTTACCAATCCCATTAAATTTCTTAATGATTTCAAATTCATGTCTTTAATGTCAATACCGTCAATTTTTATTATGCCTTCTTGAACATCATAAAACCGTGTAAGCAAATTAGCAATAGTACTTTTTCCACTTCCCGATTGACCCACTAATGCAATTGTTTTTCCCTTGGGAACTTCAATAGAAAAGTTTTTCAAGACATTTTCATCCTCATATTTAAAGTTGATGTTTTCAATGGTAATTTTATCAGTGAAAGATTCTTTAACTATAGCGTTTGATTTGTTGGTTATGGTGTTTTCAACTTCTAAAACTTCAAAAACTCTTTCGGCAGCAGCCAATCCATTTTTTACTTGATAAGATGCTTTTGAAATTGCTTTTGCTGGAGTTAAGATATTATAAGCCAATCCTAAATAAACTATGAATAATGCACCGTTTAATGTTTTATCAACTAAAACTAAATTTCCGCCATACCAGAGAAGAATCGCAATAACAATAATACCCATAAATTCACTCATTGGTGATGCTAAATTGTTTTTCTTTCCAATACTGTTGTCGAGTTTTAATAATCTTGATATGGAATCATTAAATAAAGATTTGAAATAACTTTCTGAATTATAACTTTTTACAACTTTCAATCCGCTTAAAGTTTCCTCAACAATGGAAATTAAATAGCCGTTTTCTTGTTGTGTTTTGGTTGATCTTGCTTTTAAACTTTTGCCTATTTTAGAAATTACAAAGCCAGAAATAGGAATAAAAATAAATACAAAAAGTGTTAATTCTACACTTATTTTTAGCATAGCAATTATAGCAAATATAATGGTAAGTGGCTCTTTTACAATTAGTTCTAATATTAAAAAAAACGAATTTTTTACTTCATTTACATCGCCAAGCATTCTTGCCATAACGTCACCTTTTCTTTTTTCCGAATAATATGATACGGGCAATTCTATAATTTTTGCAAACATTTTATCTCTCAAATCTTTGAGAACACCATTTTTGATTTTCATCAAATGTTGAGAAGCCAAATAATTGAATACATTTTTAAATAAAAAAGTTGATATAACAAGACCAACAGTTAATAAAAGAGCATATTGTGGACCATTTTCTATGCTTAGTTTCGTAATATAAAATTGAAGATATTGTTTTCCGTATTCACCTAATTCTGTAATTCCTTTATAAACAGGCAACTGTGTTACAGCTTTATTCATTTTAAAAAGCACCTCCATTAAAGGGAATAATGCAACAAAAGACAAAGTTGCAAACAGGGCATAAAGCACATTGTAGATAATATTCCAAATAATGTGATTTTTGAATTTTAAGGCAAATGGTATAATTTTCTTTAAATTTTCATCCATTGTTTTTAGTCTTGTTTTCGGCAATTTCAATTGCTTTACGAAATTTTTCTAGTAATACTGTTTTATCAGGAAGTTACGTAAGATATTCGGCAACTTTAATATTTTCTGCTTGGTCTAGTAATAAATAATTAATCTGCTCGGGCGATTTTTCACTGCACAAAATTAATCCAATTGGATTGTTTTCGTATTCTTTTTGCTCATTTTGTTCAAGCCAACCTAAATACAATTCCATTTGGCTTTTGTAACTGGCTTTAAATTTTCCTAACTTTAAATCAATAGCAATAAGACGTCTTAAACAACGATGGTAAAAAAGCAAATCGATGTAGAAATCTCTTTTTATTGCGCTTTCAACGTATATAATAGTTCTCAAATGCGACCAGCTCAATTTTGCACACAGTGTGTGCAAAATTGTAACATCCTCAAATACAGCATTTAACTTAAAAAAAACTCTGTAAATTTCGTTTGTTAAATCCTGTTCCATACATTTCAGATAATTTTATACTTAACTCGGGAATAATCTTCTTTCCATAGTCGGCACGTTCATTGTTTAAAATATCTTCATTGATACTTTTTCCAATATTCCAGTAAAGCAGCGTTAGTTCTTGATTGACCGTTTTTGCAACATTCTGGCGCGTGGTATCAATTAAACTTATTATTGAGTTTAATAAATTGGATGAATGGTTAGTATCTAATTTATTTTCCATTATACAATTAATTCAACTGCATTTCAGAAATTATATTTTTTATTTTCGAATCAAGGAAAGTCTCTGCTGCTGCGATTTCGTCAATACTTTCGATGGAAGTATTAACGCTAAAGTAAAATTTTATTTTGGGTTCCGTTCCACTTGGACGAGCACAAATTTTGGAACCATCTTCTAAATAGTAAATCAACACATCCGATTTTGGTATATGTAAGGTTTCGATTTCATTAGTCAATAAGTTGCGAGCCGATGAATTTTGATAATCTTCCACCATTATTACTCGTTGTCCATTAATTTCGGAAACCGGATTTTCACGCATGTCAACCATCATTTGCTTGATTTCGTTAGCGCCTTCAATGCCTTTTTTGGTAATTGAAATCAAATGTTCTTTGTAGAAACCAAAGTCAACATACATTTGTTCCAATTCTTTATAAACAGAACTTCCTTTTTCTTTGGCTAGAGCCGCAATTTCACACATTAGCAATATCGCACCAACGGCATCTTTATCGCGCACAGCGTCACCAACCATAAAGCCAAAACTTTCTTCGCCACCGCCAATAAATTGTAATTCAGGGAAGTCTTTGATAAATTTCGCAATCCATTTAAATCCAGTTAAACCAACTTTACATTCTACGTTATATGCAGAAGCCAATTCGAGCATCATTGGTGTAGAAACAATAGTCGAACCTACGAACTGTTTGCCATTAATCTTACCTGCTTTTTTCCATTGTTCCAAAAGAAAATGCGTCATTACAACCATGGTTTGGTTTCCATTCAATAATTGCAATTTTCCTTCATTATTTCTAACGGCTACGCCCAATCGGTCGCTATCAGGGTCTGTGCCAAACACAATATCTGAATTTGTTTTTTCTGCTAAAGCCAACGCCATTGTCAACGCTTCTGGTTCTTCTGGATTTGGAGATTTTACTGTTGGAAAATCGCCATTAGGTTCGGCTTGTTCCGGCACAATATTTACATCGGTATAACCCGCTTTTGACAAAACTGCTGGAACCAATTTTATAGACGTTCCATGCAAAGAAGTATATACAATTTTCAAATTTTCTTTGGCATTAGCCGAAATGTTAAAACTTGCATTTTCAATAGTAGAATTTATAAACGCTTTATCAATAGCTACGTCAATATATTCTATTAAACTTTCGTTTGCTTCAAATTTAATTTCACTGTATTTCAATTCTTCAATCACTCGAATAATTTCCTCATCTTCGGGCGGAACTAATTGCCCACCATCTTTCCAATATACTTTGTAACCATTGTATTCCGGCGGATTGTGCGAAGCAGTTAAAACAATTCCAGCATGACAATTAAGGTGTTTTAAGGCAAAAGATAACTCTGGAGTAGGTCGCATTTCCGAAAACAAATACACATAAATTCCGTTGGATGAAAAAACATCGGCGACTACTTTTGCCAAGGAGTCGCTATTATGACGACAATCATAAGCAATTACTACTTTCAATTCTTCGCTTGGAAATGATTTTTTTAAGTAATCTGATAATCCTTGCGTGTTTTTACCAAGAGTATATTTATTAATACGATTGGTGCCCACACCCATAATTCCGCGCATTCCACCAGTTCCAAATTCCAAATTTTTATAAAAACTCTCTTCCAAATTTTTTGGAGAAGTAGTCATCATTTCGATGATTTCGTCTTGTGTTGCTGCATCAAATGTAGGCGTAAGCCATTCATTTACTTTATCTAATATATTTTTTTCGATGTGCATAATCTTTTTTTGAAGCCAATCCTGCTATTCGCTATATCTTTTTATTTTGTCCTTCGACAAGCTCAGAATGACAAAAATAAAAAGGATACCGCTTCTATCAGGGCTAAGCTAATTTGTAAACTTATTTATTATATCAATCGTTGTTTTACGTTTGTTAAATTACATTTTCAATACAAAATTAATCATCAAATTCTTAAATTATTTTTTAAATCCAATTTTTTCCTTCTCCCTCCCCTTTGGGGAGGGCTGGGGTGGGGCTTTTTTTCACTTTTTAAAACACTTGATAACATTGCAATACCCTGTTCTGTAAAGGCAAAAGGAGAAGAACCACCTAAATAGCTTTTTGATGGTATCACATTTTGTGATACCAGGCGATTTATCTCTAAATCCGAAAGTTCAAACATAAAATCTTCTGGAAATCTTTTTAAATTCCTCCTAATACTTTGTTTTAAAACACGTGTTTCAACTCCATATAGCAATGACAAATCAAAATCAAGCATGACTTTATTACCTCGAATTTCATAAATTTTATTTTGAATAACTTCTATTTCCATAGTAAATTTTGGTTTGAGGTCACAAATTGTGTCCTCAAGTTGAACTACAAATTCACCTCACTTGAAATTTTATAGCGTTCCTCGTTATTCTTTGTTCGAAGAATAATTTCGCCCAAAAATCCAGCTAAAAATAATTGTGAACCTATAATCATAGCCGTTAAAGCGATATAAAAAAGAGGATTCTCTGTCACTAAAACAGTTTTAAAACCAGAATATAACCTAATAAGTTTAATAGAAATAATAAAACCAGTTGCTATGAATCCAATGATAAACATCAAAACGCCCCCAGCACCAAAAAGATGCATCGGTCTTTTGCCATAACGTGATAAAAACCAAATGGTAATTAAATCCAGAAATCCATTGATAAAGCGACTCACCCCAAATTTAGACTCTCCATATTTTCGGGCTTGATGAATGACCACTTTTTCGCCAATTTTAGAAAATCCAGCATTCTTGGCTAAAACAGGGATGTAACGGTGCATTTCGCCCGAAACTTCAATGTTTTTAATTACGGTATTTTTGTAAGCTTTCAAGCCACAATTAAAATCATTAAGATGAACTCCAGAAGTTTTTCGTGCAGCCCAATTAAAAAGTTTGGATGGTAAATTCTTTGTTACAACCGAATCATAACGTTTCTTTTTCCAACCCGAAACCAAATCATAATCTTGGTTCATTACCATTTTGTACAAATCTGGAATTTCCTCTGGACTATCTTGTAAATCGGCATCCATAGTAATGACTACATCGCCTTGCGCTTTAGCAAAACCGGCATGCAATGCTTGTGATTTTCCAAAATTTCGCATGAAACGAATGCCTTTTACATTCCCATTTTCTTTTGAAAGCGATTCTATAATCCGCCAAGAGTCATCCGTACTTCCATCATCAATAAAAATAACTTCATAGGAATACTTGTGAGCTGTCATCACGTTGACAATCCATTGATGCAATTCGGGTAAAGATTCCTGCTCGTTAAGTAGCGGAATGATGATGGATAGATTCATTTACAATCCTTCGTTCGATTTTGATTTAAAAATTGCAGCTAAAATTAAGCCGAAAATAGCATGAAAAACTAATCCCATAGCTAATCCAAATATAATATTGCCAATGGAATAATTATCGGTTTCTGCTACTTTTTGCATAGCTTCATTTATTGATGCCGCTGGAGCACCAAGCTTTTCCATCATTTCAGTTGTATATTTGATGTTGATTTCTTTGATAGTTTCTTTAGCTTGTGGATCTATGAAGTTAAATAAAATATATTCAAAAAGTTTAGAAATGAACGATCCAATAACTGCAGCAATAAAATAAACGGTGAAGGCTTCTTTGAAATTAATGTTGCCATTCAATTGTTTTTTTGTTTTTGAAACTAAAACAAAACCGATAATTATTGGTACAACAATTGCGATACCTCCAATCCACCAACTTGTAAATAACTGCAAATCTATTGCGTAAATAGCAGTTGTAATTAGTAATGAAAATAATCCTAGGATAATTCCAAATGTAATTCCGTTTTTCTTAATAATTTCATTCATAATATTTAATTTTTAGTTTTTAAATTTTAACAAATATAAGTAAATCCTATATTAAGTAGGAAACATTTAAAAAAAGTTACACATCGCTTTGATTTTTGTAAAAAAATTGTATTTTTGCACACGCTAAATAAAAAACATAAATATTAAAAGCTGTAGTAAGTTTATACCTTTCGGAATGAAAGCATCAAAACAAACTACTTCACAACAATAAAAGATTTATCATGAAAAAAGGAATTCACCCAGAAAATTACAGATTAGTGGCGTTTAAAGACATGTCGAACGACGATGTTTTTATTACTAAATCAACAGTTGAAACAAAAGAAACCATCACACACGAAGGTGTTGAATATCCAGTTTACAAAATGGAGATTTCTAGAAGTTCTCATCCTTTTTACACAGGTAAATCTAAACTTATCGATACGGCAGGACGTATCGATAAATTTAAAACCAAATACGCTAAACACGCAAAATAAGTCCCTAACCTTCGGGATAGATTTTCAAATTTTTACAAAACCTTTCATTTTTATGGAAGGTTTTTTTATGAACCAAAGTTTTGTAACTTTGAAATGTGTTTAAAAGTAAGAATTGACCCCTTAAACTTTTAAACCCTAAAACTTTTAAACTTCTCAAATGAATTACATACTTTTTGACGGAACAGTTCGCAATGCTTTACTTCCTTTTACCTTTACTCGTCCGGTAGCCGATATTCGTGTCGGAATATTAACCATTCGTGAAAAATGGGAGAAATATTTGGGTTCAACAACAACCACTTTGACGGAAGAATACCTGTCTGAAAAATTTCCAATGGTGGAAATGGAGAATAATGTATTGATTAACGCTTCTTTTTTACCCAACGATATTTTGGCAGAAATTGTCAAAAATTTAGAGAAAAACCAAGCTATTTTTCAAGGAGAAGAAGTGATTGCTTTTTATACTAATGACACGCAAGAAGAAGTTGATTTTGATACTTATGAAATAATTGAATTCAATGAAGAGTGCTTAAAATTGGAACACACTTGGGATATTTTTGCCAAAAATGATGCCGCACTTCGCGAAGATTTTGAATTGATTACAGAAGACAGAAAGTCACAACCGATTCCTAAAAGTGTCAATGTAATTTCTCCCGAAAACATTTTTATCGAAGAAGGAGCAAAGCTAGAATTTGTCACTTTAAATGCCTCTACTGGACCAATATACATTGGAAAAAACGCAGAAATTATGGAAGGTTCGGTCATTCGTGGACCATTTGCTTTGTGCGAAGAAGCTCAAGTAAAACTGGCTACAAAAGTATATGGCGCTACAACTATTGGGCCTCATTGTAGAATAGGTGGCGAAGTGAATAACTCGGTTTTATTTGGCTATTCCAATAAAGGCCACGATGGATTTTTAGGAAATTCGGTTCTTGGCGAATGGTGTAATATGGGTGCCGACAGCAATAATTCCAATTTAAAAAACAACTACGAAGAAGTGCGTTTGTGGAGTTATGAAACCGAAGGATTTGCACGAACTGGTTTGCAGTTTTGCGGACTGATGATGGGCGATCATAGCAAATGTGGTATCAATACCATGTTCAATACCGGAACTGTAGTGGGTGTAAATGCCAACATTTTTGGAGCTGGTTTTCCTCGCAATTTTGTGCCAAGTTTTTCTTGGGGTGGCGCTTCGGGATTTACTACTTATTTAACGTCTAAAGCAATTCAAACTGCCAAAATAGTTATGGCTCGCCGACAAGTGGAATTTACTGAGGAAGACGCTAAGATTTTGGAACACGTTTTTGAAGTAACTAAAAAGTTTAGAAAAGAATAGTTTAATAAGTTTAGCCACAGATTCACAGATTTTTAAAATTATTTTAATCTGTGAATCTGTGGCTGTTTTTTTTTAAAATTATTCATAAATTTGCCCACTCAATTTTTGACAACGACCTGCCTGTCGGCAGTCCGGTTTAATCAATTGAGGAATTACTATGGAACAAAAAAAGAAAGTAGCATTCTACACTTTGGGATGTAAATTAAATTTTTCCGAAACGTCTACTATAGCAAGGAATTTTCAAAACGAGGGATTTGACAGAGTTGACTTTGAAGAAGTAGCCGATATCTATGTCATCAATACTTGTTCGGTTACCGAAAATGCCGATAAACAATTCAAACAAGTAGTAAAAAAAGCCATGAAGCTCAATGAAAAGGCGTTCGTTGCTGCAGTAGGTTGTTATGCACAATTAAAACCAGAAGAATTAGCGGCTGTTGATGGTGTTGATTTGGTTTTGGGTGCCACCGAAAAATTCAAAATTACCGATTACATTAATGATTTGTCCAAAAATGATAGGGGCGAAGTGCATTCTTGCGAGATTGCCGAAGCTGATTTTTATGTAGGCAGTTACTCCATAGGCGATCGAACACGAGCTTTTTTAAAAGTACAGGATGGTTGCGATTATAAATGCACGTATTGCACCATTCCATTGGCGCGTGGAATTTCCAGAAGTGATGCTTTGGAAAATGTCTTGAAAAATGCTTCCGAAATTTCTCAGCAAGGAATTAAAGAAATCGTTTTAACTGGGGTGAATATTGGCGATTATGGCAAAGGTGAATTTGGGAATAAAAAACACGAACATACTTTTCTAGATTTAGTAAAAGCATTAGACGAAGTGGAAGGAATTGAGCGTTTACGAATTTCTTCCATAGAACCAAATTTACTCAAAAACGAAACCATCGAATTTGTATCTCAAAGCAGAACATTTGTGCCACATTTTCATATTCCATTGCAAAGTGGGAGCAACGAAATTCTTGGTAAAATGAAAAGACGCTATCAACGAGAAGTGTATACTGAACGTGTAAATAAAATTCGTGAAGTAATGCCACACGCCTGTATTGGTGTCGATGTGATTGTTGGGTTTCCAGGCGAAACTGATCAACATTTTTTGGAAACCTATCATTTTTTAAATGAAATGGATATTTCTTATTTGCATGTTTTTACCTATTCCGAAAGGGATAATACAGAAGCTGCAACCATGCAAGGTGCAGTGCCGTTGAATATAAGAAACAAACGAAGTAAGATGTTAAGAGGTTTGTCTGTAAAAAAACGTCGTGCTTTTTATGAAAGTCAAATAGGAACTAACCGAACAGTATTGTTTGAAAGCGAAAATAAAGAAGGATACATCCATGGCTTTACCGAAAATTATGTCAGAGTAAAAACACCTTGGAATCCAGAATTAGTCAATGCGTTGCACGAAATCAATTTGACCAAAATTAATGAAGATGGAAGTGTGAGGTTAAAATTCCAAAACGAAAAATTCCAAATTCCAACTGTGTAGACTTGGAATTTGGAATTTAAAAAATTGGAATTTCTAATACTTATAATGAAACCGAATCTTAGTAATTCTAAAAACAGTTTCACCATATTGTTCTATAAACTCAAATTTATTTCGTCCAAGTTGCTTGAAATCAATAAGTTTTTCGGCAGCAATTTCAAAATAGTTTCCATTTCCTTCAAACATAAATTTACCGCCATTGTTTCGATAAGCAGAACGAATAAGTTGAAACTCCGATAAATTCCATGTAGTCAATGCTGCATTCACATCATCAAGTTTAGAAAATAATCCTTGAGTTACCTCTGTTTTACTACCATAATATTTATCAATCTTTTCAAAGAAATCAATGATTCCCTGTCGTAATGCTTCTGTATCCATTTTATAAATATAAAAAAAAAATCCAAACTCTTATGGAATTTGGAATTTCTATGTTGGATTTTTCTAAAACTTATATTTTAATTCCTGGTGGAAGTAAATCTTTATACGAAGTGTTTTTTCTAAAAAAAAGCGCAATTTTAGGTAAAATAGGGACAACTTTTAACTTTCGCTCATAAGCAATTTCCATAATATTTTTTAAGAAATCATTTATAAAATTTTCATCTTGAAAACCTTCAAAAGTATTTATTCTGGTAAGGAAAATTTTCTTTTCTTGAAATGAATATTCTATTGAAATCAATTTTCCATCAACTATAGTTTCAAATTGACGGGCAAAGGTGTTGTCTTTAATTTCCATTTTTTCCAAAATTAGCGCATCGTTCATGATTATATGAATTAAAAGGATTATTTTTATGCAAAAATACTAATAATTAACTGGTTTTGATTTAAAATATGACTAAAATTCATGTTTATTTTATGCCAGGCATGGCCGCGAGTTCCACTATATTTCAAAGGATACAACTTCCAAATGATATTTTTGAAATTCACTATTTGGAATGGTTTATTCCAAACCCTCGAGAAAGTATAAAATCATATGCAGCGAGAATGGCAATAAATATTAAACACGACAAGGTAGTTTTAATTGGCGTTTCTTTTGGCGGGATTTTGGTTCAAGAAATGAAACAATTTTTAAATCCAATGAAGGTAATAATCATATCTAGTGTAAAATCAAAATCTGAATTACCTACACCAATGAAAATTGCTAAATCAACAAAAGCTTATAAACTCATACCAACCCAGTTATTTGAAAACATTGAACTTTTGGCAAAATTTACTTTCGGTTCTTCTATTATTAAACAAAGGTTGGTATTGTATGAAAAATATCTCTCGGTTAGAGATAAAAAATATTTAGATTGGGCGATAGAAGAGATTATAAACTGGGAGCGAATAGATATAGACCATAAAATTATTCATATTCATGGAGATGCCGATGAAGTTTTTCCTCCTAAAAATATAAAAAATTACATTTCAGTCAAAGGCGGAACGCATATTATGATTTTGAATAAATACAGATGGTTAAATGAAAATCTTCCTAAAATTATCTTAGAATAAATACCTTTTTGGAACTTTTTTTGTACCTTTCAACAAGACTAAAAACAACGAGATTATGAAAAAAAGTGAAGCCTATATTTCTATCATTATTGTTATTTTAATTTCAGGATTTTTAATTTTTGCCATTACTGGAGATACTAAAGACAAACTAATGCGTGAAGGGACTGCTATGTATTTTCCAACAGTTGTAGATTTTGCTGGAGAAAGTGCACCACTTAAAGTTACTGATGTAAAAGAGAGACTAGACAGAGAGATTTTAATTAATGCCAATTTACATTCTACTACAACCCTAATAATTAAACGCGCCAATAGGTTTTTTCCAATAATTGAACCAATACTTCAAAAGTATAACGTGCCAGATGATTTTAAATATTTGGCGGTTATTGAAAGCGGTTTAACCAATGCGGTTTCTTCAGCTGGAGCAAGAGGAGTATGGCAATTTATGCCTGATACAGCCAAAGAAAAAGGAATGGAAGTCAATGAGATTGTGGACGAACGCTACCATTTAGAAAAATCAACCGAAGCTGCCTGTAAATATTTGTTGTCCGCTAAAGAAAAATTTGGCACTTGGACACTTGCTGCCGCTTCTTACAATGGTGGAATGAGCGGCATTTCAAAAAAGATTGAAGAACAAAAAGTAATTAACTATTATGATTTAGCATTAACAGAAGAAACGTCTCGGTATGTTTTTAGAATTTTGGCGTTGAAAGAAATTATGAAACAGCCAGCCAAATATGGTTTCAGTATTTTTCCGAGTGATTTATATTCTCAAATTCCAACCAAAAAAATAGAAATAGATAGCACTATTAATGATTTAACAAGTTTTGCCATGTCACAAGGGATCAATTATAAAATTTTGAAAATCCATAATCCTTGGTTGCGTGACAAAAAGTTACTAAATCCAACCAAGAAAAAATACGAAATCGAAATTCCAACAGAAGGATATTAAAAAGTGTTCAGTGCTCAGTTTTTTAGTATTCAATAAAATACATAAAAAAACGTCCTGAGATTTTCACGACGTTTTTTTGTTTTTAGGATAAAAACTGCCAACTAATTACTGAACACTTGTCTGCCGACAGGCAGGCTGAATACTAAATTTTCTTCATTTGCTCTTTCATCATTTTGATTTGGTCTTTCAGCATTCCTTGTTTGTCCAATTTTTTGGCTTCATTAAGAAGGTTTGTCGCTTCTAACTTTCTTCTTCTAGACATTGCAACTCCAGCCAAATTTAATTTGGCAACGGCTAAATCCATATCCATGTTCAATCCCAATTCAATTGCTTTTTTAAAATATTTTTCGGCCTGGGTCAAATTGGTTTGCGAAAGCATTAATCCATGAAGATAATTGTAATACCCTTGTTGTTTTCTAACCAATGCCGTTTCGGGATTTTTTATTTTATCCAACCATATTTTTGCGCCAGCAAAATCTTGTTTTCTAAGTTTTAAGAATGCCAAAAGAATGTATTCGTTTTTGTAGTAAAGAAAAATAGGGATTGCCGATAACAACAATAAAAAAATACCATTGCCAATATTCCCCTCAGTAAATTGCCAAACACTTGTGGCAACAATAAGTACAGCCAATACTAATTTTATAAATCTGTGAAACATAATTATTATTTTTTATGATTGCAAAGGTAATAAAAGGATTTGAAAATATTTTTATAAAACTACTTGCCAGAAAAAAAAAGGTTTGTATATTTGCACTCGGTTTAAAAGAACCTAGTTTACCATAGAAATTAATACACGATTTTAAAGATACAAAGCAATGAGCAAAAGAACGTTTCAACCATCAAAAAGAAAAAGAAGAAATAAGCACGGATTTATGGACAGAATGGCTTCTGCAAATGGTAGAAAAGTGCTTGCGCGTCGAAGAGCCAAAGGAAGACATAAATTGACTGTATCATCTGAACCTAGACACAAAAAATAATGATTAGCATATAATCAATATAAAGCCGTTACTTTTATTAGTAGCGGCTTTTTTTTCAACTTGTTTATAAATTTTGATAAGTTTCAATAACAAGTTTTAAACATTAGAAACAAACGAATTAATTTTGACAATCAAGTTATATTACAAAACAACAACACACTACAATGCCAAAAGACAACTCCATAAAATCGGTTTTAATTATAGGTTCAGGTCCAATTGTTATTGGTCAAGCATGTGAATTTGATTATGCAGGTTCACAATCAGCTCGTTCCATCCGCGAAGAAGGAATAGAAGTAATCTTAATCAATTCCAATCCGGCAACCATTATGACCGACCCATCAATGGCGGATCATATTTATTTATTGCCATTGACTACCAAATCCATCATCAAAATTTTAAAAGAACATCCTCAAATTGATGCAGTTTTGCCAACCATGGGAGGACAAACCGCTTTGAATTTGTGTTTGGAAGCCGACGACAAAGGAATTTGGAAAGATTTTGGAGTAAAACTAATTGGTGTTGATATCAATGCCATCAATATTACCGAAGACAGAGAACAATTCAAACAATTACTAAAAAAAATAGGAATTCCATCAGCACCTGCCGAAATTTGTACTTCTTTCCTTCGTGGAAAAGAAATTGCCCAAGAATTTGGGTTTCCACTAGTTATCCGTCCGTCATTCACATTGGGCGGAACGGGAGCCGCTTTTGTTCATAACAAGGAAGAATTTGATGAAAAACTAACCTACGGTTTAGAAATGTCACCCATACATGAAGTATTGATTGATAAGGCATTGATTGGTTGGAAAGAATACGAATTAGAATTGCTTCGCGATAAAAACGACAACGTAGTTATCATCTGCTCTATCGAAAATATGGATCCTATGGGAATTCATACTGGGGATTCTATCACAGTGGCACCAGCCATGACCTTATCGGACACCACTTTTCAAAAAATGCGTGACATGGCCATTTTGATGATGCGCAGTATTGGAAATTTTGCTGGAGGTTGTAACGTTCAATTTGCTGTTTCACCCGACGAAAAAGAAGATATTGTGGCGATAGAAATTAACCCTAGAGTTTCACGTTCGTCTGCTTTGGCATCAAAAGCTACAGGTTATCCAATTGCGAAAGTGGCCTCAAAATTAGCACTTGGATATCATCTTGATGAATTGCCAAATCAAATTACAAAACTTACTTCAGCTTTATTTGAACCTACTTTGGATTATGTTATCGTGAAAATTCCACGTTGGAATTTTGATAAATTTGAAGGTGCGGATAGAACCTTAGGTCTGCAAATGAAATCTGTTGGAGAAGTGATGGGAATTGGCCGTTCATTCCAGGAAGCCCTGCATAAAGCTACTCAGTCATTAGAAATCAAACGCAACGGATTGGGGGCTGACGGAAAAGGATACAAAAATTACGAACAGATAATTGAAAAACTAACTAACGCCAGTTGGGACAGAGTTTTTGTAATTTATGATGCTATTGCAATGGGAATTCCATTAAGCAGAATTCACGAAATCACAAAAATAGATATGTGGTTTTTGAAGCAATACGAAGACTTACATCTATTAGAAAGAGAAATATCAAAATACAAGATTGATACTTTGCCGGCAGCATTGATACTAGAAGCGAAACAAAAAGGATATGGCGACCGTCAAATAGCCCATATGTTGGGTTGTTTAGAAAGTCAAGTTTATAAATTGCGCGATGAAATGAATATCAAGCGTGTGTATAAATTAGTTGATACTTGTGCTGCTGAATTCAAGGCCTTAACTCCCTATTATTATTCCACTTTTGAAGCTGAAGTTGAAACTGCTAGCGGTGAACGATATGTTCATAATGAAAGTATAGTTACTCCAAAAAAGAAAGTAGTGGTTTTAGGTTCTGGACCCAACCGAATTGGACAAGGAATTGAATTTGATTATTCTTGTGTTCACGGTGTTTTAGCTGCCAAAGAATGTGGCTACGAAACCATTATGATTAACTGTAATCCAGAAACGGTTTCAACCGATTTTGATACCGCAGATAAATTATACTTTGAACCTGTTTTCTGGGAACATATTTATGATATCATTCGACACGAAAATCCCGAAGGTGTAATTGTACAATTGGGTGGACAAACCGCTTTGAAATTGGCAGAAAAATTATCAAAATATGGTATAAGAATTCTAGGAACTACTTTTGATGCGCTAGATTTAGCCGAAGATAGAGGACGTTTTTCAGAATTGTTAACCGAATTGAAAATACCATTTCCTCAATTCGGAATTGCCGAAAGTGCTGATGAGGCATCGAAATTAGCTGATACTTTAGACTTTCCTTTGTTAGTTCGTCCTTCCTATGTTTTGGGTGGACAGGGCATGAAAATTGTCATCAACAAACAAGAATTAGAAGAACACGTTATTGATTTATTAAAATCGATTCCCGGAAATAAATTATTACTCGATCATTATTTGGATGGCGCCATTGAAGCCGAAGCCGATGCGATTTGTGATGGTGAAAATGTGTACATCATTGGAATTATGGAACACATCGAACCCTGCGGAATTCACTCAGGCGATTCAAATGCTACGTTACCACCATTTAATTTAGGTGAGTTTGTAATGCAACAAATCAAAGATCACACGAAGAAAATTGCACTGGCTTTAAGAACTGTTGGCTTAATCAATATTCAATTTGCCATAAAAGACGATATCGTTTACATTATTGAAGCCAATCCTAGAGCATCTAGAACGGTGCCGTTTATTGCCAAAGCGTATGGTGAACCTTATGTAAACTATGCAACCAAAGTAATGCTTGGCGTGAACAAAGTAACCGATTTTACATTTAATCCTCAATTGAAAGGATATGCTATCAAGCAACCGGTTTTTTCTTTTAGTAAATTCAAGGATGTGAATAAAGCACTTGGACCCGAAATGAAATCAACTGGCGAAAGTATTTTGTTTATTGATGATTTGAAGGATGATGCTTTTTATGAATTGTATAGTAGAAGAAAAATGTATTTGAGTAAATAAAGGATGAAAATTCCAATAAATAAAAATCCAAATTCCAATAAATGGGATTTGGATTTTTTTTGTGATTATAATTCGCCAAGTTTTAGGTTTAAAATGTAAACTTGGCGAATAATAATATTTATAATTCGCCAAATTCAATTAAAATGTATTATATTTGGCGAGGTATAAATTACTAGTTATGATAGTAGCAGGACGAGAAGACGAAATAAAAATACTTCGAAACTTACTGAATAAGAAGGGTTCAGAGTTTTTGGCTGTTTATGGCAGACGCCGTATTGGCAAAACCTATTTGATTAGGCAAGTCTATGAAAAAAGCATAGTTTTTGAAGCCAGTGGTTTGCACGAAAAAGAAATGGCACAACAACTAGAAAGTTTTTGGTTGGCATTGTTAGACGTTAATACAACCGAAAAACCAACCATTCCTAAAAATTGGTTGCAAGCATTTTCGTTATTAAAAATTCACTTAAATAATTTAGAAACTAAAAAGAAAAAAGTCGTTTTTTTAGATGAAATTGCTTGGTTTGAAACGCCAAAATCTGGATTTCTTGCAGCATTAGATAATTTTTGGAATTCGTATTGTTCCAAAAGAAACGATATTATTTTGGTTATTTGTGGTTCAGCGGCATCTTGGATTATTGACAAAGTCATCAACAATAAAGGAGGATTGCACAACCGAATTACGGCTCATATTCAATTGATGCCGTTTACATTGAAAGAAACCAAACAGTTTTTAGAACTTTCTAATGTAAAGCTTACTCTGAAAGATTTAGCAACTTTGTATATGTCCGTTGGGGGAGTTCCATTTTATCTAAAAGACATCAAATCTGGTCAAAGTGTCCCTCAAATTTTGGATGAGTTATTTTTCAAGCCTCAAGCCCTTTTGAAAAATGAGTTTGGTAATTTGTATGCATCACTGTTCAAAAACAGCGATTTGCATATTTCCATTATCAAAGCATTGGCAACAAAAAGCAAAGGATTGACTAGAAATGAGCTTTTAGTAGATACGAAACTCACAAGTGGTGGCGGTTTTTCGAAATTATTGGATGAATTGGTAGCCTGTGGATTTATAAAAATTATATATCCAATTAATAAAACCAAAGAAGATTTTCTGTATCGGTTAGTAGATGAATATTCTATTTTCTATTTTAAATTTCTTCAGAATAACAAAGTCAATAGTAGTTGGTTGCAAATATCTAATACCCAATCCTATAAAACCTGGTGTGGCTATGCGTTTGAAAATTTGTCGTTTAAACATATTTTAAATATTAAAAAAGCTCTGGGAATAAATGGTATTATTTCCAATGAATATTCTTGGATAGATAAAGGGAATACACCAGAAAAGGGAGCTCAAATTGATTTTATTATTGACCGAAACGATAATTGTATTACTATTTTGGAATTAAAATTTTATGATACAGTTTTTGAAATCACTAAAAACTATGCAGAAGAACTGCAACATAAAGTCACTCTTTTCAAAAAGAAAACCAAAACAAATAAAAATGTTTTTATAACAATGCTTACAGCAAATGGTGTTAAGAACAACGAGTATTATTTGAGTGTAATTACAAACGAATTGAACCTTTCTGATTTGTTTTAAAATCCGGTTTATTGATGATTTGAAAGATGATGCATTTTACAAATTGTACAGCAGAAGAAAAATGTATTTGAGTAAATAGCATAAAAAAAATCCTATTTGAAGACTTTTTTATTTTCTTCTGACGTAAATATGCTTGATATTATTCTTGCCACTTTCGCGTTCATCAATTTCAAATCGATTTAAACTTTTTATAAGAGCTAACATTTTTGGAAAACCATAATTTCTCGAGTCAAAATCGGGCTTCTTTTTTAGCATTAAGTTGCCTAAATCGCCCAAATATGCCCAACCATTTTCATCCTCTAAATCAGAAATACTATCTGCAAAAAGTTTGATGATTTTAGGGTCAATTTTACTTAAAGGAATATTGGAGCTTTTAGGTTTGTTGTTTTTGGACAGCTTTTTGTTGTCTTGTTCAGAACTTATTTCGGAATCATCTTTTTTCAAAATTTCGATATAAATGAATTTATCGCAAGCAGTAATAAAGGGTGTCAATGTTTTCTTTTCTCCAATACCAATGACTTTCATGCCTGCCTCTCGCAGTCGTGTTGCCAGTCGAGTAAAATCGGAGTCGCTGGAAACAATGCAAAAACCATCTACTTTTCCGGTATAAAGTATGTCCATGGCATCAATTATCAAAGCACTATCACTTGCATTTTTTCCAGTAGAATAGCTGTATTGCTGAATAGGAGTAATGGCATTTTCGAGTAGAACATTTTTCCATCCTGAAACTGTTGGTTTCGTCCAATCGGCGTAAATGCGTTTGAAAGTTGGGGTTCCGTATTTGGCAATTTCTTCAAACATTTCTTTTACATTAGCATAAGGAACGTTATCGGCATCGATTAAAACGGCTAGTTTTAGGTCTTTTTTGATTTCCATAGTTGGATTTATATTTAGCAACAAGATTTAAATTGCTGTTGTTCAAAGGTAAGGTATTATTTCTTAGGATTTTTGTCTTCTACCAAGTCACTTAAATGCAAACGCAAGGCAGTCACTGAAATACTGATTTCCCAAAAGGAGATTCCTAAAGAAGTAAGCAAGCATAATAGACTTGTCGCAAAAAGATAGATGCCAAAGATTTGTTGTTCTAAAAACAAGCAGAACATAGCGAAAACAGAGAGGAACAAACAAAGTACCCCGAAAAGTTGCATATATCTGATGAGCGATAGTCTTAAGTTGAGGTTTTTGATTTGTAATAATATGCTTTTGCTGTGATCTTGGTCATACGTTTTTTTTAAACCTCTAATGATTTGTGCAATGGTCAAAAACCGATTGGTATAGGCCAACAATATCAATGAAGTTGCTGAGAAGAGTAGGGCTGGGGTTTCGATGTGGAGCGTCATTATGAAGTACGAAGTTTGATTTACGAAGTACGAAGGTCGTGAATTTGATTCAATAAAAAACGTGCAAGTTTTCAACCGCAGGTCATGATTTTTTCTTGTAAAAATAATATTTTATTAATTGTTTATCGATAGTTGCTTTTAATTTTTCAAATTCTTTCTCTGAAAATCCGGTTGAAGCATAGATTACCTTTCCTTTTGAATCGATTAAATAATTTCTTGGAATGTATTTAGTTGCAAAAAGGTTGTAAATCGATTTGTCTTTATCAGCAAATATTGGAAATGTAAATTTTTTAGATTCAATAAATTTGTTGACTTCTTCCTGTGAATGATCTCTTCCAAAACTCAGAATTATGAACTTATCATTATTTTTAAGTTTTTCCCATAAGTCTTTCTGAATATATGGCATTTCTTTCATGCATGGTCCGCACCAAGTTGCAAAAAAGTTTATCAGAATAACTTTGCCTTTATAATCAGATAATTTGATAGATTTTCCGTCTTTATTGGTAAATGAAAATTCCGGAACTTGTTGATTAAGTTTTACCAAACTACTTTCCATGTAGTCTTCTTGGCTTAATATATTGAGGGATGTGAGAAATAATATGATGAGAAGTAATTTTTTCATAGTAGCAATTTATTTTTAAATTATTAAATATAAGAAAAGTAATTTGTGTAAAATAAAAAAACCTGCAAGTTTTCAGCCGCAGGTCTTAATACTTAATACTATTATCTTATACTATTTTATCAACTCAAAACTTCGCTTCACAAAAGCAGTCAATTCTTCGCCTTTCAATAAACCTTGAGAAATCTTGGCTAAGTCTAATGCTTGTTTTACCAAACTTTCTTGTGCTGATTTGTCGGATGTATTTAAGATTGTTGAAGCTAAATCTGAGTTGGTGTTTACTACCAAATTATACATTTCAGGGAAGTTGCCCATGCCGAACATTCCTCCACCGCCAGTTTGGCTCATTTCTTTCATTCGTCGCATGAATTCTGGTTGTGTGATAATGAATGGCGCTGCTGAGCTGTCCATTGGTTCTAGTTGAACTGAATAATTTGTTTTGGGTACAATTTCTTCCAAAACGGTTTTTAGCTTAGTAGACTCGTCTTCCGATAATTTAGAAATTTGAGTGTCTTCTTTTTGAATTAATTTATCGATATGATCGGAGTCAACACGAACAAAAGTCAAGTTCTCATTATCTGACTCTAATTTCTGAATTAAATGCGAAACAATAGGCGAATCTAGCAACAATACTTCATATCCTTTTTCTTTAGCAATTTCGATATACCCGTGTTGTGCATCTTTGTTTGAAGTATAAAGCACTACTAATTTCCCGTTTTTATCAGTCTGGTTTGCAGTGATGGCTTCTTTCAATTCTGCCAAAGTATAATACTTATCATCTACAGATGGATACAACACAAAGTCACCTGCTTTCTCATAGAATTTGGGTTCTGATAACATTCCATATTCCAAAACGATTTTGATATCGTTCCATTTTTTTTCAAAATCTTCGCGGTTTTCCGTAAATAATGATTTCAATTTATCAGCAACTTTTCGTGTGATATAATTGGAAATTTTCTTCACATTTCCATCCGCTTGAAGGTAGGAACGAGAAACGTTCAATGGAATATCAGGAGAGTCAATAACACCTTTTAACATGCCAAGAAATTCTGGAACAATTCCTTCCACATTATCGGTAACATAGACTTGGTTTTGGTACAGTTGAATTTTGTCTTTTTGCATTTGCAAATCGGCAGTCATTTTTGGGAAATATAAAATTCCAGTCAAGTTGAACGGATAATCTACATTAAGATGAATGTTGAATAATGGTTCTTCAAATTGCATTGGATACAATTCTCTATAGAAATTTTTATAATCTTCATCACTTAAATCAACTGGTTGTTTTGTCCAAGCCGGATTGGTATTATTGATAAAATTGTCTACTTCAACGTATTCAGTCTTGTAATCTTCTGGAGCATCTTCGGGTTTTGGAAGAGCTTCTTTTTTTGTTCCGAATTTGATTGGAATAGGCATGAATTTGTTGTATTTAGTCAACAATTCACGAATTTTAAATTCTTCTAAAAACTCTAACGAATCTTCTGCAATGTGTAGGATGATTTCTGTTCCTCTGTCTGTTTTGTCATGAGCTACAAGCGAGAATTCAGGGCTTCCGTCACAGGTCCAATGAGCTGCTGGTTCGTCTTTGTATGATTTGGTAATAATTTCAACTTTGGAAGCTACCATAAATGCCGAATAAAATCCAAGACCAAAATGACCAATGATTCCTGAATCTTTGGCAGAATCTTTATATTTTTCTAAAAATTCCTCAGCTCCAGAAAATGCAATTTGGTTGATATATTTTTCAACTTCGTCAGCTGTCATTCCTAATCCTTGGTCAATTAGGTGTAATTTTTTGCCTTCTTTATCGATTTTAACTTCTATGATTGGATTACCATATTCTACTTTGGCATCTCCAATGCTAGCTAAATGTTTCAATTTTAAAGTGGCATCCGTGGCATTAGACACTAATTCACGCAAGAAAATTTCATGGTCGCTATATAAAAATTTTTTAATTAGTGGAAAGATGTTTTCTACTGATACATTAATTTTTCCTGTTGTCATTTTTTATTTATTTTTATGTTCTACAAATTGTTATTTTAATTACGTGTCAAATAGAATACCAATGTCTATAATATGACAAATTGGCGTAGGAGAATTGTATAAGAATTATTTAATATTATATAAAACATCATTTTAATAATGAGTGTATATTTGTGTGTTATAATCATAAATTGTGTTAATAATGAAAAAAATTATTTTTTTAAGTTTATTGTCTCTTTTTATTTTTTCATGTAAATCGTCGACTTCAGCAACGGCCACAAAATTGGATAACAAAACTGAAGTTGGTCTTAAAGGAGATTGGAAAATTTCATCGGTAACTTATCCAGGTTCTGATGTGATTAAAGTGACTTCATTTGACCTAGCAGATTCGAAATGTTTTATTGGTAGTACATGGAAATTTATATCCAACAATAACAAAGGACAGATGACTTTGAATAATCCAAATTGCACTGGCTATTCAACACCAATTACATGGTTTATTAATAAAGAAGGGCAATTTGTTATGAAAATTTTGGACGAAGCCAAATCCAAAACGGTAAAGTCAGGTTATGTTTTAAACATCGCAAACTTAACTGAAAATTCATTTCAGTTACTAGAAAAAATAAATGTTGTTGGTAATTCAGCTAATGTAGTTTATCAATTTGAAAAATTAAATTAATATGAAAAAAGGTAGTATTTTATTAGTTATAGTTGCTCTAGTTTTTAGTAATTTATTGGTGAGTTGTGAGGCAACAAAAAATGCCAATAATACCCAAAAAGGAGCAGGAATTGGTGCAATTGGAGGTGCTTTGATAGGAGGCATAATAGGCAATAATACAGGTCTTGGAACTGCTGGTGGAGCACTTATCGGTGCAGCAATTGGTGGAGGTACTGGAGCATTGATAGGAAAAAATATGGACAAGCAAGCCAGAGAAATTGAAACTGCTTTGCCTGGAGCACAGGTTGAAAGAGTAGGAGAAGGGATACGTCTGGTATTGGGTGAAAATGCTGTCCGATTTGATACCAGTAAGTCAACATTAACACCTGCTGCAAAAGCAAATTTAGATAAACTAGTTCCAGTTTTTAATCAATATCCAGATACTAATATTCAAATTTTTGGTTATACAGATAGTACTGGCTCTGCCGAATTTAATTTGCGACTGTCAGACCAAAGAGCTATTTCTGTAGAAAAATATTTAGAGTCTAAGGGTTTAAATATGTCACGTTTTAAGGTGGTTGGTATGGGTATAGCTGATCCTATAGCAACCAATGAAACTCCTGAAGGTAGAAGTCAAAACCGTCGAGTAGAGTTTGCCATCACAGCAAATGAAAAAATGGTTCAAGAAGCTCAAAAACAATCTGGCAAATAATTTTCAAACATTATAAATTTAAAAGTTGCCTAAACTAAGGCGGCTTTTTTTTGGAACATAATTTTAACAAAATATTTTGTTTAATAAAAATTAAAAATAATTAAACAATACTTATCTTTGCAGAGCATTTAAAATCAAAGATATGGCAACTACAAAAAAAGCAAAAGCTACAAGCGAAATAATAGATGATACTAAAATCGTTTCATTATATATGAATTATGTTTTGGAACACCAAGAATCTCCTAAAAATGTATTTACTTTTTGTAAAAATAATGCGATTGAAGAAAGTGATTTTTATTCATTTTTTGGTTCATTTGATACTATAAGGCAACAAATTTGGGTGAAGTTTTTTGAAAATGCAGTAGCAACTATTGAAAAAGAAGCTGCTTTTGAAACCTATTCAGATAAGAACAAACTGCTTACGTTGCATTTTACGTTATTTGAATTATTGACTTTAAATCGAAGTTATGTTTTGTTTTCTTTGAGAGATAATAAGGAAGGATTGAAAAATTTAAAAGATTTAAAACTTTTTCGAAATGATTTTAAAGATTTTATAAAAAAAATCATGCAATCAAATCTAGAGGAGAGAAGCGATAAGTTGTCAAGGGTAACTGAGCCAGTTTTTGCTGAAGGCGCATGGATTCAGTTTTTGTTTATTTTAAAATTTTGGATGGATGATTCTTCAAAAAGTTTTGAAAAAACTGATGTTCTTATAGAGAAGTCAGTAACTACTGTAGTTGATTTATTGGATACAAAGCCACTTGAAAGTTTGTTTGACTTGGGTAAATTCCTTTGGAAGGAAAAAAAGTAATAATGAAAACATTAGACAAAATACCAACTGGAAAAATAGAGCGCGCCAGTCAATTAGTCAAAACTGGTTTCAAAGTCGGAGGAAACTATGTTGCTTATTACGGTGAAAAAATAGTAAATCCTACTTTGAACCGGGACAAATTGAATGAAAATAATGCCGAAGATATTTATGATGGATTAAAAAACTTGAAAGGAAGTGCTTTGAAAGTGGCTCAAATGCTAAGCATGGATAAAAGTATTATGCCACAAGCCTATGTTGATAAATTTTCTTTGTCACAATTTTCGGTTCCGCCTTTATCAGCGCCATTAGTTAGAAAAATATTTAAAAAATACATGGGTAAATACCCAGAAGAAATATACGATTCGTTTACTCCTGATGCTAAGAATGCTGCGAGTATCGGTCAGGTACACAAAGCAACTAAAGATGGTAAAAAACTTGCTGTGAAAATCCAATACCCAGGGGTGGCTGATAGTATTAGTTCTGATTTGGCTTTGGTAAAACCATTTGCCACACGAATGTTTAACATTAAAGGTAAAGACTCGGATAAATATTTTAAAGAAGTTGAGGATAAGTTGTTAGAAGAGACTGATTATGTTTTAGAATTAAAACAAAGTCAAGAAGTCTCTGAGTGGTGTAAAAAAATCGATAACCTTCGTTTTCCAGAATATTACCCAATGTTATCCTCAGAAAAAATATTAACTATGCAATGGATTGATGGTGAACATCTTTCGGAGTTTACTGCTCATAATCAAGATAGAGTTAAAGGTGATAAAATAGGTCAGGCGTTGTGGGATTTTTATATGTACCAAATGCATTATTTGAAACAAGTTCATGCTGATCCTCATCCTGGAAATTTTTTGATTGATAAAGATGATAATTTAGTTGCCATTGATTTTGGATGTATTAAACATGTGCCAAACGAGTTTTATGTCCCTTATTTTGAATTGGCTAAGCCAGAAATTATCGGTAATTCTGAATTGTTTATTGATAAATTATATGAATTAGAAATTTTGAGATTAGATGATAGTAAAGAAGAAATAAAATATTTTACCCAAATTTTTTATGATTTATTAAGTTTGTTTACTAAACCTTTTCATGGTAATCACTTTGATTTTTCAGATGAAGATTTTTTTGGACAAATTGCTACAATGGGAGAAGATTTTGCCAAAGACACTCAGCTGAGAAAAATGAATGGAAACAGAGGTTCTAAACACTTTTTATACATTAACAGAACCTTTTTCGGACTGTATAATTTGTTACACGATTTAAAAGCTAGAGTTGACACAAGATCATTCGAAAAATATATTTCTTAATTGAAACGATTTTTTTATTGGTTAAGTTGAAAAGAGCGATGCTCCTCCTTTTAGTTTTCGCTCTTTTTTTTAAACTAACTTTGTACGTTTGTAATCCATAAAAAAAGGAATGTTACAAGTTCAAGATATTTCATTTTCGTATACAGAAAAAGTTACTATAGATTCTGTTTCTTTTGCATTATGTAAGGGAAATAATATAGCTATCATTGGTGAGAGCGGTTGTGGAAAAAGCACATTACTTAAATTAATTTACGGATTGTATGATTTGAATGATGGTCATATTTTTTGGAATGAAAAGGAAATTTTAGGACCAAAATTCAATATTATTCCCGGAATGGATTTCATGAAATACTTGGCTCAAGATTTTGATTTGATGCCATTTATAACAGTTTCCGAAAATATTGGTAAATACCTTTCTAATATTTATCCACAAGTAAAAAAAGATAGGATTACCGAACTACTTGAGATAGTAGAAATGACTGAATTTGCAGATGTAAAAGCAAATTATTTGAGTGGTGGTCAAATGCAGCGTGTTGCTATTGCTAGAGTTTTAGCACTTGAACCCGAGGTTTTATTGTTAGACGAACCATTTAGTCATATCGATAATTTTCGAAAAAATAGTTTGCGAAGAAAACTTTTTGCCTATTTAAAAGAAAAAAAAATTACAACTATCATCGCAACTCATGATTCTACTGATGTTTTATCGTTTGCTGATGAAGTTTTGATTATGAAAGCAGGAAAGACTATTGGAAAAGGCTTTCCTAAATATATTTTCGAAAATCCAAAAAACAAATATGTTGCCTCACTTTTTGGGGATGTAAATGAACTAGTTGTTGATGGTGTCCTTAATTTTGTTTATTCTCATCAGTTGGAAATTGTGCCAGATTCTGATTTGAAAGTTGATATATTAAATTCTTATTTCAGAGGAAGTCATTATTTAATTGAAGCGAAATTTGTGAATGAAGTTTTGTTTTTTGAAAATGATTTTGCTATTTCAAAAGGAATTCAGGTTTGCCTTAAAATAAAATAGACTTATAAAAATACTTCAGTAGACTATTTTTATCTTTTTTTTATTACTGTCCGATAAAATTCAATTTATGACTTTTCGTAAAAATATTTAACTCGAAAAGTCGCAAAGACACTATATACAGTATGTTTTCTTTGTGCTTTGTGTCTTTAAGAGAAATCCTTAAAACTAGTAAAAGCTAATTGGGACTTTATAAAGCTCAGTAAAATCATTACCTGACAAGTTGTTTTAAAAAGTTTTATCGGACATCAATGATTATTTTTTAAGAATGCTAAGAATAATTCATCATTAGTTTTTTAAATACTTTTCTAAGAATTGATCTTCTTCCCATAACAAATGAAGAATATTTTCTTTGGCAGCATAACCATGTGATTCTTTGGGTAACAAGACTAAGCGTACAGGTGCACCTAAATTTTTCAAAGCTTGAAAATATCGCTCTGATTGTAAAGTAAACGTACCTGGATTATTATCGGCATCACCATGCACCAATAATAAAGGTGTTTTCATTTTATCTGCATTCATAAAGGGTGACATTTCGTTATAAATAGCAGGAACATCCCAATAATTTCGCTGTTCGCTTTGAAATCCAAACGGAGTTAATGTTCTGTTGTAAGCGCCACTTCTAGCAATTCCACAAGCAAATAAATTAGTATGAGTGAGTAAATTAGCGGTCATGAATGCGCCATAAGAGTGACCACCGACAGCTACTTTTTTACGATTGATATAGCCCAAATTGTCAACTGCATTTATGGCAGCTTCAGCATCGTCAACCAATTGTGAGATAAAAGTATCGTTTGGCTCGGTAGTTCCTTCACCAATAATTGGGAAGGAAGCATCATCAAGAACAGCATAACCTTTGGTTACCCAATACACAAAAGAACCATAGTTGGGAAAAGTAAATTCATTCGGATTTTTATCGTTTTGTCCAGCCGAATTTTTATCCTTAAACTCTGCTGGATAAGCCCAAATTAATAGAGGCAATTTTTCTTTTTTGGTTTTGTCATAACCAGCAGGTAGATATAAAGTTCCCGATAAATCTACACCATCTTTTCTCTTGTATTTAATCACTTCTTTATAGACATTTTTGATGCTTTCAAAAGGATTTTTGAAAGAAGTAATAGGCGATAATTTTCCCGATTTTATATTTCTAAAATAATAGTTTGGATAGTCATTTTTTGATTGAATCATTACTAAAACAGTACCCTTTTTGTAATCTTCGATTGATAGTAAATCTTCTTTTTTATCTTTGGTATTAGACGTATAAAGTCGTTTTGTTTTTAATGTCTTCAAGTTGAACTCATCTATAAATGGGAATTGGCCATCTTTAGTATTTCCGTCTCCAATTAAGTATGCATTGTTATTTTCTGTAGCAATAACATAAGCTCCAAATTCATTCTTTTTTGTTTCAAAATTACCCGGATCAGAGTAAATATCTTGTGAATTTCTATCAGAAATTACTTTTGGAGTTACATTTGGACTGGATGGATTTACTAAATACGTTTTGGTATTTCTAGTATCATACCAGCTATCGTATACAATTGCAAAAGTATCATTTCCCCATAAAATACCGTCAAAGCGTTGTTGTGTCTTCATCATTGATGTGGCTGCTGTATTAAAAGGAGCATTCCATTGAAAAATTTCATCTCTATAATCCACTTTTTTAGCTTGATCACCTTCATCAAGTGCTTCTACATAAACTAGACTTGATGGTTTATCGGCTCTCCAACTCATGCTTCTTTTTCCTTTTCGAACAGAGGAAAATCCTTTTGGCATAATTTCCGTCAATGGAACTTCGTTTACTACTTTGATTTCTTTTCCTGAAACATCGTAAACTATACTTTTTTGAGGGAAGCGACTCAAAGGAACTATGTAAGAATAGGGTTTTTGAATTGTGGTAAGCATCACATAATTTCCATCAGGGGAAATACTTTCTCCAGCGTAAATAGCAGCCGATTTGAATAATTCTAACGTTCCCGATAGTGATATTTTGTACAATTCTGAAGTTACTAAAGCATCAAAATTAGCTTCATCATTTTTGTTTTTTAATAAATCCTGATAGGTTCTGTTTTGTGATTTTGAACCATCGCTTACAGATACCGTTGGTCCTTTTGGCAATTCTTTTTTCTCATTAATCAAAGCTTGTCGATTTTTAGGCAATACTTTTACTAACAGGGTTTGATTGTCTTTCATCCAATTGTATGGACTGCCTAAATTGGCATTTAAATTATCGGTTGTTATTTTTTTTGCCGAAGCAGAGGCAACATCAATATACCAGAGTTCAACTCCGGTATTGGTTGTATTAGTGAAAGCAATTTTTGTTTCATCTGGCGACCATGAAATGTTTGTCAATCTAGCATTTGAAGGAAGTCCAGTCACTTGTTTTTCGTTGGCATCAGAAATTTTTCTAATTTTAAGATTATTAATATAGGTAACCGTACTTGAAATATTGGTTATTGGATTGATTCTTAAGCCTCCTAATCGCATATCTTCTTGGTTTAAATCGTTCAGCGATTTATAGGTGTTTCTGTAGCTCAACAGCATGTATTCTTTTTTTGTGTCCATGCTCACTGATGGAGCTCTTTCATAATCAGCAAGTGCTAAAATTTCTGCTGAAGGTTTTTGGTACGTAATGTTTTCTTGAGCATTAATAACAAAAAAAGTCAGAAGAAGTAAAATTGAAAAATGTCTTTTCATGATATTTATTTTAATTTATTGTTAGAGTTATAATTTAAATTTTGTTATACTAGTTTAACTATCTATGGACGCTAAATACTATAAAATATAAAATTCAAAAATACAGAATAAAGTAAAAGAAATATAGCAACTGAATTTTTAATTTTGACTAATCAACTCGTTTGTTTTATTTCAAATATCAAATGGATAAAAATTGGTTAAACAAACACATTAGTATTTAAAAGTTGATTATTTTTGGACTTAATTTTTATCAATTTAACAACTAAGTAATGTATCACTCAAAAATAAACGGTTTAGGATTCTACGTCCCAGATAATATCGTAACCAATGATGATTTATCCAAAATCATGGATACAAGCGATGAATGGATTCAAGAACGAACTGGAATAAAAGAACGACGTCATATTATTAGAGGTGAAGATACCACAACATCAATGGGTGTAAAGGCGGCCAAAATCGCAATTGAACGCTCGGGTTTGACCAATGATGAAATAGATTTTATTGTTTTTGCTACTATTTCGCCTGATTTTTATTTTCCAGGTCCAGGTGTTGCTTTACAAAAAGAATTAGGATTGAAAACTATTGGTGCATTAGACATAAGAAATCAATGTTCGGGATTTATTTATGCCTTATCGGTGGCTGACCAATATATAAAAACCGGAATGTATAAAAACATATTAGTTGTAGCTTCTGAGTTACAATCTTTAGGTTTAGATATGACTGATAGAGGAAGAAGTGTTTCGGTTATTTTTGGAGATGGTGCAGGAGCAGCCATTATTTCAAGAGAAACAGATTTGTCTAAAGGTATTCTCTCTACACATCTGCATTCTGAAGGGGAACATGCAAAGGAATTAGCCGTTTTAGCTCCAGGAATGGGCGGAAGATGGATTACAGAAATTATTGCTGATAATGATCCAAACGATGAAAGTTATTACCCAGTTATGAATGGACAATTTGTTTTTAAAAATGCAGTGGTTCGTTTTAGTGAAGTTATAAATGAAGGATTACAAGCCAATAATTTAGAAGTTGCGGATATTGATTTGTTAATTCCGCATCAAGCTAACTTGAGGATTTCTCAATTTATACAACAAAAGTTCAAATTGACTGATGATCAAGTTTTTAATAATATTCAAAAATACGGAAATACCACAGCAGCTTCTATTCCAATTGCTTTGACAGAAGCATGGGAACAAGGAAAAATAAAATCAGGAGACACTTTAGTGTTAGCTGCTTTTGGAAGTGGATTTACCTGGGCAAGCGCTATTATAAAATGGTGATTTTTTTATTTTTGTAAAAAAATTAAATTAAAAATCATGAGACGTAAAGTTGTTCATAATTCTGGACAAGCTCAATTGTTTAAAAATAAGTATTTAGAAATGTTGACCAAAACTGATCCATTGGTCATTTGGGGAGTTTATATTCCTGTTTTATCCTATATTTTATACAAATCACATACTACATTTTCGTTGCCAATTAGTACTGTAGTTTTTTTATTTGTGATGGGAATGTTGTATTGGACTTTGTTTGAATATTTAGCGCATCGCTATATTTTTCATTGGATAAGTGATAATATTAAAATAAAAAAAATATCCTATATTTTACATGGAAATCATCATGAATATCCTCGAGATAGACAACGATTATTTATGCCATTAGTTCCAAGTTTAATTTTAGCCACAACACTTTTTAGTATACATTATTTGGTTTTTTGGGATTATAATTGGGCATTTTTTCCAGGATTTATGTTTGGCTATTTATTATATGCATCAACCCATTATGCTATTCATGCTTTTGAACCACCATTTGAATTTATGAAACCTTTATGGAGAAATCACCAAATGCATCATTATAGAAATGAACATCTTGGTTTTGGGGTAAGTAATACATTTTGGGATAGAATTTTCAAAACTTCATTTGATTTAAGAAAACATAAAGAAGATCCCGAAAAAGCAAAAGAATTAAAATTTAAATAAAAAAAACGGTTGTTTCATCTATATGTTGAAACAACCGTTTTTAATTTTTATTTTTTTTGATATTTTAAAGAGGTTTAATAGAAAAAAGTATTTGGTAAAAACCTTTCTAAACACTTTAAAATATAATATTTACAAATATTTTGAATTATCTTTTCATTGCAAAATGCGCTTTAAATTCTTGTTCTACTTGGTTTTCATCTTTGTAAGTTACGCTAAACCAATAATCATCTGAAGGCATTAAATTACCATTGTAAGTTCCGTCCCATCCAGAGTTGCTCGGTTTGATTTGTTTTAATATTTTACCATAACGATCATAAATTAGAATACTAGCGCTTGGTTGGTTTGATAAATCTTTTATGTTCCAGGTGTCATTATATCCATCACTATTAGGAGTGAAAAATTTTGGATAGTTTATTACCACTGCCTGTGCGGTTGAAATACCACAACCGTTTTTATCTCTTACGGTTATAATATGAACACCAGATGATACATTTTGGAAGATAGGACTATCTTGAAAAGGACCATTATCTAATTGATATTCAAAATTGTTTCCTTGTCCAGTTGCAACAACAGTGATGGTTTGTGAGTCTGCAAAATCTTCACTTACTGTGTAGGTTACGATAGCTGGCTCAGATGGACTTACGGTCACATTTATTGGTACTGAGTTACAACCAGTTGCAATACTTGTTGCCACTAGAGTATATACTCCAGGTAATATAGCTTGATAAGAATTTCCATTTCCTACTGTTGCTCCAGCTTCATTTGTCCAAACAAAATGATGAGTAGCAGTACTCAAACCACTAAAAATTGTATATGGGTTCAGTAAAGTTCCAGTCTCACTATCAATACAGATTATTCCGTCAATTGGAGTTGGTTCTGGTAATTTATTTACAATAATCGTGATGGTTTTGATATCATAGCAACTTGGTGCTAATGTATTATTGACTCTAACATAAATTGTAGTAAGACTAGTAGTTGTAACCGCATTAGATTCATTCGTCGCATTTGATAAGCTTTCATAATAAGCTATTGTAAATTCAGCTCCAGTTTGTGTTCCAAGAACAGCGGCTGTTAGAGTTGTTAAGTCAAAAGAAGTTACACCATCATTTGTGCCGTCTTCATCGCAAACAGTTCTTAGAGTTGAAGAAACCGAATTAGCTATTGGAGTGTCAATTATAGTTACTGTAAATGAACTTTCATCTGAACAACTCGGTAAAAAGGGCGAAATGGCATAAACATATATTGTTTGGGATGAAGAAATTACAGTTCCAGAAGCTAATGTACTTCCAGTTCCATTAGTACCTGTGTAATATTGTCCAACTGTTAATGTTGGCAAAGTATAATTTTCACATATGGTTACGTTTGGAATATTATCAACATTAAAAATTGTAACTGTAAAACTTGTCTGACTTGTACAATCAGGGAAAGTAGCTGAATTAGCAAATACATATATTGTTTGAGTCGACGTAATACTATCTCCGGCATTTAATAAATTCCCTGTTCCATTAGGACCAGTGTAATAGTTTCCAACTGTTAAAGGACTCAATGTATATGAATTACAAGAATTAACATTTAAAATTGTTGGTATAATAGGTGTATTGTTAATTGTTACGATAAATGAAGTTTCATCCATACAAGAAAAACCAGTTCTAATTTGAGATTCTTTGAAAATGAATATCGTTTGGGTTGTGGTTATTACAGTCCCCGGTAAAATTTCAACTCCACTGCCATTTGGTCCACCAGATTGAGTATAATATTTGTTATTAGTAGTTAATGATGGTAATGTGTAATTATCACACGCAGTAACATTTGCCAAAGTATCAGCACTTGTAGAAAAAATATTTATTTGGAAACTATTTTGTGCACTACATGGTGGAGTTGTATTGGATACACTATAAATATAAATTCTTTGAGATGAAGTAATTACTGTTCCGGGAGTTAACAATGTGCCATTTCCATTTGGTTCTGTGTAATAATCACCAACATTTAGCGCTGTTAAAACATATTGATCACATATGTCTATATCTGAACGTGAGTCAATTTGTGGAATTCCAATAACAGTTACAGTAAAGTTGCTTTGATTAAAACAAACACTGTTTAATCTCCTAAAAATATAAATAGTTTGAGTGGCAATTATAGCATCACCAGGATTAAGCATTGTTCCTGTTCCATCAATTCCAGTATAATAGTCACCGTTGGTAAGGTTTGGTAAGGTATAACTTTCACAAACAGAAACATCATTTAAAACATCAATTTGTGGTTGAGCAAAAGTTAAAGTGAATGATAAATTATCAGTACAATTATTTTGACCACTTGTTGTCGGCGCATAAATATATATAGTCATATTTTCATTTATCAAACTACCAGCAGGAATAATTGTACCGGTTCCGTTTGGACCAGTAAAATAGTTACCAACCGCAAGACTTGGTAGTGTATATCCATTACATTGGTCAATATTTGCAGGTGGTTGAATTCCAATTATTACTTCAAAACTATCTTCGTCCGAACAAGGAGTTGTACCAGAAGTAGCAAAGTATACATAAACAGTTTGACTTGTTGTTATTTCAGTTCCAGCAGGAATCTGATTTCCATTTCCTCCAGATTGTGTGTAGTAATTTCCGAGAGTTAGTGCTGGTAATATGTAAGAATTACATTCAAAAACATCATTTCTATTTCCCACTTCAATTGTTGGTGTAATGGTAACATTAAAGCTTGAGTCAACGACACATGGTGGTGTGGTTGTAGCAGATGTATAGTAGTAATAAATTAATTGAGATGATGAGATAACCGTTCCAGCTGGTATTTCGGTTCCACCACCACCAGGCGCGGTGAAGTATTTTCCATATTGTAATGAAGGTAATGAATAGTTCCCACAACTGTTTACATCATCTGGTGTGAGTTCATCTTCATCAATAATAGTTACTAAGAATGAACTATTAGCTGCACAAGTTCCTGGTCCGCCTGGTTGATTATAAATGAATACTGTTTGAGTTTCTGTTAACACATCGCCAGCAAACATCGGAGTACCTGAACCGTTTGTGGCAGAAAAATAATTTCCATTTGTCAATGTAGGTAATGTATAATTGTCACACACAATAACGTTTTCTGGTCTATCAACCAATGGTAGTGGAGTTATAACTAAATTAAAACTTGTGATACTAAAGCAAGATGGATCACTAACGTTTTGTACTCTAACAAATATAGTTTGACCACTAGAAAATATAGATGTTACAGGATTTAAGGCATTATTAGCATTATTTAATGACGTATGATATGTAACTAAATTTACTGTGCTAGACTGACCATTTAAAATTGTAGCTGATTGTTGTGTTAAGTTAAAAGATGCATTATTAAATGTTGATGTAGAACATTTAACCCAGTTCTGAGGTTGGTTAGCAACTGGTGGAGGAGAAGTCAATAACTGAAATGATTTTACAATAAAACATGAGCTATTTGGCAATTGAATTCTAACGAATACTGTTTGACCAGCTGCACTATTGTATTGCAATGGTAACGGATTTAGATTGTTCACTGCATCATTTTGTGTTGCAAAATAGTTTACAGTTGTCAATGGATCTAGACCCTGTTTTACTATGGCAGTGTTTAGATTTAAATTAAAAGTGTAAGTTGCGGCACCACTATCACATCTGTAAATAGGTGTTGGATTTTGGGCTGAAATTTCTGGATAATACTCCACTAAAATAGAGTCTGTTAAAGGTAAACAAGTACTGAAAAGATTTGTATATGTCACACTATAATTCCCAGCTTGGTTCACGGTTAAACTAGCACCATTTTCACCTGGTAATACTACACCATCCTTTTTCCAAACAAATGAATAATTTGAGGGATTTAAGCCAGTATTTATTGTATGAGAGGTTCCGAAACACAATCCATTATTTGTGGACGCTAACAAATCTAGACCTAACACATCTTGTCCAATGTTAAAACTATCCGAAGAAATAAAGATTGCAGAGTCAGATTGAGGGTCAACTCTGTCAGCTATTACTAATTTTATGTGATAAGGTACACCAGGTATTAACTCTGATGCTGCAGTTAAAACTTTTGTTTGTCCGTTAAAATTTGTTGCTGAATTTACAGCATTTGAACCACCATTAAAACTACCAAAGTATTGCGCATTAGCTGACGGACATGTAGAATTATATTGATTATCCCTAATGGTTACAACTGATATAGGAAGATTAGTATTTGGAACTACGGCTAAATTTGTAGTTACACCAGTATTCATATTTGTTAGTAAAAATGCAAATGAATCGGAAAATAAACATTGAAAATTACCATACTCTTCTGATGCAAAAATAAAATCAAAACTAAAATTGGGAGAGATAGGGGTAAAATCAAATTCTAAAACTGTGGCGTTTTTAGAAACCATGTTAAACCCAGAAGCTGCCAATGTAGCTTCTAAATTTGAGTCTCCTAACCACGATGTTGAACCATCGTTAAGGACTGTGGTGTTTGGGCCAGGTGTGTTTGTAGCACTTCCGGTGCTTAATACTACACCACTTTGCATTGGGAAGTTTGGATTTGTATTTTGGAAATATCCAATTCCATTGGACGAACCAAAATTTGTTCCCGTACTCCAAGAAATATTTGTAGCAGAAACACATGGAGAATTGATTAACACATTATTTACCAATTGTGGTACTGTGTAGGTTGTAGAGTTTACCGTAATTGATTGTGAAAAACCATATGTGGTAAACAAGATCGTAATTAAAAGTATTATTTTTTTCATGATATGGGGATTTTGACTTTACAAATATTGATAAATTAGTCGTTTAAAAGCAAAAAAAATCGATGTAATGCATAATCATTTTATATAATTGTATAATAAACTTACAAAAATAACTAATTTAGCATTTTAATTTGAATTTTATAAATCATTCTTCCTATTAAAATTATGATGTTATGTTTATCTTTGACAACTTAAAATAAGCAACCATGACAGTCTCACAAATCCTTTCATCTCAAATCGAGAAAGCTATAAAAGCTATTTTTGAAATTACAATTGACAAAATAGAATTTCAGTTGACTCGCAAGGAATTTGAAGGTGATATCACCATGGTAATTTTTCCTTTATTGAAAGTAATCAAAGGACCCGAGGCAATGCCCAACGGAGCTAAGCTAAACCCAATCGAAATTGGAACTAAAATTGGTAATTATTTAGTCGATAATGTTGAAGAAGTAAATCGTTTTAATGTTGTTTCTGGTTTTCTTAATATTGTCATTTCCGATGTTTATTATCTCAATTTCTTCAACGAAATAAAGAATAATTACAACTTTGGTTTTGGTAAACCTTCTGAAAATAGCAATGCTGTAATGGTTGAATATTCATCGCCAAATACCAACAAACCACTACATCTTGGACACGTTCGTAACAATCTTTTAGGATATTCCGTTGCCGAAATCATTAAAGCTTCTGGTAAAAAAGTATACAAAACACAAATTATCAACGACCGAGGAATTCATATTTGCAAATCGATGCTGGCTTGGCAAAAATTTGGAAATGGACAAACACCAGAGAGCGCAGCTTTAAAAGGGGATAAGTTGGTCGGGAATTTTTATGTAAAATTCGACCAAGAATACAAAGCACAAATAAACCAATTAATAGCTACAGGAAAAACAGAAGACGAGGCAAAAAAACAAGCACCAATAATAATAGAAGCACAACAAATGCTTCTCGATTGGGAGTCTGGAAAACCAGAAATTATCCAACTTTGGAAAATGATGAACCAATGGGTTTACGACGGTTTTGCTGTGACGTATCAAAACCTTGGGGTTGATTTTGATAGTTATTATTACGAAAGCAATACGTATTTACTTGGAAAAGAAGTGGTTCAATTCGGATTAGAAAAAGGTATTTTCGAAAAAGATCCCGATGGTTCGGTTTGGATTGACTTAACAGATGACGGTTTGGATCGAAAAATTGTGTTGCGTTCTGACGGTACAGCAGTTTATATGACACAAGATATTGGCACAGCCATTCAGCGTGTGAAAGATTTTCCAGATGTTGGCGGAATGGTGTATACCGTTGGTAACGAACAAGATTATCATTTTAAAGTGTTGTTTTTAATTCTGAAAAAACTAGGATTTGATTGGGCCGAAAATTTATTTCACCTGTCGTACGGAATGGTGGAATTGCCTTCGGGGAAAATGAAATCTCGAGAAGGAACTGTAGTTGATGCCGATGATTTGATGGAAGAAATGACGGTAACCGCTGGAAAAATTGCAGCCGAATTAGGAAAGTTAGACGGTTATTCAGAACAGGAGAAATCAAAACTTTTCAAAATGATTGGTCTTGGCGCTTTGAAATATTACATTTTAAAAGTCGACCCAAAGAAACAAATCCTTTTCAATCCAGAAGAATCCGTAGATTTTGCCGGAAATACGGGTCCGTTTATTCAATATACATATGCCCGAATTCAATCTATTTTGCGCAAAGCAGATATTGATATTGTCTCACCGAGCGCAGTCGAGGTGCTTCATCCAAAAGAGAAAGAGCTATTAAAACAAATGGAACTTTTTCCTGAAGTAATTCAAAATGCAGCAAACAATCATTCACCAGCCTTGATTGCTAATTATACCTATGAATTGGTCAAAGAATACAATTCTTTTTATCAATCGGTTTCAATTCTTGGCGAAGAAAATATTTCGAAGAAAATATTTCGAGTACAACTTTCAAAAAAAGTTGGAGAGATTATAAAATCTGCTTTCAAACTACTTGGAATAGAAATGCCAGAAAGAATGTAATTAATTGTACCAATTTTTAAAGGGTATTTATATTATTTTTGTGATAAATCTTTATTTTACCCTTTATATTTTTTAATTCAATAAATCTACAAAATGAAAAGACTAATTTTAATTCCGGTTTTATTTTGCTTATTTATGCTAAACATAGCATCCATGTGCAGTTCTGATGATAACTCATCTTCATCAACAGACCCAACATCAGTAATTACTATTGTTTCACAAGGAACATGGCGTATCACAAGTTATGTTGACTCTGGGACAAATGAAACCAGCCATTTTACAGGATACAATTTTACTTTTGGAGCATCTAGTCTATTAACCGCTACAAACGGGACTAATACCTACCCAGGAACATGGTCTGTAGTGACTGATACGACCAATGATGATAATCCAAGTAGTAATTTAGATTTTAATATTGCATTTGCTTCACCTGTTGATTTTGCTGATTTAACAGATGATTGGGACGTTGTATCTTATACTGCCACTACAATTTCTTTAATTGATGTTAGTGGAGGAAATGGCGGTACTGATACTTTGGTATTTACAAAAAATTAAACTATATTTTTTTTCATTTAAACCATTTCAATATTTTGGAATGGTTTTTTTATTTTACTATTAAACTTAAAAATCAAATCCTTAAATTTGCACTTCATTAAAAGTAAAGTCAGCCTATGTTCAATAATTTAAGCGAAAAACTAGATAAAGCTTTCCATATCCTAAAAGGACATGGTAAAATTACCGAAGTCAATGTAGCCGAAACTTTAAAAGAAGTCCGTCGCGCCTTGCTTGATGCCGATGTTAATTTTAAAATTGCTAAAGATTTTACCACCAAAGTTAAAGAAAAAGCTATAGGTCAAAATGTTTTAACTACATTACAACCGGGGCAATTGTTGGTTAAACTTGTGAAAGATGAGTTAACTGAATTGATGGGTGGAGAAGCCACAGGAATCAACCTTTCCGGAAATCCTTCAATTATTTTAATGTCGGGTTTGCAAGGTTCGGGTAAAACTACTTTTTCAGGAAAATTGGCCAATTATCTGAAAACCAAAAAAGGAAAAAAACCACTTTTAGTTGCGTGTGATATTTATCGTCCTGCGGCAATTAATCAGTTGCATGTTGTTGGTGACCAAATTGGGGTTGAGGTATATTCAGAACCCGAAAATAAAAGTGCCGTTCAAATTGCGTTAAATGCCGTTCAACATGCCAAGTCAAAAGGGTTTAATGTCGTAATTGTTGATACCGCTGGTCGTTTGGCCATTGACGAGGAAATGATGAACGAGATTGCCAATGTTCATGCAGCAATAAAACCGCAGGAAACTTTGTTTGTGGTTGATGCAATGACTGGACAGGATGCGGTAAATACGGCCAAAGCATTTAATGACCGATTGAATTTTGATGGCGTAATTCTAACCAAATTAGATGGAGATACCCGTGGTGGAGCTGCCATTTCAATTAAATCGGTTGTAGATAAACCAATTAAGTTTATTGGAACTGGTGAAAAAATGGAAGCTATTGATGTGTTTTATCCAACGCGCATGGCGGAACGAATTCTTGGAATGGGAGACGTAGTTTCCTTAGTAGAAAGAGCACAAGAACAATACAATGAAGAGGAAGCTAGAAAAATTCAAAAGAAAATTGCTAAAAATGAATTTGGTTTTGACGATTTCCTGAGTCAAATTCAACAGGTGAAAAAAATGGGAAATATGAAGGACCTTGTTGGAATGATTCCCGGAGCTGGAAAAGCCCTAAAAGATGTGGAAATAGAAGATGACGCTTTCAAGCATATTGAAGCCATTATACATTCGATGACGCCCAAAGAAAGAAGCAAACCTGCGATAATCGACATGAAAAGAAAAACTAGAATTGCAAAAGGGTCTGGTAGAAAAATAGAAGAAGTAAATCAGTTGATGAAACAATTTGAGCAAATGAGCAAAATGATGAAAATGATGCAAGGCGGTGGCGGAAAGAATTTGATGAAGATGATGGGAGGATTGAAATAATAGTTTAAGGTTTAAAGTTTCAAGTTCGGAAGTTTTAGACCTTAATTTTTTTATAAACTAACTAATGGGAATGGTTCATTTTTATAAACCTGAAACCCGAAACTCGAAACCTGAAACCCGAAACTATTACAATGAAATTATTAGACGGAAAAAAAATATCAGAAGACATTAAAAACGAAATCGCAGCCGAAGTTCAAAAGATGAAAGCCAATGGTGAAAAAGTACCCCATTTAGCAGCCATTATTGTGGGGAATGATGGTGCTAGTTTAACTTATGTAGGGAGTAAAGTAAAATCCTGTGAAAGAGTAGGTTTTGAATCTACTTTAATTAAAATGCCCAATACTACATCGGAAACAGAATTACTCAAAAAAATAAAAGAACTTAATGAAGATGACAACATCGATGGATTTATAGTTCAATTGCCATTACCAAAACAAATTGACACACAACACATCATCATGTCCATTGATCCTAGCAAAGATGTGGATGGTTTCCATCCAGAAAATTTTGGAAAAATGGCGTTGGACATGACCACTTTTATTCCGGCAACACCTTTTGGAATCCTAGAATTGCTAGAGCGATATGGTGTGGAAACACAAGGAAAACATACTGTTGTGATTGGAAGAAGTCATATTGTTGGTCGCCCAATGAGTATTTTGATGGGAAGAAAAGGATTTCCGGGGAATTCAACAGTCACGTTAACTCACAGTTATACTAAAAATATTGCTCAAATAACTACACAAGCCGATATTATTATCACCGCACTTGGTGTTCCCAATTATTTGAAAGCCGAAATGATAAAAGATGATGCCGTTGTGATTGACGTTGGAATTACGCGTGTTGCTGACGAAAGTGACTCACGCGGTTATCGAATTACCGGCGATGTTGATTTTGATGCCGTTTGTAAAAAAGCATCCTATATTACTCCAGTACCTGGAGGCGTTGGACCCATGACCATTGCCATGCTGTTAAAAAATACGTTGTTAGCTCGGGAGCAAAGAAGATTAAGATAACGAAAAAATCCTTAGCTTAATCTCAGGATTTCTTGTTCTTACCGTTTTTATACTGAACCCTTTCAACCACCTGTACTTTTGCTGCTAGTTTTTTATCTTTTAGATTAAAAGGTTTTTTTGGGGAGTTCGTATTTGGTTTAGCTTCACTCTGTTTCCTTTTTGCTCGGGTGAAGTCCGTTTTTGGCTTGAATTCTGCTTTTTGCTTTTCAGCAATATTTTTCTTAACTACTTCCTGGTTTTGCTTGATGACATCCATAGCATTTTTTGGATTTTCTTTAGTACCACGCAAATGAATTACCAATCCATTCAAAAAGTTACGCAACACTTGGTCGCCACATTCCATAAAATTTGAATGATCTTCATTGCGAAAAAGATTTCCAATTTCTCCTTTTGACATTCTAAAATCAACCAATTCTAGAATTTCTACAATTTGATCATCTCGCAACTGCAAGGCAACTCGGAGTTTTTTAAATATATCGTTGTTATTCATGATAAGTTTGTGGTTTGTAGTTTGTGGTTGATATCAATAAACCATCAACCATTAAAAAAGCCAAAGGTACGCGTTTTTAAAACTCTCACGCCATAATTTTTCGTTGTGTTGTCCTGCTTTGACGATTACTTTTTTATTCAATTTTTTACATTCACACCGTTTAGTATTTACCCAATGTTCCACTGTTTCCATATCATTGATTACATCAGAATCACCTTCATTATCGCCACATAGGAAATAAACTTTGGTCTTGAAATCTTTGGTTTGCGCCATCAAGTCATTGATTTCTTTTCGGTTAAACCAAAAAGAAGGAGAGAAACAACCCACTTTTCCAAACACTTCAGGATATTTTAAGGCGGCATAAAAAGAGACCAATCCACCCAATGAGCTTCCCATAATAGCGGTGTTTTTAGCATTGGATTTGGTTCTATAGGTTGAGTCTATTCTTGGTTTTAAAGTTTTGACAATAAAATCTAAATATTCATCAGCTTTACCTCCACCATATTTTGAATGTTTGAATGGAGTTAATTCATCTATTCGCTTGTCTCCGCCATGTTCAATGCCAATTACAATAACTTTAGCATTGATGCTATCCAGCGTTTCATCAATGTTCCATTCGCCCGCATAAGAAGTTTTAACATCAAATAGATTTTGAGCATCGTGCATGTAAATCACAGAATACTTTTTGGAGGAATCCGAATAATTTTTAGGCAAATACACCCAGATACGTTTGGTGGTTTTCAATTGGGGTGCTTCAATAGTAAAAGTGCCAACTTGTTTATTAGTGTAACTCTCCTGAGCGTTTAAACTTAAGATAGCTAAAAAAAGAAGTAAAGAAAATAAAAATTTCGAAAGGGAATAAAGAGAGTACAAATTCACATATTAATTAGGAACATCAGTATTATTCTCCTCAGTTTTCTTTTTCTTTTTATCCTTCTCTTTCTTTTTTGAATTTTTTTCTTCCAAAAACAGTTTGTATTTCTCACGCTGTTCAGCGTTCAAATAACTGTTGATATTTTTTTCTGTTTTTTCCTGCGTGGCTCGTACTTCTTCCGCTTTGTCTTCTTCAGAATTACTACTTTTCATAACAATATCCATTCGCTTACTCGCAGCTATTATATCATTTTTTATGGCAATATATTGGAGGTCATCGAGTGTCAAGGCAGTCTTTAACTTTACCATATACCCTTCAATTCTCTCATTTCTGCTTTTTTCAATATCTGCTGCCGTTGGTTGTGCAGGACTTGAATTAGGCATAGTGTTATTTTGATTGAGCACTCGATTATTCATATTATTCATATTATTTCCCATTTGTGCTGAGGCACTAATAGAGGAAATAAGCAAACTAAAAAAAACTATTTTGAAGGTTTTCATGATGTATAGAATTTGAATCAGACAAAATTAAATAAATATATCAACATAATTGTTAAAAAAATATTTGTTTACCGTTTCCTAAAAAATTATATTTTAGCTAAAAATAAATTATAGATGGAAAAATACGAAGAAAAATTAGCCCTTTTGACAGAAATGATTGCCTTTTCAATTGTTGATGGAAAACTGCATGACAGAGAATATTTATTTCTATCGATGATTGCTGCGGAACTTCAAATTTCCAAAGATGATTTTAAGAGTTTGTTTCATCAGGAAAATTATCCAGTTTTTATAAAATCTGAGTTTGATCGCATCCAACAATTTTATAGATTGGCTTTATTAATGCATTGCGATGGCGTTTTACACGAACGCGAACAAAACAAAATCCATGAAATAGGAATTAATATGGGATTAAATCCACATGCTCTAAAGCGTGTCTTGAAAGCTATGGAAATGTCGCCTACTAAAATGATTCCACCAGAATATCTTTTGGAAGTTTTTCAAGAACAATTGAACTAACACATATCCTCATTATTGTTCATTTATTTTGAATAGTTTTTTTATCAAGGAAACAATTGTCGTGGATAGAATAGCGCCCATAAATGCCATAAAAATATCTTTCTGTGCATCCCAAATATCGCCTTGCGTTCCCAAATAAGCATCGCCTTGTGCTTTAAAAAATACATCGGCAACTGCCCATTCAATCAATTCATAAAGTGCGCTAATGGAAAGTGTAATTTCTATAGGCAAAATCCATGATACTGTTTTTGGGTATTTTAACCACTTTAAAAATAATTCTCGCATGGGATAGGCCAGCAAAAATCCAAAACAGAAATGTACAATTCTGTCATAGTGATTTCTTCCAAAATGGAAATAGTCTTTTAACCAATAACCAAAAGGATTTTCGGCATAGGTATATTTTGCTCCATACACATGCAAGCAGAGATAAACACAAATCAATAAATATGAAAGGTCACTAAACTGGTATTTTCGAAACGAAAAAATAAGGAATAGCATAAACAATACCGTCAATGTGTTCTCTAAGAACCAATTGTTGAGGTCATTGGTTCCAATCAAAGTGTTAACCCAAATGCAGGTAAAAATAGTTAGAAAAATCCATAACCAATAGTTTTTTTGAAAAGGTATTCTGTAGTTTGAAATGGCAAGTGAAAATGGCATAATTTAATTATTGGTATTTTGTTGTAACAACGAAGATAAAGAAAAGAAATTTACATCCTATCCTGCAACGCTTTGATCTCATCTCGCCACTTAGCCGCTTGCATAAAGTCTAAATCTTTAGCGGCTTTTTCCATTGCTTTGCGAGCTTCACGGATTTTCTTTTCTATCTCTGGTTTGGATAGGTATATACTTTCGGGTTCAGCAGCTTTGGCAATTTTATCTTCAAAGTATTGGGTTGAAACGGAGTTATTCCCTAAGGCACTTTCTAAACTTTTGTTTAGTGCTTTTGGCTCCAATCCGTGTAAAGTATTGTAAGCAATTTGTTTTTCGCGACGGTAATTGGTTTCATCTATGGTTTTTTGCATGCTATTGGTAATCTTATCGGCATACATAATCGCTTTTCCGTTTACGTTTCGCGCGGCACGACCAACCGTTTGCGTCAAGGAACGGTGGCTTCTCAAGAAACCTTCTTTGTCAGCATCCAAAATTGCTACCAATGAAACTTCGGGCAAATCCAAACCTTCCCGTAATAAATTCACACCAATCAGCACATCAAATAATCCTTTGCGTAAATCCTGCATTATTTCTACGCGTTCTAAAGTATCTACATCCGAATGGATATAACGACAACGAATGGAAACTTTAGTTAAATATTTAGTCAATTCTTCAGCCATTCTTTTGGTTAGAGTTGTCACTAAAACGCGTTCGTCGGCTTCGCATCGCAACTGAATTTCTTCAATCAAATCGTCAATTTGATTTAAACTTGGGCGCACTTCTATAATTGGATCCAATAATCCCGTTGGGCGAATGACTTGCTCCACATAAATGCCATCGCTCTTTTGCAATTCATAATCAGCTGGCGTTGCCGAGACATAAATGACTTGGTTTTGCATGCTTTCGAATTCCTCAAACTTCAACGGACGATTGTCCATAGCAGCGGGTAATCTAAATCCGTATTCAACAAGGTTCTCTTTTCGGCTTCTATCACCGCCATACATGGCATGCACTTGAGAAATCGTGACGTGACTTTCATCCACCACCATCAAAAAATCATCTGGAAAATAATCCAATAAACAGAAAGGTCTGGTTCCAGGAAGTCGTCTGTCTAAATACCGAGAATAGTTTTCAATTCCGGAACAATAACCCAATTCACGTATCATTTCTAAATCAAAATTGGTACGTTCTTCCAAACGTTTTGCTTCCAAATGTTTGCCAATTTCTTTGAAATAATCGACTTGTTTTACCAAGTCTTGCTGAATATCCCAAATCGCGGCTTGCAAAACATCGGGCGAAGTCACAAACATATTGGCAGGATAAATATTCAGTTTTTCATAGCGCTCTAAAACCTTAGAACTTTTGGCATCAAAAGCTTCAATTTCTTCAATTTCATCGCCAAAAAAATGCACACGATACGGTTCATCGGCGTAACTCGGAAAAATATCAACGGTATCACCTTTAATTCTAAAAGTTCCCGGTAAAAACTCTGTTTCGGTTCTCGAGTATAAACTCTGCACCAAACGATGCAATAATTTAGTTCGAGAAATTACCTGATTTTTTTCAATCGACACCACATTCTTTTGAAACTCAACTGGATTTCCAATTCCATACAAACACGAAACTGAAGATACCACAATAATGTCACGACGGCCTGAGAGTAGGGCTGAAGTAGTGCTCAATCGCAGTTTTTCTAATTCATCATTAATGGATAAATCTTTTTCGATAAAAACACCGGTAACAGGAATATACGCTTCGGGTTGGTAATAGTCGTAATAAGATACAAAATATTGCACCGAATTATTGGGGAAAAATTGTTTGAATTCAGAGTATAATTGGGCTGCAAGAGTTTTATTGTGCGCCAAAACTAAAGTAGGTTTTTGTACTTCTTCAATAACATTGGCCACTGTAAATGTTTTTCCAGAACCTGTAACGCCAAGTAACGTTTGGTATTTATCGCCATAAATAATTCCTTTAGCTAATTTTTCAATAGCTTGTGGTTGGTCACCCGTAGGTTTGTATTCGGATACGACTTGGAATTTCATTTGAAAGTACGATTTACAAAGTGCGAATTACGAAGTTTTTTAATTGTTTTGATTTTTGATGTTTTTATGGAAGCAACTATGATTGCTTTTAATTTCATTAGATTCTTTCAATAAAAGTTTAATAAAGGCATCCAAATTTAAGTTTTCCATTTGAGATACATCATAAAGTAATTCTAAAAAAAAAATACTTTATTCATAAAATATAAAAAACACATAACATATTTCACTTCAAACTTTTTACATCGTACCTTTCACTTCGTTTTTCGTACTTTACTTCAGTCCCAGCATTCCATTAATAATAAATCACCATCAGTATGAATAATTGAAACCATGCCATCTTCGATTACATGATTACTGCTTCCGGTTCGGTAGCCAATGGTTAAATCTTCATTATGTAAAGAAAAGAACAGATTATTGGTAGTTATACCCGAAACTTTTCCAATGGGAATAAGCGAAAGTATCGTATTGGCAGTATACCATTTTTCAAATTGATTTTGGAGTAAAAAGACTTTCGAATGATCATCTAAAATGACGATTTTTAATTTATTGCGATAAGCAACAATATTGGTTAAATTGGTAATGGTATGATCGGCACGTCGTCCGGTTGCCCAGATGACATTTGCGGCTTTATGTCCTTTTTCGATTAAATAATCAAATGCTTTTTCCAAATCGGTTTTGTCTTGGTTTGGCGCATACACAATCTCAATGGGGTATTGTTTTTCTTTATAATAATTGGCATCAAAACCTCTATCAAAATCGCCTAATAAGACATCTACTTTGATGCCCAATTTTAAAACTCGTTCAATAGCCGAGTCTAAAACAATAACTAATGGTGACCATTCTAGCAGTTGTCCTAATAATTCGGAACTACACATTTCCCCATTGGCAATAATCAATGCGGGTTCTTGGTCGTCGCGAACGATATGATGTGATGACATTTTTTACTAAGAAGTTACAAGTTAGAAGTCGTAAAAGTAATTAAAACACTTCATACTTCGTACTTCGTACTTCGTACTTCGTACTTCTTACCTCGTACTTCTTACCTCGTACTTCTTACTTTTACTGAATCGTATATTCTTTTGTTTCGGTTTTGCTTAACCTGAAATAACCCAACGCAAAATTGTCAAAATTCGTTTGGTTTAGTACATTTCCTCTAACTGTAGAGGTTGGTGTAGAAAAAGGACCAGCACTAGTAGTTCCTGTTTGGGCCAAAAGAATGTTCATATAATTGTAATAATTTAGTGTGATACCATTTAATCTAAATTTTAAGATATCGCCCGTTTTTAAATCTTCACTAATGTATAAACCAAACATCTCGTTATTTTGAAAAAACCGATCTTCTAAAACGCCATATTCTGGAATGACTTTATAAGGATCATCAATTCTCAAGAAATAGTAATTGGTTTCGTTTTCTAAATCATCGAAAAAGAATTTAATTTCTTTTTCATTCCCAAGAATGCCACCATCATTGACTTGTTCAACTCTTGTAATGATGGGTGTGTTTAAAAGTCTTTCAGTAGCTGTATACGTTTCACCTTGATGGATAACCGTTAAAGTATAATTCTCTCCAACTATTGGAATAAAGTTATAACATTTATAGGTGCCAGCTGTTCCATCCTCTGTAAAAGTAAAGGTTTGATTACTGCTATTGGTAATAAAAACAGTCGCTCCAGAAACTGGAGGAATTTGATTAGAAAAATAATCGGTTGTGGTTGATAATTTTATTTTTTGTTCGTTACCATTCGTTTCTGCAAACCAGTTAATGGAAGCTTCAATAACCAATCGAGGTTTTCCAGTGGCTAAATCGACATCGATGACTTTTTCGCATGAAAAAAAAGAAAATAATAAAACGAATAAAAAGGGAGTGTATGTTTTCATAATTTAAAATTTGACGTTATAAGTTGCACTTGGAACTATTCCAAAAATGGATAATCGTAGGGCTTCATTCGTACCCGTTTCTTGATTTTGTCTGAATGTTATGGATGCAGCATTTTGTCGATTGTATAAATTGTATATGCCAAAAACCCATTCTGCTTCCCATTTTCTTTTTTTGTTTTTTCTAGGGGTCAAAGTTGCCGAAACATCTATGCGATGATAAGCCGGGAGGTTGTCCTCGTTTCTTGAGCTATAATTTGGAACCGTAATTCCTTCATAAACATATTGTCCATTTGGAAAAGTGACGGGTTGTCCTGTTTGGAAAGTTAGATTGGCACTAAATCGCCATTTTTCTGTCCATTTATAATTGGCAACAACAGCTAAATTATGTAGTTTGTCAAAACCAGTTTTGTACCAATTGCCATTATTGATTCCTGTTTCAACAGCTGTTCTTCCTTCCACTTTTTGCTCGGTTCGAGAAAGTGTATAAGATAACCAACCTTTAAATCGTCCTGTATTTTTGCGAAACAAAACTTCTAAACCATAAGCTCTTGCCTGACCATTTAGGACAACACGTTCAATAGCTTCATTTGCAATTAAATTGGCACCATCAATATAATCAACACGGTTTTTAATTTTCTTAAAAAAAGTTTCCAGTTCTAATGAATATTTATCGTCTTTTAAATTTTGGAAATAGCCCAAAGCGACTTGGTCTAAAATCTGAGGTTTTAAATATTGATCACTGGGTGCCCATACGTCTAAAGGTGTTGGCGATTGGGTATTTGAAATTAAATGCAAATATTGTGACATTCGGTTATAACTTCCTTTAATAGATTGATCATCATTTAAAGTATAAGAAATCGCAAATCGCGGTTCGAAATTGTTAAAGTTTGCTATAGTTTCATTTTTACCATAACTCACTGTTCCAATAGGTTCGGCGCTCTCATAAATTAAAAAATTAGGGTTGAAAGTAACAGGTTGGTTATTGGCATACGTATTTAATGTTTGTTGTCCTAATCTGAGAAATGAACTCACCCTAACGCCATACGTAATGGCAATTTTTTTAGAGATCTGATGTTCTGCATCAATATAAATAGCATTTTCTAAGGCATACTTTTTATCCAATTGGTCTTCATTTATTCCTGAATCAGAACGAGTAGGCTCAATTTTTCCAGGATTGAAATCAAAGTAATTTGAATTGATACCATAAGTTAGTTTAAGTTTATCTGTCAAATAATGTTTAAAATCGTATTTAACATTATAGTTTTTGATGCCGCTATCCCAATTAAAACCAATGATTTCCAAATTTAAACCATAATAATAATCGGAGTAAATTAGAGATAAATTCGAAAATAATTTATCAGAAAATAAATGATTCCATCTAAAATTTATAACGCTGTTTCCGTAAGTATTGATAAAACTATCACTCAATTGAAAAACGTCTCTCCCAAAATACCCAGAAAGATAAATGTTATTTTTTTCGTTTAAAGAGTAACTCAATTTGGTATTCAAATCATAAAAGTAGGCCGAGTTTGGATTGTTAGTCAATTTCAAAAAAAGATGCGCATAAGACGCTCTTCCTGCAACTACAAAGGACCCTTTACCTTTTACAATGGGACCTTCGGCCAAAATTCTACTCGAAATCAATCCGATACCGCCATTCATGTGAAAATCATTTTTGTTTCCCTCTTTTTGATAAATATCCAAAACAGAAGATAACCTTCCGCCATAGCGCGCTGGAATTCCGCCTTTATAGAGCTTTAAATCTTTAATAGCATCTGGATTGAAAACGGAGAACAACCCAAAAAGATGTGAGGAATTATAGATTGTTGCTTCGTCTAATAATACTAAATTTTGATCTGCACCACCACCACGAACATTGAAACCTGATTGTCCTTCGCCAGCATTGGTAACACCTGGTAAGGTTAAAATGGATTTTAAAATATCAACTTCGCCAAAAATGACTGGCATTTCTTTGATTTCTTGGATGGTGAGTTTATTGACACTCATTTCTGGTTTTCTAATGTCAACGCGTTTATTATTTTGAACAATTACAACTTCATCGAGTTGCTGACTGGTTTCGGAAATCAAAATATTTTTTCGAACATCTTGAGTAAGGTTTATTTTTTCTTGTGAGGTTTGATAGCCAACATAACTAATCAACAGCGTATACGTACCTTTGGGTAGGGTTATGGAATAAAAGCCGTATTCATTGGTAGTAAAGCTACTTTTTGTTTCTTCTATGAACAAAGAAACTCCAATTAATGTTTCTTTATTTTTTATGTCAGAAATGGTTCCACTCAAAGTAACTTTTTCTTGGGAAAAAGAAAATAGTGAAAGTAAAAGTAATAGTAAAAGCGTTATTTTTTTTGGCATTTAGATATTGATTTTAATATTTGACTACAAATATCCAACTATGTTACTCATAAATTGTTAAGCTTTGGTTAATAATAAAGATTTTATTGAATGATTTTAGATACTTTTACATCGTTTTCAATTTAAAACAATGAAAATTTTAACCACATTTTTCATCTTATTATTTATATCCTACTCAGGTTATTCTCAATTTGAATTGCCTAAGAAGACTCTGAAAATCGCCCCTGTTACTAATAGTTCAGGACAAATTTCTCCCACTTCCTCTAAGTCAATAACCTATCCAAGTATTTTTGATAAAAAAGACAAATTATTAGAAGGTGTTTCATTAATTAATAAAAAACCTGAGGAAGAAAAGAGTGTAATGGAAAAGGAAAGTTTTGAAAATCCTTCTAAAATTTACACGGATAGAATGAACAATAAGAATGATGGACAAATTCTTGAAAAATTTAAAAGTGATAGTTTTCTTGGCGAATTTAGAACAGGAACAAAAATTATAAGCATTGCTTGTCGTGATCACGAAGCACCAGATGGCGATGTGGTCAGAATTTGGCTGAATGATAGGGTTGTTGTAGATGCTATTTTACTTGATGTTGACTTCAAAGAAGTTTTTTTAGACTTAAATGAAGGAATAAACAAAATAGAAATAGAAGCTTTAAATCAAGGTGAATCTGGTCCAAATACAGCTCAGTTTACAATTTACGATGAGAAGAAAGGGATGATAACCACCAATAAATGGAATTTGACCACTGGTGTAAAAGCAAAATTGATAATTCTTAAAACTAGCGGAGAATTACAAAAGCAATAAAAAAGCGTCCCGATTAATCAAAACGCTTTGCGCATAAAGCATAAACTATTATCCTAATTTAGCATCAAGATTTTCTTTGATAGCTGCTAAAAATCCTTCGGTTGTCAAATAATCTGCACTGGTCAAACCTTCTGGTTTTACTAACATCGCTAAATCTTTGGTCATTTTTCCGCTTTCAACAGTTTCAATACAAACTTGTTCGAGTTTCAAACAAAAATCAATTAATTCCTGATTTCCGTCTAGTTTACCGCGGTGTTCTAGTCCTCTTGTCCAAGCAAAAATAGACGCAATGGGGTTGGTAGAAGTAGCTCTTCCTTTTTGATGTTCTCTGTAATGACGTGTAACTGTTCCGTGAGCAGCTTCGGCCTCAACGGTTTTTCCGTCTGGAGTTACCAATACAGAAGTCATTAATCCTAGTGAACCAAATCCTTGTGCTACAGTATCCGACTGTACATCGCCATCATAATTTTTACAAGCCCAAACAAATCCGCCATTCCATTTCATACAAGAAGCCACCATATCATCAATAAGTCGGTGTTCGTAAATCATCCCGTTTGCTTCAAATTCAGCTTTGTAAGTTGATTGATACACTTCTTCAAAAATATCTTTGAAACGTCCATCATATGCTTTCAAAATGGTGTTTTTCGTAGATAAGTATAAGGGCCATTTTTTGGTCAAAGCCATTTGAAAAGAGGAATGTGCAAAACCATAAATACTTTCGTCAGTATTGTACATTGCCATAGCAACACCATCACCTTCAAAATCATAAACTTCCCAAGTTTTAGTTTCACCAGCTTCATTAGTAAAACTCATCGTCAGTTTTCCTTTCCCTTTTATTACAGTATCGGTAGCTTTGTATTGATCTCCAAAAGCGTGACGCCCAATAACGATAGGTTTTGTCCAACCTTGAACGTAACGAGGAACGTTACTCATTATTATTGGCTCCCTAAAAACAGTTCCTCCGACAATATTTCGAATAGTTCCGTTTGGTGATTTCCACATTTTAGAAAGACTAAATTCTTTGACGCGCTCTTCATCTGGAGTAATCGTGGCACATTTAATTCCAACATTATATTTTTTAATGGCTTCTGCTGAATCAATTGTGATTTGGTCTTTTGTCGCTTCTCTATTTTCAATGCCTAAATCGTAGTATTTAATATCTAAGTCGAGATAAGGAAGAATAAGTTGTTCTTTAATAAAGTTCCAAATAATTCGTGTCATTTCATCGCCATCCAATTCTACCACTGGATTAGCTACTTTAATTTTGGCCATATTGTTGTTGTTTGTTGATATTTTTCGCGGAAGCAAATATAATTAATAAGATAGGATTTCCTTTTATAACAAGAATGAAATTGAATGAATTATGAAATTGTTATTTTAAGTATAAAATAATGATAATTTAATAAAATTAACGGCCAATAGTAATGGAATAAAAAAATCTCGTCTAGTTTTGTAACAAGACGAGACTTTTTATGAATAGAAAGTATAGCACTACCTTCTTCTTTCTTTGATTTTTGCTTTTTTACCAGTAAGTTCTCTAAAGTAGTAGATACGAGCTCTACGAACTTTACCTTTTTGGTTCACTTCAACTTTTTGCAAAGCTGGCATATTCACTGGGAAGATACGCTCTACACCAATAGCACCAGACATTTTACGGATTGTAAAAGTTTCTGTAATTCCTGCACCTTTTCTTTGTATTACAACTCCTTTGAAAAACTGAGTTCTTGTTTTTTCACCCTCTTTAATTTCGTAGTAAACTGTGATGGTATCACCAGCTCCAAATACGGGGAAATCTTTTTTTGTTGATAATTCGTTGTTAACGAAATCTACTAAATTTGCCATTTTTTTAAATATTATGGTTTTAAAATCTGAGTAACATTCACGGTTTTCGCCAGAGGTTAGTCAAATGTGGGGGCAAATATAATTAAAAAAATCAATTTTCAAATCCCAAATTCCAAAACTTTTTTAAATTAGGTTATAAAACTTTGGAATTTGGAATTTAAATTTTGGAATTTATTCTAGTAAATCAGGCCTTCTGTTTTTGGTATGTTCATAAGCCATATCTTCTCTCCATTTGTCAATTTTAGCAAAATGTCCACTAGTTAAAACTTCGGGTACTTTCCAACCTTTGTAATCAGCTGGACGAGTATAAATTGGTCCTGACAGCAGATTATCCTGAAAACTATCTGTCAATGCTGAGGTTTCATCGCTCAAAACACCAGGAATTAATCGAATAATAGCATCGCAAAAAACAATGGCACCAATTTCTCCTCCCGAAAGCACATAATCGCCTATAGAAATTTCTTTGGTAATCAAATGATCGCGAACACGCTGGTCAACTCCTTTATAATGTCCGCAAAGAATGATTACGTTTTCTAGCATCGACATGGAATTTGCCATCTTTTGGTTCAAAGTTTCCCCATCGGGCGACATATAAATGATTTCGTCGTAATTTCTTTGACTTTTTAAATGGGCAATACAATCATCTATGGGTTGAATGTTCATGACCATTCCAGCACCGCCACCAAAAGGATAATCATCAACCGATTTCTGCTTATTAGTCGTAAAATCTCTCAAATTATGAAAATGGACTTCCACCAATCCTTTTTCGATAGCTCTTTTCATGATTGAAGCTTCGAAAGGGCTTTTCATTAATTCGGGTAATATGGTGATGATATCTATTCTCATTCGGCTAAGATAAATATTATTTTTTTGTAGCTTCGATGGAAAATACCATCGGGATTTTATTGCTCAAAGGTTTAATTCTAAATTTTCCTTTTTCAAATTCTTCTGTTTGATTGAAACAATTATAGGGCGAATAATCATATTCATTAAAAGAATTGATTTCTAAACCAGATTGAATTAATGCGTTTAAAACCTCACTTGTTGGATGATTCCATGTAATTGTTTTAGTTTCTATTTTGGAATTTTTATCAGCATAAGTACCAGTTTCTACTTCAATAATGGGCTCGATATTAAAATAACTATAAAAAACTTTTTTAAAATCATTGTCAAACATCCAAATAACTGGATGAAAATCGGCCATAATAAATTTTCCTTTTGGCTTTAAAAAATGAGAAACGACAGCGGCCCATTTATCTATATCGGGCAACCAACCGATGGTTCCATAACTAGTGAAAACAATATCAAATTTTTCGTCAAGATGGTTTGGAATGTCATAAATATCACAACAAATAAATGTGGTATCAAGATTTAGTTTTTCCGAAAACGCTCTTGCTTTTTCTATGGCTTTGTCTGAAAAATCTATTCCCGTAGCTTTTGCTCCAAGTCTGGAAAAAGTCATTGTATCTTGCCCAAAATGACACTGAAGATGAAGTATTCTTTTATTGTTTAAATCGCCCAAAAGAGAAAGTTCAATTGAATTTAAAGTTGATTTGCCTTCCAAAAAACTTTTGTTATTATAAAATTCAGATTCAATATGAATAGCTGTTTTGTTGTTCCAAGTTTGTTTGTTGGTTTTTAAATAATCGAAATCATTTTTCATATGTAGATAATTATTCTTTTTTTATTGGTCATATGGAATCACCTTATCTTCATTGGTGTTTGTTTGCAACAAACTTGTTGTTAATGGTGATTTCATAATGAGAAAGTTTAAACCCCAAATTGTTTCAGATGATGATCTAAGTGTTTGTAAGATATTATTCCCCATTCCTCGGCAGTCATTGAACCAAAAAAAGGATGTTTAAAATTTTTAATAACCGAATTTCCTTTCTTCTCAAAACTTTGAATTTGATTTATCAACAGCTGTTTTTCTTTTTCAAATTCGGGATTATAGGTAATAATAAACTTTTTGTCGGTAGGTAGATTTTTTCCAAATTTTTTGTTTAAGAACTTCTTTTTCATCAAGTTACCTATTACTATTCCAATTAAGCTTCTTTTTACTCCGAGTTTTCCTTCCGATACCAATAGCGGTTGTTGACAATGCACTATCATTTGCGAAACATTCATTTTTCCCCAATGGGCTTTACTTTCTGGTGTTAATTGATTTATTCTTGAAATGATAAAATCGTTGTCCGATGAATTGAAAATAGTACTCATATTATGGTTTTTCGGTCACCAAATTTACAATATTAAATAGTACCTTTGCACCACATTTTTTAAAATTTTAGTTATGGAAAACGGAATATATGCTAAATTCAATACTTCTAAAGGATCGATTTTAGTAAAATTAACACACGATGTAACCCCAGGAACAGTGGGTAATTTTGTTGGATTAGCCGAAGGGCAATTGGAAAATTCAGCTAAACCTATGGGCAATCCTTATTATGATGGTTTAAAATTTCATAGAGTCATTCCCGATTTTATGATTCAAGGGGGGTGTCCACTAGGTATTGGAACTGGTGGTCCAGGTTATAATTTTGATGACGAATTTCATCCTACCTTAAAACACGATAAACCAGGCGTTTTGTCTATGGCAAATTCAGGGCCGGGTAGTAATGGTTCCCAGTTTTTTATTACGCATGTTCCAACAACTTGGTTAGATGGAAAACATACTGTTTTTGGGAATGTTGTGGAAGGACAAGATGTAGTTGATAACATTGCTCAAGGCGATTTGATTGATACTATTGAAATAGTAAGAGTAGGTGATGAAGCCCAAAAATGGAATGCCATTGAAGCGTTTAGAACTTTTGAAGGTTCACGTGCTAAAAGAATAGAAGAAGCCAAAAAACAAGCCGAAGCTTCCATGGAAAAATTAGCTGCTGGTTTTGATAAAACCGAAAGCGGTTTGCGTTACAAAATGATACAGAAAGGTTCAGGAAAACAAGCCGAAAGCGGTAAAACAGTTTCTGTGCATTATGAAGGTTCTTTAGAAAATGGAAAAGTATTTGACAGTTCTTACCCTAGAAAAAAACCTATTGAGTTTAAATTAGGTCAAGGACAAGTGATTGAAGGATGGGACGAAGGAATAGCTTTATTAAAAGTGGGAGACAAAGCTCGTTTTGTAATTCCGTCTTATTTAGGATATGGTTCAAGTGGTGCTGGTGGTGTAATTCCTCCCGATGCTACTTTGATTTTTGATGTGGAATTGATGGATGTGAAATAGTGTCGAGCGTTAAAAACAGTTTTGTGAGCTGTTTAACTTCGTTCAGTTCGGCTTTGCCTTGGGTTAGCGAAGGAGCCAGATGGCGAGTAGGCCTTAAGACTTAATTTTTGATTAAGATAGAATCCCAATAGTTTGCTGTTGGGATTTTTTTATACATTTACTTAAACCAAAATTAAATTTTTATGAAAAAAACAATCCTACCTGCCTTAGTTATTTTTATCCTTGTATCGTGTAAGTCTAAAAAAGTAGTAACGGAAAATAAAACAGCAATTGAAACCACTACAACAGTTTTAAGTGAAATGAGTATGGCGGATAGGATAGCACAAGGTGAGTCAATTTTTCAAAACAAATGTGGTAGTTGTCATGATTTGCCAAAAGTCAAAGATCATACACCCGAAAATTGGAAACCAATACTTTTACGAATGCAAAAAGCAGCCGAAATATCAGATAAGGAAAGAGAATATGTTTATAATTATATAGTAATGCAGTAAAAAATATCCCGAACTTCTCGGGATATTTTTTTAAACAGTAAATCCATCTGGCAAAATAGCTCCTTTTTTGACTACAATGATTCCATCTTTTATAGTGTACAAATTAGTATTTGTATCTTCAAGGTGTTTTCCGCCGATTAGTCGTACATCATTCCCAATGCTACAATTTTTATCTACTATAGTATTACTGATAAAGCATCGCTCACCAATACCGATATTTATGATTCCGTTAGCACTATTTGTTCTAATTTCATCAATATTTTGATAATAATCGTTACCCATCAAATAAGAGTCAATAATGGTTGAACCAAATCCTATTCTACTTCTAATACCTACAACAGAATGTTCAATCGTTGCTCCATTTATGATGCAACCTTCCGCCACAACCGATTTATCTATTGTGGACGCACCAGTAATTTTTGATGGAGGTAAAACTCTGGCTCGAGTGAATATTTTACTAGAATTATCAAAAAGATTAAACTTTGGAATATCATCGGTTAACCCTAAATTAGCTTCAAAAAACGAGTCAATATTCCCAATATCAGTCCAATAACCTTCATATTGATAACTCAATATTTTTTGATGACCAATGGCTTGTGGAATAATTTCTTTGCCAAAATCTTTAGTATCTGGATTTTTCATTATTTCAACTAACAAATCACGATTAAAAATATAAATACCCATCGAAGCTAAATATATTTTTCCTTCCGCTGCTGATTCCTCGCTGACTTCAGATGTCCATTCAGGTAAAAGTCTAGCATTTGGTTTCTCAATAAATGAGGTAATAAAATTTTCAGCATCCGTTTTTAAAATCCCAAAATCAGATGCTTCTTTTGCATTTACAGGTAAAGTCGCAATAGATATTGCAGCACCACTATCATGATGCGCTTGTATCATTTCGTTAAAATCCATTTGATACAATTGATCACCTGATAAAATCAAGGCATAATCAAAATCGTGATTCATAAAATGATTCATACATTGTCTCACTGCATCTGCTGTTCCTTGAAACCAAGTAGGATTGTCTGGCGTTTGTTCTGCTGCCAAAATATCCACAAAAGCAGTGCTAAAATGACTAAAATGATAGGTGTTTTTGATATGTTGGTTCAAAGAAGCCGAATTGAATTGAGTCAACACAAACATTCTTTTGATATCTGAATTAATGCAATTCGAAATCGGAATGTCAACCAATCGGTATTTCCCTGCAATCGGAACGGCAGGTTTGGAACGACGCTCCGTCAAAGGAGCTAATCTTGAACCTTGTCCGCCACCAAGAATTATGGCTAATGTGCTTTTGTTTATCATTTTTTTTATATTGTTGTGAGAAGTGTAACGGTTCCCACATTAGTAATACTCTTTTTTATTTGGGCAACTATTCCGCCTTCCACTCCCGCTTTTATTCCTTGCTTAAAAAAAGCAAGGAATAAAGAGCTCCGTTCAAGTCGGGTTGCAAATTCCAAATCTCAAATCTCAAATCCCAAATTCCAAATCTCAAATTCCAAATCTCAAATTCCAAATTCCAAATTCCAAATTCCAAATCTCAAATTCCAAATCCCAAATTCCAAATCTCAAATTCCAAATCCCAAATTTCAAATTTCAAATTCCAAATCCTCACTCTCACACTTTTTCTTTTTCAAATTTTGAGATAACTTCTGCATAATAGTTGAAAGTTGTTTTCGCAATGGATTCCCAACTGAATTTATCTAAAACTCTTTCTCTTCCTGCTTTTCCCATTTTATCGGCTAACTCTTCATTGTCTAATAAATGATTTACTTTTTGTGCAAATTCCTTTTGAAACCTTTCAGGATTTTTCGGATTGAAATCGGTTCTTGAAACACTTTCAAGCGGAATTAAAAAACCCGTTTGTCCTTCAACAATTATTTCGGGAATACCGCCAACGGCACTTCCAACTACTGGAGTTTCACAAGCCATGGCTTCCAAATTGATAATCCCAAATGGCTCATATAGTGACGGACAAGCAAAAACGCGAGCATGACTATACAAAACTTTGATTTTTTCTCTAGGCATCATTTCGGATATTAAAATAATTCCGTCTCTGTGGGATTTTAATTCAATTATAAGTTCTTCTGTTTCTTTCGCAATTTCTGAAGTATCTGGCGCACCAGCGCAAAGCACCACCTGACAAGTTGTATTAAAATATTTCGCTGCCGATATCAATTGTGAAATTCCTTTTTGCCGAGTAATTCGTCCAACGAAAAGCACAAAAGGGATTTCTGGATTGATGCCATATTCCAATAATAAATCGTTGTCGAAAGTTGGTTTGTAAAATTCTGGGTCAATGCCGTTATGAATAACCGTTACTTTTTCGGCAGATACTCCATATGCTTCAATAACATCTGTTTTCATTTGTTGGCTCACGGCTATAATGCCATCAGCGGAGTTATAAGCATGGTTTTCAATCCAACGAGATAGAAAATACCCATTCCCAATTTGTTCTACTTTCCATGGACGATGCGTTTCTAAACTGTGGGTAGTTAAAATTAAAGGGGATTGCAACAATTCTCTCGAAAATATTCCCGCCAAATGCGTGTACCAAGTGTGACAATGAATTACATCGGCTCGCAGCGTGTGTTGAGCCATTTCCACATTGCGACTCAAATTATGAAACATTTTGAGGTGTGGATTTGCTTCATCTTCCATTTGGTTTAACGAGGATTGAATTCCAAAAACATTCATTGTTCCAATTTCTTCTTGCTGATTTCCAAAACAACGCACTTCCACTTCACCTAATTTTGCCAATTCTTGACTCAAAAAATCGATATGCACACCAGCACCACCATAGATGTTGGGAGGAAATTCATTAGTAAAAAGGGCTATTTTCATAGGGTTTCGTTTGGTCTTTTTAATCTTTTTTAAAAGTATAAAATATTATCGTTAGATGGTTGAATTTAACCTATATAAAAACTATACATTATTTTTGGTTTCGCTATTTTTGAAATAAGATTTAATGGTATCCGATGTTTTATTTTAATAATCATGTCGCACCTACGGAGCTAAAAAAAATGAATGTCAATTATTTCTATAAATATTTAGCTCCTAACGGAGCAATTTTTAGTTCCATTGGAACATTCTGTTACTTGAAAACATAGCAATACAAATAAAAAACTCCATCGGAGCGACCTGTATTCAAACCAAACTAATTTAACTTTAGATTTTAGTATTCTAATTGGGCAACATTTTTAAAACAATATACACTATGGAAAATAATTCTAACCTCCTGCTAAAATGGCCAGAATTTGAAAAAGTAGAAATCAGGATAGGTACGATACTTGAAGTTAATGATTTTGCCGAAGCTCGAAAACCTGCTTATCAATTAACGATTGATTTTGGAACTGAAATAGGAATTAAAAAATCTTCGGCGCAAATCACTAAACGTTATTCCAAAGAAGATTTAAAAGACAAACAAATCGTTGCAGTTGTTAATTTTCCTAAGAAACAAATTGGAAATTTTATGAGCGAATGTTTGGTTTTGGGCTCAGTAGGAGAAAATAATGATATTGTATTGTTGACTTCTGATTTGAAAGTGGAAAATGGGCTGAGAATTGGATAGTAGTATAATATACAATTTGATGGAAAGCGTATTTTCGATATGATGGCTTTACTATTTAATTTGTTTCAAAAAATAGTTTAGTGTCATTTTATTATATATTTGTTAGGCATATCGAGATTGATTTTAAAATGTAAAATTTATTAAATTAAGTTACTATGAAAAAAATGTTGCTTTCTCTTATTCTTACCAGTTATTGCATTTTTGTTAATGCCCAATCTGCAACAAAAAATCCTGATGCACCAGCCACTTCTCCGGTTGATAAAGCTGAAAATTCACTCTCAAATATTAAATTTAATCCAGACGAAAAAGTAATTACTCAGCATGTTTCAACTATCAAAGGAAGTAAAGTGCCTTATCAAGCAACGACAGGAACTATGCCTGTTTGGGATGAAGATGGAAAAACAATTGCGGGATTATTTTATACGTATTACGAGCGTTCTGATGTGAAGAATAGAGAAAGTCGTCCTTTGGTTATTTCATTTAACGGCGGTCCAGGTTCGGCTTCTGTTTGGATGCAAATTGCATATACTGGTCCAAGTTTATTAAATATTGATGATGAAGGATATCCTATTCAACCCTACGGAATAAAAGAAAATCCCTATTCTATTTTAGATGTAGCCGACATAGTTTTCGTTAATCCTGTCAATACGGCTTATTCAAGAATTACAAATAAAGAAACTCCAAAAACTACTTTTTTTGGTGTAAATGCAGATGTAAAGTATTTGGCAGAATGGATTAAAACGTTTGTAACACGAAATAATCGTTGGGCTTCGCCAAAATATCTTATTGGCGAAAGTTATGGAACCACACGTGTTTCTGGTTTGGCTTTGGAACTACAAAATAATCAATGGATGTATTTGAATGGTGTAGTGTTAGTATCGCCAACTACATTAGGAATAGAAAGAGGTGTTGTGTCTAGAGCCGCTTTACGATTACCTTATTACGCAGCTACAGCTTGGTATCATAAAATGCTTTCTTCCGATTTACAATCCAAAGACTTGACAACAATGCTTCCTGAAGTAGAAAATTTTACTATTAATGAGTTAATTCCAGAATTGAGTAAAGGTGGATTTATGGAAGAATCCAAACGCAAAGAAATGGCGACAAAAATAGCGCGTTATTCAGGAATGTCAGAAAAAGTGATTTTGCAAAATAATCTTGACGTTCCTCTGGATTATTTTTGGAAAGAATTATTAAGAGATCAAGGTTATACTGTAGGAAGATTAGATTCTCGTTATAAAGGAATTGATCGCAAAGAGGCTGGAGATAGTCCCGATTTTAATTCCGAGTTGACCTCTTGGTTGCATTCGTTTACACCTGCAATAAATATTTATCTTCGCAATAATTTAGGATACAAAACTGATTTGAAATACAACATGTTTGGACCAGTTCGACCTTGGGATAATTCAGGAGATAATACTGGTGAGAATTTGCGTCAAGCCATGGCTCAAAATCCTTATTTACATGTACTAGTGCAATCAGGATATTACGATGGCGCTTGTGATTATTTTAATGCAAAATACAATTTATGGCAAATGGACCCAAGTGGTAGATTAAAAGATAGGATGTCTTTTGAAGGCTATCGAAGTGGTCACATGATGTATCTTCGCAAAGAAGATTTAATTAAAGGAAATGAAGATTTGAGAATTTTTATTCAAAAATCCCTACCAAAACCTGGAGTTCCAGCAAAATATTAAAAAAAAAGCCAGAAATTAATTTCTGGATTTAAACTTGTTCTTTATTTTTTGTTGCTTTTATCAATTGATAAGAGGAAATTACAATACAAACTATGAATAAGGAACTATAAATCAATGCATTGCTGTCTCCAATTATTATTTTTTCCTATTTTTCTAAAATTAATCAAATCCAGAAGATTAGAGCAATTATATTAAAATGTTTTTAATATAGTTGCTTTTCATTAGCATTATTTTTCAATTAAATATCGTCAAATTCAATATCGGTGAAATTTTTTTCGGAATTTTTATTTTCCTCAGTAGCTTCTGAATTATATTCTTTTTTAAAATCTTTTTGGTGTCTTTCCGAAATTACTTCTTCGCCTTTGTTATTCAAAACATAGGAAGTCATTTCTGCCAAAATTTCAGCAAAAGCAGTGAAATCCTCTTTGTATAAATAGATTTTGTGTTTTTTGAAGTGAAACGAACCGTCTTCTTCGGTAAATTTTTTACTCTCGGTAATGGTAATGTAGTAATCATCCGCTTTGGTAGCTCTCACATCAAAGAAATAGGTTCTTCTTCCGGCTCTTAAAACTTTAGAAAAAATCTCATCTTTTTCTAACATATCATTTTCTCTCATATTCTTTCAGTCTTTAATTATGTTTCTATACAGTTCAAAAATGGTAATTTTTTTGTTATGAAACAACAATTAATTTAATTCTTTTTCTGAAAGTTGTTTTAAATACAATTCGGCATAATACCCTTCCTGGTTTACCAATTGATTATGAGAACCTTCTTGAATGATTTTACCTTCTTCGATAATAATAATTTTGTCTGCATTTTTAGCTGACGAAACTCTGTGACTTACAATTATGGTTGTTTTATCTTTTGAAATAGTTACCAAATTATTCAATATTTTCTCTTCGGTATCCGTGTCAACAGCAGATAAGCAGTCGTCAAACAATAAAATTTTGGGATTTTTGATGATGGCTCGTGCAATAGAAACACGTTGTTTTTGACCACCAGAAAGGGTTATGCCTCTTTCTCCTAAAATGGTTTCATATTTGTTCTTGAAACTGATAATGTTGTCATGGACTACTGCATTTTTTGCTGCAGTAAAGACTTCTTCATCTGTAGCGTTTTCTTTTCCAAATTTGATATTATTTTTTATAGTATCCGAAAAAAGAAAAGCGTCTTGAGGAACAATGCCAATACTGTTGCGCAAATCATATAAATTAACTTGGTCTATTTTCTTTCCATCAATAGTGATGTTTCCTTTTTTGATATCGTATTGTCTAGTAATCAATGATAAAATACTCGATTTCCCAGAGCCAGTTTTTCCTAATATAGCCAGGGTTTCTCCTTTTTTTACTTTGAAAGAAATGTTTTGTAACGCATTGATTTCGGTGTCGTCATAACTAAAACTGACATTTTTAAATTCGATTTCGCCATCAATAGTCGTGTTTTTAGCAGCTTTATTTTTGATTTCGGGTTCAATTTTTAAGAACTCGTTGATTCGTTTTTGCGAAGCTTCTGCTTCTTGAACCAAAGAGGAAACCCAACCAATAGAAGCTACTGGCCAAGTCAGCATATTGACATACAAAATAAACTCAGCAATGGTTCCAATACTTTTTATAGTTCCATCAATATACATTAATCCACCAAAATAAATCACTACCAAGTTACTTACACCAATTAGCGCAATCATCAACGGCCCAAAAAGCGATTGCACTCCAGCCAAACTCATACTTTTGGTTTTGCTTTCTTTGGCTAAGTCAGTGATGTTGTTTTGAAATTGTTTTTCCAAAGCATACGCTTTTACAACTCTAATTCCCGAAAATATTTCTTGTGTAAATGTGGAAATTTTTGATAAGTATTGCTGAAAAATGGTACTTCGAACGTTGATTTCTTTACTCAATTTAAAAATGATGAACGAAAGAATAGGTAATGGCAAAATAGTATATAATGTTAGTCGAGGCGATACATTGTACATATATATTATAACAACCGTAAATCGGATGAAAGTATTGATAGTGTACATCACAGCGGGGCCAACATACATTCGAACTTTGCCAACATCTTCACTAATTCTATTCATTAAATCACCCGTTCGATTTCTTTTGTAGAAATTTTGATCTAATACTTCATAGTGTTGGAATACCTCATTTTTTAAATCAAATTCCACATGACGCGACATTACAATTAAGGTTTGTCGCATCAAGAACGTCAAAATTCCTGCAATCAAAGTAGTGCCTACAATCCAAAAAATATTATGAAGTAACTCCGTTTTGATCATTTCACTACTCAAATCGTTTGTATGAAAATCTTCAATAGCTTTAAAAGATTTGCTAACAAGTTTGGGTGTGAAGAGCGAAAATATTTGTGCTATAATGGTGATAAAAATTCCTAACAAAAAATGGAATTTATATTTAACGAAATATTTGTTTAAATACTGAAGTTCTTTCATGGTTTTTATTAAAATGGGACTTAAATACTTCTTTTATGTTAAAATTATTAAAAATAATCTAATTGTTGTATTCTCTGAATAAATTCATTTTAGTAATAATATACCAATTATTTTCAATATAAATAAATTTAATTGAATAAAGCTTTATTTTTGCATTGCTTTTATTGAAAAAGCGAAATCAAAAATTTTCATTATGACTTCAGAAATTATTTCGCCAATTGAATTAAAAAAAATGGATCCAGTTTTTGGACAACTTTCTTTTGATAATCACGAACAAATTGTCTTTTGTAACGACAAAGATACAGGATTAAAAGCAATTATTGGTATTCATAACACAGTTATGGGGCCGGCACTAGGCGGAACAAGAATGTGGAATTATGCTAACGAATGGGAAGCATTAAACGATGTTTTGAGATTGTCTAGAGGGATGACTTATAAATCAGCCATAACAGGATTAAATCTTGGTGGAGGAAAAGCGGTAATTATTGGCGATTCTAAAACAGATAAAACACCGGAGATGATTACCAAGTTTGGCGAATATGTAAACTCACTAAGTGGAAAATACATTACTGCAGAAGATGTAGGAACAACTACTGAAGATATGGACAGAATTCATAAAGTGACAAACTTTGTTACCGGAATTTCAGAGTCAATAGGTGGTTCTGGAAATCCTTCTCCTGTTACAGCTTATGGAGTTTATATGGGAATGAAAGCAGCTGCAAAATATCAGTTTGGTTCAGAGAATTTGGCTGGAAAAAAAGTGTTAGTACAAGGAACTGGTCATGTGGGCGAAACGCTAATCAGTTATTTGACAAAAGAAAATGCCATCGTTTTTGTATCGGACATTCATCAAGACAAAATGGAGAATATGGTAGCTAAATATGGTGCTAAAATTTTCATGGGAAGTGATTTGTATACTGCCGATGTTGATATTTATTCACCTTGCGCTTTAGGTGCAACCATAAATGACGAAACAATTTATAAAATAAAAGCCAAAGTAATTGCTGGTGCAGCCAATAATCAATTGGCAGTTGAATCCATTCACGGCCAAATTTTAAAAGAACGAGGCATTGCTTATGCTCCCGATTTTTTAATTAATGCCGGAGGAATTATCAATGTGTATGGTGAAATTGCAAAATACGATAAAACAGAAGCCATGAGAAGAACAGAGAATATTTATAATACTACCCTTGAAATTTTCAATTTTGCAGATGGTAATAATATAACTACTCAGTTTGCTGCTATGCAAATTGCTCAAAATAGAATTGATCAAAGAAAAAAAGAAAACTCAAATAAATAATAGTAGATTTTAAAATAGTACTATTTTTGCAGAGCGAAAGATTTCCTTTCGCTTTGTTAATTTTAAAAAGTTCTTACAAAGTGTTAAATAGAAGACATATTCGAGTGAAAGTAATGCAATCCATCTATGCGATGCATCAAAAAAGTTCTGACGATATTGAAAAGGAAGAAAAATTTTTACGTCAAAGTATTGATAACATCAAAGATCTGTATCTCATTATGTTGACTTCAATGACTGAAATCAGAAAAAAAGAAATTGTTTTTCTAGAAGCTTCCAGCAAAAAACATTTAGCCACACCTGAAGAAAAAAATCCCAATAAGAAATTTGTGAACAACGCAGTTCTTCAACTTTTAGAAGAAAACAGTTCGCTGAATAGCGCTTTAGAAAAAAGAAAAATCAACAATTGGTCGATGAACGATGACTATATTTTGATTTTACTTAACAACATTAAGCAAAGCAAATTATTTGTGAAATATATGAGTACTAACATAACTTCTTTCGAAGAAGATAAACAGTTTGTAATTGATATGTTTACTGAATTGATTGCGCCAAACGAAAAACTATACGAATATTTAGAAGATGATAAGCTCACATGGATTGACGATATTCCACTTGTCAATACCCAAATTGTAAAACAGTTACAACAGATTTCTGAAACTTCAGAGTATAGAGTTCCTAAACTTTACAAAGATGAAGAAGATATGGAGTTTGTTAGTTTATTGTTTAGAAACACTGTTTTAAACGAGGTGGAGTTGGCTAAACAATACATAGATAAAACCCCAAATTGGGATGCTGATAGAATTGCAGAAATTGATACCATTATTTTAAAAATGGCAATATGCGAATTTTTTAAATTTCCCTCTATTCCAGTTAAAGTAACAATTAACGAATATTTAGAAATTGCAAAAGAATATTCTACACCAAAAAGCAGTATTTTTATTAACGGAATTTTAGATAATTTAGTCAAAGAATTTCAATCTCAAAATAAAATTTTAAAAACCGGTAGAGGTTTAATGTAAATAGTATATATATGAACAAAAGATTGATCTTATTGTTGGTTACATCGCTTTTTGTGATGGTAACTTCGTGTAAAAAAGAGGAAGAAAAAATAAATGATATCCAATCAGATACCAATGTTGTGACTGATTCACCATCGACACCAACTCCTCCTCCAGCCGATGAAAAATATCCTGAAATTTCTTTTGAAAAGCAGGAACATGATTTTGGAACAATTAAACAAGGCGATAAAGTGACTTATGAATTCAAATTTAAGAATACTGGTCAAGCTGATTTACTTATTTCAGATGCCAAAGGTTCTTGTGGCTGTACCGTTCCTGAATATCCTAAAACACCCATTAAACCTGGTGAAGATGGGAAGTTAAAAGTGTCATTTGATTCTTCAGGGAAATCTGGGCTAAATACAAAATCAGTTACGATTACTTGCAATATCAAGGAAAACAATAAAATTATAAACATAAAAGCGAATATTGAACCTTCGCCAACAACTAAATAAAACAATTATTATGGGACAAATAAGTCAGTTTTTACCGTTTTTACTAATGTTTGTGGTTATCTATTTCTTTATGATTAGACCACAACAAAAGAAAATCAAACAAGAAAAAGAATTTGAAGCCGGTTTAAAAGTAGGCGATAAAATTATCACCAAAAGTGGTTTTCACGGAAAAGTTTCAGAGCTTACCGATACAACAGCTGTAATTGAGACCATGTCGGGAAAATTGAAGATTGAGCGTTCTGCAATTTCATTAGAATTGACAGCAGCGTTGAATAAGAAAGCTTAGGGTTTTAAATTCCAATATTAAAATTCCAATATTAAAATTCCAAATTCCAATTAAGGTTTTTGGGATTTTTTTAGTGTTTTGTTTTTGAAATTATTTCTTCTTTTTTGCTTTCTTTTTTGAAAAATCTGTTGTCGCGGTTAGTTCTGCAATTTTCACAATTACTTCAACTGCTTTTTGCATGCTTTCCACGGGGACATATTCATATTTTCCATGAAAGTTATGTCCGCCAGCAAAAATATTGGGACAAGGTAATCCCATATACGATAATCTGCAACCATCAGTTCCACCACGAATAGGTTTTATCAAAGGTTTTATGCCTAATGATCTCATCGCTTTTTCTGCTAAATCAACTATGAACATTACGGGAACAACTTTTTCCTTCATGTTGTAATACTGGTCTTTGATTTCCGTAATTACAATGTCTTCTCCAAATTGTTTTTTATACTTTTTATTGAATTTCTTGGTGATTTTATGTACTAATTCCTTTCTTTTTAGAAATTTTTTCATGTCGTGATCCCGAATGATTAATTCCAATTTGGTTTCCTCAATACTTCCTTGTAATTGTGTCACATGGAAAAAACCTTCGTAACCTTTTGTTTCCTGTGGCGTTTCGCCTTTTGGTAATTCGTTGATAAAATCATTCGCTATCAGCATCGAGTTAATCATTTTTCCTTTGGCATAACCTGGATGAACTGATTTTCCTTTGAAAGTGATTTTCACACCAGCGGCATTGAAATTTTCATATTCCAATTCGCCAATCTGACTTCCGTCCATAGTGTATGCCCAATCGGCACCAAATGTTGTAACATCAAATAAATCGGCACCACGACCAATCTCTTCATCCGGTGTGAAGCAAACTCTGATTTTTCCGTGTTTGATTTCGGGATTTTGGATTAGAAATTCCATGGCAGTCACAATCTCGGTAATTCCTGCTTTATCATCGGCACCAAGTAGTGTCAAACCATTGGTAGTAATCAAAGTTTGTCCTTTGTATTGCAATAAATCTTTGAAATAACTTGGGGATAAAACAATATTTTGCTCCTTATTTAAAACGATATCGCCACCATCATAATTTGGTATCACTTGTGGTTTTACGTCTTTGCCAGTAAAATCGGGTGTGGTATCAAAGTGAGACACAAAACCGATAGTTGGCACTTGATGTTCCACATTGGAAGGTAAGGTTGCCATGACATAACCATGCTTATCAATAGTAACGTCGCTCATGCCGATAGCTTTCAATTCTTTGACAAGTTTATTGGCTAAATCAAATTGCTTTTTGGTACTTGGTGTTGTTGTTGAATTTGGGTCCGATTCGGTATCGATAGTGACATAGCTGATAAATCGGTCGATGATGTGTTGCATGATTTTTTTTTTAATATAAACTCGGATATTGCTCTGGCTTGGCTTCATGCATAATCGCATATACTTTTTCGAAAACATCTTCTACTGATGGTTTTGAGAAGTAATCACCATCAGTACCATAAGCAGGACGATGGGGTTTGGAAGCCAAAGTTTGTGGTTGGCTGTCGAGGTATTGATACCCATTTTGTTCGTCAATAATTTGTTGCAAAATATAAGCACTGGCACCACCAGGCACATCCTCGTCAATTACTAATAATCGGTTGGTTTTCATGATGCTTTTTACACAATCGTGGTTTTTATCGAATGGTAATAATGATTGTGCATCAATGATTTCGCAATCAATACCAGTTTCTAATAATTCTTTTGCAGCTTGTTCAACAATACGAATTGTGGAACCATAGGAAACTAGTGTGATGTCTGTTCCTTGTTTTATGGTTTCCACCAAACCAATTGGGGTTTTGAATTCACCTAAGTTGGTTGGCATTTTTTCTTTTAATCGGTAACCGTTCAAACATTCAATGACTAATGCGGGTTCGTCAGTTTCTAGTAAAGTATTATAAAAACCAGCGGCTTTGGTCATGTTTCTAGGTACCAAAACATGAATACCACGAATGGCATTGATAATCATTCCCATGGGAGAACCGGAATGCCAAATGCCTTCTAGCCGGTGACCACGTGTTCGGATAATTAATGGTGCTTTTTGTCTGCCTTGCGTTCTGTATTGTAATGTTGCCAAATCATCACTCATGATTTGAATGGCGTAAAGCAAATAATCCAAATATTGAATTTCGGCTATTGGTCGTAAACCACGCATCGCCATTCCAATTCCTTGACCGAGAATAGTTGCTTCGCGAATTCCCGAATCGGCTACACGAAGTTCTCCGTATTTCTCTTGCATGCCTTCTAAACCTTGGTTTACATCACCAATATTTCCAGCATCTTCTCCAAAAATTATGGCTTCGGGATATTTAGTAAAAATAGCGTCAAAGTTATCGCGTAGCACTAATCTTGCGTCAACTTCATCGGCAGTTTCATCATAGGTTGCAACAATTTCTGTAGAATTCAATACATTTTTATCCGATTGAGAAAATAAATGTGAACTGAATTGAGGTTGGATTTTATTTGAATAATTTACAATCCAATCGGCTAATTGTTTTTTACCACTTTCATTGACTAGTAATCGCAATACTTTTCGGGCGGTGGATAAAATTTCTTTTCGAATGGGTTCTTTGACAGAAGCCAAATCATTGGCTTGTTTTTCGATGAAAACTTTTTTGGCACTTGAATTTGCAATAGAATTTAGTAACGAAACTAATTCTTGTTGCTCTTCTTTCATTGGGGTAACAAAAGCAGTCCAAGCCGCTTTTTTACCTTCTAAAACTTCTTTTTTAATAGTAGTATCAATGGTATCTAATTCTTCGGCTGAAGCTAAATTGTTATCGAGTAACCAAGTACGCATTTGAGCCAAACAATCAAACTCTCTTTCCCAAGCCAATCGTTCTTCATTTTTGTAGCGTTCATGCGACCCCGAAGTGGAATGTCCTTGAGGTTGTGTAAGTTCAGTTACATGAATTAAAACAGGAACATGTTCTTCGCGTGCAATGGCTGAAGCTTTTTCATAAGTTTCGACTAATTTTGGATAATCCCAACCTTTTACTGTCATGATTTCGTAACCATTGTTGTTAGTATCACGTTGAAAACCATTTAAAATTTCCGAGATACTTTCTTTGGTAGTTTGGTATTTGGCATGAACCGAAATCCCATACTCGTCATCCCAAACACTAATTACCATTGGAACTTGTAAAACTCCAGCGGCATTGATGGTTTCAAAAAATAATCCTTCAGATGTAGAAGCATTACCAATGGTACCCCAAGCCACTTCATTTCCTTCGTTAGAAAAGTTATTTAAATGTTCTAACCCACGAACGTTTCTGTAAATTTTTGAAGCTTGAGCCAATCCTAATAATCGAGGCATTTGCCCAGCAGTAGGAGAAATATCAGCACTCGAGTTTTTTTGCTGTGTCAAGTTATTCCAATTTCCATTTTCATCCAAGGAATGGGTTGCAAAGTGTCCGCCCATTTGTCTTCCAGCACTCATTGGGTCATGCGCCAAATGGGTATGACCATACAAACCGGCAAAAAACTGCTGGATGGATAATTGACCAATTGCCATCATGAATGTTTGATCGCGATAATAACCCGAACGAAAATCACCATTTTGAAATGCTTTTGCCAAAGCCAATTGGGGAACTTCTTTACCATCACCAAAAATTCCGAATTTGGCTTTCCCGGTCAGCACTTCTTTTCTTCCTAAAAGACTACATTCTCTGCTGATTTTAGCAATAGTATAATCGTTTAACACTTCTGATTTGAAATCTTCAAATGTAATTTCGGTTTTGGTGTGCGCTTCGGTCATAATGGAAGTAATATCTTGAAGAAACAAAATTAATTAAAAAGCAGCAATTTTTACTATTCTTTATAAAAAATATAATTTAATTATCTGTAATTTATCAGATGTTAAAAGGATTTTTGTTGATAAATATTCAACGGATATTTAATATAAAAGACAATTACGTAAAAATAACTAGTTTTAAATACTGTTAGAACCATTTGCGGGTAAATAGACTGATGAGCGTATTAGGACTAAAAGTTATAATAAAACGAATTTTTTCTAGATAATTTGGTTGGGCTATTTCCCAACCGTTTCCAGAGTAAATAGGGAAATATAACTCAAAATAATCAGTTAATAAATTCAATCGAATACCACTATCATAGACAAACTTGGTGCTAACATCTTTGCTTTTTATTAGACCAATATCACCATACACTTCAACCCAATTCCAAATACTATAACTGGCATTGGTAGTTACCATCCATCGATTGGCAGTTCGGGTTTCTAATTTTGATTTAAAAAATCCATCGGCAACAATTGACTGCTGACTAAAAAAGCCGGATGTTTCTGATCGACCATAATAGTCGCTTTCAAAAAGGTAATCTGAAGGGCGGTCAAGTCCAAAATCAAAATAATCAGTATCCGTATTGTTGAATAAAAAAGTACCTGCAAAAAATCGCAGATTGAGTTGTTTGTTGTTGTCGAATAATTTTCGGTATTGAATTTCGGTTGCTAGTTTTCCAAAATCATTGGAGTATTGAAAATCACCTAGGATATTAAAATGGTGCGTGCTTTCGGTTTTTGTATTGATATATTTAGCATTAAAAATATTATAATTTTCGGTGTTTTCAGTCAATGTGAATTCCGATTTTTGCTTATTAACTACTATCTCTTTGATTATAAAAGCTTCTTTTCTATTGTCTCTAAAATCATCGGGACGAATATAAAAAATGACAGCTGGAGTTAACTTTTTGTAATATGCATCGGGTGCATATTGAAGATAATGACCACTCAATAAATATCGAATATTATACAAATTACTTTCTCTGTTGTATTGATTGTAATACATACTTCCTTTTCCTGAAAAAGTAGCTGTCTTTGTTGATATGGTTGGGTTAACATCAAAAATAAAAGGTTTGTCTAATATGGTTTTGTTGTGGAAACGAAATCCCAATAAAAACCCGTCATATAAATTGTATTCCAATGTGGGGACATATAAGATTTGGTTATAATATGGATCTTCCAAATCTTTCATGAAGTTAAATTTTATGGGGCGATTATTTAATTTAAATCCTCTGAGCGAATGCCAATTGTTTCTCAAATTTATTTCGGGAACTTCATTTTTATAGTTGATTACAATTTTTTCTGCATTATTTCTTGAAAAATTATAAATACTATCTTTTTGGAAAACATCAATCCATTGTTTGAAAACTACATTTTTGTCTTTTATGCCATAAACAGATACTGGGACGTTTGTTTCTGTTTTATTTTTCAACGAAAAACTGACGCTGTCTTTGGTTCGGGTAACATTTTCAAATTTGTAATCTATAGCGTCTCGTGAATCAATGATTTTATCAAAAAACCAATTGATATTTTTCGGAGAATTTTGGGATAAAATAGTTTTAAAATCTTTGCGATTGGTTTGTTGGATTTTATTTTTTGATATAAACTGGCGAATACTTTTTTGAACAACATCGTTTTCCAAATAGTTATCAAGATATTTTAAGCTCAAACCTGCTCTGTATTTGGAAGCTATTTTTTCATTGAATTTTATTAGCGAATTTTTTGGGTCACCGAGTGGCTGGTCTAAGTTTTTCCTCGCCATAAGCATATAAAAATAACTGTATTGTCCATTGAAATCAAGACTTACCAAATTATAGCCCTTTAGTATTTTTAATTTTGCTACATTTCCCATCATTTTAGCATCTGGATAAAATTCCTCGATATATTTCATCATAATATATACTTGAATTCCATCATAAATCCAATTGTCTTTTCTAGGGTCAAGTTGTAATGTTGTGTGTAAATAATTATTCAAATAGGTTTTCATAAACTTTATTTCATATAAAAACTCATCTGGAAACGGACTAATAAAAAGGGGTAATTGGTTCAATCCATAAAAAGGATTTCGATCATAATCAGTCTGGGAAACCGTTATCTTTTCATGTGGATATTTCCCTAAATTTTCTGAAACATAATTCACAATTTTATCAATTATAAAAGCTCTTTGAATATCATTTAATCTGTTGTCTCTGAGATTTGAAATTACTGCTATTTCACTGTTTTTATATATAGCAAACTCCTTTTCGTCATCGATAAATAAGCTAAAACTCAAACGATTTTTTCCCGATAGCGAGTAGTGATTTAAATTGTTTTTGGTAATTTTTCCAGTTTCATTCAAATCTGAGTTCAAGTCCATTGTGTCAGGGATTTTAACTTCTATATCATAATCCGAAATGCCATTGGCAATATCATCTAAATTCAAATTATCATATTTTACAAAATCATTATTTTCGTAGCGTGCCGGAATTAAAAAAAAATCTTTTAGTATCATTTTGCCATCAGAACCAAAGCCATATTTTGTAAATTCATCATTTGGAATTTTTACCAAATAGGTCAAAGTAAATGTCATTTTTTGATTGGGTAATATTTTCTCCCGAAGTCGAATTTGAATGACATCAGGATAATTTTCATCTCTTTCCCAAGTTAGAAAAGTTTTGTTTTGATCGATAATTGTAATATTACTTGTTCGACCCCGGTCTTTTTCTTTTGCCAAATGAAAACTTCTTTCAAACTCATCGGAAAAGCGTTTTGCTAAAGGGGTGTTTTTTGAACTATAACCATTAATCCAATCGTTCAAAACAATGTTGGTTAACGTGTCATTGGTTTGATTGTAAAATGTTAGTTCTTGTAAAACAGTCAATGATTTTTTTTCAATGTCAACTTCCACAATCATCTTTGAATGATGTTGTGAGAATTGTTTTGCGGGGTACAATAAACCAATAAACCAAAAAAGGATATAAAATGTATGTTTCAAAAATTTAAATAAAATATTAAAAGTTCGGACTTAAATTGTATTTTTTGTAGAAATTATCCAAAGCTTCCACTACTTCATCCTCTGTATCTACAATTTTTATTAAATTCATATCTTCAGGATTAGCATTGTGTTCTTCACCAATCATTACTGTTTTTATCCAGTCAATTAATCCTTTCCAATATTCTGAACCCACAAGAATAATAGGGAACTTTCCAATTTTCTTGGTTTGGATTAATGTCATAGCTTCAAATAATTCGTCTAAAGTTCCAAAACCACCGGGCATAACCACAAATCCTTGTGAATATTTCACAAACATTACTTTGCGCACAAAGAAATAATCAAAATTCAGGTTTTTGTCTTTGTCTATAAAAGGATTGAAGTGTTGTTCAAATGGCAATTCTATATTCAGTCCAACAGAAGTTCCACCGCCATTATGAGCCCCTTTATTTCCAGCTTCCATAATGCCTGGTCCGCCACCAGTGATGACACCATAACCCGCTTTACTAATTTTAAAAGCAATTTTTTCGGCTAGTAAATAGTATTTATTATCCGGTTTTGTTCGAGCAGAACCAAAAATAGAAACACAAGGACCAATTCGAGCCATGCTTTCGTATCCATTTACAAACTCTGACATGATTTTGAAAATTGCCCAAGAGTCATTGGTTCTTATCTCGTTCCAAGTTTTTTGTTTTAATTTTTCTTGGATTTTATCATCTTCGTTTTCGAATTCGTCTATTTTCATTGTGCTTATTTTTTTATTCTGATTTTTTCTTAGGAGCTATTTCCGGCTTTCCATTAAAATCTTTTTAATTTTAAAGAAAATTAAAAAGTATTTCTGTTCCTAACCGGGCTAAAAAATAGCTTGTAAATTTAGTTCTTTTTTTAAGAATTGATCTCTTTCATTTCAAAGTAGCATTTTTCACAGATGAGTTTTATATCAGCAAATTCAATTGCATAATCACTCCATCCGTCTTCTTTTACTCTGATTTTTTCACATTCATTACACCAAGCTTGAAAATCGTCATCTTCTCCTAGTTCCATATTTTCAATAGTTACGAAAGCTTCTTCGAAACCAACTTTTGTTTCTTTATTCAAATGTTGACAAACAAAAGCAATTCTGTTTGATTCGTGAATATCACAATCAACATATTTGTCTTTTATTTTTTGTGCTACTTCATTATTCACATGTTCAATAACGACAAAATAAATTTGCAATTGATTATCAGCGACAGCTCTGTAAACCCCTAGTCCTTTTCCAATCTTTAGTGCAATTGCGGCAAATTCCCAGGCTTCTACTTCATTACTTTCGAAAGACCCATTTATAAGTTTTAGATAATTTGATTTTAATCCAATTTTTTTAATTTCTAGTGTTTGCTTTTTGTTGGATTCAATTACGCTGTCATTATCCCATGACCACTTCCATGTATTTGATTTGTTAGAAAAACTTCCAACATTAAAATACTTGAAATTAACTTCTTTTCCTTCCGATTTTAAAGTCAATAGTCTTGTATCCTGATTGTAAAACCATTTCTCATAAGAATTGATATCAAATTCTTTTAGAAATTTATCCTGAGAAACTTTTAGTTTTTCTATACACTTTACTGCATAAGTTTCATAATCCAAAATGGATGTCTGTAAGCCAAAAATTTTCTCCAATAAATTGTACATATTTCTTATTGTTCCAATTCTTTTTTCAAAAATTGCGCTGTGTAGCTTTTTTTATTTTTTATTAGTTCCTCTGGTGTTCCTTTAGCCACCAATTCACCGCCGCCCTTTCCGCCTTCGGGACCAATATCAATGATATAATCTGCCAATTTGATGACGTCCATATTGTGTTCGATGATTAAAACAGTATTGCCTTTATCGACCAACTTATTGATGACATCCATCAAGACTCGAATATCTTCAAAATGCAAACCAGTTGTGGGTTCGTCCATGATGTAGAAGGTGTTTCCAGTATCTTTTTTGGATAACTCCGTGGCCAATTTAATTCGTTGCGCTTCTCCACCCGAAAGTGTGGTGCTTTGTTGTCCCAGTGTAATATAACCCAATCCAACATCCTGAATCGTTTTTACTTTACGATAGATTTTGGGTATGTTTTCAAAAAACGGAACGGCTTCATCTACCGTCATATTCAACACATCCGAAATGGATTTTCCTTTGTATCGAATTTCCAAAGTTTCTCTGTTGAAACGTTTTCCCTGACAGGTTTCGCATTCCACATACACATCGGGAAGGAAACTCATTTCAATCGTTCTTACTCCTGAGCCCTCGCAGGTTTCGCACCTTCCGCCCGAAACATTAAAACTAAAACGACCTGCTTTGTAACCACGAATCATGGCTTCAGGAGTCATCGTGTACAAACTCCTAATTTCAGAAAACACATCGGTATACGTTGCCGGATTTGAACGTGGTGTTCTTCCAATTGGACTTTGATCAATATCGATTACTTTGTCAATGTACTCCAAACCTTCAATTTTTTTATAAGGTTGCGGTTTTTTAACGCCATTAAAATAATAGGCATTCAAAATAGGGTAAAGCGTTTCATTAATCAAAGTCGATTTTCCACTTCCTGAAACTCCAGTCACGCAAATCAGTTTTCCTAATGGCAATTCGATAGAAACATTTTTCAAATTATTTCCTGTTGCTCCACTTAATTTTAATAATTTTCCATTGCCTTCACGTCGTTTTTTTGGCACTTCAATTTTCATTTCACCATTCAAGTACATCGCTGTCATGGTGTGTTGCTGGTGCAATTCGGCTGGTGTTCCTTTGCTGATGATTTCACCACCAAATTTTCCGGCTTTTGGACCAATGTCAATCACGTAATCAGCGCGTTCAATCATGTCTTTATCATGTTCAACTACTAAAACCGAATTGCCAATATCCCGTAATTGTTCTAATGAATGAATGAGTTTTTCATTGTCTCGTTGGTGTAAACCAATGCTTGGTTCGTCTAAAATATAAAGAACGCCAACAAGTTGCGAACCAATTTGTGTTGCCAGTCGAATGCGCTGTGCTTCACCGCCCGAAAGCGATTTAGAACTACGGTTTATAGATAAATAATTCAAACCCACATTGACCAAAAATCGCAATCGGTCTTTGATTTCTTTGACAACTTCTGTAGCAATGATTTTTTGTTTATCGGAAAGGTTTTTATCTAAATCGTCAAACCAAAGGGATAAATCCGAAATATCCATACTTGATAAATCGAAAATGTTTTTTTCGTGAATTCGAAAATACATCGCTTCTTTTTTCAAACGTGAACCATGACATTCTGGGCATTCTATTTCATCCATAAATTCCTTAGCCCAACGTTTGATAGAAGTGGAATTACTTTCATCAAATTGATTTTTGATGAAATGGGAAATGCCTTCAAATTCAATTTTGTATTCTTTGGTAATGCCCAAAGTTTTCGATTCGACAGCAAATTTTTCTTTTCCACCCTGCAAAATAATGTGCATCGCTTCTTCAGTTATCGTTTCGATAGCGTCATTTATAGTGAAGCCAAATTTTTCGCCAATGATTTCCAATTGTTTGAAAATCCATGAACTTTTATATTCACCCAATGGTGCAAATCCACCATTTTTAATAGAAAGCTTAGGATTTGGAATTATCTTTTTTAGATTGATTTCATGTATTGAGCCCAATCCTTTACAATGTTCGCAGGCACCTTTTGGTGAGTTAAATGAAAATAAATTGGGTTCCGGATTTTGATACGAAATTCCAGATGTTGGACACATCAAATTTCTACTGAAATAGCGAACTTCTTGGGTGTCTTGGTCTAAAATCATCAGCACATTTTCACCATGATACATCGCTGTTTTGATACTTTCGGTCAATCGCTTTTCATTCTCTTCAGTATTCTCAATGCCCATTCGGTCAATGACAATTTCGATATCGTGGGTTTTGTAACGGTCGAGTTTCATGCCTGGAAGCAAATCTTGTACTTCACCATTTACACGCACTTTGAGGAAACCTTGTTTGGTTATTTGTTGAAATAATTCGGCATAATGTCCTTTCCGTGCTCGAATGATGGGAGCTAAAATAGTAATGCGTTTTCCAGAAAAATTTTTAATTATCAATTCCTTGATTTGTTCATCCGAATAGGAAACCATTTTTTCACCAGTGACATAACTATAAGCTTCACCAGCTCGGGCAAAAAGCAGTCGTAGAAAATCATAAATCTCAGTAATGGTGCCTACAGTAGAGCGCGGACTTTTACTGGTTGTTTTTTGCTCAATGGCAATAACTGGCGACAGGCCATCAATTTTATCCACATCAGGACGTTCTAATCCACCAAGGAATTGGCGCGCATAGGCAGAAAAGGTTTCAATATAACGACGCTGTCCTTCGGCATAAATAGTGTCAAAAGCCAAAGACGATTTCCCCGAACCCGAAAGACCAGTAATAACTACTAGTTTTTCACGTGGAATGTTAATATCAATATTTTTAAGATTGTGAACTCGAGCGCCGAGAACTTCTATCCTATTTTCTGTTTCAACCATAGCATTTTTTGCAAAATGCAAAGGTAGTGTATTGAAAAGAAATTTTGAATAGAGAGTTCAAAAGTTATTGTGAAGCAAAGCACAAAATTGCTTTAGCGCTTCCGTTTCCTATTATTTATATAATCGTTAATAGCTTTCTTGGTGGTAAACCAGTTTCTACCTTCTTTGTGAGCATCAATTTTACCTTGACGTGCCAAGAGCGATATATATTCTTGACTATATGGTGAACTTGGTTCGTTTACTATATTCGAAATTTCTTGAAAATCATAATCATTATCTGGTAATGAACTAATGTAAATATTAAGAGTTCGTTCTAATGCTTGACACATTAATAAGGTGAGTTTTTGATAATTTCCGCCATTCGCTTGATTAAGCGCTTCATAATATTTTTTTCGATCATTTTTTAAAATAATAGCAGGCGGAAAACCCTTTCGCATCAACAGTAAATTCATCGCCAGACGAACTGTTCTTCCATTTCTATCAAAAAAGGGATGAATCCAAACTAGTTTATGATGAAAAACAGTAGCCAATTCAATGTCATTTAAATTAAGAGGATTTGTATTCACAAAATCAATCAATTCATCCAATAAATCCGAAACTTTAGTAGCATTTGGAGGAACAAAATTGGCTCCAGTAATCCTAACACCAGCAGTTCTAATTCTTCCCGCAAAATCATCTTCAATAGAACGTAAAACCAAACCGTGCAACGATAGAACATCAATGCATTTTAATGTATAATCAGCATTGATAATAGAGTACAAATGATTGATAGCATTCTCATGATTTTTTGCTTCAAAATGTTCTCGAAGGGTAATTCCTTTTATCGTAATTCCTTCTTGAAGAACCATTTGAGTTTCTCTAAGTGTTAGTGTATTTCCTTCAATACTATTGGAATTATAGGTCCATTCTATTGAAAGCGCTTCTTTTATTTTTTGTAAAGCGATGTTAGGCAATGGCCTGCTTTTTTGCAAAACAGCCAGTTTTTCATACAATCTTTCGAAAGTTGTTTTGAATTCTTCGCGATATGTTAAATCTATGTTCCACATTACAAAACAAAGATACATTATTATCGGTTGATAAAAAATTATTTTTATCCGATATTAAAATTTTATTCAATAATCATTTCTTTAAGACGTTGGCGATAGCTTTCAAGCACATCAATTTTGGACAGGAAACCAAAGTACTTTCCTTTTTGAATAACGGGTAAAAGTTGTGTTTTTGAAGTTTCAAATTGGTTCATCATTTTTTCTACTTTATCTTCAAGTAAAATATAATCTTTGGGTTGACTTATAATTTCATTCATATTCATAAATTTCAACTTCAAAGGATTGAAAATTATGGCTTTCACTTCTTCAAAATCTACGATTCCAATCAATATCTTGTTTTCGTCAATTATAGGAATGATTTTCTGTTTGGTAGAAGAGAAAATCTCAACCACATTTTCCAAAGGACTTTCAATAGTTAGCGATTTATAGCTTTTTTGCACCAAATTATGAATATCTATGCTTTGCAAAATATTTTTGTCTTTATCACTTGTAAAAACATCACCTTTATCAGCCAATCCTTTTACATCCATTGAGTGTTTTTCAAATTGTTTGGAAACTGCAAAACTAACCGAAGACACAATCATTAAAGGTACCATCAAATCATAACCACCCGTAATTTCAACAATAAGGAATATGGCAGTTAATGGTGCATGAAATAACCCACTCAATATTCCTGCCATGCCTACGATTGTAAAATTGGCTATAGGTAAGTGATGTGTGATGTTCAATAGATTTATAGATTTAGCTACAAAATACCCTAAGTACGAACCCACAAAAAGCGAAGGAGCAAAGTTTCCTCCATTTCCTCCACTTCCTATGGTTAGTCCAGTGGCAAACGCTTTTAACAATAGGGTTACTCCAATAAATCCTAACAAAATCCATTCATTGCTTTTGAAGTTTTCCAGTAAAGTATTTTCTAATAAAACACTTGGATTTTTGGAAGCCAAAGTTTTAATACTCTCGTAACCTTCCCCAAATAATGTCGGAAAAAAGAAAATTAATATTGCTAAAATGATTGCGCCAAAAAGCGCTCTTCGATACCCTTTGTTTTTGAATGTTCCAAAGAAAATCTCTACTTTTCGAAAATTTCGAGCGTGGTAAATGGAAGTTAAACCCGCTAAAATACCAAGTAAAATATAATAAGGAGTATTATGGTAATCAAATTTAAGTGTTTGCTGAAAATTAAGAATAACATCGTTACTCAAAACCATAGTAGAAATAAGAGCACCTGTAGCTGCCGATATAATAATGGGGATAAAAGCTGCTATAGAAACATCGGTAAGCACAACTTCTATTGCGAATAAAACTCCAGCGATGGGAGCATTAAATGCGGCTCCAATTCCGGCCGCGACACCGCAAGCTAGAAGTAAAATTCTATCTTTTTGAGAGAGATGATATTTCTGCGCAAAGTTAGAACCAAAAGCTGCGCCAGTAATCACAATTGGACTTTCCAATCCGGCAGAACCACCTAGTCCAACCGTTAATGAACTGGTTACAATTTGAGCATACATCTGTTTTTTGGGTATGATACCACCTTTTTTGGCAACAGCGTATAACACTTTGGAACTTCCTTTTTCAAGATGATTGCCTAAGAAATTACGAACTACAAAAACGGTCAATAAAATACCAGCAATTGGCAGTAAACTGTTTATGTAGGGAAGTTTTAGAAAACCATTAATATCATTAGCCCAAAGAAATATGTTGTGAGCAAAACTTTTTAGTAGAATTACTGCAAAAGCACAAGTTATTGCAACAGCAACACTAGCAAAGTAGATAAAATTTCTTTCGCTTAATTTGCCTTTCAAAAGAAAAATTAAATTTTCGGCTCTTCTGAAAATGCTCCTGAAAACAATTTTAATAAAGGAAGCTTTAGTTGATGACATAATAAATTAAAAAAAAATACTAACTAATGACTATTTTAAGATTAATCGCAAAGCTTCTCGTTGACTTAATGGTTTTAATTGGGTTGAATTCACATAATCCTGAACTCCATTAGGATTGTATCGACTATAATCACGCAATGCCCAGCCAATAGCTTTTTGTATAAAAAACTCTTTCGAATTTTTGTGTTTTTCACATTCAGCTTTTAGCAAATCAAAATTGGTTTTCACTTTATAATCCAATTGAAAAATGATAGCACTTCTATTCAGCCACATATTTGTAGAATTCGAAAATCGTTCAATAATTGGTAACGTTTTTTCAGGAAATTGAAGTAAATAATACCCCAATAGATATTTGGCCAGAAAATCTACAGAATCCCACCATGAGTTTTTTGTAATTAATTTTTCAATAAGTTGAATGTCCTCTTTGACAAATTTTTTATTTATTTCTTTAAAAATAATTTCCATAGCACAATAGTGAAATTCCCGTTCTGTTTTATCAAAAAGGGCTAAAGCAATGTTTCTGAAATCTAACTTTATTTCATCTTTATATTTGCGCCAAAGTGGTTTTAAGATGGCTTTTCTGGGTTGATTTTTAATACCAAAAAACGAAAAATTATTTTTCATATAGTTTTCCATTGGTATGGCTAATTCTCGATCTGATTTTTCTTCTAATTTTTTTTCTAAATCTTCAATAAATGTCATAAAATTAAGAATTTAACTCGTATAACTTTTCTCTGCAATGTTGTTTCAACTCCTCAAAAAACAACGAGAATTCTTCATCAAATTGCAAATAAAATTTTTTTAACTCCACAATCGATTCGTGCATGGCAACTCTTTTCTTTGTTCGGTGATCCATTTGAAATAAAATCATTTCCAATCCTTCAATGCTAGCATAGCTTACCAACCAATTTCGTTCAATCATATAAGGAAGCATTCCTTTTACTTTTTCAGTTAGTAAATCATAGCTTTCTTTAAGTAAAATATAGAAGTTATCGGCATAGTCTTCTAGCTTTTCATCCGAATAGATTTTCCAGTTTTTAGCCAAAAAATGGTCATAGAAAATATCCATAATTACTCCCGAATAATGTCCGTATTTTTCATGTAATCGATGTTTACTTTGTCTGTAAATAGGATGCATATCGGTAAAACTGTCAATTGAACGGTGCAAAAGTATTCCTTTTCGAATTTCAGATGGATATTGATTAAATTTATTCCCATGAATACTGTCCGCCATGAAGTTCCCGATTTTTAGTAAATCGTTATCACCAGAAAGATATATGTGGGCTAGTAAGTTCATGAAAAGGGTTTAAGAGTTTAATGGTTTAAGAGTTTACTACTAGGTTCGTAAAGTTACTAAAAACTTTCTATTACTAAGATTTCATTTAAAGTACATAGTTTTAACTTTTCTATATTTGCACAGAAATTGATATAATACTACAAAAAAGTACAAATTTATAAACTTCTAAAAATGACATTAATAAAATCAATATCCGGAATTCGTGGCACCATTGGTGGCAAAGTGGGCGATAATTTAACACCCGTTGATGCGGTGAAATTTGCAGCGGCTTATGGCACTTTTTTGAAAGCGGGAAGTGGGAAGCTGGAAGCTGGAAGAAAGTTAAAAGTAGTAATCGGGCGTGATGCCCGAATTTCGGGACCAATGATTCATAATTTGGTTGTCAATACTCTGATTGGTTTAGGGATTGATGTTGTCGATTTAGGATTGTCAACTACGCCTACAGTTGAAATTGCAGTACCTTTGGAAAAAGCCGATGGTGGAATTATTTTAACCGCATCGCATAATCCAAAGCAATGGAATGCATTAAAATTATTAAACGAAAAAGGAGAGTTTTTGAGTAGTGCCAATGGTGAAAAAATTCTTGAAATTGCCGAAGCAGAAGCTTTTGATTTCTCAGAAGTAGATGATTTGGGTGAAATCACGATTAATGATTCTTATATGGATATTCATATTGACGAAGTTTTGAATTTGCCTTTGGTTGATGCCGAAGCGGTTGCCAAACGAAAATTTAAAGTGGTTGTGGATGGTGTGAATTCTTCGGGAGGAATAATTATTCCAAATTTATTGGAGCAAATGGGTGTTGAAGTTGTTAAATTGTATTGCGAACCCAATGGTCAATTTCCTCATAATCCTGAACCTTTAAAAGAACATTTGGGCGACATTTGTAAATTGGTGGTTGAAGAAAAAGCCGATTTCGGAATTGTCGTTGACCCAGATGTGGATAGATTGGCGTTTATTTCTAACGATGGCGAAATGTTCGGTGAAGAATATACATTAGTTGCTTGCGCCGATTATGTATTGAGCAAAACACCAGGAAATACGGTTTCGAATATGTCTTCTTCACGTGCTTTGAGAGATATTACCATTAAGCACAACGGAAGCTATCAAGCGAGTGCTGTGGGCGAAGTAAATGTAGTAGAGTTAATGAAAAAAACCAATGCTATTATTGGAGGTGAAGGAAATGGAGGTATTATTTATCCAGAGTTGCATTACGGAAGAGACAGTTTGGTTGGTGTGGCGTTGTTTTTAACGCATTTGGCAAATCTTGATATGACAGTAGCCGATTTAAGAGCTTCATATCCGCAATATTATATGAGCAAAAATAAGATTGAACTCACACCACAAATTGATGTGGATGCTATTTTGGTTGCCATGACTGATAAATATGAAAACGATAGTTCGACAAGCTCACTTTCTACTATTGATGGTGTAAAAATAGATTTTGCTTCAGAATGGGTGCATTTGCGAAAATCAAACACTGAACCCATTATCCGAATTTACACTGAAGCACCAACACAAGTAGCAGCAGATATACTGGCATTGCGAATTATTAATGAAATAAAAGCTGTAGCTGGGATATAATTTCTAAAATTTAGGTAATCAGAATTAAACATTTATATTTGCCAAAAAAAAATAAAAAAACATGAAATTTTTTAAAATCTATTTACTATCAAGCTTTGGATTGTTTTCTCTAATTAGTAATGCACAAAGTATTTCGTCTGAAATGGTTGATTTCCAAATGTTGAAAGCACCAAAAACTTTAATTGAAGAAGCTAACAGACAACTCAAAGTAACCGTTACTTCACCTTATAATCTTAAAGCCGAAGACGTTGTGGCGCAAACCAAACTTGATTTTCAAGAGGAACAAAAAAACTATGCTAAAGTAGTTGCAGATAGTGAAAAAGAATTCCAACAAAAAACAAAAGATCATGATGTCGAAGTAGCCAAAGCCAAAGAAAAATTCGAATTAGAGTCAGCTGAGTTCAAAAAGCTTTCTTTGCTAGAAAGATTAACAATGACAGAGCAAGGGAAAAATCCAAAACTTGTTAACCCAGTAAAACCAACTTATATTAAACCCGCAGCTCCTGTTTATAGAGAACCAAATTTGTCAAATTATATTATTGTAGATAATAACGTATTAGCTTCTCAAATTAATATTGATGGTTTCTCAAAAGACGGAAGTTATCTAGATGTAATTGTTGATATTCAGAAGGTTACTTTTCAAGACAATGCCGGACAAACATTTGCTAACCAACCTACTAAAATAGTAGCAAAAGTAAATGGTGTTGAGAAAATTAATGCGGTATATTTCAAAGACTTTAAATTTGTTTCTTCTTCACCTACAAATAATATTAATAAATCTCTTGAAGAAAAAAATCATTTAACTAAAGTTATGGCATTTATCAATCAATTGTTAAATGATAATTTTGGTTTACAAACCATCAAATCATCGGTTAAGTTAAGCAGTGTAAAAAATAAAGGGAAATATGATGATCTTGAAAAAGCTTCAATTTATGTTGCTACCAATCTTAGAAAACTAAATCCACAAAACCCTCAAATGACTGCTGCTGGAATGACAGGTATGCAAAAAGGAATTGATATTTGGAAAGAAACATTAACAAAGATAGATTACAAAGACAAGAAGGCAGACTATAACGGAAGAATTGCTGAGTTTGTTTATTTTAATTTAATCAGACTTCATTTAGCTATAGGAAAAAAAGCAGATGCTGAGAAGTATTTGAACGAAATGCAAGAAAACATAGTCAACCTAAATTTATCTTATGATGAACAAAATGAGTTGAAAGAATTAGAAAGTCAAATTTATAAAAACTAAAAACTTCATGAAATCAAATATATTAATTCTGATTATTGCTTTATTATCGGCAACAGTATTTGGGCAAGTTAGAAAAGAATGGGGAGCAAAATTTGACTACGATCAAAAAAATGAGCAAGACCCAAAAGTAGTTCTTCTTGATAATTACAATCATTATATGCTAACCGTCATAAATGTTGACGGAATGCAGGCGACAAATCAAATTATTTTGAGAAAATTTGACCAAAAAAACAATTTGGTTAATACATTCGTTCAAGAGTTTCCAAATAAAGACATGTTTACCTTGCATAATTATATGGGTAGTTTTGAAATCGGCAATGATAAAGTGGTTATTTTTACTGATACCTACTCTAATAAAACCAAAAAAAAGGAAATTCATAAAGTGGTTTTCGATAAAAAGTCACAAACTTTTACAACCACTTTAGTTGTTGGATATACTTTTGAAAGTATTTCCAAATCGGGAACTGCCAACGTTATGGGATCTGAAAATGGCGCTTTTATAGCAGTTACTTATCAAAAATTTTCGAACAGAAAAATTGCCGAGGAAACAGAATGTACTGTTCTTGATGGTAAAACATTAGAAATTGTATGGAAGAAAACAGTAACTATGCCCTTAGAACTCTATACTGATACTGTAGTAGTGACTAATTCAGGTAAACTAGTATTTGTAAAAAGAGTTGTAGATAAAAGTGCAAAACATTCACTGAGTATTGTTGATGCAAATGAAACGAAAGAAACAGAATTAGGATTAAATATAAAAATTAATAAACCTATTACTTTTTCTATCGGTACGCAAGATTATTTAGTGGCTTTTTCATCTTCGGCTACTCAAAGAATAAATATTTATGATAGCATTCTGCTATATGATTTGCAATCAGGAACAATTTTAAAAAATAATCCTATTAAAGATTTTGCTGCCATTAAAGATTTAAAAGAAATTAAATATGACTATTTGAATGTACAAAATAACGAAATCCATTTATTTGTTGAATGTAAATACCAAACAGGTACTCGACCAGATCCAAAATTTCCAACAAGTCCAGGTTTTAATATCCCCGTTTATTCCAATGGAAACGCAACATTATTTGTATTGGACACTGAAGGTAATTTAAAAAAATCAGTTAATCTAAATGTATATCCAACAAATGACAACCTGGTAGGATGTGTTGGGATTATTAATTATCAAGGAAATTACTTTGTCAATGCTGGTAATACAAATGATACTACAGGAAGATATACAAGAGGTTTTTATAAATTAGAACCAAATACCTTTACTCCCAACAATTTGAATTATCAATATGCTATTCCTTACAATGAGGAAACTATTGATTATAGATTTGGATCAAGTATTAATCAGTTTTGTCATTATTTTCCTGATAACAAACGTATGTTGATGGCTGCTTCTTATGGCGATGGTAAAGTTGCTTTTTTAAGTATTTTTGGTTCGGGATTATAGATTTTAAATTGTCTTTTTAATTCAATCCTATTTTATTAATAAATTTAGAAATCACATCATTAATCTCTTCTGAAAGTTGTGCTTTATATATCAATAGAACATACAATCCACTAAGTAAAATAGATTTTAATCCGATGTTGATAATAGCATGAAACGGAAAATCCCAAAAGTAAAACAACAAGAAACATCCTAAGGATATTAATAAAGCATATATATTTTTTAGTGTAAATGGGAACAGTTTCATCTGAATTACTACAAAAAGTAATTTAGCAATACTGTAAAGCGTAATCGAAATTAATGTAGCTATTGCCGCGCCATTTATATAATAAATTGGAATTAAAATAGCATTGAGCGTGATGGCGAAAAAGGCCAACAATAGCCCCAGAACTAAAACAACTTTATAGTATTTTGAATTAAAAATAATAGCATTATTATTTCCCAAAATCAAATCAAAATATTTCGAAATTCCAATCAAAAACACGACCAAAACACCGCCACTATAATTTTTTGGCAATAAAGTATATAACTGATTGATATTAACCAAAATGCCAACTAAAACCAATCCGCCAACAATTTGAAGTGTAATCGATGTTTTTTTGTACAAATCGTTCAATTCGTCGTATTTGTTTTCAATCATCAATTTTGCAGTAATCGGGTAGGTGATTTGGTGCATGGATCGACTTGGAACGGCAATTACTGTTGCAATAAAAATAGCAACCGAGTAGTAAGATAAATTTTTAATTTCGATGTATTGGTTCAGCATTGTTTTGTCGATATCCAAGAGCATGTTGGCAACACTTCCTGATAAAATGATAAAACTGGAATACACTAAAATAGCTTTGGAGTTCTTTGGAATTTTAAATGCAAAAGAAATCGGCTGTACTTTATTGGCATAAAAAAACATCAACAACATACTTATCAAATAGGCAAACATCGTAGCAGTGATAAATTGCTCAACATTTATGACTTGATAATTGACCCCAATAAGAAAGATGGAAATGAGTATTCGTAAACCAATTTCTTTGAGAAAATTTCCATAAACCGATTGCAAATGCACTTTTACCCAAGCATAAAATATTTCAAAATATCCCATGCACAAAGCGATGAGTGGGATTTGCCAAACATAGTCGTAAACAATAGCATTTTTTCGGGATAAAAAAGAAGCAATACTATCATAACCTAATATACTAATTATAAAAACCGGTAGGATGATCAATAACGGAAGCGCGAGAACAAAGCCTAGAAATTGTTTTTTTTCTTCTTTAGATTTGTATTCCGAGAAAAATTTAATCAACGTATTATGAACGCCAAAAGCCATCAAGGGAAACAAAACATTGGCAGATGATAATAGATAACTTGTTAATCCATAAAATTCTTCACCCAAAAAATGGGGATACATAAAAAGTGTATTCGCCGCTCCAATAGCAAAACCAATGTAGGTAATGATGGTGTTTTTGATGGATTGGTTAATTACGATGCCCATGTTAAGGTACGATTTACGATTTACGAAGTTAGAGGTTTTTGATTATTCTCCACAATTGGCATTATAATAATCGACTAAATCTTTCAGTTCGCTGAAATTGTATTCGTTGTTCTTTATTTTTTCAATTATTACCTCGCAATCTTTCATATAGTTGGCAAAAGATTTAATGTAATTGTCTCTAATCTTTGTTGGAAAAGGTTCACTTTTTCTTTTTACATAATATACTGAGTTTTCTATTTCAGATGCCATCCCTGGAAAAGTTGTTGTTGATGGAATGCTTTCCATTTTTCCTGTATAACCCAAAGGAACGCTGTTGTGAGTTGTTGATGTTGTTGTGCCTGAAGTTCTAAATATTGTAGTTTTTTTATAAAGCTTAACATCACCTTCAGTAACCACTTCATATAATTCGTGGAAACTGTTTTTTGTCACTTTCAGATATTCATAATCTGTAACACCTTCATCTTCGGAAATGATGGTTATTCCTTTGACATCTTTATAAGTCCAAGTTTCATCTTTGTCTTTTTCTTCAATTTTAAAAATAATAACTTCTTCTTGAGACATAAAAATAGTTTTTATTCTTCCAATACCTTCAATAGAAGTTTCATCATTGAAATGAATTATAGCTTTTTCAAATGAAGTTTTTTCAGGAGTACTAAGACCTAAACCAATTGAAGGATTTATTGTTTGAGAATAAATGCAATAATTAACAATAATCAAAATAATAAGAAAACGGTTTTTCATACTTAGGATATAAGTTTTGATAATTCTTCTGTCAAATGCTGCCTTGAATACTGTTGCAAACCAACAGCATGAACTTTTAAATTTTGTACCGAATATAAATTGTAATACTCCAAAAGTAATGCTTTCAGCTTTTCTTTCTCATTATAGGTAAAGAAAACTCCGGTGTTAGTCGAAGTAATAATTTCGGCAAAATCAGAACCTTCTGGACCAATAGCGATAATAGGTCTTTCGGAAACCATGTATTCAAATAATTTTCCCGGAATAATACTTTTGGTATCGTTTGAATTGATTTCGATTAACAACAAAACTTGTGATTTTCGTTGGTGTTCTAATGCTTCTTGATGCGAAACGTAACCCAAATTTAAAACATAATTGGTAAGTTTAAATTCCGAAATGGTATCTAACACTTCCTGACTCACAGCGCCAATTACTTTCAATTGGAAATCCTTTTTAAAATTGGGACTCTCTTTAATTAATTCTTGCAATGCTTTCCATAAAATCCTAGGGTTTCGTTCCGAAAGAAACGAACCAATATGAGCCAAAGTGAATTTTTTGTCCAAAGGTTGTTTGGTTACTTTTTCCAAGTCATAACCATTGGTAATTACTTCAATTGGTTTTGATGTTAGGGCTTGAAATTCAATTTTGGTGGTTTTACTCGTGACTATAATAGTGTCAGCAGAATTCAAAACTTTTTTTTCTAAAGCTTTGTGTTTCTTTTCAGCATAAGAAGAAAGTTTTAACGATTTGTGATAACCTATCGTTGTCCACGGATCACGAAAATCAGCAAACCATTTTAGGTTAAGCTCTTTTTTTAATTGCAAACCAATAAGATGCAAACTATGCGGCGGTCCAGAGGTTACAATGGTGTCAATATTATTTTCTTCAATGTATTTTTTCAAATATTTTACCGATGGTTTTACCCAAAGAAAACGAGCGTCAGGAATAAATAGATTGCCACGAACCCAAAGCAATGTTTTCTCTAAAAAAGATTGTTTCTTTTGATTGGGAATGATTCCGGAACTGATTTTTTTGGTTTTGCTTTTCCCGAAAAAGGATGCCAAACCATAAGGTTCAAAGATTTTATTTTTGATAATAATCGCCTTGTCCGAAACTTCACTTTGCAAACCATTATCTATAATTGGATAGGTTGGATTTTCGGGAATGTAAACAATTGGCTGAATGTTGAACTCGGGCAAATATTTTACAAACTTTAACCAACGTTGCACTCCAGGACCACCAGCTGGAGGCCAGTAATAGGTGATGATTAAAAGTTTTTTGGTTTCAGGTTTCAAGTTATGAATTAGATTTTTTATTGATTTTTTCTAACTCTTCAATATCAAGTTGGTCTTTGAGCCGATTTGTAGCTTTTTTGGCTTTTATCAAATTGTCATAATCTAAAAAATAAACTGGAACATCGTTGATTTCGGTAATGTAAGCTTTTTCTAAAAGTTGCTCGAAAGAACTATTTTCTAGGCCTTTAACTGAAGTCATAATATCTAATCGTAAATCGAAATTTAATGAAATATCTGTCCATCCCGGAATAAATTGCATCGTTTTAATATTTTCATAATCGCCAATTCCTGCATTTTTTAAAGCTATTCTTAGATTTTCTCTATTTTCGATAGTGTCTTCAATAAATATATCTATATCTCCAGTGTTTCGACCATACCCATGAATATTTACTGCAAAACCGCCAATAGTAAGATATTTAACTTTGTGAATTGAAAAAAACTTCCATATTTCAATTATTTGATTGTTCATTTAGTTTTTGGTTTTTTGGCTGTTTTCAACAAATAGGAAATCTCAATAATAGCCATCAATTTTTCAAAACGTTGTTGAGGGGACATCTTTTTAATCTCATCAAGGTAACGAGCTTCCATTTTAGATGGATGATTGTGATTTAGTTTTGATGCCTTCATATTTATTGACTTTAATATTCAAATTTACAAAATTAACTTTGACTTTTTTCTTTCTTTCTTTTATCAAAATAAACGCCACCAACAATAACCAATAACATTCCTATAGAACTAAATAATGCAATTGTGCCTCCTGTTTTTACAACTTGTGGTTCAAACTTGAACTCGATAGTGTGTTTTCCTTTAGGGATTTCTAGCCCACGAAGTGTGTAATTCACTCTGTAAATTGAAACTTCTTTTCCATCAATTGTAGCTTTCCAACCGTTTTTATAATAGATTTCAGAGAAGACTGCAAAACCATCATTGTTATTATTGGAAGTATATTTTAAATGATTGGGTTTGTATAAATCGAGTTTTATTGAAGCTAAACTGTCTTTTTGAAACTTTCTATTTGGATTGTCTTTTCGCCAAGAGCCAAATTCATATTGATTAATCAATACAACTTCTTTAGTATCCAATTTATCCAATGCTTTCATTTCCTCGTCAGTTGAATTTACATATTCAATTTTAGAAACATACCACGCATTTCCGTTGGCATCAGGATTGATGGTGGCAAATTCTTGTTCTTTTTCATCACTTTGAATAATGTATTTGATGTTCAACATGTCCAAAACGTTTTTATTGTTTTTGGCAATTTGATAATCAAAAAGTTGTTGCATTCTTTTTGGTTTTGCTGCATGATAACCTCCAAGTGATTTGTGGAAATAAGAAGCTCGCGCACTACTCATGTTTCCGGCCACTTCAAAAACGCGGTAATGTGTCGTGTCTTGAAGAATTTGCATATCGGTTTCGGTAGCTTGAAACGGTTCGTTCATTTCACGAGCACTTACGAAATCTTTTGCATTTACATAATTTTTGGCTACAAAAAATAAATCAGCCACCATAAATAAACCAATCAAAATAATGGTATTTCCTTGTGCTAATTTTCCTTTAAAGTAAAACCAAAGCAATCCAAAAGCAACTAACATAAAGAAACCAGAACGCAATAAATCGGCTTTATACAAACTTTCTCGGTCTAATTTTAGAGCATCGACAAAAGCAGTTCCCATTTCGCGACCATAAGCTTCGATATAATAGTTGTCATTAGCCGTCGTAAAATTGAACATTCCTTTGAATAAGAACAATATAACGATTATTCCAATAGAAGTTCCAGCCGTGTAAAGCAATGATTTTTTACGATTTTCTTCATTTTTGATAAACGATTGTAAACCCATAATGGCTAAAACCGGAACGCATAATTCTAAAATTACTTGTATGGAAGAAACCGCTCTAAATTTGTCATACATTGGAACATAATCAATGAAAAAGTTAGTCAAAGCTGGGAAATTTTTACCCCAAGAAAGAAGTAAAGAGAAAATCGCTCCAGCAACGAAAGCATATTTTATTTTTCGTTTGTCATGATATAAAGCTAAAATCGCTAAGAAAAAAACAATCGCACCAATATAAGCTGGCGCAGCAACGATAGGTTGATTCCCCCAATAAGTTGGAACGCTTTCGGCAAATTCTGCAGCTTCACTAGGTGATGCGCCTTGATTGGAAATAAATTCATATAAATTACTGTCTGTTCCAACGTTTTCGGCATTGGAACCACCAAATAATCGTGGCGCAATCAGGTTGAAACTTTCGGCAATTCCGTAGCTATATTCCGTAATGTATTCTCGTGAAAGTACATTATCGGTCGTTACTTTTGAACCATCTGGATTGAAAGTTAGCTCGTTTTTACTTCTCGTACTAAAATCCGCATATTCTTTGGTTGCCAATAAGTTAGTTGCATTTGCACCAATAGCCAAAACGACTGCAACGGCAAATGTTCCAATGATTTTAGGCAATGCTTTTAAGTCTTTTTCTTTGAATAATTTGTATAAGAAATAAATCGAAAACACTAGTAAAAACAACAACAAATAATAGGTCATTTGAAAGTGATTGGCATTGATTTCTAGCGCTACAGCAAGCATCGTTAAAATTCCACCATATATAAAATGTTTTCTAAAAACCAATATAAATCCAGCAATAACTAATGGCATATAGGCAATTGCATGTGCTTTGGCATTATGTCCAACGCCAAGAATGATTATCAAATAGGTTGAAAAACCAAAGGCCAGCGCTCCAAAAAATGCTTTTAACGGATCAACGCGGAAGACTAAGAGTAACGCATAAAATCCTAAAAAATAAAGAAATAAATAGTCAGCTGGGCGAGGAAGAAATCGCAAAGCATCGTCAAGCATTCCGATGTAATCATTGGGATAATTGGCACCAAGCTGATAGGTTGGCATGCCACCAAAAGCTGAGTTTGTCCAGTAAGGTTCGGCATTGTATTCGGCTCTAAAATCGTTTTGTTCTTTTGCCATTCCGGTATATTGAACAATATCCGATTGATAGATTTTTTTTCCTTGTAGAACCGGATAAAAATAGATTAAGGCAATTAGTACAAAGCCAAATATGGCTGCTAAATGTGGATATAACTTTTGAAGTTGCTTCATTATAATGGGTTGGTAGTTTTTGGTTTATGGTTTATAGTTCAAACAGAACACTAAATTATTCTATTTCTTCAAAGTCTACATATTCACCAACAATTTTCTTTTCTTTTGGTTTTTCTGAAGTTGATGAATGAGTATTGTTTTGTTGTTGATTTTGTTGCTGTTGTTGGAATTGCTCTGATGCTTTTTCGACAACTTTTTTGGCTATAACGGGTAAAAACAAACGAGCTAAGAACTTAAAAATATAATAAAAAGCTAATATGTAGAGTATTGCTTTTAATAATCCGTTGAAAGAGGCGGTTTCCATTGAATAAATAAATTTTTGTCAAAAATACTAAATTCTGTAATGTAAAAATTGCTTTGACTTCTTAAATAAATGATAAATTATAGTACTTTTGATAAACAATTTGATTTAAAAATTTAATTATGTTCCAAATAAAATTTCTTTTTATTGTTGGGTTTTTGATGACTTCAACTTTGCTATATGGGCAATATACTGATATCATTAATTCTAATAGACCAGGCAAATCAATGTCGGCATTTTCTGTAGGCAAAACCGTTATTCAAGCCGAAGGTGGTTTGTATGGAATTAGCGAAGAACATAATTTGCAGCGTTATGAAGCCAACGGTTTTGGTACAGAATTGAGTTTACGCTATGGCGCTTTTTTTGATCAATTTGAGTTTAACTTAGAAACACAATACCAATATGATTGGTATGAAGCTCCGTTGGTAAAAGATACACGTGGTGGTTTCAAACAATTTACTTTGGGAGCAAAATATTTAATTTTTGATCCATTCCTAAAACTAAAAGACGATAAACCAAATTTATTAAGTTGGAAAGCCAATCACAAGTTCAGTTGGAAACAGTTTATTCCTGCAGTGGCAGTTTATGGTGGATTTAATCTGAATTTAGGAACTAATCCTTACACTTTTGATACAGATCCTGCTATTAGTCCGAAACTGATGATAATTACCCAAAATCATTTTGGTTCCAAATGGGTTTTTATTACCAATATTATTGCGGATAAATACATGACAGATTATCCAACCTTAGGATTAATTACCACTTTAACGAGAGGTTTTAATATGCGTTGGTCTGGTTTTGTGGAAATGCAGGCATACAAAAGTGATTTTTATGCCGATAATATTTTTCGTTTTGGTGCTGCTTATTTAGTTCGTGAAAACATCCAACTGGATGCTTCCATTTCCAAAAACATCAAAGATACTCCTGCACTACTATATGGAGGTTTTGGACTTTCTTGGCGTTTTGATAGTAATTATGAAACGAATTACATAAGAATTAAAAACGATAAAAAAGAGGATAAAAAGAACGATAAAAAGAAAGATAAAAAATCTAAAGCGGACAAAGGTAAAAAACGCAAAGACCAAGTAGAATTAGAAAATCCAAAACCATAATGATTACCATAGTTGAAGCCAATACCAACAAGTTACTGAAAGAGTTTGTAAAATTTCCGTTTGCTTTATATAAAAATCATCCCTATTGGGTTCCGCCATTGATTAATGATGAATTACAAACTTTTGACAAATCGAAAAATCCAGTTTTTGAATCAGCCGAAGCTTATTTTTATTTAGCGTATAGGAATAATGAAATTGTAGGCAGAATTGCAGCTATTATAAATTGGAATGAAGTTAATGTACAACAGAAAAGGAAAGTACGTTTTGGTTGGTGGGATATTATTGATGATGTTGAAGTGACAAAAGCCTTGTTAGAGAAAGTTTATGAACTTGGAAGAAAAAATAAACTCGAGCATGTTGAAGGACCAATGGGTTTTTCAAATCTAGATAAAGTAGGAGTAATGGTGGAAGGATTTGATGAAATTGGGTCTATGATAACTTGGTATAATTATCCGTATTACGCTTCTCATTTAGAAAAATTAGGTTATGTAAAAGAGAAAGAATTTAATGAAAATAAATTTCCTTTCTCCAATGTAAAAACAGAGTTTTTTTTAAAAGCAAATGAGTTAATCAAAAAAAGATACGAACTAAAGCCAATAAACTTCTCAAATACAAAAGATATAATGCCTTATGTAGATAAGATGTTTGATTTGTTTAATTCAAGTTATTCTAGTCTTGCCTCTTTTGTAGCAATCACTGATGTTCAAAAAGAATTTTTCAAGAAAAAATATATCAATTTTATCAACCCTGAATATATAAAGTTTGTGGAAGATAAAAACCAGAATATTGTTGCCTTCAGTATTGTAATGCCAAGTTTTTCTGAAGCACTACAAAAAGCTAATGGTAGCTTGTTTCCATTTGGTTTTTATCATTTGCTAAAAGCAAAAAAAGAAAGTAAAGATATGATGTTCTATTTAATAGGTATTGATCCAATGTACCAGAGTAGAGGAGTTACTGCAATTGTTTTCAACGAATATTATGAAACTTTTAAAGATAAAGGAATTCAAAATTGTTACAATACACCATATCTTGTGGATAATCATGCTATTATTAACATTTGGAAACATTTTGAACCGGTTGTTTTTAGAAAACGAAGAACGTATTTGAAAAATTTATAACGATTTATCTTTACTTTTTTTTATAGAAATAACGATACCGATAATTAAGGATAAAGCTATAAAGCCTAGGGAAATCCACTCAGGAAATTTATAGTAATGAACCAATAACATTTTAACTCCAACAAAAGTTAAAATTGCAATCAAGCTATATTCTAAATAACTAAATTTCTCCAACATATTAGCCAAAAAGAAATACATAGACCGTAACCCAAGAATCGCGAAAATATTAGAACTAAAGACTAAAAATGGGTCAGAGGTAATAGCTAATATTGCTGGAACGCTATCCAAAGCAAATAACATATCCATAACTTCTATAACTATCAAAGCTACAAAAAGAGGAGTGGCAGCCGTGATGTGTTTTCTTTTCACAAAAAAATGTTCTCCTTCAATATGTGTTGTAATCGGAATTATTTTACGTAAATTTCTATACACAAATGATTTCTTAGGATTGAATTCTTCCTCTTCACCTTTTGATAACATTTTGACAGCGGTAAATAGTAAAAATGCACCAAATATATAAGTCATCCAACTAAACTTATTTATTAAAATCACGCCAAAGAAAATCATCAAACCTCGAAATGCAATAGCGCCTAAAATTCCCCAAAATAACACACGATGTTGGTATTTTTGAGGTATTTTAAAAGAAGCAAAAATTACGGCTATGATAAAAATATTATCAATACTTAATGATAACTCAATCAAATACCCAGTAATAAATTTTATAGTAGCTACCGAAGGAGTAATATTGGTTGGGTTGGCAATAAAACCATTACTATAAATCCAATTGATAACAATAGAAAAAACAAATGAAAGTGTTACCCATATTCCTGTCCATATTCCAGCTTCTTTTGGTTTTATAATATGTGGGTCTTTATTGAATACTCCCAAATCTAACGCAAGAAAAAGGAAAATTGTAGCTAGAAAAATTATCCAAACAATCATGTTTTTGTTTTTAAGGTACAAATATAGTGGATTAGATTTTCAAAGTATAATTTGAAATGATTTTACTGAATAAAAAACTATACCATAAAAGTTATTAATAAATATTATTCGTATTTTTAAAAAGAACCCCTAAAAAAATAGGGTATAAATTTTTTTAATTTATAAATATATATATATTTGTATCAAATTATTAGGGTATAACTATAAAAAATTAAATTTTATGTCAACATTACGTTTCCAAGCATTAAATGAGGCTTCAGGTAGAAAACCTGTTAAATTTGAAGAAGCCGGAAAAAAATCAGCAATTTTTGGTTCCAATGTGTTTAACGACAAAGCGATGAAGCAGTTTCTAACTTCGGATGCTTATAAAGGTGTAAAAGATGCGGTGCAACATGGAACTAAAATAGATAGAAAACTTGCCGATTATATCGCAATGGGAATGAAAGAATGGGCTGTTGCCAAAGGTGTAACACATTACACACATTGGTTTCAACCGTTAACAGGTGCAACCGCTGAAAAACACGATGCATTTTTTGAAACGTCTTACGATGGCTCAGATCCTGTTGAAAAATTTGGTGGAGGTCAATTAGTACAACAAGAGCCAGATGCTTCTTCTTTTCCAAACGGAGGAATTAGAAATACTTTTGAAGCTCGTGGCTATACCGCTTGGGATCCAACGTCTCCAGCATTTATATTTGGTACGACTTTGTGTATTCCAACCGTTTTTATCTCTTATACTGGTGAAGCTTTAGATTATAAAACACCTCTTTTACGTGCCTTAAACGCCGTTGATGAAGCGGCAACGGATGTTTGTAAATATTTTGATAAAAACGTTAAAAAAGTTACAGCAACATTAGGTTGGGAACAAGAATACTTTTTGGTTGATGCGTCTTTGGCCAATTCTCGCCCCGATTTAATAATGACGGGCAGGACATTATTAGGACATACTTCTGCAAAAGGACAACAATTAGACGACCATTATTTTGGTTCCATTCCATCTCGTGCCTTAAATTATATGCGTGAATTGGAAGAAGAGTGTATGTTGTTGGGAATACCAGTTAAAACACGTCATAACGAAGTAGCGCCAAACCAATTTGAATTGGCTCCTATTTTTGAAGAAACCAATCTGGCAGTTGACCACAATTCATTATTGATGGATGTAATGTCAAAAGTGGGAGAGCGTCACGATTTTAAAGTACTGTTTCATGAAAAACCTTTTAAAGGGGTGAATGGTTCGGGTAAGCACAATAATTGGTCGATGGCTACTGATACGGGTGTGAATTTACTTTCGCCAGGAAAAACGCCTATGAGTAACCTACAATTTTTATCGTTTTTTATCAATACCATCAAAGCAGTTCAAGAATATGAAGAATTGCTTCGTGCTGCTATTGCTACTGCCAGTAATGACCACCGCTTGGGAGCAAACGAAGCACCACCAGCTATCATCTCGGTTTTTATTGGTGCCCAATTAACCAAAGTTTTGGCAGAATTGGAAGGTGTTTCAAAAGGTAAATTATCTCCTGAAGAAAAAACAGACTTAAAATTAAATGTCGTAGGTAAAATTCCAGAAGTGATTTTGGATAATACGGATAGAAATAGAACCTCACCATTTGCATTCACTGGAAATAAATTTGAATTCCGTGCAGTAGGTTCATCGGCCAACTGTGCCAACGCCATGACAACGTTGAATTCAATTGTTGCAAAGCAATTGAAAGAGTTCAAAAAAGAAGTGGATGCATTAATTGAGAAAAAAGATTTAAAGAAAGACGAAGCTATTTTTAATGTCTTAAGAGAATACATCAAACAAACTAAAAACATTCTTTTTGAAGGAGATGGTTATAGTGATGCATGGGAAAAAGAAGCAAAAAAGCGTGGATTGAGTAATCACAAAACTACGCCAGCCGCTTTGAAAGCTAAAATATCCAAAAAAGCATTGGAATTATTCAAAGATTTGAATGTAATGAACCATGTGGAAGTGGAAGCGCGTTACGAAATTGAATTGGAAGAATACACTAAGAAAATCCAAATCGAAGGAAGAGTATTGGGTGATATTGCCCGCAATCATGTGATTCCAACCGCTATTCGTTACCAAAACACCTTGATTGAAAACGTACGTGGGTTAAAAGAAATTTTTGGAAAAGATTTTGAAAAAATTGCCAAAGAACAAATTTCTTTAATCAAAGAAATATCGCATCATATAGAAGGTATCAATACCAAAGTGGAGGAAATGACAGAAGCGCGTAAAAAGGCCAACGCCTTAACCGATGCTCAAAAAATGGCGGAAGCTTATTGTGATAAAGTAAAACCCTATTTTGAGGTAATCAGAGAACACTGCGATAAATTAGAGCTTTTGGTTGATGACGAAATTTGGACATTAACTAAATACAGAGAATTATTGTTTACGAGATAGTTTTTTCTAAGTACAAAGAAAATAGAGAATAGAAAATAGAAAAAAACCTGCTAAAATTAATTTAGCAGGTTTTTACATTTAGATTCATGCAATTATTAAATTTTATTTACAGAGGAACAACAATGTATGAAGCAGAACCATTAAAATTGATTGTCAATTCTACTCTGTAATTTCTTGGAGTTCCCGTGTTATTTGTAACAGTTATCCCTGTACCGTCACTTTCAAGGGTGCCATCTGCCAGATTATCGCCATGAAAACTTCCTCTAGGGTCATCATAAACAAATTTAAAACGGGCATTGCTATTAGCGGATATGGTTAGATTAAATATAAATGTATTCGTCGCTACAGAATAAGTACTGTTTATAGTAGTAGAAGTTAAATCATAGTCTATTATTGGACTCTGTGATTTGAGAGCCAATGAAAAATCATTTAAAGGATAAGCTGGACCAGAACCATTAACTAAGTCAATTAAATAATAGCCTGAAGTATTTACTAAAAAACTTGCCCCATTAACTTGAAGATTATTCGATAAATTAACACCATATACAGGAGAACTTGCTGTGTTGGTGGCTAAAAATTTTAATTCTGTACCAGCAGTTAAATATCGGTAACCAAATCTATTTAAGTTGCCACCACTACTAAGACTAGCCATTAACAATGCTGTCGTTGGAGTAAACGAATTAAACGTTCCATACATAAAAAAATTGTTTGGTGTGCTTGGGGATGGACTGGCAGTTGAAGGTAACGACAATTGACCACTATCGTTTACTGTAACTTGATATGGTGTTCCGTTAGGTGATACCAAAGTAATTCCTTCACCAGGAGATGTTACCAAGCTATCGGCGGCTAAGGCATAAGGCACAGAAAGTAACTGTGTTGTTCCCACCAAAACATAGTTTGTTCCGCCAGTAGCATCCATTTCTACTTTGAGGAACTTAGCATTTGTTCCCCAATTAATGGTGTTAAATATTCCCGAAACTACTGTTCCTTGACCAATAGTTAAATTGAAAAGCCCTTGAGGATTGGTAGTTCTTGACTGTGTTTCTGAATATAAAACTGTTCCAGTTGACGTTGCATCAAGTAGAGAAAGTTTAACCCCAACATTCGAACTCACAACAGGATTTCCTGAACCGTTCAAAGCAATAGCTTGATAGGATATTCCTTGTGGTACTTGTGCAAAAGTTAGTAAGGATATAAAAAGAGTTGATAATAGTACTAGTTTTTTCATAATTAGTGTTTGATTATTTTAAAAGAATTGATTTTTTTGTTATTGAATTGAAGTAAATAAATTCCTGAAGAAAGCATAGACAAGTCTAAAGAGTTTGCAGCAGAAATTGTTTTTTGAGCCACAATTTGACCCGAAACATTCACGATAATAACCTTCTCGTTTACAATATTAGTATCCGATTGAAAGTAAACAGTTGCTGTTGTTGGGTTTGGAAAAACAGTGATGTTTTGGCTAAGTTCTAGTTGAGGTACTTCTAATGTTTGCTGTGTTTGAGCCAAAATTCCAATAATTCCTGAACTGGATTGGGATTGATTTTGAGGAACTACCACAATTTCACCTATGGAAACTGAAGAACTGGAAGTTATTAAACTCCCTGAGTTAACAGACTGAATAATAGATTGAGCTTTTGTTGGGATGCCAAAGATTAAAAGTAAAAAAAATAATAATTGTTTCATTATGAAGTATTTTAGATTACAAATGTAAAAAAATCTATTAATTATTTAATATGTTTTTATTAAAAAGTAAAATTATTTTTAAGTAATTTCGTTGTAAATTTAAGGTAAAATGAAATCAGTATTTTTCTTTTTTTCTTCGCTTCTTTTTGTAACTACGTTTTATTCGCAAGAGCAATTTTCAGTTTATTTTGACAGCAATAAATTTGATTTAACTACAAAAGAAAAACAGAGTTTAAATAATTGGATTTCTGAAAATAAAAACAATAAAATTGTTGCCATTCACGGTTTTACTGATGAAGTTGGGACAACGGGTTTTAATGATACTTTAGCGCAAAAAAGAGTAGATTTTATTTTTCAAAATGTAAAAAATCAAATCAAAATTAGAGAAGATTTTAAAACAAGAAGTTTTGGCGAAAGTTTTAATCAGTCAGTCAATAAAGCCGAAAACAGGAAAGTTACCATCTTTTATATCCTTGAAAAAGATTTACCTCGAGAAGATGAAATTTTAGGTATTAAAAAGGCGATAAAGGAGGAACAACCAAAAACCGAAATAGTTTACCCCGAAAAATTAGTATTTGAAAATCCCAATGGAACTATATCAGAGTTCAAATTGGATCGAGTTTTTATGAAGACAATGGGTGAAGCAAAACCAGGTGAAAAACTAAAAATAGAAAACCTTAATTTTATCATCAATACCTTTGCTGTAGTAAATGAATCACGTGGAAAAATGTATGAGTTGTTGTTAGTTTTGCAAAAAAATCCGCAATTAAAAATCGAAATTCAGGGACATTTATGTTGTATGCCAGTAGACAGAACCGATTTGTCAACCCAACGTGCCAAAGCTATTTATAATTTTTTGATACAAAATGAAATCGACAAAAGCCGATTGTCCTACAAAGGTTTTGGAAGCACACAACCCATTTATCCGTTGCCTGAGAAAGATGAAAAGGAGCGTGCCGCCAATCGCAGAGTAGAAATTTTAATTATTCAAAATTAAAGATGCGGAGCTATCTTTTAAGTTTATTTTTTTTGTTTTCGGTCTCAAGTTTTAGTCAAAAGAAGCTAGAAGTTTTTTTTGATTTCAACAAAGACTTTCCAAAACAAAGTTCTATTCTTACCATTAACGAATGGATGGCTTCCAATAGAAATATTGAAATCATCAAATTATTAGGATACTGCGATAGTATCGATACTAAAAATTACAACAAAAAATTAGCCGAACGACGCATAGAAAGTGTTCGTAAATTATTAGAAAAAAGTGGATTGAAGTTTAATAAAAATCTAGAAAAAATAGCTATTGGAAAAGATTTCAAACAATCAAAAATCCAAGCTGAGAATAGGAAAGTAATTATTTTTTATAACGAACAGCAAATAAAAACGAATGAAAGTGAACTTACTAAGCAAATTAGAAATTCTAAAGTAGGCGAAACTATCAAACTTCCTAACATTTATTTCTTTAACAATTCAGACCAAATTGTTGCCAAATCACAACCTATTTTATTCGACTTACTTACCGCAATGGAAGAAAATCCTAGATTGAAAATCGAAATACAAGGACATATTTGTTGCCAATTGGTTAGAGATATAAATGATGTTTCAACCGCAAGAGCCAAAACTATTTATTCTTACCTCATTAGAAATAAAATTGATAGAAAAAGAATGACATTCAAAGGATTCGGAATATCAAAACCCATCCATAAAATCCCGGAAAAAAACGAAAACGAAGCCGATGAAAACCGAAGAGTAGAGATTTTAATTTTGGAAAACTAACTATAAATAAATCCAAATTCCAAATTCTAAACCATTATTTCTAAAAATTTATTAAAACTTTATTTGTAATTTTGTGTTTATGAAACAGAGGATTTATATAGATACATCAGTTGTTGGAGGATATTTTGATGAAGAATTTAAAGAAGCAACAAGAAGTTTTTTTAAAAGATTTGAAAACAACGAAATTATCTTTGTAATTTCAGATTTACTTGATGTTGAATTAATAAAAGCACCAAAAAACGTAAAAGAATTGCTTCATTATTATTCTGCTGAGAAATTTGAAAGAATAGAGTTAACTGAAGATGCTGTCAAACTTGCAAACACCTATATTGAAGAAAAAGTTGTTGGAAAAACTTCTTTAGAAGATTGCAGACATATTGCATTGGCAACAATTAATAAAGTTGATGTTTTAGCAAGTTGGAATTTTAAACATATTGTAAACTTGGACAGAATAAAAGGTTATAATTCCGTAAACTTAAGATTAGGTTATCAAATGATTGAAATTAGAAGCCCAAATGATTTAATAAATTATGAAAATGGAAACGAATAAAAAAATAGAAAAAAAATTTGATGCAGTGAAAATGATGCGTGAAATTAGAGACAAAATAAGCTCTGAAACTCAAAATATGAGTTTTGAAGAATTAAAAGCATATTTAAAAAATCAAATTGCAGAAAGTAAACAAAAGCCTATTGGACATTAACTACATTCCAACAGTAGTTTGAAAATCTTAAAAAAAGAGACATGAAGTTAATAACATTAACTACAAAAAATGAGTTCTGATAACAGTCAACGGTATAATCTTCGTGGCGTTTCGGCATCTAAAGAAGATGTCCACGTCGCCATCAAAAACATTGATAAAGGATTATTTCCCAAAGCTTTCTGCAAAATTGTCCCCGATTATTTGACCAACGATGACAGCTATTGCCTCATTATGCATGCTGATGGTGCAGGGACAAAATCTTCTTTGGCCTATTTGTATTGGAAAGAAACCAGCGATATTTCAGTGTGGAAAGGCATTGCGCAAGATGCGTTGATTATGAATATTGACGATTTATTATGTGTTGGTGCAACCAATAATATTCTACTTTCCTCCACCATTGGAAGAAACAAAAATCTCATTCCAGCTGAAGTCATTTCAGCTATTATTAATGGAACTGAAGAGTTAATTGCCGATTTGAAAACCTTTGGAGTAACAATTCATTCTACGGGTGGCGAAACGGCTGATGTTGGTGACTTGGTTCGCACCATTATTGTTGATTCCACCGTTACTGCCCGAATGAAGCGCAGCGATGTTATTGATAATGCCAACATCAAAGCGGGCGATGTAATTGTAGGTTTGGCTTCTTTTGGTCAAGCCAATTATGAAAAAGAATACAATGGCGGCATGGGAAGCAACGGCTTAACCTCGGCACGACATGATGTTTTTGCCCATTATTTAGCTACTCAATATCCTGAGAGTTTTGATGCTTTCGTCCCAAATGATTTGGTCTATTCGGGAAGTCTAAAACTAACCGATAGGGTAGAAAATGCTCCAATTGATGCAGGAAAATTAGTGCTTTCGCCAACAAGAACCTATGCTCCAATAATAATAAAAATATTAGAAAAATATAGTCCAAACGAAATTCACGGCATGGTACATTGCTCTGGTGGTGCACAAACCAAAGTGTTGCATTTCGTTGATAATGTGCATGTCATTAAAGATAACTTATTTCCAATTCCTCCTCTTTTCAAATTAATTCAAGAACAATCCAAAACCGATTGGAAAGAAATGTACCAAGTGTTTAACTGCGGTCATCGCATGGAGTTGTATGTGTCAAATGAAATCGCTCAGGACATCATCGAAATCTCAAAATCTTTTGGAGTTGACGCTCAAATTGTGGGAAGAGTAGAAACTATAGATTCTGATATGCATCAGAATAAAACAAAAAAACTCACTATTGAAAGTGAGTTTGGAAAATTTGAATATTAATTAAAATTTTTTCGAAGTTCTATTATCGTTTGATTTGGTCCATCTAAGTTTACAAAACCTCTTCGCGGACGGTCTAAATCATAGGTAAATAATATTACTAACGATACCAACAAGCAAAACCCTGTTTGGACTAACCAATCAATTTTGCCTTTTCTCCCTTCGGAATAGCCACTATAAAAAGCGGTTATTAGCGCCAGTAGAAACAGCATTATCAAAATACTTTCGGGAACTTTTGCTCTTTCTCCAGCAAGACGTGATGTGGTAACATCGATCATCGTATTTAATGCAGGAATCATTTGTTGTGTGGCAGCAAGATTGGCGGGGTCTTTAGATAATGCACTCGCGCGTTGCCATAATCTTGCCGATATTGCTTGAGATAAACTATCGGCTTTTAGAATTCCTTTTACATCTGTTCCAACTTCATAATATTGAATCCTGGCTTCTACATACTCTTTGAAATCTTTTCGGAATAATGTTCTTTCAGTATCGGGATACAAATCACTACGCAAAATAGCTGTGCCTATGTCATTTGCCTCTTCAATCACAATAGTTCTTCGGGAATCAAAACGACTGCCACTCATGCCAAATGTAAATGCCAAAAGGAAAAATAGCAATCCAATAAGTCCTGAAGTTTCTGTTAAATTCTTTTCTGACTTTTTATTTTTGTAAATATTGGTTCCAATTATTTTTCCAATCATTGTTGCAATAATCATTAGAATAAAAAGGGTTAAGGCAATTGCCCATGCTTCGGTTTGTAGAAGTAAATCTGTTTTCATATTTAATAGCGTATTTATACAAGTAAATATAATAAAAACTTATTTATCAATAGTGTAACTTTACCTACTTGGTGTAACAAACTAAATCTTCAAATTTAACAGTAAAAAAATGAAAATAAATCCAAAAAATGGAGTTGACCAATTATTATTCGGCATGAAACAAAACCATGTTGAAGCTATTTATGGTAAACCAACTAAACAGTTTGTAGACGATGACGGAAATAGTATTTATTTGTACTATAATGAAAAGTTGCGGTTAACTTTCTACGAAGACGAAGCTTTTCGATTGGGATATATTATTACTTCCAATACTGATGTAACACTTTTGGAAAAAAAAGTAATCGGAAGAAATGTAGCAGAAATTATAAGCGAATTGCCTTTTACATCATGGGAACAAGAAGATTTTGACAGCACCGAAAATCACTTCAACGAGAGCAATTGGTTAATTCTTCAATCGGAATTTGGTATAATTATTAGAGTAGAAATTGGTGCTATCATCAAAGACAACGATGAGTTTGATTGGAAGTTTAAGGGTTAGTGTTCAGTATTCAGAGATTAGTGTTCAGTCAAACAAAATTAAACTTCATAAACATGATAAACTTGTTAAACTATCTCCGCGCTCAAACCTGCTTCTAGTAATTGAGTACATTGCGGTTTCAATTCATCAAAACTTCCAGTTTTTACCGTGCATTTTCCTTTATAGTGAACTAAAATCGCGCATTGTTCTGCTTGTTCCGATGTATGATTACAAACCCGAATTAACGTATCAATAACATGATCAAATGTATTGACATCGTCATTGTACAAAACAATTTCGTTATTGATTCCTACTAGTTCGTCAACTAAAACGTCTTCCTGTATTTTTTCTATAATGCTCATTTTCATTCCTTTTACTTCCTGAAAATTTTTGTTGCTAATTTACATATTTCAAAGAAACCCAATTGTTTCTTTCAAATTTTTTAACAAAAGTCAATCCTTTTTCTGTACAAGAGGCATCAATAAACGGTATGTCTTCATTGTAAAATCCACTTAATAATAGAATACCATCTTTTTTTAAACTATTTACGTATTGTTGCATATCGTTCAACAAAATATTACGGTTAATGTTGGCAATGATTACATCGTAATTTTTGTCGTTTAACAAAGCTGCATCACCTTCATGTACTCTTATTTCGTTACAATTATTGCGCTCTGCATTTTCAATGGAATTTAAATAACACCAATTATCAATATCTATAGCATCAATAGGTTTAGCACCTTTCATTTCGGCAAGAATGGCTAATATAGCAGTTCCGCAACCCATGTCAAGGGTTTTCTTATTGGTAACATCAGTTTCTAAAAGATGTTGTATCATCATGTGAGTAGTTTCATGATGACCTGTTCCAAAACTCATTTTGGGTTCGATAATGATATCAAATTCTGCATTAGTTTTAGGATGGAATGGTGCGCGAACATGGCATTTTCCATCAACATCTATTGGGTCGAAGTTTTTTTCCCATTCTTCATTCCAATTGACTTGCGCAATTTCTTCGATGGTGTGGGAAATAGTGAACTCAGGAGAATGTAACAAATAAATATCATCTAATACGTCTTTTGTCCAAAGGTTTTTTTGAATATAAGCACTAAACCCATTATCAGTTTCAATAAAACTTTCAAACGGTTTTTCACCCAATTCAGCAATTAAAATTTCAGAACCTAATACTTTGGGCTCGACCGAAAAATGATAGGCTAAATAGATGTTTGACATTGATTATTTTTTTACTTCGTACTGTTCGACCTATAGGTTTCGGGTTCAAAGGTAACAATCGAAAGACATAGTATAAAGCATTTTCCAAAAAGAAATTAATCTTTAAGATCATTGGATTTCAAACTTGCATTTGGAAGTTCATCTGGTGCAACATTGAAAATCATTAATTTTCGATATCGTTTACTGTCTGCATCATAAAGATAGGTGATGGTGTTTTCTTTAGGATTATAGGTTAGTTTAGCTCTCATAAATTTAGATTTTATTGACCACGAACCTTCATCATCACTGTCTTTCGAATAATTATATATTGAGCCATGGTGTAATCTGCTTTGCCCATTGTCAATCATTGATATTACGATATAACCATTGGTTTTTGAACCAATTTCTCGAATGTCAATAACTGAATTTTCATATTCAGTTTCCTTTAATTCATATTTATCATGTTCGACATTCCATAGGTAGTATTTTCTGGAGTCCGATTGAAAACGTTTTTGGATATCAATTTGGGCTTCAATATTCCAATTCAATATAAATATTATGATTAATGTAAAATTTGTTTTCATTTGATTTTTTGAATTTTATAAATGGTAAAAATATAAATAAAAATCGTTTAAAGGCAAATAAAATCGATAAAATTCATAAAACTTAATATTTATACGAAAAAGATTTCAAAATATTTAAAGTTTTTTAAATTGAATTTTTTTAAATTGATTTTACGATAGCAACAAAATCTTCAGTTTTGAGAGCAGCACCGCCAATCAAACCTCCGTCAACATCGGGTTTTGAGAAGATTTCTTTGGCATTATCAGGTTTTACACTACCACCATATAAAATGGAAACATCTTCAGCTACATCACTCCCATACCTTTTTCGAATAGTTTCTCTAATAAACTCATGCATTTCTTGAGCTTGTTCTGGCGAAGCAGTTTCTCCTGTACCAATAGCCCAAACAGGTTCATAAGCCAAAACTATTTGTTCCCAATCTTTGTTTTCAAGATGAAATAAGCCATCTCGCAATTGATTCTCTACTACGTTAAAATGTTGTTTGTTTTGTCTGTCTTGTAATTCTTCGCCAAAGCAAAAGATAACAGTCATATCATGTTTTAAAGCTGTAGTAACCTTTTGGGCTACAATGGTATCTGTTTCATGAAAATAAGAGCGACGTTCAGAATGTCCAAGGATTACAATATTTATGCCTATGCTTTTTAACATATCTGCCGATATTTCCCCAGTGAAAGCACCGCTTTCATTTTGATGCATATTTTGAGCTGCAACTCCAATGTTAGTAAATTCTAAATGATCAACCGCTGAAGCTAGGTTTACAAAAGTTGGAGCAACAATAATTTGTGCTTCTATATCATTGGGTAATTGATCAATCAATTCATTTAAAAAATCTTCCGTTTCTTCTGCATTTTTATTCATTTTCCAATTTCCAGCAATAATCTTTTGTCTCATTATTCTAATTTTTTTAATTGTTCATTAATTTTTTCGAAATCTGATTCAATAGCACGATAAGTTACAATTTTACCATCATTATCTAAAATAATATATCTGGGTATCCAATCTAAATCTATTGATTTTCCGAATTCTCCTTTCATCATTTTTTCATCATTTACCCAATAATGATCTCCTTTTAATTCGTGTTTTTCAATTCCAGCTAGCCATTTGTCATAGGACTTATCCATAGAAATAAAAACATAGTCAACCTTTGGATGATTGGCTTGCATTTCTTTCACTTTTGGCATTGCCTTTACACAATCACTACACCAGGAAGCCCAAACTTCAATTACGGTTACTTTTCCTTGGTGTTTTTTTATCACTTCTTTAAATGTGATTTCAGTATTTTCTGCTGTAGTCATTTTTTTGGTAAAGCTATCTTTTGAAAACTCTTTTTTTTGTGCATTAGTACATCCAAAACTAGTAATAACAACTATTATAAGCAGGTATATTTTATTCATTTTTATTGGAATTTAAATATTTAAAAATTATGAATTTTTATTTTTGGCTGAGTCTTTTAAGTAAAATAATCTATGATTTTTTCTTCTTCGCTGGCGTCTTTCTTTTTTCTTTTTACTATCATAAATGTATTTTAAAATCAAAAAAACACCTAAAATTGATAAAAATACTAATAAACTCCCTATCAAAATGTAAATTGTATTGCCAAGTGGTGGATCTTCCATTGTAGATATATAATTCAGAATGTAATAGCCAATAAAAAAAACTATAACACAAAATCCTATTCCTATAAGTCCTCTTTGACTTAAATTTTTCGACATTACATATTTAATCATAATAAACAGTTTTTTTAATAAATGTAGTTAATAAAATTATTTTTTAAGTTCAGAATATGGTTTGTTTATCAATTTTTGAAAATCATTGACATCAAATTTATTCGAATTGATTCCATCATAATATTTAAGTTCATTGCCATTCCAAAGATATTTTACACCGGGTGTATCTCTTTTTGAACCAAGGACATTCCAAAAAGGGATGACTTCAATAATTTTATAAGGATATTCTGCTCCAGCTTCTTTAAAAAAGTTTGGAATTAAATCGGCTTCTTCATTCATAAAAATAATGGAAATCTCAGGAAAGTTTTTGGTAGTTTTTCTTAATTCGGTTAATTCTTTTGCAGCAACACGACAGTGGTCACATCCAGGAACAAAGAAACAAAGTGTTTTTCTTCCGTTATCTATAGATGAAAAATATTGAGCATAACCCGATTTCTTTTTTACGGGTTCGTTAGTCTTCACTTTAACAACCTCTTTGATAGTGTCAACTTTTACAACGGTTTCTTTTACTACAACTGCAGTAGTTGTATCAATGGTGGCTTCTTGGATGGTATCTGAAGTAGTTTCTTCAGGAGTTGAAACGGTAAAGTTGCTTTCAATGGGTTGTATTGGAGCAATCATAAACAACAATAAAATAGAGGCAAAAGTGACTGTCGTCAATACCCAAAAGTTATCTTTTTTTTCGGAAGTTTTTGGTATAATTATAAACAACCAACCCAATAAAATCATGGCTATTACATTTTTTATAATAGCTTCAATGGGAGTCATAGGCAACAAACTTCCAAAACAACCACAGTTTCCGGAGTTACCTCCATTTTGAATAGTTTCAATCGCTAAGTGGGTTGTGAAAACTGCTAATAATACTGTTGTAGCTGGAATAATAATGCTTCTCAAAAAGTTTTTTTGCAATATCAATATTCCTAAAGCCAATTCAATTCCGATAAGAATTCTCGAAAAATAAGGAGCAAAACTTTCACTGAACCCCATTGGATAAAGTTGTTTTACTTCAAATGTAGAAATCGCAAAATAGGGTGAAGGATATAATTTTGCCACAGCCGAAAGCAAAAAAAGAAACGAAATTACGATTCTAATTCCCCAAGTGATGTTCTTTTTTGATGTTCTCATAGTTTGTTTTTGTGTCAACCTCTGCGATCCCGAAGTTTCGGGAGAAGTGTTACTGACCGAATTTCATTAAAATTAAGGCAAAAACGGCATAATTTATCATGTCTTGATAATTGGCTTCAATGCCTTCTGAAACCAAAGTTTTTCCTTTGTTATCTTCAATTTGCTTTACACGAAGTAGCTTTTGTAATATTAAATCAGTCAAAGAACTGACACGCATATCACGCCAAGCTTCGCCATAATCATGATTTTTATCTTCCATTAATGACTTGGTTATTTGAACTTTAGCATCATAAAGTTCAGTGGCTTTGGCAACATCTAAATCGGGTTGTTCAACAACACCTATATCCAATTGAATTAAAGCCATGATGGAATAATTTATAATTCCTACAAATTCGCCAGTTTCATCTTCATCTACTTTGCGAACTTCGTTTTGTTGTAAACTGCGAATGCGTTGGGCTTTGATGAAAATTTGGTCGGTTAATGATGGCAATCTCAAGATTCTCCATGCACTTCCATAATCTTTCATTTTTTTTGTGTAAAGTTCTCGGCAAATTGCGATAACCTTATCATATTCTTGAGAAGTTTTACTCATTTCAACCTATCTTTGTATCAAATTTTTTACTGCATACATTTCAACCCAAAGGTGTCGCGTCAAAAGTAAAGAATAAAGATTGAAGTACAAAGTACAAAATCTTATAACTATCTTAAAATAATAATGACTATAAACTGTCTCGGAAAACTAATTGATTTATCTGTTCCCAAAGTCATGGGAATATTAAACGTTACGCCCAATTCTTTTTATGATGGCGGCAAATATTCTGATGAAAAAAGTATTCTTTCCCAAGTAGGAAAAATGCTTTCGCAAGGTGCTACTTTTATTGATATTGGCGCGTATTCAAGTAAACCAAGTGCAGAATTTGTTTCAGAGGAAGAGGAAATCAATCGTTTACTTCCAATAATTGATTTAGTTTTAAAAAATTACCCCGATACTTTAATTTCTGTCGATACTTTTCGTGCCAATGTGGCTAGGATAGGAATTGAAAATGGCGCTTGTATCATTAATGATATTGCAGCAGGTAGTTTGGACGAAAAAATGATGCAAACAGTGGCCAACCTTCAAGTGCCATATGTTATGATGCACATGAAAGGCAATCCTCAAACGATGCAAAGTTTGGCTCACTATGAAAATGTAGTCAAAGAAATGTTGTTTTATTTTTCCGAAAAAGTTTCACAAGCACGAAGTTTTGGGATAAATGATCTAATTATTGATCCAGGATTTGGATTTGCAAAAACAGTGGAGCAAAATTTTGAGGTTATGAATAATTTAGAATTATTTCAAATGTTAGAATTACCGCTATTGGTTGGCGTTTCCAGAAAATCAATGATTTATAAAACTCTTGAAACTTCTGCTGAACAGGCATTAAATGGCACTTCGGTTTTAAATACCATTGCGCTACAAAAAGGAGCCAATATACTGAGAGTGCATGATGTAAAAGAAGCTATGGAATGTATAAAATTAGTATCCCAATTATGAAAAAAATACTAGTTGCTTTATTTCTGATTTCATTATTTTCTTGTGGTAAAAAAGAAATTCAATTGCCACAATTGAACGAAACAATAGTGGTAGATGTAAAAAATCATTCGCCAATTTATATGTTTTTTGAAACTAATGGAAAAGACACTTTGATTGATGTGAACCGAAGCAATTCGATTAGTTCAACCAATTGGTTGTTTAATATCGACAAGCGATTGCCATTGAAATTAGTTATTCCTGAAATTCAGAAATTGCAAGATAAAAAAGCGAAAAGTTCACATTTAATAAATGGTTCCAAAAACTATTTTACTTATATGGATAGCAAAAAGAAGACGTTGGCTTTTCTACCGTTTACAAATGTGACTTATACTTTAAAGAATTATAATAATGGTATTTCAGTTTTCTTTACAAAAAGAAATAAAATATTTGTAAATAACATTCTTGTTGATAAAAAAGATTTAGAAAGCTATTTAAATAACTTGAATAGGACATATCAAGAAATAGCTTTTGGTTTTGATAAAAACTTATCTTTTCAAGATTATATTATTGCTAAAAATGTCGCTAATGATTTAGAAATAAAATTTATTACTTTTAAAGAGTATATTTATTAGTTTCAACTGCCAACTAAAAACTGTTTACTGAACACTTCTAACTTACTGATGATGATAAGGTTCATTTCTCAGAATAGTAAATCCACGATACAACTGTTCGATAAAAAACAAACGCACCATTTGATGCGAAAAAGTCATCTCTGAAAGCGACACTTTTCCTTGTGCTTTTTTATACACTTGGTTGCTAAATCCGTATGGACCACCAATTACAAAGACTAAAGTTTTTATCCCAGAATTCATTTTCTTTTGTAAATAATCAGCAAACTTAATACTCGAAAAAGTACTTCCGTTTTCGTCCAATAAAATTAATTGGTCGGTTGGAGCAACTTTTGATAAAATGAGTTCGCCTTCTTTCTCTTTTTGTTGACTTTCTGAAAGATTTTTGACATTTTTAATATCGGGAATAATTTCTAAATCAAATTTGATGTAAAAAGACAATCGTTTGGTATAATCGTCAATTAGAGTTTGTAACGGTTTGTTATCGGTTTTGCCTATGGCGATAAGTTTGATGTTCATTTTGTTAACCATTTAAGGAATTTAAGGTCATTTAAGAATTTATAAATACATAGATAAATTTGAACATAACAAAAACTAAAATGACTTTACATTTCTTGTATGGTTTGATTTATTATTTATTCCAAATCTTCCACGCTTTTTCTGCTTGAAATACTAACATTTCATAACCATTTTTAGTTACGGCACCATTTTTCTTTGCTTTTTTCAAAAATTGTGTTTCCTCAGGATTGTATATCAGGTCAAAAGCAATATGCTTTTTGGTAAAGAAATTATAGGGGATTGGGGGGAATTCTCTGGTATTTGGAACAGTTCCAACAGGCGTACAATTGATTATGATATGGTAATTATCAAAAGTCGTCGCGTTGATTAGGTTATAATCAATCATACCTTCTTTTTCATCACGAGTCACAAAAGTGTATAAAATCCCGAGTTTGTCTAAAGCAAAAGAAACTGCTTTGGCAGCGCCACCGGTTCCGAAAATTAGTGCTTTTTTATGATGTGGTTGTAACAAGGGTTTTAAAGATTTCATAAAACCATAATAATCTGAATTGTACCCTTTTAGTTTTCCTTTTTTGGTAAAACGAATGACATTGACAGCGCCAATTTGAGCTGCATTTTTTGATAATTTATTTAAAAAAGGAATAACAGATTCTTTATACGGAATGGTAACATTCAAACCAATTAAATCAGGATTATTGGCAATTAAATTTGGAAATTCTTCAATGTTTTGCAAGTCGAAATTCTCATAGGTACATTCAACAAGATTTCCTAAAACAAATTTCTCGGTAAAATACTTTTTAGAAAAAGAGTAGGAAATGTTTTTACCAATCAATCCATAAACCCTTTTATTTTGATCCATTTATGGTCAATATAAAAGGCATTACACATCTTACTTTTTGTCCATCTTTTTCACCCGGTTTCCACTTTGGAGAATTTTTCACAATTTCTATAATTTCCTTATCGGTTTGCTCGTCTGTTTGTGCATCAATTCCTTTTATGATTTTTATATCTGATAATTCTCCGTTTTTTTCAACTATGAAAATCATAAAAACCGTACTGTCTTTTTTGTTGATTGATTTTTTCAAAAAAATATTTACATGAGCATTAAAAGTTTCAATGCCACCAGGATATTCTGGTTTTACGTCTAAATTAGTGTCGATATAAATTACCGTGTCTTCTACTTTGTTGAATAATTCACTATTTTCAGAAGTTATTTTATCAATGATAATAGTGCTTTTCGGTATTGTACCATCGTTATAATTTGATAGTTTTATTTTGGCTACTGTATTTTGTGCTACTAAAAAAATCAAAAGGGATAGTGATGTATACAAGAGTTTCTTTTTCATTTTACTTTTTATGTTTGGTAATATATGCTTTCACTGATTTTCTTTCCCATACCATAGGAAATAATTCTTGTAAAATAGTCTTGTGATTAAAATTTAAACGCAAACCATTGCTTAAATGGAAGTTCCCTTTTTCATCTTCATTTAACATTAAATGCAATCCCGCCAAACGATATTCTACTTCAAATTCTTCTGGAAAATAGTCGGAAGCTTGCATTAGGGTTAGAATAGCATTATTGTATTCGCCCATTTCTCGCATCATATCTACCCAAAATAGCCAAGTATCTAATTGATAATCGCCATGTTCAACCGCTTTTCTATAGCCAAATTCCGCTTCCTCAAAATTACCCATTCCTTTATTAATGGTTGCAAAGCGTTTCCAATACAAACGGTTTTGATCATCAATTGCTAATGCTTTGTTTACATAATACAATCCTTTTTGGTAGTTTTTTTGCCGAACATAAAAATCAGTAATCGCAATCCAACCTTTGTCTAAAAGTGGGTCTTCATGTACCGTTTTATTAAAATATTTTAAAGCTTCCGCTTTGTGGCCTAGCTTTTCATGGCATTTTCCAATGCGTAGTAAGGCATAAGAAGTTGGGTCATCTAATTCAATAGTGCGGTTATAGTTTTCGATAGCTTCTTCATATCTTTTCAATCGTTCCAGAGCTTTCCCGTTTTCCATATAGGCGCCAATGAATTCGTCATCTATGTAGGTAGCAAATTCAAAAGAGCGAACGGCATTTTCATAATCTTTCACCCCATAGTATAATCTTCCGCACTGATGCCAAGCAATTTCGCTGTATGGATTTCTATCGATGTAGGTTTTAAGGTATTCAATAGCTTCTAAATTTTGGTCCAAAAACTCAAAACAATACACTACATTATATAAGGCAGATTGGTCTTCTAAATCTTCTTCCAAACATTTGATAAAATTCTCTTTTGCCAATTCTAAATTATCCATAAAAAGATATTCCATTCCAATTAAGTTATGTACATCAGCATAATCTTCAGTATATTGAAGTGCTGTTTGTAAATACTCAACGGCTTTGTCGTGTTGATCTCTTTTGGAATAAATATTGGCTTTTTGGATAAATATTTCTTCATTGGTAGGTTCAATGGCATAAAGCTCATTTAATAATTTTTCTGCTTGATCCAATTTGTCATCATACACCAACATTTCTACTTGAACCAATTTTAATCCGGTAGATTTTGGATGTTGTTCTAGCCCTAACTTTAAAGCTTTTTTTGCCAAAGCAGCTTTTCCCATGTCGAGGTAATGCAGAATGATTTCCTCAAATTCCTCCGAGTCGAAAAAGAATACCTTGTTGGTTTTCAACATCGATTCAAATTTCGACAAGGATAAGTTGTAGTCTTCTTCGTCGTGATCCAAGTGCATAATTGTAGGTATTAAAATTATCCTTAATAAAAGTAGCTAATCGGTGTCCTTTTTTTAATGAATTGAGATTTTTGTTGTAAACAATTTAATTAACAATTATTCAATATCAATATCAATATCAATATCAATTTCAATTTCAATTCAATTGCAAAATTCAATATCTATTCTCATTTTGAATTTCATTCATTGCTTCAATAATAATGGCGCAACCTTCTCTAATTTCATCTTCAGATATGGTTAATGGAGGAGTAATTCTAATAGCTTTACCTTCAAATAGTAACCAAAATAAAATCAATCCTTTGTCTTGGCATTTGAAAATTACTTTGTTGGTAATTTCAGAATTTCTAGTCATTGCGGCAAGCATTAATCCTTTTCCTCTAACTTCTTCTATCAAAGGATGTACCAAGAGTTCTCTGAATAGCTTTTCCTTTGCTAAAGATTGTGCAGCATAGTCTTTTTCTAAAATTTCTTCTAAAGTGGCTAAGCATGCTGCCGCTATGACAGGATGTCCGCCAAATGTGGTAATGTGTCCTAATTTTGGATCATGGCTCAATAAATCCATGTAGTTGGAGTTGGCAATAAAACCGCCAACAGGCATTCCGCCAGCCATTCCTTTACCAATAATTACCACATCGGGTACTACATTATAGTTTTCAAAACCGAATAATTTCCCTGTTCTACCAAAACCAGGTTGGATTTCGTCAACAATCATAAGCGCTCCAACCTCGGAGCATCGTTTTTTTACTTTGGCTAAGAAATCATTTTGGGGTTGAATAAATCCTGCGCCACCTTGAATGCTTTCGAGAATGATTCCGGCTGTTTTGGTGGTTATTTTTTGAATATCTTCTTCGTTATTAAAGGTGATGAAATCCACATCAGGAATTAATGGACGAAAAACCTGTTTTCGTTCTTCAAATCCCATGACGCTCATGGAACCCATAGTATTGCCGTGATAGGCATTATGACACGAAATCAACTGACTTCTACCAGTAACTCTTCGAACCAGTTTCAAAGCACCTTCGCAAGCTTCTGTTCCCGAATTGACCAGATATACTTTGTTTAAAGTTGGAGGCAAATTCTCAACCAATAATTTACAATACGCTACCGCTGGATGTTGAGCATATTCCCCATACACCATCACGTGTGAATATTGATTTAACTGGTCGATAATAGCTTGATTGACTTTCGGATGTTGATGTCCCAAGCTACAAGCCGAAACTCCAGCTACAAAATCTAAGTATTTTTTATTATTTGTGTCATATATATAAGAACCAATAGCGTGTGAGACTTCCATGCCCAAAGGATATGGTGAAGTTTGTGCTTGGTATTTCAGAAAATCTTCTTTCATTAAGACGAACTTTTAGACAATCGTATTATTCGTTTTTTTGGTAATTAGTCACTGTGTTGCAATTGGAACACCAATTGAATTGCTCCTCTTGGCTTCTCAAAAAGGTTTTGGTTAGTTCATTGCAATTTTCACAAATTTCCTCGTCGCTTTCATCTTCAAATATTTGAAGCGGACAAGCATTACAACTCCAAACCGTTATATTAGGTAACACATCGCTTTCATGCCATGTGAAAGCATCTTTTTTACACTTAGGGCAAATTTGGGTAACCATTACTTTACCATAGGTTTAGCATTCGCTTCATTATTTTTTACTTTTGGCTTTGGATTTTTTTTGTCGTAATTCAAAGTTGCTGCACTGGGTTGTAATGGTATGTTGTCATTAACCCTATCTTTTATTGTTGCGGCCTTGATTTTAGCATCGATTTCGTTTTCTTCAGCAGGAAAAATATCTTCTTTGGTTTTTATTCGTTCATCGCCACGCCAAATGAAGCCACGGAGTTTCCTTGCATTTTCGGGTAATTCGGTTTCAGGATAAATATCGCCATCAATTTGATTGAAATTTGTAATTGTTTCTATAGTGTTTTTATCTAATAGCATGTTAATTTTACTACATACACTTTTGTTAATTCCAATAAGTTCTTGGTTGTCATTTCGCATATAATAAATGACTTCGGTATTTTTGATGATATCCACTTCTCTCAATTTGTTGTCCTCAAATTTTCCATACAAATTTTGCCCTTTCACTTGATTGTATCCTGTGCTGAGTGTGTCTTTTGAAATAATAAAAGCGTTGTTCAACACTTTGAGGGAATCGAGTTTTTCTGTTTGTTTGTTCCCAATGAGATACATAATATCTCCCGTCATTTGGTTTTCATAATTCCAAAGTATGGGATTTTTTATCAATTTGGTTAAACCGGTTTTTTGGTCAGAATGAATGGAATCACATTTACCGCTGAGGTCTGTTTTGTAGAAACGCACATTGTTAAATGCTCTCACGATACGCTCACCGGTTTTGCCAGTTATAATCATTTTTTTACCATGTACATACATCGAGTCTTTGTCAACTAAAGTTATAGCCACAGCTCTTTTGGTTATCATCATCGAGTCTTTTTCAGTTTTCAGATTTCTATAAATCTCCGCATAATGTCCTTTGATAATTCCTTTATTAATTGAGTCCGTAATTTTTACATTATTCGTAGCAGAGGCAAATTCTCGGTTTCGGTCATAATACAAACTATCACCTTCAATGCGTCGGTCTTTGTATTTGATATAAGATTTTCTTTTGAAATAAGCAAAATTCTTCTTGGTATCATAAAATCCTTTTTCGGTATAAATGAAATTCTCCTTGCTCGTAATAGTTGATGGACCAAACAAATAGGAGTGACCCGAATTGGTATAATAATCCAAATGATTAGACTTAATGGTGTATTTTGGATTGGTTATTGTAACGGCGGTTAGGAATTTAAACTTTTTTTCATTGGCATAATATCTTCCCGATTTGCTTCTCAAGATATTCTCTTTGTTGGTAATCATTCCTAGCGAATTATAAAAAGCTTCTTGTGTATTTCTATCAAAATTAATGGTATCAGTGACCAAAGTCGATTCGGGTGAACGCATGATTACATTACCTGTAGCAAACGCTTTTTTTACATCGCCGCTATATTCGGCGTATTTACTGTTTAAGAAAAGCGTATCACCTTGCACCATTTGAACTTCGCCAAAAGCTTTTAAATAATTTTCTTTTTCAAAAACATACGCTTTATTACAGGTAAAAACAACACCTTCATGGTTCACTCTCACATTGCCTTGTAGCAAAACAGCATCTGGAATTTTTTCATCATCTTTATTGAAAAAATCAGCATGTTCAATGATTATTTTGGAAGTTTTTTGTGCTTGCAATGGTAATGTGAAGCACAGCATAAATCCAAGGATAAAAAGTAACTTTTTCAACTGTTTGTATTTAACTCCGTTTAGTTCGAACTATCGGTTTTGAGTTTACAAATTTAAGAAAATAGCAGCAACAAGTCTTTTTATTAAGAATTATTTATGTTACCCATTATTTCAATCAAATCTTTATATTTGTGTCTACGTCTTGTCGCTTAAATTGACAAGTATAAAATAGTATGAAAAAAATAGTGTTATTAGTATTGGCTTTGTGTTTTACTGTGTGTATAACTTTTTCCCAAAATAAATCAAAAACTCCTATGAAGAAAAAAATGGAGGTTGTAGACCAACCCAAGAAAGCAGTAGTCTATCAAGTTTTTACCCGCTTATTTGGAAACAAGAATACCACCAATAAACCTTGGGGAACCATTGAAGAAAATGGGGTTGGGAAATTCAACGATTTTACCGATAAAGCGTTGCAAGAAATTAAGAAACTAGGCGTTACCCATATTTGGTACACCGGCGTTCCGCATCATGACGTGATTCGTGATTACACCAAATATGGAATATCCAATGACGATCCCGATGTGGTGAAAGGACGTGCCGGTTCTCCTTATGCCGTAAAAGATTATTACAATGTCAATCCCGATTTGGCAGTTAATCCAGCCAAGCGATTAGAAGAATTTGAACAGCTAATTGAACGTTCGCACAAAAATGGTTTGAAAGTCATTATCGATATTGTTCCGAATCATATCGCCCGAAATTACCATAGTTTGAGCAATCCAAAAGGGGTAAAAGATTTTGGTGCCGATGATGATACGTCGGTGGAATATGCTCGAAACAATAATTTTTATTACATTCCAGGCAAAGCATTTGAAGTGCCAACATCGGATACTTATCGACCATTAGGGGGTGAACAAAATCCACTGATTGATGGTAAGTTCACTGAATTTCCTGCTAAGTGGACTGGCAACGGTTCGCGCCAAGCAAAACCAGATATCAATGATTGGTACGAAACGGTAAAAGTGAATTATGGAATTAAACCTGATGGTTCCAAAGATTTTCCTGAATTGCCAGCTGGTTATGATACCAAAGATTACAAGGAACATTCCGCCTATTGGAAAGACAAAGATGTACCGAGTTCTTGGAAAAAATTCCTAGATATTGCCTTGTATTGGACAGCTAAAGGTGTAGATGGTTTCCGTTATGACATGGCCGAAATGGTGCCTTATGAATTTTGGAGTTATATGAACTCTGCCATCAAGATGAAAAATCCAAACGCTTTTTTATTGGCCGAGGTATATAATCCTAAGGAATACAGAAACTACATCAAGCTGGGCAAAATGGATTATCTGTATGATAAAGTAGAAACCTATGACCATTTAAAAGCCGTGATACAGGGCAATGCCATGCCTGACCCATTATCAGAAATTCAAAATGGCATGAGGGATATTGAACACCACATGTTACACTTTTTAGACAACCATGACGAGCAACGATTGGCAAGTAAGGAATTTGCAGGAACACCCGAAAAAGGAAAGCCGTTGATGGTAGTTTCGGCTACGATTAGTTCATCACCAACGATGGTATATTTTGGACAAGAAGTAGGCGAGGCAGGCAATGAAAATGGTGGTTTCGGGACTCGTTCACGCACTTCTATATTTGATTATGTTGGCGTACCAAGTCACCAACGCTGGATGAATGGTGGCAAATTTGACGGTGGACAATTGACCCAAAAAGAAAAAGAGTTGCGCGATTTCTATTCACGCTTGTTGAATTTTACGCTAAAAAGTGAGGCACTGACGGGGGAATTTCAAGAAATACAAACCATTAATAGAAGCGAAACAAAAAATTATGACTCAGGATTGTATTCTTATGTTCGGTACACTGATTCCGAAAAACTGATTGTAGTTGTTAACTTCTCTTGGGTAACTACTAGTAATTTTAAGCTTATTGTTCCAGCTGATGTTATTTCTAAATGGAGTTTAGCTGACGGAAATTATACTGTTACTGACCAGCTGTATGGAAGTACAGCGGAATTAAATGTGATCAATGGTGTTGGAACAATAAAGCTTTCTTTAAAACCAAGCGAGAGTTTTATATTTAAAATTTAATAATGAAATTTCTATCTTCTCTTTATATAATTTATTTTGCGGTGAATACGATACTATTGTTCGATTTTAATGGAAAATCTGATATTTCTAATTGGAATATTGTTGATGACTCTGTAATGGGAGGAATTTCATCAAGTGATTTTTCTGTTGATGCTAATGGTCATGGGGTATTCAAAGGAAGTGTTTCCTTGGAAAATAATGGTGGATTTTGCTCTTTACAGCATTATTTTAAAGCTGTTTCCTTGAAGGGAAATAAAATTTTCAGCATCCGATTGAAAGGAGACGGCAAAAAATACCAGTTCAGAGTGAAATCAAACCGTAGTGATTACTATTCCTATGTATATGAATTTCAAACCACAACCGAATGGCAAACTATAGAAATTCCAATTTCTGAAATGTATGCTTCTTTCCGAGGCAGAACTTTAAACCTTCCTAATTATGATGGAAATTATTTAGAGGAAATCGCTTTTCTAATCGGAAATAAAAAGAAGGAAGACTTTCAATTACTGATTGATAAAATAGAAGTGAAATAATAAACAAAACAAGGTATAATTGTAGTCTGGTTTTTATTTATCTCATTATCGTCTGTTTTCTATCAGGACCAACAGAGACAATCTTTATTGGCACTGCTACTTCTTTTTCTATGAATTCGATGTATGCTTTTAGTTCTTTTGGTAAGCTTTCAAAAGTGGTTAGTCCGGTCAAATCCTGTTTCCATCCTTTGAATTCAGTGTATATAGGAGTGACGTTTTCTTCCTCTATATTGAATGGTAAATGATGAATCACTTCTCCTTTATAGTTGTACCCTGTGGCTACTTTTAAAGTGTCAAAGCCCGAAAGTACATCACCTTTCATCATCATGAGTTGGGTTACGCCATTAATTTGAATAGCATATTTTAGGGCAACTAAATCCAGCCAGCCACAACGGCGTTTTCTTCCGGTTACCGAACCAAATTCGTTGCCTACACTTGCCATCATATCTCCCGCTTCGCTAAAATCTTCCGTTGGAAATGGTCCAGAACCCACACGCGTGGTATAGGCTTTGAAAATCCCATAAACTTCTTTGATTTTATTGGGAGCAATTCCCAAACCAGTACAAGCACCAGCAGCGGTAGTATTGGATGAGGTTACAAAAGGATAGGTTCCAAAATCGACATCCAATAATGAACCTTGTGCGCCTTCACAAAGGATTGATTTTCCTGCTTTTTGGGCTTGTGCCAAATATTCTTCGCTATCAATAAAATCGAGTTTTTTTAAATCTTCAATGGCTTCAAAGAATTCTTTTTCCATTTCAGCCAAGTTGTACTGAATGTTCACATCATAAAAAGCAATCATCGCTTCGTGTTTGTCTGCCAAAGCACGGTATCTTTCATTGAAATCAGCTAGTTCAATATCACCCACACGAATGCCGTTTCTTCCGGTTTTATCCATATAGGTTGGTCCAATTCCTTTGAGTGTAGAGCCAATTTTGGCTTTGCCTTTTGAAGCTTCCGAAGCAGCATCGAGCAAACGGTGTGTGGGTAAAATTAAATGTGCTTTGCGAGAAATAATCAGTTTTGATTTCAAATCAAGATTAAATTTGGCCAAACCATCCACTTCGCTTTTAAAAACGACTGGGTCAATTACGACACCGTTTCCAATGATATTTATATTGTTACTGTGAAAAATTCCAGAAGGGATAGTTCTCAAAACGTGTTTTATTCCGTCAAATTCTAATGTATGTCCTGCGTTTGGTCCCCCCTGAAAACGTGCGATAATGTCATATTTTGAAGTAAGTACGTCAACTATTTTTCCTTTTCCTTCATCTCCCCATTGTAATCCGAGTAGTAAATCTACAGTCATTTGTTTGTCTATTAAGCCCCACCTATCCTCCCCAAAGGGGAGGTTTACTATTTGTGGAATATGTTAATGTATATTAATTATTGTTTTTACCCCCAATAATTCCCCCTTCGGGGGTTAGGGGGCTTTTTTTTGTAGCATAAAAATACAATGAATGGTTGTGTATTTCTATTCCAAAAATTTCTTCAATAGTTTGTTTGATGGTTTGAATTCTGGGGTCACAAAACTCAATTACTTCGCCAGTGTCGGTCATAATGATATGGTCGTGTTGCTTATCGAAATACGACTTTTCATAATGTGCTTGATTTTGCCCAAACTGATGTTTGCGCACCAAACCACAATCCAATAAAAGTTCTATAGTGTTGTATAGTGTAGCACGAGACACACGATAGTTCTTGTTTTTCATTTTGATATACAAATTTTCAATATCAAAATGCTCTTCACTATTATAAATTTCCTGAAGAATAGCATAACGTTCTGGAGTTTTACGATGTGCTTTGTTCTCGAGATACATCGTAAAAACATTTTTTACGGTTTCTTGATTTTTTGAATTATCAGATGCAATTAGTGTCATGTGACAAAGATAGTTTTTAGTTTAAAAGTTTAAAAGTTAAATCTCAAATCTTTAAGCAAAGTTTTAAACGATTTGTTGATAACAAAGCATTTATTAATTGGTATAAACCCTCGTTACTTTATCAACACCATCAATCTTTTTGATGTTGTCGATTAGTTTTTTCAAAATGGTATTGTTTTGAACCACTACGGCTACTTGCCCGTTAAAAATTCCAGCTTCACCGCTCAAGGAAATACTTTGAATATTCACGTGCATATTATTGGAAATTACTTTTGTCAATTCATTGGTTAATCCTAAACTATCCATTCCTGTAATTTTCAAAATGGCTTTAAATTCTTGCTGTGAAGAGTCAATCCATTTGGCTTGCATGATGCGATAGGCATAATTAGATTGCAATGTGATGGCGTTTGGACAATCTTTTTTGTGCACTTTAATTCCTTCATTTATAGTAATAAAACCAAATACATTGTCACCAGGAATTGGGTTGCAACAGGATGATAATTTATAATCCAGTTTATCCTGTTCCGAACCAAAAACGAGCATGTCAAAATTTTTATTGAGCTCTTGTTTGTTGATGTCTTCGGGTTGTGAACTTGGCGAGCGTTTCATTTTACTCTTGAAAAAATTCATTAAGGTATTGCTTTTTTGAGCAGCAAAATCCTTGAGTTGTTGGTTTTCAATAGAACCAATTCCCATGCGATAAAACAAATCCAAACTGGTTTTTAGTTTGAAAAAATTCACTAATTCATTAATCACGTTTTCATTCAAAGTAATTTTTAAATGTTTTAGTTTTCTTGTCAATAATTCTCTGCCGTCTTCGGCAATTTTTTTGGTATTTTCGTTAAGAACGTTTCTAATTTTATTTTTTGCTCTCGAAGTAGTTACATAATCTAACCAGTTGATTGTTGGTTTTTGATGAACAGAAGTTATAATTTCTATTTGATCACCACTTTTTAACTCGTAATTTAAAGGAACCAATTTTCCATTAACACGTGTTCCACGGGTTTTAATCCCAATTTCTGAGTGAATACTGAATGCAAAATCGAGTGAAGTAGCACCTTTGGGCAATGATTTGATTTCTCCTTTTGGGGTAAAAACGAAGATTTCTTTAGCATAAAGATTCATTTTGAAATCTTCAACAAAATCTACCGCATTAGTTTCCGAACTTTCCAAAGCTTCTTTCAAAAGATTGAGCCAAGTATCTAAACCGCTTTCTTCGGTTGAGCCTTGTTTGTATTTGTAGTGTGCAGCATATCCTTTTTCGGCAATTTCATCCATACGTTCGCTTCGCACTTGAATTTCAACCCAACGCCCTTTTGGTCCCATAACTGTAATGTGAAGTGCTTCGTAACCTGTTGATTTAGGTGAGGAAATCCAATCTCGCAAACGGCTTGGACTGGGACGATAATGATCGGTTACTATGGAATAGATTTTCCAAGCCAAGAATTTTTCATCGTGCAGATTAGATTTATAGATAATTCGGAGTGCAAATTTATCATATACTTCTTCGAAGGTCACATTTTGAGCAGCCATTTTTCTTCTAATAGAATAAATGGATTTTGGTCTGCCTTTCATGACATAATCTAATCCTTCTTCGTCTAAAGATTTTTTTAAAACACCCGATATTGTGGCAATGTAGGCATCTTGTTCTTCTTTTGTTTCCTTGATTTTACTGACAATTTCTTTATAAATTTCGGGTTCGGTATATTTTAATCCTAAATCTTCGAGCTTTGTTTTAATATTATACAAACCTAATCGATGCGCTAATGGAGCATAAATGTAGAGTGTTTCGGAAGCAATTTTTATTTGTTTGTAATCGGGCATGGAATCCATTGTTTGCATATTGTGCAAACGATCGGCTAATTTGATAAGGATAACACGAACATCATCATTGAGTGTCAATAGCATTTTACGAAAATTTTCCGCTTGCAATGAAATGTTCATGTCTTTTTTGACTTGAGAAATTTTGGTCAAACCTTCTACCAAATGGGCTACTTTTGGATTGAACATTTTTTCAATTTCTTCAATTGTAATTGAAGTGTCTTCTACCACATCATGCATCAATGCGGCGGCAATACTTGTGGCACCAAGTCCAATCTCAGAAGCTACAATTTTAGCAACACCAATAGGATGAAAAATATAAGCTTCGCCTGATTTTCGGCGTTGGTCTTTATGAGCATCAACAGAAACGTTGAACGCTTTCCGAATTAGTTTTTTATCAGTATCGGTTAAAGTTTGATAACTGATGCGAAGCAATTCTTTGTATTCTCGGGCAATGGCTTTTTTTTCTTCTTCTAAATCAATTTCAATCATAGCATTTTTTAAACAATTCCTAAAATTAGGAAGAACAAATGAGATGTGCAAATAGTAAATTAAAAAAGGATTAGAGATTTGCCCACAGTGATAAATCCATAGTGAATGGTGAAATTCAAAATACCAATTCTTAAATCCTCAATCAAAAACCCCTTTGTCTTTTGGCTTCAAAGATTAAAATGGCTGCTGCCACAGAAACATTCATACTGTCTATTTCGCCTTGCATAGGAATGATGATATTTTGTTTGGCTTGGTCTCGCCATGGTTGAGAGAGTCCCGTGGCTTCTGTACCCACAACTAATGCTGTAGGTTGAGTATAATCTTGAGTGTGATAGGAAATGGAATTTTGTAGCGTAGCACTATAAAAAGCAATATTTTTTTTATGAAAAAATGCAATCGTTTCTTCTGTTGAAGCCATCGCTATTTGATTGGTAAACAAACAACCTACACTGGAACGAATAGTATTGGGATTGTATAAATCGGTTTTTGGATTAGCAATAACTACAGCATCTATATTGGCAGCATCACAGGTGCGCAACATAGCACCAATATTTCCCGGTTTTTCGATGGCTTCCATAACTACTATCAATGGATTATTGGGTAGTTTTAAATCGGAAAGTAGTGTTGATTTGATTTTAGCAACGGCAATAATTCCTTCGGTTGTATCTCGGTAAGCAAGTTTTTGATAGACTTCTTTTGTGATTTCAATTAATTCAATTTGGAGATTTGGGGATTTGAAAATTTGAAGATTGTTTATTACTTCTGGAACAAATAATAGTGTTTCCAATTCATAGTTTCCTCTGATAGCCAGTTCAATTTCTCGCACACCTTCAATCAAAAAAGTGCCTGATTGTTTTCGGGCTTTGGCTTTTTCTTGGAGTTGAATTAATGATTTTATATAAGGATTTTGAGCGGATGTGATCTGTTTCAATAGTAAAAGTTTATTAGGTTTATGAGTATAGAAGAGAAAGATTAATGTACCAAAAACAAATAACCAGATAGTGGTTTAGGATAGTCAATATCATTCAAAAACAGCAAATAAAAATAAGTGCCATCAGGTGCATTTTCACTTCCAATTCCGTTTTTTACTTGACCAGTCCATTTATCGGTATTTTGATTTCCTGTCCAAATCAATCTTCCCCAACGGTTGTAAATTTCTATTTTAAAATCGAGGAAAATATCATATAAACCATCTATTGTCAAATTATCGTTGTAGGAGTCGTTATTGGCAGAGATATAGTTATAAACTGTTGGAGGACAATTTCTTGTTGTTAGTAAAAATGAGGTAATACTAAAGCAATTTTCATTGTCAATTCTTATAAAAATTTCTTTGGGAGTGGATATTGCAACATAATTTGTAGTATTTAAAATAGGATTTACGTTATTTGTTGCATTTTCTATAGTTTCATAAAATTGAACAGTATCATTTGAATTCGTTTTTACCAATTCTTCATAACCCGAAAAATCAAAAGTTCCTCTAGTAAATCCTTCGTTACAAGAGATTAAAGATTCTAAGGTATTAAAAGTAGGCGAAAACCATAAGGAATTTGAAATGGAAAAAGTATTGTTCGTTTCAATTAATTCGGCTACTATTCCAGAACCATTTCCAGTATCATCTACCACAAATTTGATTTCAAAAGTATCAGGTATTGAATTGGGAATTACCAATGTAATTTGGGAGGAAATAGAACCATCAACTGGAATTACAGCATTGGTTGTAGTGGTTTGTAAAAATTGATTATTGATATAAATTGAAATGGGTGTTTGAGCCGGTAGTGGATTGGTACTATTCAAGTTGGATACCGAAAAATTTACCACAATAGTTCTCGAGTCACATTGATTTTCAACAGAATTTATTGCCACTGTAGCATCGGGCAATTGACTGTTCAGTTTAGTGACTATGGTATTTATTAAAACAAAATCTTGTGCGGTTGTCATTTTTACTTCAACAGTAGAGTTACCAATGCTTATATAATTTTGAATGTCATATATATCCAAATCCATATTGTATAAACTACTGCTACCAGTGATACTATTGGTGCCATTAAAAGCGTTATTTCCCGGATTTAACGGAGGGTTATTTATGATATTTCCATTAACCAATAATGATTCTTGATTCGCAATGTTAGCGTCACCTTCCCAAGCTACAAATCCTAGTTTAGCTCCAGAATTATCTAATACATTTAAGTTTCCTAAATTGATGATCAGTTGATCTTGAACGTTAACTACGGCAGTTGATAATGCTTCTAATCCGTCATAAACATTAATCTGATTTAGTGGTAATGTTGGATTGCTAAACACAATTACAATTGCCCAGCCAGAAAAGTTGGTTGCATTGTTGCAATAAGTATCCGGATTTAAAAATGGAGATACATCAAGGTCAGAAAAAGTATAGAGGCCATTTCCAGTGGTTTGTAGTTGTGTTGTAACATCGGCAAAAGCACTAAAAAACGGATTTCCATTCATACTTTGAATCGCTGAGAAATTTCGTTGCGAAGAGATGTCAATTCCATTTAGTTTAACATTAAAATCACCTGTACCAGAACCAGCCCAATACAAATAGGCGTTTTCGATGACATCAGTTGGACTTAAATTCAAAGTGGCGTCCGAGCTTGGCAATAAGAGGCACGGATCATTAGCACCATTGGGCTGAACATTCAAGGTATTACCAATAAAAGTAAAATCATACCGTCCATTAAACTGCTGATACAAACTTATATCCTGGCTTTTCACACTATAAATATGAAGCCAAAAAGCAATAAAACAGACTATTTTTCGTTTATAATTCAAAGTAACATACTATTTGATAGCAATAAAAATAAGTAATTATTTTGAATTTCTAAATTTCATCGGAGTTAATGTTATTAAAAAATAAATGTTTAATTTTCCAATGTCTAAACCAAACCTGTGAAAAACTATACTGTCAGACATTATTCTTCTGAATATTTTGAACTTTGGAATGCATTTATAAGCATTGCCAAAAATGCCACATTTCTTTTTCATCGTGATTTTATGGAATACCATGCTGATCGATTTGAGGATTTTTCGTTGCTAGTTTTTGATGGAGAGAATTTAGTTGCATTACTTCCTGCCAATAGAGTAGAGCGTGTTGTTTTTTCTCATCAAGGGTTGACTTATGGTGGATTGGTTTTGCATAAAAAGGCAAAATTGTCTTCCACAATTGATGTGTATAAAGCAGTTTTAAAATTTTTGTTTCAACACAATATTGCAAAATTGTCATTCAAAGAAATCCCAAGTATTTATTGTGCTTTTTTTTCTGATGAAATTAATTATCTGTCACATATTTGTAAGTCAAAAAGGTTAATGAAACATGCAGTTTCTATTATTTCTTTAAAACAAGATAGTGCTATTTCCAAGTCACGACGACAATGTATTAATAGAGGCAAAAAAAATAATTTAATCATCAAGGAAGAGACAAATTTTGATATTTTTTGGAATCAATTGCTTATCCCAAATTTAAAAGAAAAATACAACGCTGTTCCTGTTCATACCGCTGCTGAAATTTCGCTTTTGCAAAAGAGATTTCCTGATAATATTCGTCATTTTAACGTGTATCATGATACTAAATTAGTCTGTGGTACAACAGTTTTTATAACTGATAAGGTTGTTAAACCTCAATACATTTCGGGGAATGAAGACAATAATGAGTTGGGAAGCATCGATTTTTTATACGATTTTTTGATTAACACTTTTTCAAAAGGAAAAGACTACTTTGATTTTGGGCCTTCACATGAAAATCAAGGGCAAAACATCGTGGCTTCTATCAATTTTTGGAAAGAGAGTTTTGGAGCCATATCGTTGGTTCAAGATTTTTATGAAGTAGAAACCGCTAATTATCATTTGTTGGAAAACATTATGATTTAATCAAAATCCCTACATTTGGCTAAAAATAAGACCATGCAAATCACATTTCAAACGAAAGATGAAAGCAATACAAGACAATTAGAAGATTTTTTGAAATTATCTAAATCCGAGCGTATTTATAGTTTTATAAGATTGTCTGAAAGCATATCTAAGTTTCCAGTTAAAAATAAAGTAGATAAAAATAAGGACAATTTTATCATTTATATTAAACCCAAATTATAAAAGCCAACAGACCCAAAGCCATCTTAGACATTCAATAACTCCGACAAATAAATGGTAGATAGTTTACCACCAAACATGATAAAATTCCTCGATTTACATAAAATCAATTTACCTTATCAGACCGCATTTCATGAGAAAATGCAACAAGTGCTTGATAAAGGTTGGTTCATTTTGGGCGATGAGGTCAAAGCATTTGAAAGCAATTTTGCCAACTATTGCGGAGCCAAACATTGCATTGGTGTTGGAAACGGTTTGGATGCCTTGGTTTTAATCTTTAAAGCATATATTCAACTGGGGAAACTGCAAAAAGGAGATGAAGTTATTGTGCCTGCCAATACCTATATTGCTAGTATTTTGGCTATTCTTCAAGCCAATCTAATTCCAGTTTTGGTAGAGCCAAAATTAGAAACCTATAACATCAACCCTAATTTAATTCTAGCAAAATTAACACCAAAAACCAAAGCTATTCTTCCAGTTCATCTTTATGGACAATTGGCGGAAATGGAAGCTATTAATGCAATAGCAAAACAATATAATTTATTAGTGATAGAAGATGCTGCTCAAGCTCACGGTGCAATCTCAAATCTCAAATCTCAAATCAAAAATCAGCAATCATGCGCAGCATATAGTTTTTATCCAGGAAAAAATCTAGGTGCGCTTGGCGACGCTGGTGCCATAACAACGAATGATAGCGAATTGGCAAAAGTGCTTTTTGCTTTGCGTAATTATGGTTCGGAGCAAAAATACCATAACGAATATATAGGTGTAAACTCTCGATTGGATGAAGTACAAGCCGCATTTTTGAATGTAAAGTTGCCACATTTGGAAAGCGAAAATGATTTACGTCGGGTTATTGCCAAACGCTATTTGGATGGAATCAAAAACGATAAAATCATTCTACCAACTTGGAATTATACCCAGAATCATGTGTTTCATTTGTTTGTCATTCGAACGGAGAATCGTCAAGAATTGCAAGCATATTTGAAACAAAACAACATTGAAACGCTAATTCATTATCCCATTCCGCCACATCAGCAAAAAGCATTTAGTACCGAAACTTCGGGATGGAATGCATTTTCGTTTCCTATAACCGAAAAAATTCATAACGAAGTGTTGAGTTTGCCTGTAAGTCCTGTAATGACTGATGATGAGGTAGATTATGTTATTCAAGTTTTAAATCAGTATTAAATGAATGACTGATTCAAAATCTTCATATCGCCAAATCATTAAATCAACTTCTATTTTTGGCAGTGTTCAGGTTTTTAATATTATAATTTCACTCATTAGATCAAAAATTATTGCTTTACTAATTGGTCCTGCCGGAATAGGACTTATTGGATTATTCAATTCTGCAGTTAGTTTGGTAGGAAGTTTTACCAATGCTGGAATAGAAACTAGTGGAGTTAAAGCCATTTCATCGGCAGAAAACAATTCTTTATCATTGAGTAAAGAAGTTTCAATTCTTAATCGATTGATTTGGATAACGGGTATTTTGGGCACAATTGCTGTAGTTACTTTATCTCCTTTATTGAGTATGATTTCTTTTGGGAATGAAAAATATACTTTGGCCTTCGTTTTAATCTCTTTTACCTTATTATTCAAACAACTAACCAACGGTAGTTTGGTTGTACTCCAAGGTTTAAGTAAAATCCAATATTTAGCTAAATCCAATTTATATGGCAACTTAATAGGTTTATTAATTTCACTCCCATTGTATTATTTCTATAAAATAGATGGAATTGTTCCTTCAATTGTACTTTCTTCATTTATAGCGATGTTGGTTGCTTTTTATTTCAGGTCAAAAATTAAAATTGACCATGTTAGATTAACTAATAAAGAGGTTTTTGCAGAAGGTAAACAACTTATAATACTTGGTTTTTCTCTTAGTTTGATTGGTCTGTTGACTACATTATCATCTTATTTACTTCAAGTCTTTATTAGTAATTATAAAAGTGTTACTGAAGTTGGGTTATATAGTGCCGGATTTACAATTCTAAATACATATGTAGGTGTTATCTTCACGGCGATGGCAACAGATTATTATCCTAGATTAGCAAAAGTTTGTCATGATAATGGCTTAGTGAAAAAATTAGTGATTGAGCAGTCAATCACAGCTGTACTATTGTTAACGCCAATTATAGTATTATTTTTGATTTTTGCTCCATCGGTTATCCGATTATTATATTCCAAAGAGTTTTTACCCATAGTACCTTTAGTTTGCTGGGGAATTTTGGGTATGATTATTAAAGCAGTTTCATGGTCTATGGGGTATATTTTAATTGCAAAAGGCGACTCTAAAACATTTATCAAAACCTCAATTGGCTTTAATTCCTTATTTTTAATCATCAATGTAATAGGATACTATTTTTATGGTCTTGAAGGATTAGGGATTACTTTTTTTATTAATTACATTATTCATTTTTTAGGATTGAAAATCATTACTGCTAAAAAGTATGATTTTAATTTTGATAGTGAATTTTACAAATTATTTTTGTATTGTGTAGTCATTTGTGTTATAACTTTTTTGTGTTTAAATATTGAAACGGTTCTATTGAAGTATATATTGTTTTCGATTTTAATACTGATTTCAATTTGGTTTTCATTTGTCCAATTGAATGAAAAACTAAATTTTAAAGATTACTTTTCTAAAAATAAATAAATATGGAGTTCTTGAGAAACTTATATCATAAAATGAAATTCTTTTACTTTGTTAACTGGGTCAAAACATTGTATTTCAATTTTGCAAAGTTCCCTTTTTCAACTGCAAAAAAACTCCCGGTTTACTTCTACGGCAGTGTAAAGCTTAAAAGCATTTCCGGTGAAATGATTATCAATGCACCTATAAAATCAGGAATGATTGGCTTTGGGCAACCATATGAATTAATTACTCGTTCCAAAGGGACAGCTGAATTCTCTCTTGAAGGAAAAATGATTCTGAATGGACATGTACAATTTGGCAAAGATTATCTTATTCATGTCGCACAAAATGCCACTTTAGAAATGGGAAACATGTCATCTTTAGGTCATAGTGGTAAAATTATGTGTTATGATAAAATAACATTTGGTGATTTTGCAAGAATAGGATATGAATCACAACTTTTAGACAGTACAGCTCATCAAATGATTGATACAGTTTCAGGCGAAATATATCCGATTACTGCACCAATAAGATTAGGGAATTATAACTATATAAGTAATAGAGTTACCATTTTGTCTAAAACTATTACATCTGATTATTGTACAATAGCATCAAATACTCTTTGTAATAAAGATTATACTTTATTAGGCCAAAATATACTTATTGGCGGAATACCTGCAAAACGTATTAAAAAAAATATTTCTAGAGATTGGGAAGGTGAGAAGGAAGAATTAATGAAATGGTTAATTATTTGATTTTTTTTAATAATTTAAGCTGAGATTTAAATTTTACCTCTTATTGCATCAACTAACTTATCAACCGATTCTTTATCTAGTAATTTTAGTACAATACTGTAATTTTCTGAACTATCTTTATTGTCGTTATTGGTTTGAGTGATTTTTATTTTATTTGAATTTGTCTCAAATAAATCTTTTATTTCAACACCAAAAATAGTAGCAAGTATGGGTAAATAGTCACTTTTCACATCTGTTTCACCACTTTCCCAAGTGGAATAAGTGTTCTGTTTTATGCCAAGAAACTCTGCAACATCTTTTTGTGAATGTTGGGTGTTATTTTCTCTTATTCTTTTTAAATTTTTAGATATTAAAGTCATTTTTTTTCTTAAATGTAAAATTTTATCAATTAATTGTATAAAAATATCAAGAAATTGGAATAATTACCAGAAAATATTTATAAATTTTGTACTTTAACTTTTAAATATTTTAATTATGAAAAAACGTATTTTATTCTTCGGTTTGTTTTTATCAAGTATCATGGGATACTCACAAAACACTTTTCCAACTGCTGTAAATACCAATGTTGGTATTGGAACAACCTCTCCATCTACAAGATTACAAATCACGAGTGCATCAGCTGGTGCATCTGGGGTCAGACTAACGAATATGACAAGCGCTACTGCAACTACCACCGGAAATAGCAAAGCGCTTAGTGTGGATGCTTCTGGAAACATAATTTTAACACCAGTTGTGAATACAGCTCCTACAGTTACAAATATTTATACAAGTGATGGCACATTATCAGCAAATAGAACTGTTACTATGAACGCTAGAAATTTTACGTTCAATCCGACTGCAATTAATTCACAGTTTTTTATCAATGGTACAAATGGTAATGTTGGAATTGGTAGTTTAACACCATCAGTAAAACTTGAAGTTAATGGTTTTACAAAATCTAAAACACTATGGGCAACCAATACTGCAACATCTGCAACTTCATTTGCTAGCTCATTGGATTTTTATAGAAATACCTATGTATTTGGTGCAGGTTATGAAATGACCGATTCTAACTTATCTGGTGCAACAAGAAGAATGTTTAATTTTTATGATTTAAATGCTTGGGGTACTGAAATCTCACCAAACGATGATTTGTTTATAATGAATGTTGTTGACAGGAGCAATAAAGAGCGCCTTCTTTTTATGGGTAATAAACAAGGAGGTATATCAAATGGAAAATCAAATTTTATTATAAATGATAAAAACGGAGCTGAGATTTTTAAATTGATGGATGACGGAAATGATAACATTAGACTACAAATGGGGAAATCAAATTCTAAATTTGTTGTGGGTGGATATGCAGATTATGGTTTAGGACATAAATTTGTTGTTCAAGGCGGAAGTGCTCTAATAGATGGAAACATTATAACTAACTCAAATGTAGGAATTGGAACTACTAATTTTACTGATGGGACTGATAGTTACAGATTATCTGTAAACGGAGCAATTAGAGCTAATAGGGTTAAAGTTTATACAACGTGGGCTGATTATGTTTTCAATAAAGATTACAATTTACCAACTTTAGAAGAAGTAGAGCAATATATCAAGGATAAACGGCACTTAAAAGACATTCCATCTGCTCAAGAGGTTGAGGAAAAAGGAATTGAATTAGGAGAAATGAACAAATTATTGCTTCAAAAAATAGAAGAATTGACACTTTATATGATAGAGATGAATAAGGAAATAACTACTTTGAAAAGTCAAATTAAAAACTAATTAATTATGAGAAAGTTATTTTTATTCTTTTGTTGCATACTCTATTCGCAACTACATTCTCAGACAACCTATGTTTTTAACGTTGAACTAAATGATAAAAACAACGCGCCTACATTTACCAAAAGTGGTAATGTATTAGTGTATAATGGAACTAACACTGCTGAAAGTGCTTTTTTCTCTAACTATACCATAACCAATTTTTATCCTACATATCCAAACTATTCTGGTTATTTGGTAAATGTGTTTACATTCATAACATCTAGCTCAACTTTAATGGACGATTTGAAAACTCAATTTCCTAGTAAATATCTAAATACTGAAGATTTAACAGGAATGCAAATTCAATTAGTATCTTATCCCAATGATTATGGTACTACAAGTCCTGTGACAAATTTGGGGGCTAGTATGAGTCTAAAGAGTTTTGATTATGTGAATGCGCCTAAAGCATGGGATTTTTTTTCTAACTATAAAGGAAATGTAACAATCGGTATTTCTGATGGGAAGGTGGATAGTTCTGACGATGATTTTAATGGAAAAGTTACTTATTTAAATACTTTTCCTGAAAATAATTTCTATTGTCCACCTGGACTTGCTTCAATGTGGCATGGTACAGGTGTTGCAGCAATAGCTGCTGCAAAAGGTGATAATGCTCATGGAATAGCAGGTGTGTGTTATGATTGCAAAATTTTAAACATACCTTATACAGTGGATGTCCACACTCCTAATTATCCAGGTTTAATGCAAATGGCTCAAATGGGTGTTAGAGTTATTAATATGAGTTGGATTCAAGGTTATCAAATTAACGATCCGACTTATACATCAGGTTTTTTTGTAACACAGCAAGATGCTATTAATCAATTGCATGATATGGGTGTTGTCTTGGTTGCAGGTGCTGGTAATATATGTCAATTTCCAAAGCCAGATTCATATCCTATAACTGCCCCTGATTATTCAATTTATTGTTATCCTGCATCATATAATCATGTTATATCTGTTACAGTTGTACAGTCCAAAAACAGCAACTTTACAGATGAAGTTGTAAGTTACCCTTTTGGTAATGTTTCTTGGTATAATGAAGATTTAATTACACCTACAGGAACATATGAAAATGGAGTTTATACACCATATTACGAAGGAACTACCACAAATACAAGAGTAGATATTTGTGGGCCAGGGTATGGACCCATTTACTCAAGTTATCTGTTGGGTTGCATTGAGCCTGATGGAATAACACCTTTTCTATATGGTAGTGCAACATCAATCGCTACACCATTTGTGTCGGGTACTGTTGCATTAATGCAATCGTTAAATTCATGTATTCTGCCCGACGAGGTTGAAGACGTACTTCAGTTGTCCTCTAAAAACCTTGAAGCAAATCCATATAATGCCTATTGGATTGGAAGAATGGGTTCAGGAAAATTAGAAACTGGAGACGCTGTTGAATTTACATATGAAATGATGAGCTCTACTGGTAATGCCCTAATTGATGGTCAGGATTTTTGGAGGTTTAATTTTGATTTACAGCATATTAATAATAAGTTGACTATTTCCAATCAAACCTTTAGAGATGGTAACACTTCTAATTTTATAGCAAAAAATACTATTGAAGTGCTTCAAAATTCTGATTTCAGACCTAATGCTAACGGTTTTGTTGATTTAAAAATTGATGGTGCTTTAACAGTTTGTGCAACTTCTTCAAAAGTTGCAGGTAATATAGTAAGCCAAGAAAGTAATACTTTAAAAATTAGTAAGGCAGTATTGTACCCTAATCCAAACAAAGGAACATTTTCGATTATGCTTAGTCAAAAAGAAGTTAAGGATCTTCAAGTAACTATTTTTGATGTAATTGGAAAGCAGGTTTATAACACTAAAGTTGATCAAAATGAATTTGAGTTAAACGTATCTAGTATTCCATCGGGAATATATCTTGTAAAATTAAGTTCAGATACAATCAATGAAACACTTAAATTTATTAAAGAATAAGTTTTCACTATTCAAACCACAAAAACGACCACGCCAATCGGCGTGGTTTTTCTTTTTTAAGTTACAACAATTAATACTTTTCTTTTTGAAAACCCCAAGCGCGAAGCTCTTGTTTATATGTATCGGGATAGTTTCCTTTAATTACAAGAACAATCGAGTTCAACGCTTTTTTTATTTCTATTTTCAAAGCATTTTTATCGCCCACTTTGTTTGACACGATACTATCGGTATCTGATGCAGCCGATAATAGTTCATTAAACTTGCTTTGGATGTCTAGCCAAAAATCTTTGCCATAAGTTATGTCATTAAATCCATTAGCAGCTATCGCACCAAGCATTAATGCTAATGCCTCTGAACGGCTGTTTTGGTCTTTTGAATCATATATGTTTTATTGAAAAATTCTAAACCAAAAGCAGCATAATAGCTAATAGCATCTTCTTTTCCATCATATAAAACCATGTTTTAATAGTATGGTAGGATTTGCACCTACATATAAAATCTGGTTTTACTATCATGGTAGCGCTTGCACCTTTATATAAAACTTAATTTTATTATCATAATAGGACTTTTAATTGCATATAAAACCTAGTTTTACGAATAAGGTAGAGGTTTGTGCCTATATATAAAACTTAGTTTTATTAGTAAAGTAGGGATTGTACCTATATATAAAACCTAGTTTTAAGCGTTACAGTAAAGTAAGTCGTGACTTCTAAAAATTCGTTTTGAGTAGCATCTAAATTATTTTAAACTGCATAGTGTTAAATACTTCTCAGCAATCTTAACATAATCATGTTCTTTTTCAAAACTACAATAGTAAATTTATTCCAAATGCTTTTTTTTGTTGTTATGAATTCTTTTGATAGTAAGAGAATTACAAGTGGAAAAAAAACAATATGAAATCTATCACATTGAAAGCAAGAAATACCGGAAACTAAGAAAAGATATAGAATATGACTTGAAAGTAATGTATAAAAAGAAGCTTCCTCTTTTGGTTTAATTATACATTTAAATGAAAGGAATATGCCTAAAATGGTAAACAATATATTTTGAATTTTTGATACGGCTTTAAACAGAAAGTGAAACGCTGCAAAATAACTAGTATTCTTTTCATTTTTGCACTCACTAACTATAAAATTTCCTTTGTGAGTATTAGAATAGATACAAAATAAATAAGCTTTAAACAAATTTAAGGTATTGTTTTTAAGCTGGTCTATTAAATCTTTCCCTGCAATTTCTTTCATTTCATGACTTGATAATAATCCAAATTTTTTAGATCTTTCCGTTTTTCCTGGTATAAATTCAATTCCTTTTTTATAACAATCTGCTTTATCCCCTAAATAATTGTAATAAGTAATGGAACTAATATAGCTAAGGGTATAATCACCATAATTTTTCTTTAAGGAATACATTTGAAAAAAAATCAATGAAAAGCTAACAATTAATAAAAATGAAAATTTATTCAAAATTATTTTATCCATTTTTGTAATAAAAAAAACAAGCAAAATTAAAGCTAACCCAATAGAAACAGGCTTAATTAGAGTGTTTAAAAATAAAATTGAAATAGCAATAGTTATGTAATAATGCTTTGTAGTTTCATAATACTTTAAAATGAAGTAAACAGAATAAATTATCAAAAAAATAAAAATAGATTCGGATAAAAAGTTAAAGCAATGCGCTAAATTTCCAATGCAAAAAATAAATAACACCGAAAACAAAAAGCCATATTTTCTATCTACTATTTTTGAAATAATTTTATATAAAAAAACAGCTGTGAAAAACCAAGAAAAAAAATTAATAAAAATTCCCCATTTTATAACAATGCCATCTGTAAAACCAAATAAATAGGGAACTCCATGAATAATAGTTATCAACAAAGGTCTTGTATTATCTAACTGAGAGTTAAAATAAAGCAATCTGGCTGCATACAAATAACTGCCATCGTCGCCAATTACGGAAAAATAAGGAGTTAATTGAATTGTAAAGGAAAAAAATAGTATCCAAAGCAACGCAATTGCAATCAATAAATATTCGTATTTTATTCTAGCCATCAATTTTTATAGTAATTTTTTCAACAATTAATCAATCTCAACACCATAAATCTATATACTTAGTGGCAATCTTCAAATAATCATGTTCTCCCTCTATAAAAGCTCTAGCACGTTTGCTAATGGCAATTAGTTCTTTAGGATTTTCGATTAAAAACGATAATTGCGCTACTAGATAATCCACATTGGGTTCTGCATGGATGGCTATTTTTTTATCTAAATTATAGTACTTTTCAAACACGGAACTGGCATTAGTAAAAACCACTTTCCCTTTTGCCATGGCTTCCAGTGCATTAAACCCTTGATCGTGACCATGCAATTGATCTAATAGGATATGGGCTTTGTTATATAAGTTAATATAATCACGATAAGGGATGTTTTTAACTGTGATAATTTCTACATTGTCTTTATATTTTTCTTGAATAATTTCTAATGCTTTTTCAAAGTATCGTATTCCTTTTTGGTAATAACTCCATTGATTGATACCAAGAAAAATAACAATCTTGTTTTCAATTTTTAATTCTTGATAGCTAAGTTTCGCTAAGTTTATAGGATTGGGTATAAGTCCTAAAAATTTAGGATTTCCTTTTAATGGTAGTAAATAGTCAACATCAGTGGCAATAATCCCTTGACAGTGTTTATAAATAAAGTCATGTATTTTTTTATGTTGCTTGCCTTGATATTCTAGAACATATTGATACTCTTTTTGTAACGAAGGATTTTCAAAAAATGGTTTTAGTATTGATTTTTCCTCTTTATGATTAAACCAATAGTTTACGTTCAAATAATCAACACCGGTTGATAGCAAAAACAGTTTTTGGTTGTTTTGAACTATTTTTATAAGCAGCAGAATCTCCCATCTTTTTAGGGTTTTAATCGGACTTTCATTAATGAGTTGAACAATGTCAAAACCTTTTAATTTGGGCAATAAAAAATAAAAACGAATCCCGGTTTCAATTTTGGCAATATCAAATTTTGACATTTTAAAGATGATTTGTCTAAAAATGTTTAGCAGCTTAGTATGGCTCCACTTTGCTTCGATAGAATAATCAACAGGAAATTGCTTAAAACCATCGCCGTTGCCAATAAGAATCACCTCATGTCCTAAGGCAACCAATCCTTCTTTTAGAGTATTGTGCAATCTGCTGTATTCGCCAAGAAGTAATATCCGCATCAATTTCTATATTTTTTCTAAAATTATATTTTTATTTTTGGAAAGATAGAATCTCTATTTTAAATTTTATATTCTTTTAATGGTAAAAATAAAAAAATTAACGAGGTTTGTTACGAAAACAAACATTGAATAATGATAAACCAAGACCATACCTATAAAATAGCCCTTGTTGGCGATTGTTTGGCAAATGGTGGCGCAGAGAAAGTACATGCTTTATTGTCCGTTTATTTTCAAGAACAAGGTATGAAAGTTCAAAATTGTATATTTGTTGATTGGGTTTCTTATAATTATTCGGGTTCTTTGTTTAATTTGGGAATTATTAATCCTGATGCTAATTTCATCAAACGAAAAATTACGAGATTCTTTGCTTTCAAAAAATTCATCAAAGAAAATAATGTTGATGTAGTTATTGATTTTAGGATGCGAACTAGCTTTTTACAAGAGTTTTTACTATCTACATTTTGTTATTCAAAAAATACCTACTATACAGTTCATAGTGGAATTTTAGAGTATTATTTTCCAAAATATTCTTGGTTATCAAAACTTATTTATCAAAACAAAAACATTGTGGCAGTTTCGAGAGCTATCCAAAAAGCAATAATCGAAAAAGGTATTTCAAAGCAAGTTGATCAAATTTACAATCCAATTGATTTAAGGGCAATCTCTCAATTGCAAACAGAATATTTAGTTTCTGAAGAAAATTATATTTTGGCGGTTGGAAGAATGAATGATGATGTAAAACAATTTGATAAACTTATCAGGGCTTATGCTACATCTTTATTGCCAGCAAAAAAAATCAAATTGGTGCTTTTAGGCGAAGGTATCAATCGTACAAAATATGAAAGTATAGCCAATGAACTTGGTGTAAGAGATTTAGTGGTTTTTAAAGGATTTGTTGAGAATCCATTTCCCTATTATCATAAAGCATTATTTACGGTTTTGTCAAGCAAAAATGAAGGTTTCTCTAATGTGATTTTGGAGTCTTTTGCTGTTGGAACACCAGTGGTTTCTTTTGATTGTTTTAGTGGACCAAATGAGATTGTAGTTGATAAACAAAATGGTTTATTGGTGACCAATCAAAACTTTGATAAATTTACAGAAGCTATGAACTTGTTTGTAAACGATAATCATTTATACAACCATTGTAAACAAAATACAAAAGAAAGTCTTACTATTTTTGAGATAGAAAATATAGGCAAACAATGGTTAGAATTGTTTAAAAATAAAGTAAGTTAGCACCATGAATATTGAACTATTAGACATACCCAAAATTAATGATATAAGAGGGAATATAGCTGTTATTGAAAAAGATTTACTTCCTTTTTCAATAAAGCGTGTTTATTATCTTTTTGATGTGCCTAGTAGTGCAAGGCGAGGCGGGCATGCACACAAGGAACAATTTGAGTTGTTAATTCCTCTTTCAGGGAGTTTTGATGTGGTTTTAAATAATGGTAATGAAACTAAAAAAGTGACATTGAATAAACCTGATAAAGGGCTATTGATAAAATCTAATACATGGCGAGAATTAGATAATTTTTCTTCTGGTGCTGTTTGTTTAGTAATTTCTTCGGGTGAATTTTTAGAGGAAGATTATATTAGAGATATTGAAGAATTTAAAGCTTTTTTAGCTTCTAATCGTAAGTAGATAATCGAATTCCTTTAGTAAGAAAGAAAGATTTTATCTTTTTTATAAAGTTTAGAAAAAACAAAGGAGCGTTTAAAAGTATTCTTTGTTTGAAATTTAAGTTTTTAGGATTAATTCCATCTTTCATTTTTCTAAAAGCTTCCATATTATATTCTGCTTTATAATGTTTAGCCATAATATAGCGATGAAAATCTAAAAATTTCTTCAATGAAGTTGAGGTTTCCGAGGTTTCAAATGAATTGAAATTGGTAATCACTTTTTTGCCAAGTAAGCTCTGAGTAATCTGATTTTCGGAAACCATGGTATAACTTACCAAAGATTTCTTGGAATAGGCCAATTGAAATAATGAATTGGTTCTAATGTTAAAATCAACATCTTCACCAAATTGAATGGTTTCATTATAATACCCAACAACATCAAAAACTGATTTTTTTACACAAAAGCTAGAAGGACAATAAAGGGGTTGGGCTAAACTAATAGCAAAAAAATCACTAATAATAGTCTTTTCTTCTAATTTATCAGCGTTGTTATTGGGAAGTAAAACAGTATTGTTTTGGAACACTTCTTCATAATTGGTTGCAAATAATTCTGCTTGAGGAAAAGTAGTAATTAAAGTAAATATTTCTTCCAAAAAGTTCTCTTTCCAAACATCATCGGCATCCAAAAAAGCAACATAATTACTATTAGCATTTTTAATTCCAGTATTTCGTGAAGCCGAAAGTCCTTTATTACAATCATGCTGAATAACTTTTACTTTTTCAGATTTTATAGTTGAAATTACATCAAGACTGGTATCGGTTGAACAATCTTCAATAATTAAAACTTCAAAATTTTCAAAACTTTGTTTCAAAACACTCTTTATCGTTTTTAGAATAAATGTTTCTTTGTTAAATAAAGGAATGACAACAGTAAAGTATGGTTTCATTTGGATTGAATTTTACAAAAATACCCCAACTTATAAATATCCAATAAGAATAAATTGGGATGATTGGAGAATAAATTAGCTTCAATTTTTTTATGGAATATAGTATAAAAAAAACTGATTAATCCACTCAGATGAAGATTATGAATGGTTTTGTAGGTTTTCAAAATTCTATTATCTGAAGGTAAAAGCAAACCCAAATTTGAAATCAAATTAAGATTATCCAATGACTGATGAATTTTTTTTAGGAATAGTTCCGACGTTTCTAGATTAAGATGATAGGTTGGATTATCAATATGAGTTATCTTAATTTTTTTTTCTTTTAATTGTTTTGCCCAAACCACATCTTCATATCCATAGTTGACAATATTTTCATTAAATGGATTTGATTGAAAAATACTTTTTTTTACCAATAAATTAGAAGTTAAGGTAGAGAAATAGGAATTTTTGCTTCTCTGCACAACAGAGAGACTTTCTCTGCTTTTGCCATAAACCCATCGTAATAAATTTTCTTGTTTTGGTTTTTCATCATGGTAAACAATGCCACCAAAAACAACGGTGGTATCTTTTTTTATTTCATTACTATAGTTCTGGATGAAAGAGGTGTGCGTTGGCATTGTATCACAATCCAGTAACAAAATATAATCATTCTTGGCTTTTAAAACCATGGTATTAATATTTCTTCCTCTACCTAAGTTTTCAGTATTACTACTAAAATGACAATTTTCTAATAAATTTATTTTTTTATTTTCGGCATTGAATGTAGAATGAGAAGCATCGTCTTGAACAATGATTTCAAAAGGAATACCAACCGCCTTACATTGTTTGTAAATGGCTTCAACTAGTGGCAAAGCATTATAATGATAGGTTGGAATTAAAACAGTTAGCATTACACCGTTCTTTGAACCACTTCAAAAATAGTATTGTCTTCGCATTTCAATGTTTTGGAAGGGAATTTCAACAACAACGCATAATCGTGAGTAGCCATGATTATCGTTTTACCATTTTCGTTAATTTTTTTCAAAACACCCAATACTTCAACACTGGTTTGTGGGTCAAGATTTCCAGTGGGTTCATCCGCAAGGATTAATTCTGGGTCGTTCAATAATGCTCTGGCAATCGCCACTCTTTGTTGTTCTCCACCCGAAAGTTGGTGTGGCATTTTATTGGCAATTCCTTTTAGCCCAACTCTGTCCAAAACATCATCAATTTTGTCTTGCATAGCTTTATGGTCTTTCCAACCTGTTGCTTTTAAAACAAACAACATGTTTTCATTTACACTTCTATCGGGTAATAATTGAAAATCTTGAAAAACAATCCCAATTTTTCTTCTTAAAAAAGGGATATCATCTTCTTTTAAATTTACTAAATCATATCCAACAACTGTTCCTGAACCTTCTGTTAATGGCAAATCACCATATAACGTTTTCATAAAACTACTTTTTCCAGTTCCTGTTTTACCAATAATATAAAGGAATTCACCTTCTTTTACTTCAAGATTTACCTGTGACAAAATCACTTTGTTTTCTTGATAGATGGTAACGTTTTTTAGAGTTAAAACTGTTTGTGACATGTGTAATTTTGTTTATTGGGTAAAAGTAATAAATAAAAATTCCAAAACACAAATTCCAAATTCCAAAATAGCAACTTCCCACTTTTCACTTCCATCTTCCATCTTCCCACTTCCATCTCAAATTGTTTACAACAATGTTTATAATAAATGAGCAGGTTTTTACGTTATAGGATATAGGATACTATTTTTGGACAAGTAAAATATAAAACCATGCAAAGAGTTTTTATGTTAGTCGTACTGCTTTATTTAGCAGGAACAGCATCGATTTCAGGGCAACAATCAGCCATATACACTCATTCTTTATCCGATTTTGATAATGCTGTTTTGTTATATAAAAACAAGCAGTACCAGTCGGCACAAATTATTTTTGAACGTATTAAACAAACTGATATAAGCCAAGATATTCAGTCAGATTGTACTTATTATATTGGGATTTGTGCTATTCATTTAAATCAAAGTAATGCTGATGAATTGATGGAAAAATTTGTTGCCGATTATCCAACGAGTTCCAAGCAAAATCAGGCCTACATTGAAGTAGCACAATATTACTTTCAACAAGGAAAGTTTCCGCAAGCGTTGCAATATTTTGATAAAGTTGATGAAAGCGCTTTGACTTATGAAGAAACAGAAAAATTTACGTTCCAAAAAGGATATGCTTATTTCACAGCAGGAAATAAAAAAGAAGCAACCAACTATTTTAACAAAGTTATAAATGCTGCAGCTTATGGTTCTCAAGCCAAATATTATTTGGGTTTTATGGCATATGAAGGTGATAATTATAAAGAAGCTAATAAGTATTTTGATCAAGTTTCAGGCGAAGAAAAATACAAAGAGAAGTTGTCCTACTTCAAAGCCGATATGCATTTTAAATTAGGAGAATTCCAAAAAGCCATTGATGCTGGTATTGGAGCGATGCCCAAATCCAATGCTTCAGAAAAATCAGAATTGAATAAAATCATCGGTGAAAGCTATTTTAATTTGCAGCAATATGACAAAGCGTTGCCCTACTTGTCAGCATACAAAGGAAAAAAAGGAAAGTGGAGCAACACCGATTTCTACCAATTGGGATATACGTATTTCCAACAAAAAGAGTATGAAAACGCCATTACACAATTTAATAAAATCATCGATGGTAAAGATTTTGTTGCTCAAAACGGGTATTACCATTTGGGAGAATGTTATTTCAAAACCGATAAAAAGCAACAAGCATTAAATGCTTTCAAAAGTGCTTCCGAAATGGATTTTGACAAAAAAATTCAAGAAGATGCTAATTTGAATTATGCCAAATTGAGTTACGAAATTGGAAATTCCTATCAAGCTGTTCCTGATGTGTTGTCATCGTTTTTATATAAATATCCCAATTCGCCAAGCAAAAACGAAATTGAAACCTTATTGATTAATTCTTATATCACCTCTAAGAATTATGCTGCAGCTTTGACCTTATTGGAGAAAAACAATTCTGCCGAAAGTAAAGTGGCGTATCAAAAAGTTTTGTTTTACCGCGGCATAGAATTGTATACCGATGGCAACTATCAAGAAGCATTAAAAATGTTTAAAAAATCAATAACCAGTCAGCGGAATGAAAAAATAACAGCTCGCGCTACTTTTTGGAAAGGTGAAACAGAATATGTTTTGGACAATTTCAATGAAGCATTGCTAAGTTTTAAACAATTTGATGGTTATACAGAAGCCAAAACTACTCCAGAATTCAAGAATATTAATTACAACATAGCGTATGCCTATTTCAAACAAAAAGAATATGAGCAAGCTGGGAATTATTTTCAAAAGTTTATAGATGGTAGTAAAGACGATAAAGTCCGATTGAATGATTCATATTTACGTCTTGGCGATAGCCGTTTTGTTTCTGCTAAGTACTGGCCAGCCATGGATGCTTACAACAAAGCTATCGAAATGAAAGCGATTGATGCTGATTATGCTGCATTCCAAAAAGCATTGAGTTATGGTTTTGTTTCTCGAAATGATAAGAAAATTGAAGATTTCAATAAGTTTTTACAGAATTTCAAAACGTCTCAATACCGCGATGACGCTTTGTTCGAATTAGGAAATACCTATGTAACGGAAAACAAAACCGATTTGGCAGTTAAAACATACGACCAATTGTTAATCGAATTCAAAAATGGTTCGTTTGCTTCGAAAGCAATTTTGCGTCAGGGCTTGGTTTACTATAATGGACAAAAAGATGAACTAGCGATTGCTAAATTTAAAAAAGTTGCATCTGAATATCCAAGAACTCCAGAAGCTTTAGAAGCAGTTTCCACCGCTCGTTTAATTTATATGGACAACGGAAAAGTAGAGGAATATGCTACTTGGGTCAGAACTTTGGACTTTGTTGAAGTTTCTGATGCCGATTTGGATAACGACACTTATGAAGTAGCAGAAAAGCAATATTTGCAAAACAATACCAAACAAGCCATTGCCACTTTGAGCGGTTATGTTTCAAAATTCCCTGACGGAATTCACGCTTTGAAAGCCAATTTTTATTTGGCACAATCCTATTATACAGATGGTTTGGAAAGTAACGCAGTTCCAAATTATGAGTATGTTGTAAACAAACCAAGAAGTGAATATACAGAACAATCATTGGCTCGCCTGTGTGAAATTCATTTGAAAAAAGAGGATTATATAAAAGCTGTTCCAGTTTTACTACGTTTAGAAACCGAAGCCGATTTTCCTCAAAACGTCACTTTTGCTCAAGCCAATTTGATGCGTGCGTATTACAACCAAAAAGAGTATCCGAATGCCGTGGTTTATGCCGACAAAGTGTTGGCCAATCCTAAAACGGACAACAAAGTAAAAAGTGATGCGCAAATTATTGTAGCTCGTGCTGCTATTCAGGTGAACGATGAAGCCAAAGCTCGTGTGGCTTACGCCAAATTACAAACCATTGCCAAAGGAGAATTGGCTGCCGAAGCGTTATACTATGATGCCTATTTCAAAAACAAAGAGGGCAAATACGAAGATTCTAATAAAACAGTTCAGAAGTTAGCCAAAGACTATTCGGGTTATAAATATTTCGGAGCCAAAGGTTTGATAGTGATGGCGAAAAACTATTACCAACTGAAAGACAATTTCAGTGCAACTTCCATTTTGGATAGCGTCATTAAAAACTTTTCCACCTACACAGATGTTGTGGCGGAAGCACAAAATGAACTGAAAATAATCAAAGATGAAGCTGCAAAAACTAACTCATCAGTAACGGAATAAAAATCTCTGTGAAACTCAAAGATTCTCTGTGTATCTCTGTGAAACAATTCTAAATATGAAACAAGTAAAAATTTTAATAGTAGCATTATTTATAACACAAATTTCTTTTTCACAAAAGAAAGACGAAAACATTGGAACAGAAGTAGTGAATGTAGTGAAACCCTATACGCCAACTATTTCGGATGCGTTCAAAGTGAAGGAAACCCCAACCTTGGACGACGAAGACACCTCCAAGAAAGAAACTATTCAATACAACATTTTTTCTTTTCCTGTGGCTTCAACCTTTACGCCCTCCAAGGGAAGAGCTGCTAGTGTGGATAAAAGTGCTGAAGAAAAAATATTCAGTAATTATTTGACATTAGGTGCAGGGAATTATGGAACGGCCAATGCAGAACTTTTTGTTACAGAAAACATCAGCAACACCGATTATTTTGGTGGCATGTTGCGTCACAGTTCATCTCAAGGCGGAATTAACGACGTAGTATTGGATGATAAATTTTTCAACACTGCTTTGGATTTTACCTATGGTAGCCGAACCAGAGCTTTATCTTGGAACGCTGATTTGGGGTATAAAAATCAAGTATACAATTGGTACGGAATTTATCCTGGAACATTGGATAACGCCACTATTAATTCTATTGACGAGCAGCAAACATATCATACGTTGTATGTTGGCGGAAGACTGAGTTTAGCCGAAAGTATTTTAAAAGAAAGCACAATAAAGTTCAGTCGTTTTTGGGATGCTTTTGGTTCAGCTGAAAATCGTTTTGTGGCAAAACCAGCATTGGAGTTTGATGTGGTTGACCAAAAAATAAAAACAGATTTTGTTATAGATTATATCAGCGGATCCTTTGATAAAACTTTTTATGGTGGAAGTTCTTTTAAGTATGGTTTTACCAATATTGGTTTCCAACCGAGTGTCAAAATTCAAAAAGACGATTTATCCCTTAATGTTGGCGTTGGATTTTTCTATAGCGCAGCTCAAGAAGCTGGAGAAAACAAATTCTTTATTTATCCACAAGTTACCGGTTCTTATAAAATAGTAGGCGATTTAATGATTGCTTACACCGGATTAGAAGGAACATTAAAGCAAAACTCATACAACGATTTTGTTCAGGAAAATTTCTTTGTTTCGCCAACATTGGCTGTGGTACCAACCAATCAGAAGTATAATATTTATCTTGGTTTGAAAGGAAAATTAGCCAATAGTATCAGTTATAACATTCGTGGTTCTTATTTGAATGAGGAAAACAAAGCGCTTTTCAAGAGTAATGGTTATGACGAAAGTTCGGCAAATTTAGAAGGTTATGCCTATGGAAATTCCTTTGATGTGGTTTATGATAATGTCAAAACCATTAGTTTCTTTGGAGAATTGAAAGCCGACTTTTCTAAAAATGTTTCTTTTGGTGTCAACGGAACTTTCAGCAGTTATACTATGGATATTCAAAAAGAAGCATGGAATTTACCTGCTATAAAATTAGGAGCTAATCTCGACGTAGATATTACTCCAAAATGGTATTCGGGGATGAGTTTGTTTTTTGTGGGTCAAAGGGAAGACCAGTTTATACGAAGTTCTATTTTAATTAATTATCCAATTGAGAATGTAACTTTAAATGGCTACTTCGATTTGAATGCCCATGTAGGATATAAATACAGCGAGCGTATGACTTTTTTCCTAAAAGGAAATAACTTAGCCAATCAAAACTACCAACGTTGGTTGAATTATCCTGTGCAAGGAATTCAAGTATTGGCTGGCGCGAGTTATAAATTTGATTTTTAATTTTCTAACCACGAAGCACACAAAGTTTTTGCACTAAGCTCACTATTTCTTTGAGTACCTTGTGTCTTCTTAGTGTACTTAGTGGTTACACAATAATATAAATTTTATTTTTCTAACCACAAAGCATACGAATTTTTGCACCAAGCGCAATATTTCTTTGTGAACCTTGTGCCTACTTAGTGAACTTAGTGGTTACACAATAATATGAATTTTATTTTTATTTTTCTAACCATGAAGCACACTAAGTTTTGCACCAAGAACATTATTTCTTTGAGAACCTTGTGCCTTCTTAGTATACTTAGTGGTTAAACTATAACATGAATTTGATTTTTAATTTTAAAACCACTAAGGTCAAAAAGTTTTTGCACTAAGCTCACTATTTCTTAGTGAACCTTGTGGCTTCTTAGTGTACTTAGTGGTTAAATTACAATATGACTATAAAACAACAAATTCTTCATCGCTACAAAGAACTAGTACAAGACCGAATAGATGTTTTTCAAGACATGATTTCAGGATTGACAGAAGATGCACAAAACGATGCCAAAGGGTCAGCGGGTGATAAGCATGACCCGAGCGATAGCGAACTGGCGAAGCAAACCGCTTTGTCAATGATGCATATCGAGCAGGAAAAATTGAATTATAAGCTTAAAGAAGTATTAGAACAAAAAAAAATATTAAATACTATTGATGAAACTATTACTCACAAAGTTATTGCCTTAGGAAGTTTGGTTACTGTAAATGAAATGATGCTTTTTATTTCAACAGCATTACCAAAAATCAATCTTAACGACAAAACCATTTTTGCTGTTTCACCACAATCGCCTTTGGGAAGCAAGCTGATGGGAAATGAAGTCGGGTTTACTTTTGATTTGAATGGAAAAGGTTATACTATTGAAAGCGTTTTTTAACAATCTTAAACCGAAAACAACCAATTCTAAATATATTTCTTTCATATTTGTTTATAATTTTTAATTATAGTTATATATTATAACTAATTACTCATGTTTAGTTTATGTATTGAAATGAATATATCACTTTTGCTTCCATAAATAAAATAAGAATATTATGTGCGGAATTGTATGCGCCTTTGATTTAAAACAAAAAGCAGAAACACTTAGACCAAAAGTATTGGAAATGGCCAAAATCATCCGTCATCGCGGACCCGATTGGAGTGGCATTTTTAGTAATGATAAAGCCATTATGGCTCACGAACGCTTGGCTATTGTTGACCCAGCTTCGGGGAAACAACCCTTGTTCAGTCAGGATGGAAAATTAGTGCTGGCTGCCAATGGCGAAATCTACAATCACAGATCATTACGCAAACAATTTGAAGGGAAATACCAATTTCAAACCGAAAGTGATTGCGAAGTTATCTTGGCATTATACAAAGAAAAAGGAGTTCATTTTATTGACGAAATGAATGGTATTTTCGGGTTTGCTATTTATGATGTGGATAAAGATGAATATTTTGTGGCTCGAGACCACATGGGAATTATTCCTTTATACATCGGTTGGGATCAAAACGGAACGTTTTATGTAGCTTCCGAATTGAAAGCGTTGGAAGGTTATTGCACCAAAATCCAATTGTTTCCTCCAGGACATTATATGTCGAGTAAAGATGGCGAATTTGTTCAGTGGTATAAAAGAGAATGGACAGATTATGATGCAGTAAAAGATAATGAAACTAATATCAATGATATAAAAGTAGCTTTAGAAGCAGCGGTTCATCGCCAGTTGATGAGTGATGTACCTTATGGAGTGTTGCTTTCTGGAGGATTAGATTCTTCTATAACTTCGGCTATAGCCAAAAAATATGCACAAAAAAGAATTGAATCGGGTGACACACAAGAAGCGTGGTATCCACAATTGCATTCCTTTGCAGTGGGATTAGAAGGTTCACCCGATTTAGCTGCCGCAAAAGTTGTAGCCGATTATATTGGAACCATTCATCACGAAATTAAATTTACCATTCAAGAAGGATTAGACGCTATTCGCGATGTGATTTACAATCTTGAAACTTATGATGTTACGACCATTAGAGCATCTACACCCATGTGGTTAATGGCAAGAGTTATCAAATCGATGGGAATAAAAATGGTGCTTTCGGGCGAAGGTTCGGATGAGTTATTTGGTGGTTATTTGTATTTCCATAAAGCGCCAAATGCTCAAGAATTTCATGAAGAAACGGTTCGTAAATTGAGCAAATTGCACATGTACGATTGCTTGCGTGCTAATAAAAGTTTGGCCGCATGGGGAATTGAAGGTCGTGTACCGTTTTTAGACAAAGAATTCATGGATGTTGCGATGCGCGTGAATCCACAAGATAAAATGATTAATGCCGAGCATCCTATGGAAAAATGGGTGCTTCGTAAAGCATTTGAGGACATGCTTCCCGAAAGTGTGGCTTGGAGACAAAAAGAACAATTTAGCGATGGTGTAGGTTACAGTTGGATTGATACCTTGAAAGCTACCGTTGCGGTTGAAATTTCGGATGAGCAATTGGCGAATGCGAAATATAAGTTTCCATTGCAAACGCCAATATCCAAAGAAGAATATTATTATCGTTCTATTTTTAACGAACATTTTCCAAGTGATGCAGCTGCGTTGTGTGTGCCTCAAGAAGCTAGTGTCGCTTGCAGTACTAAAATTGCCTTAGAATGGGATGAAGCTTTTAAAAACATGAACGATCCATCGGGTAGAGCCGTGGCGAATGTGCATGATGATGCCTATGTAAAATAACAATAGCAATTTCAAAAATCAAAATCAAATACAAAAATCAATGTCAATAGTTAATCAATAAATTTTTTAGCTAAAGTTATTCCTTCTCAAATTTTCAGGACTACATGAAATTGTTTGTTTTGAAAATTTGTTTTTTCTATCCTTTTTAATTGTTCTTAGTTGAAATTGTCATTGTCATTGTCATTGTCATTGATTTTTGACATTGATTTTTGACATTGATTTTTGACATTGATTTTTGACATTGTAATCGACACTTTTTTGTTAATAACTTAAAGGTTTTAAACTCGATTTGGAATAGGAAATCCTATGTGTTTTGTTATATTTGCGTGTTAGACAAAAAATAGATTTTTTACCCTAAAATAATATGAGCGACGAGATTAAAAAGAACAGTTATTCAGCCGATAGTATTCAGGCATTAGAGGGAATGGAGCACGTTAGAATGCGTCCTTCCATGTACATTGGCGATACCGGAGTTAGAGGTTTGCACCACTTGGTTTATGAGGTAGTTGACAACTCTATCGATGAGGCATTAGCTGGACATTGCGACACGATTGGTGTAATAATTAATGAAGACAATTCAATTACCGTTGAAGATAACGGTCGTGGAATTCCGGTAGACATGCACAAAAAAGAAGGCGTTTCCGCATTGGAAGTGGTAATGACCAAAATTGGTGCTGGAGGAAAATTTGACAAAGACTCCTATAAAGTTTCGGGAGGATTGCACGGTGTTGGAGTTTCTTGTGTCAATGCGCTTTCTGACCATTTGCGTGCAACTGTTTACCGCGATGGGAAAATATATGAGCAAGAGTACGAAAAAGGAAAATCAATGTATCCGGTTAAACAAATTGGTGAAACAACCAAAAGAGGAACGATGGTTACTTTTAAACCTGATGCAACTATTTTCACACAAACATTAGAATATTCCTATGATACCATAGCAGCTCGTATGCGTGAACTTTCTTTTTTGAATAAAGGAATTACGATTACGCTCACTGATAGAAGGCATACAAAAGAAAACGGCGATTTTGAAGGCGAAGTTTTCCATTCAAAAGAAGGATTGAAAGAATTTGTTCGTTTCCTTGATGGCAATCGTGTACCTATCATTAGCCATGTGATTAGCATGGAACATGAAAAAGGCGAAATTCCGGTTGAGGTAGCATTAATTTATAATGATAGTTATGCTGAGAATATATTTTCTTATGTAAACAATATCAACACACACGAAGGAGGAACACATTTGCAAGGTTTCCGTATGGGTTTAACTCGTACGTTGAAAAAATATGCAGATGCTTCGGGATTATTAGAAAAATTAAAATTTGAAATTTCGGGTGATGACTTCCGTGAAGGATTGACCGCTATTATTTCGGTTAAAGTTCAAGAGCCACAATTTGAAGGACAAACCAAAACTAAATTGGGCAATAGAGAAGTAGTTTCTCCCGTTTCTCAAGCCGTAGCTGAAATGTTGGAAAATTATTTGGAAGAAAATCCAAATGACGCTCGTATCATTGTACAAAAAGTAATTCTTGCAGCAACAGCGCGTCATGCCGCCAAGAAAGCGCGCGAAATGGTACAACGCAAGACCGTTCTTGGTGGAGGTGGATTGCCAGGAAAATTGTCTGACTGTTCGGAACAAGATCCAGCAAAATGCGAGGTTTACTTAGTTGAGGGAGATTCAGCGGGTGGAACCGCAAAACAAGGTCGTGATAGAAATTTTCAAGCGATTTTGCCATTGCGTGGTAAGATTTTGAACGTAGAAAAAGCGATGCATCACAAAGTTTTTGAAAACGAAGAGATACGAAATATATTCACCGCTCTTGGTGTTACCATTGGAACTGAAGAAGATTCTAAAGCGTTGAATTTAGAAAAATTGCGTTACCACAAGGTAATTATTATGTGTGATGCCGATGTTGATGGTAGTCACATTTCTACTTTGATTTTAACCTTCTTCTTCCGATTTATGAAAGAACTTATCGAAGGCGGCCATGTTTATATTGCTGCGCCACCATTATATTTAGTTAAAAAAGGAAACAAAAAAGAATACGCTTGGAATGATGATCAACGTGATATTGCCAACGAGAAGATGGGCGGAAGTGCGGCTATTCAACGTTATAAAGGTCTTGGAGAGATGAACGCGGAGCAATTGTGGGAAACTACTATGGATCCCAATTTTAGAACGTTGCGCCAAGTTACCATTGACAGTCTTGCCGAAGCCGATAGAGTGTTCTCTATGTTAATGGGAGATGAGGTTCCACCACGTAGAGAATTCATCGAGAAGAATGCGGTGTATGCCAATATTGATGCGTAAAAAAAGTTTTTAGTTTGTGGTTAATAGTTTTTAGTAACCACAAACGACAAACCATAAACCATAAACAAAAAATAGTATAAAAATGAAAGTTACAATAGTAGGAGCAGGAAACGTAGGAGCTTCTTGCGCAGATGTTATCTCATATAGAGGAATAGCTAGTGAAGTAGTCATATTAGATATCAAAGAAGGTTTTGCCGAAGGTAAAGCTATGGATTTGATGCAATGTGCTACCAATACTGGATTTAATACCCAAATAACGGGAGTGACCAATGATTATTCAAAAACGGCTAATAGCGAAGTTGTCGTAATTACTTCGGGTATTCCAAGAAAACCAGGGATGACTCGTGAGGAATTGATTGGAATTAATGCCGGAATTGTAAAATCGGTGGCAGAAAACTTATTGAAACATTCGCCCAAGGCAACGTTTGTTATTGTGTCTAATCCTATGGATACGATGACGTATTTGGCTTTTAAATCTTTGGGATTGCCAAAGAATAGAATCATCGGAATGGGTGGTGCTTTGGACAGTTCTCGTTTTAGGTATTATTTATCCAAAGCTTTGAACAAACCAGCCAATGATGTTTCGGCGATGGTTATTGGTGGTCATGGTGATACTACTATGATTCCTTTGACACGTTTGGCTTCCTACAACGGAATTCCTGTCTCTGAATTTTTATCTCAAGAACAATTAGATAAAGTGGCTGCTGACACTATGGTTGGTGGTGCAACATTAACAGGTCTTTTAGGTACATCAGCTTGGTATGCTCCGGGTGCATCGGTGGCGTATTTAGTAGATAGTATTTTAAATAACCAAAAGAAAATGATTGCGTGTTCTGTATTTTTAGAAGGCGAATATGGACAAAGCGATATTTGTATCGGAGTACCTTGTATTATTGGTGCAACTGGTATAGAAGAAATTGTTACCATTTCCTTAAATGATGCTGAAAAAGCGGCTTTTGCCAAAAGTGCGGATGCCGTTCGTAATATGAATAATGATTTGAAATCTCATTTGGGATAAGAGATATTTTTATTGATTTTTATAAAAAAGATTGTGCTACTGGGTGCAATCTTTTTTTTTGCTTTTACCTTTGCAATTGTTGCTGTAAATGTTGTAATTGTCAATACTAAAGAATATATTTTCAACTAGAATATTTTGCTATGTATGGTAAACAAAAAAATTATGCACTGTGAACAAAACAATCTTCGAGCATAATCAAGATAAAGATGCACGGTAATCAAAACCAAAACCGTGTATCTTTTTCTTCTCCACCAGTATTGAAAAACAAAATAATTGTAAGGCATCTTTTTTTTCTCCACCAATATTGGTGGAAAGTTTCTCCGCTAGTATTGGAAAACAATTTGTCCACTAATATTAGAAACAAAAAATGTTTCAATTATTCTGAATATCTAGATTTTCACTATGATGAAGATGTTTTTGAGTATCTTTTTATACTTTAGTGTAAACCTATTTCAGGACCAGACAAAACCAATAAAAAATACTATTTTTAATAGTTTATCTTTTCACCATCTTCACCGTTTGATTGCCCATATCCGAAATACATTGTATAAAATACACCCCAGCCGCAAAGCCCGAAACGTCAAAACTGGTAAAATCTTGGCTCACGGTTTGGGTGCGTACTGCCTGACCTTGCATGTTGTACACCGTAAGTTTTTTAACCCCATCATAGGCAAACGACAGTTGCACTTGGTTGTCTACAGGATTAGTTAACAACTGCATCACTTTTTTCTCAACCTCGTTCACACTCAAAGTGCACACCGTTCCTATTTGCGTGGGAATGCTCTTGTTTATAGTAGTGCCATCACCCAGTTGCCCAGAACTATTAAAACCCCATGCCCACAACGTACCATTGCTGTCTAGGGCTAGGGTATGCTGGCGGCCACACCGCACTTTTGCCCAGTTGGTGGCAGTACCCACTTGCACAAAAACATTGGTGTTGGTAAGCGTGCCGATACCCAGTTGCCCTGAGGTGTTTATACCTGTAGCCCAAAGCGAGCCATTGTTTTTTAATGCCATGGTATGCACTGAGCTGGGTTCTACACTGCGCCAGTCGGTAGCAGTGCCTATTTGAGTTAGTGTATAAATACCCAGTGTATTGTTACCAATACCGAGATTGCCAGTACCGTTTTGACCACAGCCCCAAATGGTGCCGTTAGAATTTTTAAAAAAAGAACTTACAGCACCAGGTGTGGCTTGCACCCAGCCAGTGCCAGGGAGTAGTTGGCTAGGAACAGAATATCCCCCGTTAGTACCTGTAGCTAGTTTACCTAGATCTCCATGTCCAAAACCCCAAACCGTTTGATTGGGTTTTTCTAAAAGGGTGTGGGCTAACTGGCATTTTATTGCTGACCAATCAGTAGCTGAGCTGATTTGGAGTAATATTCTTGTATCTCCCGGTAAAGTACCTCTTCCTAATTGATCTAAATCATCATTACCACACGACCAAAGGGTACCATCGCTTTTTTGAGCAATCATAAATTGTTCGCCTGCAGAAATTCGTAGCCAAGTTGTGCCTGGCAATACTTGTGCTGGTAGTAAACGCCCTGTGTTTGTGCCATCACCCAGTTGACCATCGCTATTACTACCCCAAGCCCAAAGTGTTCCGTTTTGTTTAATAGCATAGGTAGAGTTAATACCCAGCGCTACCATAGCCCAATCGGTATCAGTTCCTACTTGGGTTGGCACCAGTTTATCGGTAGTGGTGCCATCGCCTAGTTGTCCAAAATTATTTTGTCCCCAGCACCATAGAGTGCCATCTACCTGAATACCGGCACTAAAGAAACCTTGGTTATAGGAAGCAGAAGCTATTTGCAACCAGCACTGAGCGAAAAGAGTACTACAATTGAATAAAATAAGTGTAAATAAGTAATACAGGTATTTAGTTCTGAAGTTTTTCTTATCGAGTTTCATCGTAGTTATCGCTTAATTATTTTTACTATTTCTTTAGTATTTCCTTGTGTAACTATCGGCTACACTCATTGATTTTAATTTTGAACGAACATTACAAAAATACCTAAAAAAGGCGTAATAAACGATAATTATTTTTTTGTTAATTATTAAATATCTAACAAAGATATTTATTTCTATATTTGCACGTTTAAAAAAAAGCCGAAACCCCACTGGCTCTTGTTTGTCCACATCTCTGGTGCTTGCCTGCGGCGAGTACCTACTTCAATTAGAAAAAAAATCGTAGCATTTGCAATGCGGTTAACTAAAACTCAAGTAATAAAAAGCTGCCGTTTTAATATCTTTGTTTTCTCAAAAATACTATTTTTGATAAAATGACATAAGACCAGCGTTACAAAAGCTTTATTTGTCAAATAAGGGTTAGTAGGGTCAGAATGGTGCTGTTTTACCAACTATTTTTCAGTAGTATTACCCGATTTAGTGTTTGTTATGAAATTAACGGTAAGGATTTCCCTTTCTCATAAAATTGTTTGCCAATTCTATTTATATGATTTAATAAATCAGAATTATGTATAGTATCATAAACTATTAAATCAATAGAATTTGGTATATATAACTCTTCTAATTTATTTTCAATTTCTTGCAAAGTTGATAAATTTATGTTCTTTCCTTTTATCACCAAGTCAATATCAGAATTATCTCTAAAGTTACCTTTTGCCCTAGATCCAAATATTAAGACCTCATTAATATCTGAATATTGATTGAATACTGAATTTATTTTAGCTATGTTATTTGAAGAAAGACCGAATAAAATCATAATTTTAAATTGATTTGTTCTCCACTTCTCTTTCCTTCCATTACTTTTCTAAATTTAAAAAATAATGGAAAATAGTCATTAATTATTTTACCAAATATTTCGTTGGCAGTATTCTCATCGTATGTATGAGAAGTTTTATTGCGACTTTGAATCATATCCATCCATACATCAGCACTCTCTATTAGCTGCAATTTGTATGCTTCTCTGGTTGCATCTCTAGAACCTCCGATAGTTGAATTTCCTTGAAAAAAGGCATAATCTTTCATAACATTCCAAGCCAATTCATGTGTGTATTCGAATCTTTGAATTAACCCCTCTTTTATTAATTCATCAACAACGTAACTTAAATCTTCGGATTCTAATTCAACTTTACCATCTATAAAATTTTGATTTATATATTCTACAGATTCCTCCAATTTTGACATGGCTTTGTTAAAATTAGAAAAACGTTGCTCCCATCTTATATCTTCCATTCTTGTTTTTTTTTACAAAGTTAGTATTTTTTAAATTTAAAGAAAGTATAATCATTATCTTGATTTTTATTTTATTAAATTGGATTTCAATCTAAAAACTACTATTTTTTCTCAGAGAAAAAATTCTTAAATATTTCAATCGAAAACAGTTGTATATATTGAATTAAGAAATTTTTGCAAAATCGAATAAGTATAAGTCCTCACTGGCTCTTGTTTGTCCACATCTCTGGTGATTGTTAATGTCCCAATGTTAGTAATGCACATAAACCAACCAATTAACCAATTGTAAATCAATAAATAATTAAAATTTAAAGTAAAAAGGCGAGCTAAATAGTTCGTCTTTTTTATGTTTGAAATTGTCATGAAACGAGATTGCTTCATTTCGGCTAGGTTTAGTACAGGCCATTTGCAATGACAGATTGTAACGGACAGCGCAAAAATGGAAGGCAAGAATATGTAAATGGTTTGCTTCCAAATAAAAGAAGAAATGCTCACGCTATGGTATTTGATACATTTGTAACATGAATAATGATTTAAAATCTCATTTGGGATAATATATACAGGTGTATTCAAAAAGCATGCAAATTCCGCATGCTTTTTTTTTGATATTAATCATGAAAATATTGGTTAATCGTATCTATAATTATATATTTGCACGTTTCAAAAAAAGGAGATTGTTGAGAATTCAATTCTTTAGTATATAACGTTTTGAATTTCAATGGTTTTGTTTGTATAAAAATGTAACAAAAACAAAGAATTAATTAATTTTTAGAGTAATGCAGAATAAAGGACTAGTTAAATTTTTCGCAATTTTATTTGCCTTGGTAAGTATCTACCAGCTTTCATTCACATTTGTGGCCAATAAAGTAAAAAGTGATGCCAAATCTTTTGAAGGGAATAATCCTGATAAAGAAATCAAATATCTTGATTCTATAGGAAAAGAAAAAGTATTCAGTTTAGGTTTTACTGATTTTACTTATAATGAAGTAAAAGACAAACAAATCAATAAAGGTCTTGACCTTGAAGGAGGAATTAACGTTATTCTTCAAATATCGGTAAAAGATGTGTTGAAAGGATTGTCAAACAACTCTAAAAATCCTATTTTCAATAAAGCGTTAGAAGATGCAAAAACCAACCAAAGAGGGAATCAATCTTACCTAGATGCCTTTTATGAAGCGTTTGATAACAATTCAAAAGGAACAGTAAAATTAGCTTCTCCTGATATTTTTGCCAATAGAAATCTTCAAGGTGAAATTGATTTCAACATGACTGACGCTCAAGTGAAAAAAGTCTTGGCAAAGAAAGTTGATGAGTCGGTTGAATCTGCCTTTGGAGTGTTGAGAAGTCGTATCGATAAATTTGGTGTAACACAACCAAATATTGCAAAACTAGGACAAACGGGTAGAATTTTAATCGAATTGCCTGGTGCCAAAGATGTGGATCGTATTAAAAAATTAGTATCAAGCAAAGCGGAATTAGAGTTTTGGGAAACCTATAAGGCGGAAGAGTTAATGGGCTTTTTAGGTTCTGCAAACGAAGCTTTAAAAGCAACAGTTAAAAGTGATGAGAAAGTTGTTGAAACTAAACCAACAGATTCTATCAGTAAATTATTAACCGACAAAGATAAAGATACTACTGCTGCTAAGAAAGGAAACAATCCTTTGTTTGACAAATTTGTTTCTCAAGGCGGTGGTCCAGTTTTGTTGATTGCTTTATCCAAAGATACTGCAACAATCAATGGGTATTTAAAGAGACAAGAAATTCGTGCTTTATTGCCAGCAGACAAGCGTTATGCTAAATTTGTTTGGGGAAAAGCAACTGTTACCGTTGACGAAAAAACTAAAAAAGAAACAGAAACGGTTGATTTATATGCCTTAAAAGGAAATAGAGATGGTATTGCTCCATTGAGTGGTGGTGTTATTGTTGATGCAAGAGATACTTTTGACCAAATGGGTAAACCTGCTGTTTCAATGCAAATGAATGGTGCTGGAGCTAGAACATGGGAAGAATTGACAGGAAGAGCATTTTCGCAAAAAAGTTTTATTGCAATCGCATTAGATGATGTAGTGTATTCTGCGCCTGGTGTAACTTCTGGAAAAATTGCTGGTGGTAGATCTGAAATTTCTGGAAACTTTGATGTAACAGAAACAAAAGATTTAGCCAATGTATTAAGAGCTGGTAAATTACCTGCCGCTGCCGAAATTGTACAATCAGAAGTTGTTGGACCATCACTTGGTCAAAAAGCTATTGATGCCGGTACCACTTCATCAATCGTAGGTTTCCTTTTGGTGTGTTTGTGGATGATATTCTATTATGGTAGAGCTGGTTGGTATGCCAACATCGCCTTATTAGTGAACTTACTTTTCTTATTTGGTATTTTAGCCAGTTTGGGTGCAGTATTAACCTTGCCTGGTATTGCTGGTATTGTATTAACATTAGGTACAGCAGTTGATGCGAATATTATTATTTATGAAAGGGCTAAAGAAGAATTACGAGATGGGAAAACCTTACCCGATGCTGTTAAAGCTTCTTATGGCTGGAAAGGTGCGATGCGTTCTATAATTGATGCCAACGTTACTCACGTATTGACTGGAGCAATATTATTTATATTTGGAACTGGACCAATTCAAGGATTTGCAACTACTTTATTAATCGGTATTTTTACGTCGTTATTTACTTCGATTTTCATTGCAAGAATATTTATTGATAGAGATATTGCTAAAAATAGAAGTTTAACTTTTACAACTCCATTAACGAAAAATTGGTTTACTGGTTTCCATTTTGATTTCATCGGAATAAAAAAATGGTCTTATTTATTTTCTTCTTTGGTAGTTGTTGTAAGTTGTATTTCTTTCTATTTTAATGGATTGGACGAAGGAGTAGATTTCGTAGGGGGAAGAACTTTCCAAGTAAAATTTGAAAAACCAGTGGAATCTAGTCAAGTTTCTGAAGAGTTATCTGCTGCATTTGGAACAGGTGTAGAAGCAAAAGTTTTTGGAGATGCTGACCAATTAAAAATCACTACAAAATACAAAATCAAAGAAGATGGGGTTGATGTTGATAAAGAAGTAAACGAGAAGTTATTCAATGCTTTGAAAAAGTATTATGGTGCCAATATAACCTATGATAAATTTATCAATACCTATGACGGAAAACAAGTCGGCGTATTGCAAGCTTCTAAAGTAGGTGCAGCTATTTCTGCCGATATTAAAACTAATTCGTTTTGGGCAGTTTTAGGTGCTATGCTTGTTGTTGGATTATACTTAGTGATTTCTTTCCGCAAATGGCAATATTCACTTGGAGCAATTGCAGCTGTTGTGCATGACGTAATATTTGTATTGGGTGTTTATTCTATTTGTTACAAGTTTATGCCTTTCCACATGGAAATGGACCAACATTTTATTGCAGCTATCTTAACGGTTATTGGATATTCTATGAATGATACCGTAATTGTTTTCGACAGAATTAGAGAGTATTTAGCTGGGGACAGAAAAGGGCACTTTAAAGATGTGGTGAATGCCTCTATTAATTCTACTTTATCCAGAACTTTGAATACTTCATTGACGATGATTTTGGTGTTGTTAATCATGTTTATTTTTGGAGGAGAGTCAATTAGAGGATTTATTTTCGCCATGTTGATTGGAATCATAGTGGGAACATATTCTTCATTATTTATTGCTACACCAGTGTTAGTAGACACTATGAATAAAGTTGCTATTGATGACATTGAAAAAAGACATGGTAACTAGGTAGTTGTTTAAATTAAAAAAAGGGTTGTCTAAAAACAGACAACCCTTTTTTTATTGAGAAGATTTTATTATTTTTTATTAATATTTTTTAAAACGGCTCTATCAGAATAATTAATTACTTCTAATATAATTTCTTCATTCTTTTTGTTCTTACCCTCAATCGTATACAGTTTTCCTCCTTCAAATGGTATGTTGCTTTTGTCAAAATCAACATCGCCATGAGTTAAAATATTTTTAATATCGGATGTGTCAACCCATTGTTTACTCATTTGTAAAGAGGCGATGGAGTCGTAATTAAATGGCTTGTTTCGGAGGTCATTTAAAACTCTTGCATTGGGGAAATAATTGCACCGTGTATCTTTTCCGCTTAAAACCATGGCGACAAAAAAGAGTCCGATTACTAAACCCACTAAATAGTAGGCAAAACGTTGGTATAATTTCATTTGGAGGTATTTGATTAATATTTTGCAAAAGTAATCAATGTTAGATGTTCAATAAATTATAAAGCGAGATTTATTTTAAAATACGATTAAGTTTATATCGTTATCGGGTAAGTTGAACCAATCACCTATAGCTTTGTTGGTTAGAATTCCATGATATAAGTAAACACCATTTTTCAATCCTTTATTGCACCGAATAGCACTTTCTAATCCACCATCTTCTGCAATTTGAAGTAAGTAGGGGGTGATAATATTACTTATTGATAACGAAGCGGTTTTAGAATAACGAGAAGGAATATTTGGAACGCAGTAATGAACAACATTATTTTTAATGAATGTTGGTAACTCGTGAGTGGTTATTTCAGAAGTTTCAAAACAACCGCCAGTATCTATACTGACATCAACAATAACGGCACCTTTTTTCATGTGCTCCACCATAGTTTCTGTAACAATAACTGGACAACGATCTTTACCTCGCATAGCACCAATGGCAACATCGCAACGGCGTAATGCTTTTAATAAAGATTTGGGTTGGATGGTTGAAGTAAATATTCTTTGGTTTAAATTATTTTGAAGTCGACGTAATTTTGTAATTGAATTATCAAAAACTTTGACGCTTGCTCCAAGTCCAAGAGCTGTTTTGGCAGCAAATTCGCCCACGGTTCCCGCGCCTAGAATGACCACATCTGTTGGTGGAACTCCAGTAATATTGCCTAATAGTAATCCATTTCCAAATTGGTTATTAATCATTAATTCAGCCGCAATAAGCACCGATGCAGTTCCTGCAATTTCGCTTAAGGATTTCACCGCAGGATACGATCCGTCTTCATCTTTGATGTATTCAAAGGCCAATGCTGTGATTTTTTTCTTGGAAAGTGCTTCGAAATATTCCTTTTTTCTTGTCTTGAGTTGAATGGCAGAAATGACAATAGTATTTTGATTAATGAGTTCAATTTCTTCCATGGTTAATGGCTCAACCTTTAAAAGTATGGGGCAACTCATAACTTTTTTGGTGTCATTTGTTATGGTTGCCCCAGCATCGCTGAACTCATTGTCAGTATAGCTCGAACTCAATCCTGCTCCAGCTTCAATCATTATTTTGTGTCCATGTGAAGTGAGCGAATTAACTGCATCTGGTGTTAAACAAATGCGTCTTTCTTGGTAGGAAGTCTCTTTTGGGATACCAATGAAAAGTTCACTTTTATGACGATATACTTCTAATTTTTCCTCTTGAGGTAAAAGTTGTTGCTTTGTGAAGGGAGTTAATGCCATAATGCTAAATTGAATTAAGGCACAAATTACAAAAAAAATCAATTGCAAAAATCAATATCAATATCAATTACAAAAATCAATATCAATATCAATTGCAAAAAAAATCAATATCAATTGCAAAAATCAATATCAATTACAAAAATCAATATCAATTGCAAAAATCAATATCAATTGCAAAAATCAATATCAATTACAAAAATCAATATCAATTACAAAAATAAATATCAATTGCAAAAATCAATATCAATTGCAAAAATCAATATCAATTACAAAAATCAATATCAATTGCAAAAATCAATATCAATTGCAAAAATCAATATCAATATCAATTGCATAAATCAATTTGAAAATTCAAAATTAAAATATAACTGGCGTCTAATTGATACTTTGATAGTCGTTGCTATTGATGTAGTTAAGTCAGTCTTAAGTGTCTTTTACCATCAACTGCTTGTGATAAATTTATAGTTGAATGTTTCTCTGGAATTAGATTTGGAATTTTTTCAGCCCATTCAATAAAGCACCAATTACCAGAATATAAATACTCATCAATGCCCATATCCATTGCTTCGGTTTCACTTTTTAAACGATAGACATCAAAATGATATACATATTGATTTCTATCAATTTGGTATTCGTTAACTAACGAAAATGTGGGACTACTTGTAGCATCTTTGACACCAAGTTCTTTTGCCAAAGCTTTAATTAATGTAGTTTTTCCAACGCCCATTTTTCCATGAAAAAGAATCACTTTATTTGGGTTTTCTACAATAATTTTATTGGCAACTTCTTGTATTTCGTCAATTGAAAATATAATTTCCATGGTTTGTTTATGGTTTATGGTTTATGATTTATGGTTTGTAGTAAAACAACAACAAACCATAAACTACAAACTATTAACTTACTTAGCGTTAAAAACTAAAAAGGGAACAATCATTTCTTCTAATGAAATTCCGCCGTGTTGATACGTATTTCTGTAATAACTCACGTAATGATTGTAATTGTTGACATAGGCCAAAAAATAATCATTCTTTGCAAAAATATATGAACTACTCATATTGATGACTGGTAACCCAATTTTTTTTGGATCTTTCACAGCATAAACTTCTTTGTCTTCGTAGGTCAAACTTCTACCAGTTTTGTAACGTAAATTCAAACTCGTATTTTTATCACCAATTACTTTTGATGGATTTTTTACATTTATGGTACCGTGGTCAGTAGTGATTATTAGTTTAAATCCAAGTTTTTGTCCTTGTTGAATAATCTCCAAAAGGGGAGAATTTTTAAACCAACTCAATGTTAACGAGCGATAGGCCTTATCATCGGAAGCCAATTCTTTTACCACATCCATTTCGGTTTTGGCATGTGAAAGCATATCAACAAAATTATATACTACTGTAACCAAGTCATTGTCTTTTAGTCCTTTAAAATTTTCGGCTAATTTTTTTCCGTTGGTTAAATTAGTAATTTTAAAATACTCTTGTTTAATGTTTAGTCCCAATCGTTTTAAATGTGCCGTTAAAAACTCAGCTTCATATAGGTTTTTCCCACCTTCTTCCACATCATTTTTCCAATATTGTGGATATTGTTTTTCCATTTCCAATGGCGTCAAACCAGAGAAAATAGAATTCCTTGCATACTGAGTTGCTGTTGGCAAATTAGCAAAATAGGGAACTTCTTTTTCAAGTTTATAATAGTTTGCCACAGTACTTTCCATAGCTTTCCATTGGTCATACCGCAGATTATCGATTACTACAAACAAAATTGGCTTCTCTTTTTTTACCAATTCAGGAACTACAAGTTCTCTAAAAAGTGTGTGCGATTGTATTGGCTTAGCTTCGCTCAGTTGGGCTTTGCCTCGGGTGTCAACTTTTGGTTCACTCGTTCCTTGGCGAACAGGCGTAGCAAACCAATCTTCGTAGTTTCGTTCTATAAATTTTCCAAATTGTACATTGGCCTCTACTTTTTGACTTTCTAGAATTTCAAACATACTTTGGTCGTTGATGTTTTCCAATTCTAATTCCCAAAACAATAGTTTTTTATACAACTCTACCCAATCTTCATAGGTTCTCACCATAGCCATTTCCATAGCAATTTTTCGAAATTCTTTTTGATAATCCAATGTGGTTTTCTCAGAAATTAAACGGGAATGATCCAAGTTTTTCTTTAAACTCAATAATATCTGATTTGGATTTACGGGCTTGATAAGATAATCGGCAATCTTCGAGCCGATAGCCTCTTCCATGATATATTCCTCTTCACTTTTAGTAATCATAATTACTGGGGTAGACGATTTTTTTTCTTTCATTTCCTGCAATGTTTCCAAACCGCTCATTCCTGGCATATTCTCATCTAAGAAAACTATATCAAAATTACCGTCTTCATAGGCATCTATAGCATCACGTCCATTATTATAGGTTGTTACATGGTAGTTTTTCTTTTCTAAAAACATAATGTGTGGTTTTAGCAAATCAATTTCATCATCAACCCAAAGTATTTTTATAGAATTCATAGTCTTAATTTTTAGCGCAAATTACTATTTTATAAAACGTAGTATTATTAAATTTATTATAAATAAATATTTTTATTGTTCAAGAATCAAATTAATGTTAAATTATATTGCATTTTCAATATAAGGTTTAACTTTGAAATGCTAAATGAATAGATTATTAATATTAAAAACTATAAAAAATGAAAAAATTAGTTTCAACTCTCGCAGCTGCAGTTTTATTGTTTGCTTTGAATGCCAATGCCAATACAACTGATCCAAAGAAAAGTAAGAAAAAAGAAAAAACAGAAAAATCTACTACAACAGAAGACAAAAAAGAATGCAGCACTGAGAAAAAAGCAGGATGTTGCTCTGCCAAAAAAATGGAAGATAAAAAAGCGTAATTATACCTTTTTTGACATAGAAAGCGTCTCAAATTTGAGATGCTTTTTTTGTTTATTTTTTTTCAAGTAACAATATCATTATTTTTACAACTAATTTGAATTATAAATATGAAACCAATTATAAATATGAGAATATATAAACTTTCTTTCCTAATAGTAACGATAGCGTTTTCACTTTCAAGTTGTAACCAAAAAGATGCTGATTTTCAAGACCCATTAATTACAAATCGCGATACAACAGTTAATCCTAGTGATGATTTTTTTATGTATGCCAATGGCGGTTGGTTCAAAAGAAATCCTATTCCGGCTAGTGAAAGGAGTAATGGTATTTTCAGAACAATAGGCGATACTATCAATTCCCAAATCAAACAAATTTGTGAAAAATCAGCAGCAATGACTAATGCAGTGGAAGGAAGTAACGAACAGAAAATAGGCGATTTTTATGCCTCTGGGATGGATACATTAACTATTGAAAAAATAGGATTATCTCCATTGAAAGAAGATTTGAATAAGATAAAGTCTATTAAAGACATTCCTTCATTACTTGCTACAATAGGTTATTTACACTCTATTGGGACAAATCCCGGCTTTTCATTTTATGTTGGACAAGATGATAAAAACAGTGCAAAATATGCTGTATTTCTTAGTCAAGGTGGATTAGGAATGGGTAATCGCGATTATTATTTCAATACCGATAAGGAAACAGTAAACATTAGAAATGAATATGTGAAGCATCTTCAAGCCATAGCTGAATTGATGGGTAATACCCAGGAAGTAGCAAAAAAGAATGCTATTTCGATTATGAAAATGGAAACGGAGTTGGCTAAAAATTCACGAAAATTAGAAGATTTGCGTGATCCAATAAAGAATTACAACAAAATGAGTGTTGGTGATTTGAATAAAGTAACACCTAATGTGGATTGGAAATCAATGACTGAATCTATTGGAATAAGAAACGTAGATACCCTAATTGTAGGTCAACCCGAATTTTATAAAGCATTGCATCAAATGTTTAAAAGCTATTCCATTGAGGATTGGAAAACCTATTTGGAATGGGATTTGGTTAATTCGTATGCTTCCTATCTGAATTCGGCTTTTGAAAAACAAAATTTCTATTTTTTCTCTACCGTTATGAGTGGTGTAAAAGAGCAAAAACCACGTTGGAAAAGAATTGTAGAACAAACCGATGGCTCTTTGGGGGAATTAATAGGTCAAGTCTATGTGAAAGAGTATCTGCCAAAAGGTTCCAAAGAAAAACTACTCGAAATAGGTAATAATATCAGAGCGGTATATGCAGAGCGTATAAAAAAGTTGGATTGGATGAGTGAAGAAACCAAGAAGAAAGCACTGTTTAAGTTAAGTAAAATAGTAATGAAAGTGGGTTATCCTGATAAATGGAAAGATCTGAGTAGTATTACTATTAAAAGAAATGCTTTTTTAGAGAATATAAAAGCTACTAATAAATGGGCAATCAACGATATGATTTCAAAATATGGAAAACCTGTTGATAGAACAGAATGGGGAATGTATCCGCAAACCTATAATGCCTATTACAATCCAAGTAATAATGAAATCTGTGTGCCAGCTTGTAATATTTTAGTACCAGGATTTGAAGGTAGAATGCCCGATGATGCCGTATTGTATGGAATTATTGGTGGTTCAACTTTTGGTCACGAAATCACTCATGGTTTTGATGATCAAGGAAGCCAATATGATGAAAAAGGGAATTTAAATAACTGGTGGACTGAAGAAGATTTGAAAAAATTTAAAGCAAAAACTAAATTAATAGTTGAGCAATTTTCTAAATATGAAGCTTTGCCAGGAAAATTTGTAAATGGCGATGCAACTCAAGGGGAAAATATCGCCGATTTGGGTGGAGTGGTAATGGGATTTGAAGCTTTTAAAAAATCGGCCCAATATAAAAACAAAGAAAAAATTAGTGGTTTAACTCCTGAGCAACGCTTCTTTTTAGCTTATGGCTATGCTTGGATGGTGAATATTAAACCCGAGTCCCTAGCGCAACAACTATTAATAGATGTTCACTCTCCAGCTAAATATAGAATTAATGGTCCTTTAGAAAATAACCCTGATTTTTTTAAAGCATTCAATATTAAACCAGGAAGTAAAATGAGAAGGCCAGATAGTGAAAGGGTTGTTATTTGGTAATTAAACCCAATAAAAAAATCCCAAATTCCAAACCAATATCAAATTAAAAATTTGAATAGTAAAGTTTAATTGGAATTTGGGATTTTATATTTTACTTTTTTTCGCTATCGCTTCTTCAAACCGTTCAGAAACTTTTTTCCAGTTAATAACTTTAAAGAAAGCTTCGATGTATTTTTTTCGCTTATATTGATAATCCAAATAATAGGCGTGTTCCCAAACATCCAAACACAAAATAGGTGTTCCCGAAATGATTTGTTTTGGCATCAATGGATTATCTTGATTAGGAGTACTCGTTACGACTAATTTTCCTGTTTTGTCAACTATTAACCAAGCCCAACCTGAACCAAATTGTTTTTCGGCTGCATCAGCAAATTGATTTTTAAAAACTTCAAAAGAACCAAAATCTCTATTGATAGTTATAGCTAAAGTATCTTTGGGTTGTCCACCAGCTTTTGGTGCCATGCTTTCAAAAAATAAGCTATGATTATAATATCCTCCAGCATTGTTTCGCATATCGGCATTATTGAGGTCTATTTTTTTTAGAATATCTTCAATGTCTAAATCAACCATATTTGGATCGGCAGCGACCAATTTATTTAAATTATTGGTATAGGTTAAGTAGTGTTTAGAATAATGTACATTCATAGTCAGTATGTCTATACTTGGAGAAAGTGCGTTATATTCATAAGGTAATGCCAGCAAAGCAAATTGTCCTTTATCCGCGCTGACATCATCTGGATGACCTATAGTTATTTTTTCCTCGACAGATGGCAGTGGAACTTCGACAACTTCGGTTAGTTTTTTTCTTTTGCAAGAAGGAAGAATAACAATAAACGTAATACAGAGAAACAATAAAAAAATCTTTTTCATAGGAAGATAATATTTGTTTTTTTAAGTTCAAGTGGAATCGCTCAATCTTCATTGGTGTTTGCTTACGCTAACTGCTTGTTAATGGCGATTTCATACTTTATTTTTTGTCTTTACCGATGGAATTTATGGCTTCGATATACAATTCTTTTGCCTCTTCAACACTAAGATGACTAATCTGCATCCAGGCATTTGTTTTGAAAGCATTTCTTAAGTCAAAATTAGAAGAGTTGTTATAGTCAATTGTGCCAGAAGTTGCTTGCTTATAATAGGCATATAAACGTAGTTGTTCATCTTGAGGCAAAGATGATTGAGGTATTTCTAGAGCTTTTTCTACTGCTTCTTGAAAACGAATTTCTAAATCTTTTTCAGGCATTGTAATCAATATTATTTTGAAGCTACTATCGTTTTTCCACCAACAGCAGTATCATTCAAATTTACATTAATTTTAGTCCCCAAAGGTAAAAACAGATCTACTCTTGAACCAAATTTAATGAAACCAGCATCTTCTCCTTGAACCACTTGCATTCCTTCTTCAGCATAATTTACAATTCTGCGCGCAAGGGCCCCAGCAATTTGTCGGTATAAAATTTCTCCAAACTCAGCGGTTTTAATAACAACAGTTGTTCTTTCATTTTCGGTACTTGCTTTAGGATGCCAAGCTACAAGGTATTTTCCTGGATGGTATTTACTGAATGTTATTTTTCCATTAGCCGCATATCGGGTAACATGCACATTTAATGGCGACATGAAAATAGAAACTTGTATGCGTTTGTCTTTGAAATATTCTTCTTCAAAAACCTCTTCAATTACGACTACTTTACCATCAACAGGTGCAATAATGTGGTTGTTATTAATAGCAACAGTTCTTTTTGGATTTCTAAAAAACTGTAAAACCAAAACCAGGAATATCAAAGTTACAACTTGAATTCCTTTTTCCAACCAAATTATATCGGAAAGAAATTTATGAGATAAAAGGAAAATAATTACCGTTAACGAAGTTGCTATTAGTATTATTTTGCCGCCTTCTTTATGAAACATAATATAAAATTTGATAAAATAAATAAATAAATGGTGCTACAAATATAATACTATCTAGCCGATCTAGAAAACCGCCATGTCCAGGCATGATATTACCGCTGTCTTTTACGCCAGCAACTCTCTTAAATTTAGATTCGATTAAATCACCCAAAGTCCCAATAAAACCTATAATTAATGCAATGATAATCCAATGAAAGATAGATTCTTCTTGGTAATATTTAGCTAATAAAATTCCAGCAATACATGAGAATACAATGCCACCAATAAATCCTTCTATCGTTTTTTTAGGAGAGACTCTTTCAAATAGTTTGTTTTTACCGAGAGTAATTCCCGATAGGTAGGCAAAGGTATCGTTCATCCATATAATCACTAATATACTTATGATGTTTTTTGGGTTATAGTGGTTAGATTGTATATTAATAAACTGATTATCAGTATTCAAAAAAGGAATTTTTGTAAAAATGATAATTGGAATAATGAGGTAGCCAATCAGAAAAACATATTTTGAAGTTCTATCCAAAAATTTATTTTGTTTTTCAAACAAAAATAAAAGTGCTTTTATAGAAACTAATAAAGCTGCAATAAGCAATAAGAGGTCATTGTTTTTTATTGTACTATTAATGTTAAAAAGAATAAAAGCTATGGTTGCGATAGCTAGAGGTAGAAATGGTTTTAATGAAACCAATTTACAAAATTCCACTACCGAAAAAAGTAATAAAATCCCAAAAAGTAGTAAGAAACTATAAGGTGAAAATAACGTTGCAAAAACTAATATCAGTACATATACAGCTCCAGAGATAGCTCTTGTTATAGTAGTGTTCATACTATAAATCTTCAAGAAGCAAGAGGTATAAGTTCTTTGCAGTACTTCCATATTGAAGGAAGTTTTCGTCTTTTGCTTTTTCGAAATATTTTATGGTAGTAATGTTGGTAGGATAATCTTTGTCATATTTCTTTTTAATAACTCTCAGTCCATCGCTCTTTGTTTCAAGAATTTGACTTGTGGTGGCTAAAATTATAATATTTGTAGGAAGATCGTTTGGTTTATTTTGTTTGATTTGATTGGATGAAAAAAGTATCGAACCTTCATCTGCTAAGAGATTTTCGCAACTAGCGAATAAAAATTTGGGATTAGTTGGTTTGTCGTAATTCAGTTTGTTTTCATCCAACATGCTGAAAAGCTTTGGCTCATAACAAAGGGCTTCGCTTTCAAACCAATCATTCTCTTCTAGTATATGCTCAAAATGGTCTTTAACCTCGCTTAAGTTTTCACAATATAAAAACTTACCTCCATTTTTCTTAAAATTATAAGTGAACTTTTCATCTACCGGCAGTAATGAAAAGCTAGATGGAATATTGCTGAATTCGCTTTGACTTTCTTCGTCAGAGGCATCATTACCTGTGCCAAAAATTTTTCTGAAAAGACTCATGCTTAAATTTATATAATCTAGTTTAGAATTTGAAATCTTCCAAAGATAAAAAAATCTTAATTCAAAAGCATGTTTTGAATTAAGATTTTAAAAAAATGTTAAAAAACTCAATAATTTATACGATGTCAGTTTCCTCCGCAGGAATTTCAAAAGGTCTTTTACCAAAAATAGTTTGTAAATCATCCTTGAAAATCACTTCTTTTTCGATCAGAATATTGGCTAATTGTTCTAGCTTTTCTTTGTTATCTTCTAGTATTTTTATAGCTCGTTGGTATTCAGTTTCTATAAGGATTGAAATTTCATTATCGATAACCTGAGCGGTTTCTTCGGAATATGGTTTTGAAAAATTATATTCATTTTGTCCAGACGAGTCATAGTATGTTATGTTTCCGAGCTTGTCATTCAAGCCATAAATAGTGACCATAGCTCGAGCTTGTTTGGTTACCTTTTCTAAATCACTTAATGCTCCTGTAGAAATTTTGTTGAACATCACTTTCTCTGCAGCACGTCCACCCATTGTGGCACACATTTCATCAAGCATTTGTTCTGGACGAACAATTAATCGCTCTTCTGGAAGATACCAAGCTGCACCTAAACTTTGACCTCTAGGAACTATCGTGACTTTTATAAGTGGTGCGGCGTGTTCAAGCATCCAACTTACAGTAGCATGACCAGCTTCGTGAACAGCAATAGCTCTTTTTTCTTCGGTAGTTATAATTTTGTTTTTCTTTTCAAGTCCTCCAACGATTCTATCTACAGCATCAAGAAAGTCTTGCTTGTCCACAGCTGATTTATTATTTCTTGCAGCAATTAAAGCTGCCTCGTTACATACATTGGCGATATCAGCACCAGAGAAACCTGGTGTTTGCTTTGCCAAAAATTCAACATCCAAACCATCTACTTTCTTTAATGGTTGTAAATGCACTTCAAATATTTCTTTACGTTCTCTAATATCGGGTAAATCAACATAAATTTGACGGTCAAATCTTCCGGCACGCATCAAAGCTTTGTCTAATACATCGGCTCTATTGGTTGCCGCTAATACAATTACGTGCGTATTGGTACCAAAACCATCCATCTCGGTTAATAGCTGGTTTAAGGTATTTTCACGCTCATCATTGCCACCTGAAAAATTATTCTTTCCACGAGCTCGGCCAACAGCATCTATTTCATCAATAAAAATAATGGCAGGTGCTTTATCTTTGGCTTGTTTGAATAAATCTCTAACACGAGAAGCTCCAACTCCTACAAACATTTCCACAAAATCGGAACCAGATAAAGAGAAGAAAGGTACTTTAGCTTCACCGGCAACAGCTTTGGCTAATAATGTTTTTCCTGTTCCTGGTGGACCAACGAGTAAAGCTCCTTTTGGGATTTTTCCACCTAAAGAGGTATATTTTTCCGGGTTTCTAAGGAATTCTACAATTTCTTGAATTTCTTCTTTGGCACCTTCTAATCCAGCAACATCTTTGAAAGTAGTTTTTAAATCTGTTTTCTCGTCAAAGAGTTTGGCTCTCGATTTTCCGATATTGAAGATTTGACCTCCGCCACCGCCTCCAGCACCGCCCGACATTCTGCGCATGATTAAAATCCAAATTCCAACGATTATAATTATTGGCAAAAGACTTATGAAAATATCAGACCAATTACTTTTTGCCTTGAAATCATAGTCCTTTAGTATACCAGATTGTTTTGCTTTTTCAATTTTGTTTTGAAAAACTTCATCGTTCCCAATGTCAAAAGAGTAGTGAGGTCCTTTATTTGGATTGCCTAACATGTCTTTTCCAACTTTTTCATGTGCCTTATCTTTTAAAGCGGCAGCAGTTAGGAAAGCTTCGCCTTCGGTTTTGTTGTAAACAACTACTTTTTCAATTTGACCTTTGTCTAGGTATTCGTTGAATTTTGAAGAAGATATTTTGGAAGTTTCCTGAAAGCTGGAACCACCAAAAAAATTGAGTACAAAAAACACTACAATTAATCCCGCGTATATCCACCACGGACTAAACTTAAAATTATTTGATTTCTTTTCGCTAGCCATTTTTTTAACTTAATTAATAATTATTTGGAATTGTAGTAATCTGTGCATCTCCCCAAAGTCCTTCAATGTTGTAAAATTCCCTAATTTGTTTTTGGAACACATGAACTACAATGTTTACATAATCCATTAAAACCCATTCGCCATTGTCGGTGCCTTCAATGTGCCATGGTTTGTCTTTTAACTCTTTGGATACTAGTTTTTGGATGGAGTTAACTATTGCGTTAACTTGAGTGTTTGAGTTTCCGTTGCAGATGATAAAATAATCGCAAACTGCGGTATCTATTGCTCTTAAATCGAGGATGTCTATGTCATTTCCTTTTACGTCTTCTATGCCTTTTATGATGTTCGCTAGGAGTACATCGGTATTACCTGTTTTCTTCGTCATGTAGTATTTGTGTATGTTTTGCAAAGGTATTCTTTTTTGTCATTATTTTTGCTCAACAAAAGTTTAAAATTAGTTAATATTTACTTTACTATCATGACCATAATCAAACTCGATGCCATAGATTCAACTAATGACTATTTAAAACAGTTATCAAAAGAAAAAGTATTGGAAAACTATACGACTGTTATGGCAAATGAGCAGACTGGTGGAAAGGGTCAAATGGGCGCCAAATGGCATTCGGAGCGTAGTAAAAACTTATTAATGAGTGTATTGATAAAAGATTTGCCGCTAGATTTGATTTCTGTTTTTGACTTAAATGCAGCTGTTGCTCTTGCTGCTGTCAATACTTTATCAATGAGTTGTTATCCTAAAGGAAAGATTAAATGGCCGAACGACATTATGGCAGAAAACAAAAAAGTAGGTGGCATATTGGTAGAAAATAGTTTTAAACCCAACGGGACTTTTAATGCAATTATAGGTTTTGGATTGAATCTAAACCAAACCAATTTTGAAAATCTCCCCAATGCCAGTTCAATAATTTCCATTACAGGAAAAAAATTAGACCCGGAAGCAATGGCAAAACTCTATGTGAAAATGCTAAAAAATCAAATTTTGTTACTTCCAGAAAAAACCAATCACCTTTGGTCTGGGTACAACAGTTTGCTCTACAAAAGAGCTAAAGCTGTTGCTTTTGAAGACAACAATGGTAACCGTTTTATGGCAATAGTGAAAAAAGTTACTACCGATGGTAAACTGGCCTTATTGCAAAACGATGATAAAATGCATCAATATGAGGTCAAAGAAATAAAGATGCTTTTTTAATCAAGCACTTGTTTCTTATAAAAATTCTTTTTTTTAGGTTTATAAACTGGTTGTACAAATCGTATAACGCATTCCAATTTATAGGCGATTGAAGTTGTTCTACACTTCTAACTTCCATAGCAACTATACATACTCTTAATATATCAGGTTATTCCTTGGCAATACTATGTGTTGTAAATTTGCTTTCAATAGGTTTTGCTCTACTGATGAATTCTATTTCATCAAATCCTCTAAATTTTTTTTACGTTTTTCCAGCACATGGTTTATTTGCAGTTAGTTTTCTTTTATGTTTTTTAAATAAATGTTTAGTGTTTCAACTAATATTATTGCTTTTTTGATTTTTTGTTTGTTAATAGTGGTTTCGCTTTCTTCAACCAATTTTACTAGTTCTGTCAGCGTTTCTTGAATGTTTTTATTAACATATTCTGTCCATCCACTTTGAATCAGCGTATCCAATTTCCAAAACTTATAATCAGGATTTAGGGTGGTTTTACCATTTAATAAGTCTTTTATTATCCTGGTGGAATATTGGTTTTCAAAACCTGTTTTCAATTCCTCCAATCTTAAAAAAACTTCTTTCTGATACCGATTGTTGTTTAGAAAGCGGAAGGTCTTTTCATTTAAAGGTTTCCAAACGTAGTTTACAAAAAGCCAACCTATAGTTGAACCAAGGATTACCATAGTAACGGGATGGCTCAAGACGTGGATAAAATAATTAAATGACATACTTGAAAATTTTAATTGGTTTTTGGTTTTTTAGCAATACTAACAAACTGTCTAGGAGTTGTTTTGATTTTATAGTTTTTTCTTCGTTTAGCCAGCTTTGGTCTTCTTGTGCTAGTTTTTCCAGCTTGGTTAGGTTGACTATTGTTTTTTCATATACTGAGACAGACCAGCCAGAGAGCACTAGATAGCTCATTTTCCAATCTTTCAAGTTGCGATCCACTGACACGTTACCGTTGAGGAAATCTATAATTCTGCTGTTGCTCCATTTTTTGGAACACGCCATTTCTAGAGCTGTAAGCCGCAATATGGCTTCTTTTTGATAGGCGAGGCGTCTTTGTTTGGTCTCCAGTCTTTTTTGATATGGTTCCCATACTTGGGTTAGTACTAACCAACTGGCAATGCTACTCAGTAATAGCACTGTTATAGAGTTTAGGAGGATGAAGAGGATGTTGTATAGTATCATGATTTTTTGGTTTTTTAATAATTTGGTTAATTGTTGCAAAATCAATAGATTTTGCAACACTAGTCTGTTCAAATTTTTTACTACTTTTCTTTAATTAAAATGTTTTATTTATTTTGAATTTACATAATTCACATATTTATATAGTTTTTGGCAGCGCTTCTGTTTTGTATAATTACAAAGTCACAGACTTTGCGGCGTTTTATTTATAGGCCAAAGTACTTGAATTGATTTCAAAAAAAAATCACCATTAATGGTGATTTTTTATCGTTTTGTTGGGTTGTATTCTTACAGGAAGTTGTATTTCCGTTCTAAGGCATCATAAATAAGTTCATTTTTAAACCAAAAAAACTGCCATTACGTTTTGCTGCTTTTTGAGGTTGCTGACTTCGGAACTGATTATTTTCTTAAAAGATAAAAATTCTTGCGAAAGAAAAATGTGAATTTTGTACATTTTTTTCCATTTCATGAAACCGCTGTAACAGAAGTTTTTTTTATAATTTTAATTTAACGATTTTGTCATCTTGAATTTTAACAAGTTCGCTTTTACATTCTTTTTTTTAAAAAAAAGCATTTTTTCGTAAGTTTTTTCAAGACCTTTCAAAATTTAGTTTTTATTTTCTATTTTGTTTCTAGTTTTAATTCATTAAACTTAGTTTCGTTAAGAATATTCAATTCTTCACTAGTTGATATATCTGCTAGCCGATAGCGTGGATTAGCGCTAGTTTTTTTGTATTAGTAAGCAAGTAATCTCCGGTGATAATTTATTTGTCCGAGATGATAACAGAAGTGAGTTGATAGACTCAGCAAAATATAGCCGGTGGTTCTTCTTGCTCCATACATTTCAACTGGAAATTCTTTGCTGAAGTCTTCATCTTTGATAGTTGGCAAAACCTTTTTTACTATAGAAATTGCTTCCTCAACTTCGGAAATCAGTTTTTCGCGTGAGATGTTCCGATCAGAAAATTCTTTGTCACGATTGCGTATATAGCCCGTAAAACCGATTTGCGCACCTATAAAATGTTTGAGGTTTCCGATTAAATGAAGCGTAAGTGTTCCTGCAGCGTTTTGGATGTCACCTTTGACCGTCCATAGATCGTTTTCATTTTTGTAGAGTAATAGTTCTTCTTTGACTTTATCTAAGTCGCGAAGAAAGAAATCAAGGTAGGGTTGTATCATCATATCATTACTGTTTTAATTATTTTATTTCTGATTGTTTTTGGGTAACTAACTTATGTAAAAGTAGAAAAAAGGGAAATTAGAAAGTTCTTATTATTCAGAATTTCTTGGTGGGTACGAGAAAGATGCTCGCGCGCGCTAGGGGGCTTATTTATTTTTTGCATATAGTAAAATTGCAGGAGCTACCAAATTGCTTTTATGTGGTTTTTCGAAAAAACACTGTAGCAAAATCATGTTTAATCATACCATTTATATTTATCATAGAATCACTCTTTTCTTTGGTATAAAAATCGATTGTTTTTGCATAGTAATTGTTAAAATTTGATAGTTGGAACTTTAATTTCGTTGATTCTTTAAATGAAGGAACCATCACTTCATTATTTTCGTCATAATATGCTTGGAGTTCTAAACAAACAAACACATTGTGATTTTCTGTATTGAAATTATATTCTTCTAAATTGACTTCTACTTTATTCTTAGTTTTTGTTTCTAGAGTTAAAATTGGGCTTTCAAATAATATTTCAGCTAACTCTAAAGATTGGCCAATAATAATATTGCCGTTTTCATTAGCAGCATAAAACTTTATTTTATAAGTTGTTTTATATTTTACTTTTTCTACATAAAAAAGAAGACCCTCAATTTGCTTATTTTTTATATCAGATTTATGAAAGAGTAATCCATAGACAGTATCCTTTTTAATAGAATTTGAATATTTTTTTATAAATCTAGATTTTTCTCCAATTGATATTTGATTGTTTTTTGAGTTCGAAATTATCACATCCTCTAATTCATAAACTATTTTTTTAAGACGAACTAGTTCACCTAAATTTTCTTTTTTTAAACCGGTTTCTTTATAATTTAATTTGCTAAATGATATTGAATCAAATAAAACGTTTTTTGGTAATCTTGTAACACTATCTGTGCTTGTAATACTTGAGAATACTAGCTTTTTATTTGCATAAAGATTATAGTTTGCTTCACTAATATATTCTAAAGTATCTTCATCCAAAGGAATAAATTTTTGACCTTGGGTAAGGTTTATGAAAGTGAAAAATAATAAGAAGTATTTCATGATATGGTTTTAAGGTTTGGTTTGATTGCCACAAATTCGCGAGACTTTTCGGAGCTGGACTGGGATTTTTTAAACTAATATAGCAAGCGCCAAAGTGAAGCAGTTACAAGCTATGAGTAATTTAAAGCTGAAATAAAATCTTGAGCTTGTTGTTTAGTTCAGTGATTTCATTTGCAGAAAGTACACCAAGTAATCCTTGCACTAAATTTTTGTCAATCGTAGCAATTTTACTTGTTCTTACTAAGGATTGTTTCTTAATTCCATTTTGATCATTTGGAAACAATACAACATCTGTTTGTTCTTGCCAATTAATTTGCGAAGTAATAAAGCAAACTGTACTATCAAGACTAGTTTCGGTTAATACAATTGCTGGACGCAATTTACTTCCGCTTAAATTTGTAAAAGGAAAAGTTATTAAAACAATATCACCTTTAGCCATTATATTTTTCTTTTAAATCATTTGAAGAATAGAGATCTTCTTCATCATTTAAAAAATCAAAAGCATTACTTTTTAATACAAGTTGTTGAATACTTTGTGTAATACGATTGTCCTCAAACTTTTTAATGACAAAGTCTGCAAAATCAGAGATTTCTTCTGCTTTGTCTTCAGGAAGTTGGTTTATTGCTTTTATAGTTTTTTCAATTATTGCTTGCCTAGTCATCATCTTATTTTTTTCAAATTTAAGACTTTTTATCTTTCAATGCTTTTTTTGGTTTAATTTTCAAAAGTATTACTACTATTATTTCACAATAAACGTTGACAAAGTTCAAAAGGTTGACAAAGTTGTGGTTTTCTTTTTTATTACTCCTTATGGGGGCTTCGGAGAGCAGGGTAATTAATTTATGAAAAAATAAAAAAAGGAAATTATAAAGATCTTATTATTCAGAATTTCTTGGTGGGTACGAGAAAGATGCTCGCGCTAGGGGGGACTTTGCAGAGAGGTTTTTATTCCCACTTCACATTTAGTTTCTCCAATTCTGAATTTAAAGTAGATAGCTCCGTTGGCTCTATAATGGTAGTATCAATTTTTAGTTTTTTCTTTCCAGTTTTAAGTATATAATCCCCAGCATATTTTTCAATCGTAAGTATTTCATTTAAATTAATTCCTTGACCGAAAGTGTTATTAACTCTTATCGTTTCATCTTCAATTGTTAGGTATTTATTTTGTTTCTGATAAAAATATTTTGCAATAAAACAAGTAGGTGTCAGTATCCCTATTATGATTTTCCAACTCTCTGAACTTTCCAAAGAAATTGTAAACAACGTCACCGTGAAAATTAAAGCATATATAAGATTTATATTTAAGTATTTCTTTTTGTAAGCTATTGTCATTTTTAAATGTTTTACAACTAATATCTTGCCCTGACAAAATAATCCCAATCTCTCCAATTTTGTATGGATTGTACTGACTACTATCAGACTTTGTTTTCTCCGCCACTAATATATATATTATTTTGAAAAAAACGTTGTCAAAATTCAAAAGATTGAAAACGTTATTTTTTAAATTTTATTGCTCCGCAGGGAGACTTCGGAGGGCGATGGCGTTTGACAGCTGTTAGTGGCTGACACTTTTGATTTTCATATAATTGTCTGGTATCATCACAGCCAATTTACTATTTTTATAATCTTTTATGTTTCTCGTGATTATTAGATCAATTTCTTTATCTAACTCTGCTGAATAATTTTGTAATGCATCCTCAAAATCTTTAAAATCTGAGTTCAAAGCTTTAATTATAACATCTTTATCCATAACTAAAATTTCAGTAATTGAAACTAACAATTTTAATTTTTCGATTACTTTTTCATGCTTAGCGGTTTGTCTGAGCAAATAGTACACATTGCTTATAATTACTGGAGTGATAAAGCCTTTTATTTCCTTTGATTCACAAAGAGAAAAAATTTTCGAAGCGTTTTCCGAAAAAGGTTGTCTGTCAAAAAAGAAATCAAGGATTACATCTGTATCGATTAATATTCGTGTCATTGATTATAAATATTTTTCAGACAAACGATTGGTTAATTCTTTTTTATAATCAAAGCTTTTTGGAGCAGTAAAAGAACCTTTTAAAGATTTTACAATAGGAGTTAACTCAATTTCATTTGAATCACTTTCTTTCGTAAGCGCCTTTAAATAATTCTCTATTAAGTTTGACAAGCTACGCTCTTTATCTTTCGCATATTTTTTTGCTTTCTCGATAACTGTTTGCTCAATTGTCAATGTTAACTTCGTGTTCATGATATTTAATTTCAAATATTATGAAACAAATATAGAGAGATAATAATTCACGTGCAAATATTAATTTAATAACACGTGTTATTTATTTTCGCGAGCCGCTTGCCACTAATTACCTTACAGTCGCCTGTTTTAAATAGGTATACACCCTATTTGGTAAAATATTGGCATGTTTCTTCCCCTTTCTATTTCCAAAAAATACTATCATTTTACAATAAACGTTGTCTTAGCTCAAAAGGTTGACAAGGTTTTTTTTAATTTTATTGCTCCGAAGGGCGACTTCGGAGAGGGGCGGATTATCCCCAAAAACATCCATATTCATCTTTCTCAATTAACCTTATAAAATCAAGCAAGTTTTTAACAATTGGATTTGGTTTGTATAAGTGCCATTTTAAATCTGCTCTTTTCCAATAAACTTTCCAGTTATTATCCTTCTTTACAAAAGTTGATTTAACAATATCAATTTCCATTTTTTCATTTTCAGCTCGCCAATTTGGTCTAATTTCAAAAATAATCACACTTTGTTTTTCAATTCGATATGAAATATCAAGCTTGTCTCTAATTTCTTCTGGCGGACGAATATAGGTTAGATAATTTTCGATTTCATATATTTCTACATTGTCAATTGTACTTTTGATATTCTATTTTTATCAATTTATTTTACGTTATTTTCCTTATTTTTCCAATGGGGGGCAGTTTAGTTCACAAATACGTTTCAATTATTTCTTGATTTATTGTATCGACAATAATCAGTCCTTCATCTTCACTATTTAGTTGTCCAACTAAATTTCCTTGTCTATTCCAAATTGAAGACTTGCCCGCACATTCGTAGTCTCCTGATTTCCCTGTTAAATTTGACATTAATGCAATCATCCCATATCTGTTTGAGATTTCTGAAATTCTTTTTATGTCATTATCAACACCTTTTACAGAATTTAGAACACTTGCAATATATATGTCAGCACCGTTTTTATGTGCCGCTTCCGAATGTTCAAAGATTGAAGTTTCATAACAAATTGCAAAGGCAATTTTATTGTCCTTTTTTTCTATTGGTGAAATGTTTTGTCCGCTTACAAAATATTGTTCTTCTCCTGGATGTAAATATTGTTTTGAGTAAATTTGTCTTTTTTCATTTGGTTGAAAAATTATCATACTAATACAAATTCCATTTTCACTTTTAGTTGGCATACCAACACCAATAATTATATTATTTTCATTACTTATAAGTTGGAAGTCATTTAATCTATTGTCTTCTAATTGTGAAGTTGATAATTCATCAGCCAATTCAGGCTCATAACCTGTTAAAGAGAGTTCAGGAAAAATAATAATGTCAACTTGATTAGAAATAGCAATTTCTACAAGCTTCTTATGCGTTTCAATATTTTGGGGAATATTCCCTTTAATAGGTCTTGTCTGAGCTGCACAAATTTTCATTACGATGTCATTTAAATTGCTACCAACTTATATATAGTAGCATGTTTACTTCATTATACTTTCCAAAAATACTACTATTTTGGAATTATCGTTGTCAAAGTTCAAAAGGGTAACAAGGTTGTGGTTTTTAATTTTATTGCTTCGCAAGGCGGTTTCGGAAAATATAAAGTTCTTATTATTCTTAATTTCTTTGCGGGCACGTGCGTCACGCTTTCGCCAGCATTGTGGAGGGGAACAGCATTGCAAATGCTACGATTATATTTTCTTATTGAAGTAGGTACTCGACACAGGCAAGCACCAGAGATGCGGACAAATGAGAGCCAGAGGGGTTACTTATTTTAGTGGTAACGCAGTTGTGACGATAACCAACAGAATTATTAAAAATGGACAACAACCATTTTAAGGCACGATAAAGGAAGTAGCAGGTACGGTAGTTGCATTCAAGTTTGGAAAAATTCTTCTGTTAAATTCAGTACTGTCGTAGGCATTATCCCAAAATGAATCACCGTAAGCTCTAACATATACTTGTTGTCCGGACGTAAATCCTGCACTAATCAACTCGGTTGCTAAAATTGTTTTTTCAAAAGGATTAATTTGTGATATAAATACCGGAGAATAATAAGAATAGTTGGTTGCACTTACCGACTGACTAGTGGAGAGAAAGTAACGAACGTAGCGGCGATTAGCAGCACTGCCTGAAGGGTTGGTACTCATGGACAACACTACTTGATTGGCAGATGCACTGGCTGTAAGCCCCGTGATACTTGTGGTGGAAACTTGACCAAGTGAGGGAATTGTTATTAGTGCTGTGGCTTGACCATTGGTTCCGTGTACCACACCAAATTTTTTATAAGTACCGTATCCACTTTTAGTATATTCAAGTGTGTAGGTACCGAAAGGAACATTGCTAAGTACAAACCTTCCTTCAGCATCAGTTACGGCAGAAATCAGGGGCGTGGTGCCTAAAACACTAACAGTCATATTTGAATTATCCACTTGATTTGTAGATTCATTATATAAATTAACAGATCCGCTGATATTTGCTTTAGTTGCAGCGGCAGGTCCATCATCATTGTTGCTACAAGATGTTATGAATAAAATTAAAATAAAGCTCCAAGATAAAGGCAATAATTTCATAGTATTTACTTTTTAGTTCTTTGATAGGATGTGTTTTATCTTTCAACAACCATTCGTTTTACAAATATATATTTTTTTTTAATTTTTGGAAATCTCTTTAGTAACTGCAAACAAAAACCTACTTTTTGAATCGTTTGCAAAAGCACCTTCCAAAATACCCGCCATAACTTGCATATATCTAACCCAATTTAGATGTATAAGCGACTATTTATTTTGTTTTCCAAAAATACTATTATTTATAACAAACGTTGTCAAAGCTCAAAAGGTTGACAAGGTTTTTTTTAATTTTATTGCTCCGAAGTCGGGAGACTTCGAAGAGCGGGGTTTTTGCAACATTTAAACTTGCATTTTCTTTGTAGTAATCGAAAATATTTTTGAGTTTTTTTTAGAAAAATCAGTCCAGTAAACTTCTAACTCCATTTCTCTATTTCGGAAATTAATTTACTACTTTCAGTCAATCGTCCATTTTTAGAATCTTCAGTAGACTGATCAATTCTTTTTTGAAACTCTTTCATTGTCAGAGGTTTCAACTCAGAATTGTTCTGAGTTTCTTTCTGTAATAATTTTTCTAAATGAGAAATTGCTTTCTCACTTTCCAGTTTGAGAAAATTTTGAATGAAGTTTATTTTTCGAGTTTGCAAGTCCATTTTTCTTTCTTTTTTTTCAAAATTACAAATTAACTTTAAACGATAATTATTTTAAGCAGATTTTTCAGAAGTTTGCCGCCAACTTCCTTATAGTCGCATTTTTTGAATATAAATACATGCTATTTGGCAAGAAAGTCGCATGTTTACTTTGTTTTGTTTTCCAAAAATACTATTATTTTATAACAAACGTTGTCAAAGCTCAAAAGGTTGACAACGTTGTGGTTTTCTATTTTATTGCTACAAAGTCGGGAGACTTCGGAGAGCGGGGATTTCTTTGCGGGCACGAGCAAGATGCACGCTTATCGGGTCAGTTTGACTAAATGAGTATGTGGAAATAGCTGCTATTATAATTATTAATAAAATTTCTTCATTTTCGATTTTTTATTTAAATGTACTGTTATGCGGTCGGCTTTCTTTTCTGTCAAGCAAGTTTAACAAAGTTGTCTTCGAGTTTCACGTTAAAATTAATTTCCGCCTTTAATGCTTTGAAAACTCTTAATACAGTATCAATTGTTGCACTGTTAGCACTACTTTCGAGTTTAGAAATTTGAGCTTTCTGCACTCCAACAAGCTTACCAAGTTCTTCTTGTGTCAAGTGGCGTTCTTGTCTTGCAGTTTTAATCATTTTCCCCAACACGTCCATACTAAGTTCGTATTCGTATTCGTCACGGTCTGTTGTCCCAACTTTTCCAATATACTTGTCTTTCATTTCGGCAAGTGAATAAGTCTTTATTTCTTTAGTTGCCATATTTTCTAATTTTTAGCTTTATTATTAAAATATTTGTCTCTTAATCTTTCTGCACGTTCAATTTCGTTCGCTGGCACTTTGTCCACTTTCTTTATGAAACCATGGGTTGCAATTACTAGTGTTTTCTTATTGTTCGACTTATCCCAAAATGCAAGCAACCTTATTTGAAGTCCACCAAATTTTGTTCGTAGTTCCCAAATGTCATTTTGTAATTTCTTAAATAATTTTGGGTCATTAGTCTGTTCAGCAAGGTCAATGTTGTAAAATATTTTTTTGATTGTCTTTTTATCAAGCCCTGCTATAAACTCGTTTGCTTCTACCATAAAACGTGTCTCGAAATATTTCACTTGTCAAATTAATTGTTAAACGTTACAAAGATATATAAAGTTTCTAAATTTGGAAACATAAATTTTCATTATTTGTGTCGTGGGGTCGTTTTTAAGCTGACGCTAACTCCTAAATACCCGCCATAACTTGCATATATCTAACCCAATTTAGATGTATAAGCGACTATTTATTTTGTTTTCCAAAAATACTATTTTTTATAACAAACGTTGTCAAAGTTCAAAACTTTGACAACGTTGTGGTTTTCTATTTTATTGCTACGAAGTCGGGAGACTTCGGAGAGCGGGTTGGTAACTGGGTTGGTTTTTTATCATAGAATGCGGAGCTGGGGTTCATTGTTGGCTTTGCAAGCCCATCGAAACTCTATCTGTTATCGGTCGTTCTTCTCTCGTCACAGGTCAAGCAGTCCAAATGTTTCATAGTGCGGCGTGTTAAGATCAATGAATTGAAATTTGGGTGCAGTTTCTTGAGTTAGAAGATTGTAAATTTTATTGCTTTCTGTGTCAGAAGACAAGTAAAATTCTACGGCCTTTTCACAGTCTGCTTGAGCAAAAAGTTTTGTGTCGTTTGGAATGATGTTCCGTTCTTTCAATTTGAGTTTTCCTTTATTTTAAAAAACTATTTTGGCAAATTCACCTGTCCGTTTTGAATGGTCTAAATTAAATGGAACGATTTGTAAATTTCTTAAAGGAAGTTCGTGAACATCTCCACCTACGCAATACTCTGCAATACTTATTGTTGAAATCATCATTGTGATTTCTTTCTGTAAAAAGTAACGAAAGTAGCCGTCCGCATTCTTGAAT